>CAZRVU010000015.1:0-44604 GCA_964603615.1 uncultured Desulfovibrionaceae bacterium
CAATTGGCCCGGGCGAAAAATTGTCAGTCGAAGGGATGCTGATTTCAGCAAACGCTTTGCAAATAGAGTTTATGCCGTAGATTTATTGATTAGTCAAAGATGTGTTGGATTGCAAAAGGGTAAGGATGGTTGCTACGGCAGAGAGACCGCCTCCGAACAGGTAGGCGTATTTTAGGCCGCCGAGAAAGAAGATCGCCTCCATCCCGCTCAAATAATCTTGAACGACGACGGCTGGCGGTACCACTGCATAAAGCAGTAGCCCGGCGGAAGCAATCCCCAGGGCCATCCCTGTGTGCCGTGCTGTGCCAAGGATGCCGGAGGCTACTCCCAAATGCTGCCGGGGGGAGTTGCCCATCACCGAACTGTTATTCGGAGATTGGAAGATCCCGGTGCCCAGGCCAAAAAAGGCCAGGCGCCACCCCACGGTCAGGGCAGAGGCCGCTACTGGTAGAGAGGCCATTGCCGCCAGAGCTGCAGCACAAAGCGCTGCCCCGGCTGCAGCTAACCCCCGCGTGCCGAGGCGATCGGATAAAGCGCCGCTAAACGGGGCGACGGTCATTACTGCCAAGGGGAAGCAGGTCATGAGTAGCCCTATTTTGCCCGGTGCATAGTGCAGCACCCGCTGCAGGTAAAAAGGCGTGATAAAAACCATGATATACTGTGAGGCAAAGTTTAGCAGGGAGCTGATGGTGCCCAATGTAAAAGTATTGTTTTTAAAGAGGCCCAGATTCATCATCGGTTGTGGCGAATGAGTTTCAATATAGAAGAAACAGGCACCGGCGACGAAAGCTGCCGTTATTGCCAGGCCGGTCAGCAGGTTCATTCCCGTGCTCTGCACCCGGTTGATAAAAAAGAGAAAAGAAAAAAGTCCGATAAAGGCAGATACGGCGCCGGCGGTGTCCATCCGGCCCGGTTGCCCCTTTAGATCGGGGATGATCTTTAGCCCCCAAAGCAGTGCGGCGATACCAATGGGAATGTTGATTAAAAAAATTAATCGCCAGGACCAGAATGAAGTGAGCAGCCCGCCCAGGGTGGGGCCTAGGGCCAATCCGGCGGAGATGCTGATGGCGTTGATTCCGAGGGCCCGTCCCCGTTCCCGGGGTTGGAAAACTGCGGTGAGGATGGCAAAAGGCACGGCCATCATCATGCCGGCACCGATTCCCTGGATGGCGCGAAAGGCAATTAGCCAGTAAATTGTCGGCGCGAGGCCGCAAAGACCGGAGGTAACAGTAAAACCCGCCAGCCCCGCCAGATAGACCTGTTTATACCCGAGGATGTCCCCCAAGCGGCCATAAAACAAAAGCAGGCTGCTGATCGTGAGCAAATAGATCAACGGAACCCACTGTGCAGTGGCAATGGAGGTATCAAAAAAACTGGTAATGGTCGGCAGGATTACATTGACGATACTGGCATCGATAGGTCCCATAATTCCCCCCAACATGACGGCGGTCAACACTTTGTAACGGTGTGTGGATACGGCGGCATTTTTTTCTAACTGTGAAGACATCGTGTTTCCCCCTTTTCCCCATTATTGTAGCATGTTTTTAAGCAAATCGTAAAGAAAATAGAAACTGTTTGATGCCGGTGCCGGGGTTGCCCGTTACAGGCCAGGGGTGCGCCTCTCCTGACCTATTTGCTTGAAATGCCAAACCTGGCCTAAAACGATTTTTCTATCTACCGTTTTTTAATTGCCTGCCAACACGGGTTTTGAAGCCCGCGTTTTTTTACGGGGTACTTTATTTTGTAAAGAAATAGTCGATACGATTAAAAGAGGGGTATTTCTACGCCATAAGGTGCTGCCCAGAATAAAAACTTTTTTTATGCACAACACAATAACGGGGAGGAATAATGATGGCCAGGTTTACCGGAAAATTTACTACTTTATGTGCGCTGCTGCTACTTGTTTGCTTGGTTTTTTCTTCGGCAGTATTTAGCGGAAAAGCTGAAGCGGGGGCGGGAATCAAAGTAAAGATTAATGACAAATTTCTTTCCTTAGCGCAGTCCCCGCTGCGTGTTAAGGATGGGACAACCTTGCTTCCCTTCCGGCCCATCTATGAGTTCCTGGGGGCAGCTATTACTTGGGATAAAAATAGCGGCACGGTTTTAGCTTCCAGGGGAGGCATCAAGGTGGCCTTGCAAGTAGCAAGTGGAACAGCTATCATCAACGATGAAAAAGTTATCTTCAACATTGCAGCACGCCTTGAAAACGGGGTAACCATGGTTCCGACCTGGTTTTTTGCAGAAAGTCTGGGAGCAGAGGTAGATTGGGATGCGGAACAACAAGTGGTTAATATATCTCTGGCCTCGGTCAGCGGGATTGCGCTGGAAAAAGAGAGTTTGAGTTTGGAGCAGGGAGAAACGGAAATAATAACAGCGACGGTATTCCCAGAAAATGCCTTTAACAAGAATGTCAGGTGGATTTCTTCTTCATCTTCTGTGGCCAGCGTGCGTCCGGCCGGCGGTATGGGGTCAATCATTTCTGCAATTAATCCCGGCGCCGCTACGATTACCGCTATGACGGAGGAGGGCAACTACTTAGCAACATGCAGGGTGACGGTGGAGCAAGCCTATACCCCCGTGACAGGGGTGTTTTTGGATAAAGATTACAGGATCCTTTATGAAGGGGAGCCACCGTGGACTTTAAGGGCCGAAGTATCCCCGGCGGCAGCTACAAATAAAAATATTACCTGGAAGTCTAGCGATGCCGGTGTTGCTTCCGTCCATAAACAAACGGCTAACCGCGCAGCAATAGTCCCCTTGAAAGAAGGGAAAACAATTGTCAGTGCTACTGCGGAGGATGGAGGATATGTTGCTGTTTGTACTATAACCGTATTGTCCGATGACGAAGATTAGGGGCTGTCTAAGGATTGCCTGGCGCCACCCGCCCGTTAAACGCTCAGTTTTTGATTGACGAATAAAACATTGATACTGCGCCATTTAAGGCGCCCTTTTTTTGTCAAATTATATACATATTGGTGTTGTATTTGGTGTTGTATATAGTAGCAGGGGCGGCTGGCCATGTAAAAACTACTTAAATATTGTTCAAATTATACCAAAAGTGGGGGGCAGTTCCAAAATGAAGCCCTATTTTCCTTCATGCAATACCAAGGCCTACCAATTATCATACTATAGTGGGAATAACATTTTCCAGAAATAGTTTTTACGCAGTCTGACGGGGTTCTACCCCGCCCGCTTTTAAAAAAGTTTCCGCTTGTAGGGTTTGGTTTAACCCGGCCACCTATTTTATTGTTTCCAATTGTCCCCGGCATGTAACTTTCATAGTAGCAACAAGTGTTTTGGCCCTGAGCAGTAACAAAATTTTCTAACGACAATTTTTAATATGGAGGGTAAGGTATCCGGGCTACCGGGTAAAGGGCGCGGTTCCAGTCGTGGGTGGCTGCCATCTGTTCATCACTACGATTATAGTAATTGTAGAGGACTCTGCCCGGTATATCGGGGGCCGGGTCATCCCAGGTGGCATCGATATGGTACCAGTTTCCGTCCAGGTTGACCATATTCCAGGCATGCTTTTCTCCCCCGGCCTTTCCGGTTATAATGCGTGCCTTGATCCCGGCTTTATCCAACATTTTATATAGTAAAAGGGCATAGCCCTGGCAGACGGCCTGGCCCTTAACTAGAGCGGCATAGGCCGAATGATCCTGATATTTTAGGTCATAGGCTACATTTGCTACAATATAGTCGTGTATGGCCTTAGTTTTGAGGTGAGCGTTCCTGTTTGTCTCCGGTGTAAGGATCTTCCGTAAAATATCCGCCACCTGTTTTTCTACGATACTTTCCTCTTCCTTTGTGGTCAGGTATTGAAATTGAAAATTTAAAAGCAGCGCGCCGTCTTTAGCCCCATCCGACCAGCGTATGTTGTGGCTGCACAGGGAGTAACGCAAATAATCATCTCCAGCAAAGATCACGTCTAGCATTGCTTCTACGGTATCTGGCATCTTCAAAGTTTCGCCGCTGTAACGCACTGCCAGGGAGGTGCTTCTTTGTTTAAGTGCCCCGGCCAGGGCTTGTTGCAGGCTATTTCGCGTAGTGGCGGCTATTATTTGAGAGCCCTGGGATGCGCTGCTACCGGCACCGGATGACGGTATGTTGTCTTCAAGTAAAGGCAAATCTCGCTCTAGTTCTACTGTGTGATGAATTCCGGTTTTTATGTTTTCCAGTTCAACTTCAGCAATATAAAAAGAACGGCCTGCATCATCGGCGTACCCGGGCCAAATTTGAACGGCAAGTCCCAGTTGAATCGGTCCGGGTTTATTAAAAGTTAATGTATAAAAAATCTCCTCCTGCTCGTCATCTTTTTTAATAACGCGCTTTTGATCATAAGTGGAATACCAGCAAAAATTTCCGGAGGGTAAAGTACGGTAACCAATTTCCCGCACATAATCCAGGGGCTTGCCCCCCTCATGCACGACTGTAAAGCTTTTTATCCGCCATCCGGCAGTATAGTTTAGTATTGTAAAATAGTGAGTGGCGGGGGTGCGCAGTAGTTTTCCCCCGGAACCCTCTTCGGCGGTGACTAATCCGTTACCGCTGTAACGGGGCAACACTTGCAGGTCGTTAATAGATCCGGCATCATCCGACATAAATTTATCCAGATTGCGGTGGAATGATCTTTCTTTTCCCGGCTCCAAACAATTATACTGCTGTTCTATGCTTTCACAGTTTGTTGCAGATGCGGGGAAAAAAACGGGGAAAAGGCCGTTGGAAAACAGAAGTGCTAAAAGGATAACAATAGCCAGCCAGAATCTAGCAGTTTTTCTAAAAATCAAAGATATTTCTCCTTTCGTAGCCCTCTACGGTACTGATTTAAGGCATGCTACAATTATTTAATGATTCTACTACATAAACTCTATTTGCAAGGCGTTCGCTGAAATCAGCATCCCTTTTATGCAGCAGAATGTAATTTTTGCAGTGGAATCTTTAATAAATACCAGGTAACGGCCTGGCTAGGCGGAAGGACACAATGTTGTCATCTTTATATTTGCCCGGGCAGTAACAATAGTTTTGAACTGTGAAACATTAATAGATATAATTACTGCCTTCCGTGTATTTTATCGGCATTTTTGAAAGAATTTTAAAGAATCACACTAAATTTATTTGGAAGCAACCCTATCTCATGATAAAATATAGTGAAAGGGATTAAAGGAACAAGGCTTTAAGTTCTTAGTAATTCTAAGGATTGTGAAGATATCAAGAGTTATTCTTCAAACAAAGAGATAGGAGGTGAAAGAGATGAAGGAGATTCTTATTAACCTCGAACACTGCGTCGGTTGCAAAAGCTGTGAACTCGCTTGCGCCGTTGAACATTCAGAATCTAAAGACATCTTTGCCGCTATCTTGGAGAAACCGCGCCCCGTTCCCCGTATTTATGTGGAGGCGGGACAAGAGTTAAATTTTCCCTTGCAATGTCGTCATTGCGCCGATGCACAATGCGTCAAAGCTTGTATTACCGGTGCCTTGTGGCGGGAAGAAGAAACCGGGTTGATCAAACATACCCCCGAAAAATGTGTGGGTTGTTGGATGTGTGTGATGGCCTGTCCTTTTGGCGCAATTGTCCAGGATAGGCAGGAACAGATTATTTTGAAGTGCGATCGCTGCCCTGATCGGGAGATACCCGCCTGTGTGGCGGCGTGCCCGACCAAAGCCATTACATTGCGGGAAGTGCCGTCTTATGCGCGAGAGAAACGCCAGGTCTATCTGGCTAATTTTCAAGAAATATAGCTCTGGACCGGGGCCTTGCCCGGCCCCCGCGGGGAAACTCCGGGAACACTATTACGGGGGAGGATGCTGGCTTCCGTGTCAAGTTCAGCTTTGCTGCCCCGCAGGTAACCCCCGGGAACACTATTACGGGGAGGGGCAGAAAGGGTTTGTTTTTTCCAGATTTCTGTTGTTACGAAGGATAGTTGTTGCTATGTTGCCAGCCAAATTATTTTGAAAATATAAATAAGGGAGAGGAGAAGGTATGAACCGGAGTAAATATGCTCAAAAAAGTATCGATCCTGCCACTCAGGCTATGCTTGCCAGAGCCGAACAGGAAGGGCTGGAAACTGCCTGGGACAGGCTCGTTAAACAGGATCCGCAATGCGGTTTCGGGTTGCTTGGTTTATGCTGCCGTAACTGTAATATGGGGCCTTGCCGCATAGATCCCTTTGGCGATGGCCCGCAAAAAGGTGTTTGTGGGGCCGGCGCCGATACCATTGTGGCCCGCAATTTGTTGCGCGCTATTGCTGCCGGTGCAGCCGCCCACTCGGATCACGGGCGCGATATTGTCGAGGCTTTGCTGCACGCTGCGGAAGGGAAAGCACCGGATTATGAAATTAAAGACAGGGAGAAGCTTTTGGCCCTGGCCGGGGAGTTAAATGTGCCTGCCGATGGACGTTCCGAGCAGGAGATCGCCCTCGATGTTGCCAAGAAGGCCCTCGCCGAATTCGGCACCAGCAAGGGCAATTTGGAGCTATTAGCCCGTGCTCCAGCCCAAAGAAGGAAAAAATGGGGCGAACTGGGGATCCTGCCCCGGGGCATCGACAGGGAAATAGTGGAGATTATGCACCGGACGCATATCGGCGTAGATACGGATTATGTCAACTTGATTTTACAGGGGCTGCGTGCTGCACTCTCTGACGGGTGGGGAGGCTCGATGTGGGCTACGGAACTCTCCGATGTTTTGTTCGGCACGCCCAAGCCTCATCGCGGGGTAAGCAACCTGGGTGTTTTAAAAGAAGATGAAGTAAACATCGTCGTGCACGGGCATGAACCTACCCTTTCAGAGATGATCGTCCGGGCGGCAAAAGAACCGGCAATGGTTGAACTTGCCCGCGCTAAAGGTGCCAGGGGGATTAACCTTTGTGGTATGTGCTGTACCGGCAACGAGCTTTTGATGAGACATGATGTTCCTATGGCCGGTAATTTCCTGCAGCAGGAGCTGGCCGTGATCACCGGCGCGGTGGAGGCGATGGTCGTCGATGTACAGTGTATCATGCCTGCGCTGACAGATGTTGCTGCGTGCTATCATACCAAAATTATCTCTACTTCCCCGAAAGCCAAATTCCCCGGTGCACAGCATATGGCTTTTGACGAGGAAAAGGCCCTGGCAACTGCCGTAGAGATCGTTCGCACTGCCGTGGAAAATTACTCCAACAGGAACGAGGCCAAAGTGTTTATTCCCTCCGAAAAAATGGAATTTATGGGCGGATTCAGCGTAGAGGCGATCGTTTCGGCCCTTGGCGGTTCGCTTGACCCTCTTTTAAACGCGATCAAGGAAGGCAGTATCAAAGGAATTGCCGCCATCGTAGGCTGCAATAACCCCAAAATTAAGCACGACTACGGCCATGTTGCGCTGGCCGAAGAACTGATCCGCAAGGATATCCTCGTTGTGGAAACCGGCTGTGCAGCCATTGCCAGTGCCAAGGCCGGGTTGCTCCTGCCAGAGGTAGCGGACAAGGCTGGCCCGGGTTTGAAGGCAGTATGCGAGGCATTGCAGATCCCGCCGGTGCTGCACATGGGTTCCTGCGTGGATATCAGCCGGATCCTCGTCGTAGCGGGAGCGATCGCCAAGGCTTTGGATGTTGATATCAGCGACCTGCCCCTGGCCGGAGCAGCGCCGGAGTGGATGTCTGAAAAGGCTGTGAGCATCGGCACTTACGTTATTGGCTCGGGAATTTTCACGGTGTTGGGAACTGTTCCCCCGGTGCTGGGAAGCAGCAACGTGGCGGCATTGTTAACAGCAGGGGCTAACGACGTGATTGGAGCCGCCTTTGCCGTGGAAGGGGATCCCCTGCAAGCGGCTGCACTGATGGAGAAACATATCGATGCCAAGCGTGCTCAATTGGGCCTGCCTTAATCTGTTGAAGAAGAAATTCGGGAGAAGTGATAAAGATGATCCATACAACCTATGCCATCATCGGTAGCGGTCCTGCCGCTTTTTATGCTGCCGGGGCTATTCGTAAACGAGATCCCGCGGGGAAACTTGTGATGATCGGCGCAGAAGGGCATCCCCCTTATTACCGTCCTTTGATCTCTTATTATCTGGCCGGCCAGGTGCCTCTGGAAAGGCTGTTTATGAAGGAAGAAGAATATTATCGCCACAGAAAAATTGATTTGATCGGCGGGGTGGTCACAGCGGTCAAAGGGCGGGAAAAAACACTGGCTTACCGGCCATTAATCGAAGGAAATCGAAGAGAAACCGTTGATCACAATGCCGATGCCCGCCAGGGGGAGGCCCGTTATCTGCAATTTGAAAAGTTGTTGATTGCCTCCGGTGGTGCCCCGGTCAAACCGGATCTTCCGGGGATCAATACCCCCGGAGTGTATTTTTTCCGCACGATCAAGGATGCTGCAAGGATTGCGGCGAGGGCAAAGGACTCGCAAAAAGCACTGCTGTTAGGCGGGGGGTTGGTAAACCTCAAGGCCGCTTATGCCTTACACAAGCTTGGCCTGGCAACAACCCTGGTGATTGCCTCCAACAGGGTTCTTTCACAGATGTTGGATCAAAAGGGGGCAGGGATCGTTGCGGCCTACCTGCAAGAAAAAGGAATTAAGCTGATCCTGCAAAATGACGTGGTAAAGATACAGGGCAACAGCGCGGGGGTGACCGGAGTTACCCTGGCTAACGGCCAGGAATTGGAGACCGATCTGATCGTGGTGGGAAAAGGAGTTAAACCTTGCACGCCCTTTCTGGAGGGTAGTGGTATCGGGGAAGGGGAAGAAGGCGGCGTAGCTGTAGATGAGCACCTGCAGGCTAACCTGCCGGACATCTATGCAGCCGGGGATGCAGCCCTTTGCCGTGACTTGTTGCTGGGCACGCCCGCAAATAACCCCCTCTGGCCCAATGCAACGGCGCAGGGGGAGATTGCCGGCGCCAACATGGCCGGGGAGCGGCTAACTTACCGGGGATCGCTGCGCCTGAACGCGGCGGAATTTTTTGGCCTGCCTGTAATCGCTGCCGGGTTGGGAAGGCTGCCGGACAGTACGGTTCAACTCGACAGTGCAGCCCAACCCCGGGAGATCGATCAAACTTCTTTACCCCCGGAAACAATTGGATATATCCCGGCTGCCCCGCCCCCGGAGATCTATGAGCTAGAGCAATCTTCACGTTCCCGGCAAAAGCCGCACTACCTGCGACTGGTTTTCCAAAAGGAACACCTCGTGGGGTATGTATCTATCGGGGAAAACCGCAAGGCCGGCATGTTGACCAACCTGATCGCGGGGCAAACCCGCCTCGCTCCGCAGCAAAAGGAACAGCTAATCAATGGAAACCTGACTTTCCCGCTTTTAACGTAGCTGCAAAATAATGTGCCGGTTTTTGGGGTTGGAACCCTGGAAATATTCAGTTTGTTACTAGGTTTCTGTTATAATGTTGCCCCAAGAAGCCCAGTTTTTGACAGTGGGCCTGGTTATTTTTGAAATATAAACCGGTCCGGGGAAAAACATCAGAACAATTTGTTTTATGAATTTGTTTCTGGCATGTAATAAAAAGGCAGGGGGTTGCGTCTGAAATAGAAGGAACAGACCAACCCCCTGCACTACACTTACACCATGGCGAGTACGAATATAATTTAACGGTACTTTCTGGTGCCTTTTATTTTTTCTTTCTGCGCTGCTTAACACATTCGGTCAACAAGTACTCGATTTGCCCGTTGATCGATCGAAAATCATCTGCTGCCCAGGCCGCCAGTTCCTGCCAAAGAAAGGGTGATAAGCGGAGCAAGAACTGTTTTTTACTTTTATCTTGTTTTGTCATCGATCTTCGTTCCTTTATCACACCTTTCTGCCTTTAATACAGGGAACCGCTGTTCACAACCGGCTGGGCATCCCTGTTACCGCAAAGCACCACGAGTAAGTTGCTTACCATTGCCGCTTTACGTTCCTCATCTAACTGCACGATATCGTTTTCATTCAGCTTGTTCAGCGCCATTTCCACCATGCCCACAGCCCCCTCCACGATCATTTGCCGGGCATCAATGATCGCCGAAGCCTGCTGTCTTTGGAGCATGGCCGAGGCTATTTCCGGGGCATAAGCCAAATGGGTGATCCTGGCCTCCAAAATGTCTAGCCCGGCAATCTCCACTTTTACCTGGATTTCTTCTTTCAGTTTTTCGGCGATTTCAATACTGCTGCCGCGCAAGTTTTTTTCGTTGTTGTTGTCGCCCGAGAGGTCATAGGGATAGAGTCGGACAATATTGCGGAGTGCTGAATCACACTGTATGGAAAGGAATTCCGTAAAGTTTTCCACGTTAAAGACTGCTTTGGCAGTATTTACTACTTTCCAGATTACTACGATCCCGATGATGATCGGGTTGCCCAATTGGTCGTTGATTTTTTGTTTGTCATTGTTCAAGGTCATGGCTTTGAGGGATATTTTCTTGTTTATTGCAGCTTGCGCCAAATTTTTAACAGCCGCGCCCGGTTCCGCCGTAAGCTTGCCGCTAGATGTAGCTGCAGCGGCGGGATTAACGGCGGCAACAAAAGGGTTGACAAAGAAAAACCCTTCGCCTTTAAGGGTGCCGTAGTATTTGCCGAAGAGGGTCAGCACTAGCGCCTCATTGGGTTTCAATACCTTTAACCCCATGAACAGAAACGGGCCGATGATAAAAGAATACAAAGCACCAACGACGATTAAAATAACAGCGGAAACGAGATTTGTGCCATTTTCGGCAGAGATGATGCCGTAAATAAAGCCGGCCAGAGCGGCGATCATCAGTAGAATGTTCATCAGGAGCATGGCCATTCCGCTTTTGGCCTGCAGTTCAATTTCCTTATCGTGTACCTGCCTCACGTTCAAACTAATCCCCGTAGACATTTTTTAAGCCCCTCCCTAGTTAAAATTTTATTGCCGGATGATATTATTATAATATCAAGTAAATATTATAACAATATTGGATAAAAGTCAACGCCAATGTGTGTCACGGGGACGGGGGTTTTGACACACTTATTTACATTAACCTGTTTCCTGTCTAGACTAATTGCAGAACCGGGGGAAAAATTATTATTTTAAGAACCATCATTACCTTGCATAGCAAGGCACTATGTTATATAATGTAAGCATGATCGAACTAACTAATCCGTTAATTCAAATTAAAAAGGGTGCTTTGGATTTTTGTGTGCTGGCGATCATCGCTCGCAGGGAAACTTACGGTTATGAAATAGTAAAATCTTTAGATGAACAGGGTTTGACTACTTCTGAAGGAACGATTTATCCCCTGCTGGCCAGGTTAAATAAGGATGGCCTGGTTACCGCTGCTTGGCGGCAAGAGGATGGTGGCAACCCGCGCAAATACTACCGGATTACCGCCAGGGGAAAAACTGCCCTGGTCATGTTCAAGCAAAGCTGGTTGGATTTTACAGGGGCTGTAAACAGCATTTTGGGGGGAGGGGCGTAGACAGATGGAACATGAAATTGAAAAAATCTTAAAAGGCTACTTGCAGGAGATCGAAGATGAGCTAAAGGCGGTCCCCCGGGCCTCCCGGGCGGAATTTATTGCCGAAATACATTCGCACCTGCTGGAAGAATGGAATAGCCGTAGTTCGCCAACAGAACAGGATCTGCTGCAGATTATACATAACTTTGGTGCTCCCCGGGAGATTGCCGGGGGGTACCTGGAAAAATTTCCCGATACAGATCAAGGCCGGGTCCGGATCTCCTACCCGCCCACCTGGCTAGTTTTGGTTTTGACGGTATTGATCTGGCCGGTGGGGATCGTGCTGGCCTGGCTGTCACCGGCCTGGCGGGTTAGGGATAAAGTAATAGCGACGCTGATTCCCGTGTTTGTTTTTTTATTCTTGGTGTTCTTTTCTTTAGCTGCTTACACCAGGTTTGAAGTTCAACAAACGGGGCAAACGAAACATGTTCAAGAAAAAAGCGTTATCCTGGAAATACCTGAACAGCACGGGAAACTGGAAAGGCTGCCTGAGGACAGGAGGTAAAATCAATGATGAACGTTGCTGCCGTTGTGCCCTTTGTTATCTTTTTAATCTCTCCCCTGCTCTCTGCCATTTACTTGGCGCTGACCAAAAATCCCGGCTACTAGGCCCCTCAAATCTTTTGCCGGACAAACTATTCCTATTTGGGCGGTTTTACCCTCGCCAGTGATAGATATTACCCTTATCTGGTCGGAACCCCCGTTTGACAAAAAGCAACAAAGCCAATACAATATACTTTGATAATCAAACATTTTAAACATCAAACATTTTAAAGTTCAAGGAGGTTTTGCAAATGGATCACACGGACTACATTGAGGAACTAACAGATGCGCTTTTATTGTTTTTTAATAGCTTTTCTTCCTGGGAAAATTCTGTCATCCGCTCCGGAGATCTAAGTGTCTCGGAAGCTCACGCCATTGAAGCGCTAGGGCAACACGGGACGATGAACATGAAATTTCTGGCCGGCAAGCTGGGGGTTACTACCGGTACAACTACTGTTACAGTAGACCGTTTAGAGTCAAAAGAATATGCCAGACGCGCCTCTACTAAAGAGGACCGGCGGGTTAACCTGATCAGCCTGACAGAAAAAGGAAATAAAGCCTTTGCAGAACACCATCGTTATCACCTGGACCTAACAGCACAGATGTGCGCATGTTTGACGGAAGAAGAAATTAAACAATTGCTTGATATTATCAAAAAAATTAACAGGGAAATCTTTTGATATAAAAACTGGGGGAGGGATAAATCAATTGATTGGAAGATACAAAGATCCCGGTGTCTACAGGCAACTATTGCAGATGAAGGAGTTTTATGCTGTAGCATTAGGAAGTATTCTTTTAGTGCTTAGCCTCGTCTTCGGGAAAAAGGAGTTTATGCTATTACCTGATATTTTTGCCCTTTGTTCCCTGGTTATTTTAGGTGGCCCGATCATTCTCGACGCGGCAAAAGGCATCATGCAAAAGGAACTTAATGTGGACGAATTGGTAAGCCTGGCGATGATAGCCTCCGTCATAATCGGTGAATATCGGCTGGCCGCTACCGTAGCTTTGATTATGGTAATCGGTTCCCTCCTGGAAGAATTTACTGCGCAAAAAGCCCGTTCGGCCATTGATTCTTTAATGCAGTTGGCACCAGAAAAAGCTACCCTGCTGCACGGAAGAGAAGAAGTGGTAGTCCCGATAAAGGAATTAAAGTTGGGAAATCGGCTCTTAATCCGCACCGGCGAAAAAATTCCCGTTGATGCCAGGGTGATTAGGGGACAGGCCTTGCTGGACCAGGCATCGTTGACCGGCGAATCCGATCCTATAGAAAAAACAGTCGGGGACAATGTTTATGCCGGGACTGTAATATATTCCGGCATGTTGGAAGTAGAGGCACAAAAACTAGGAATAGACACTGCATTGGGAAAATTAATTGCGCTGGTGCAAGAAGCGGAAAAACAAAAAGCGCCGGCCTTAAGGGTTGCAGATCGTTACGTTCGCCTGTTTACTCCTGCTATCATTGCCCTGGGGTTAGTCGTATTTTTTGTGACTAAGGACATTTACCGCACTATCACTGTTTTTATCGTTGGCTGCCCCTGTGCTTTTATCTTGGCTTCACCTACTGCCGTAGTCTCCGCCCTGGGGAATGCTTCCAAAAACGGCATTTTGATCAAAGGCGGCGATATCCTGGAAGAGGCGTCAAGAATCGACACCGTTTTTTTTGATAAGACGGGAACACTTACCAGCGGCAAACCTGTAGTTTACGCCATAGAACCCTTCAACAATGTGTCACCAGAATTCATCCTTTCTATAGCCGCTTCGGTTGAAAAATATTCCACTCACCCCTTGGCCCGGGCCATTCTGGAAGAAGCCGACCAAAAAAATATGGTCTTGCCAGATCCTCGCCATTACAAAAACCTTCCAGGCAAGGGGGTTGAAGCCGTGGTTGGGGATAAAAAATATACGGTAGGACGTATACAAGACGAGATCCTAAAGGAATTGTTGCCAAACTCAAACCAAATAGAAAAAGAAGCGGGTCAGAAAGCTGTTGCAGTTTGGGAAAACGATCTTCCCCTTGGTATTATCTATTTTGAAGAGGAAATTAGAAACGGCAATAATACGCTGGTTCAGGAACTTGCCGCCGCCGGTATATCAAATATTCAGATGGTTACCGGAGACGATCCGAAAACAGCCGCTCAAATAGCTAAAAAAGTAGGCATCGCAGAGTACCATGCTGGCGTTTTACCTCAAGAAAAATTAGAACATGTAAAAAACCTACAGCATAAAGGATTTAAAGTGGCTATGGTGGGTGATGGAATTAATGATGCCCCCTCCCTGGCTGCCGCCGATATCGGCATTTCAATGGGAGCCATGGGTACAGATGCAGCGATCGAAGCGGCCGATGTAGCCTTGATGGGGGATGATTTAACAAAAGTGCCTTATTTCTTTAACCTGGGCCAATTAACTGTAAGGACTATAAAGTTTAACATTCTTTTTGCCATGGTTTTTAATATACTGGCCCTGATCGCTTCCGGCACTGGCTTTTTAACCCCTATCACGGGTGCGCTGGCCCATAATATCGGATCTGTAATTGTGGTAATTAACTCGGCCAGATTAATTAAAACACCCAGGTATCTAACCTCGGACTAGGTTAGATGCTAGATATCCAAACCCCTGATAAATCTTTGATAGAGGAACTAGGCGGGAAATAGATGGGCTTGTTTCTAACGCCGTAGAAATTGCCATACGTAGAATTGTGTCCAAATACATATGACCTGGCGCTTCTTCAGTGTTGAAACGTGAGCGGGACGATGAGGGCATCGTCCCCTGCTACAAAGCAACCATTTTTTCAGGCGGTTGGGGAATTTACTGGGGTAGGTTTTTGCATGGATTGGTGCTTCTCCCGTGCTGAAACGTAAGCGGGACGATGAGGGCATCGTCCCCTACAATTTTTTAGAAAATACCAGTTTGTCTCCCGGGGCACTGGCTACTAATGTTTCCCGGGGCCCAATTTCACCTTTTATAATCATGCGGCTGAGCGCTGTCTCTACTTCTTGCTGGATCAGCCTTTTTAAGGGGCGGGCACCGTATACCGGTTCGTAGCCCTTGTTCGCCAGGTAGTTCAAAGCAGTTTCGTCCCATTCCAACCCGACTCCGGCACCGGCTATGGTGCGTTTCGACAGGTTTTTAAGGAGGATGCCGGCAATTTGCCGCACCTCTTCCCGGCTTAAGGAGTGAAATACTACGATTTCATCCACCCGGTTGAGAAATTCAGGGCGAAAATGCTGCTGCAGGATGCCGAGGACGCCACTTTTTATCTTTTCAAAATCGGCGCCGCGTTCCTGTTGTGCTAGTATCTCCGGGCTGCCCAGGTTGGAGGTCATGATCACTACCGTATTCTGGAAGTTTACAGTGCGGCCCTGCCCGTCGGTCAGCCGCCCGTCATCCAATAATTGTAGCAGTACGTTGAAAACATCCGGGTGAGCCTTTTCGATCTCATCTAATAAAATAACGGAATAGGGCTTGCGCCGGACAGCTTCCGTAAGCTGTCCACCCTCCTCGTAACCTATATAGCCAGGCGGGGCGCCCACCAGGCGGGAGACAGTATGTTTTTCCATGTACTCCGACATATCGAGGCGGGTCATATTACGCTCGTCGTCGAAAAGAGACTGGGCTAGCGAACGGGCCAACTCGGTTTTGCCTACGCCGGTAGGGCCCAAAAAGATAAAGCTGCCGATGGGCCGGTAGGGATCCTTGATGCCTGCCCTGGCCCGGAGCACGGCATCGGTGACCGCTTGGACAGCCTCGGATTGGCCGATTACACGTTTGTGCAGCTCCTCATCGAGGTGTAGCAACTTTTCTTTTTCGCCCTCCAACAGCTTGGTGAGCGGGATGCCGGTCCAGCGGCTGACGACCTGGGCCACATCCTCCTCGTCAACTTCTTCTTTTAAAAGCATGCCATCTTTTTGTTTTTCCGCCAGTTGTTTCTCCTCAGTATGCAATTTTTGCTCCAGATTGTGTAGCCGGCCGTATTTAAGTTCGGCCAGGCGTTCCAGATCGTATTCCCGCTCGGCCCGTTCAATTGCCTGGCGAGTCTGTTCAATCTCCTTTTTGATTTGGCGTAACCGGGCGATGGTTTCCTTTTCGGCTTCCCAGCGGGTTTTCATCGCTTCGACTTCGCTTTTTGCTGCAGCCATTTCGGTTTGTATTCTATCCAGCCTTTGGCGGGAGGCGGGATCCTTTTCCTTGCTGAGAGCGGCTTCTTCAATTTCTAGCTGCAGCACGCGCCGCGTGATCTCGTCCAGTTCGGCGGGCATACTGTCAATTTCGGTGCGCAGCCGGGCTGCCGCTTCATCCATGAGGTCGATGGCTTTATCGGGCAGAAAACGATCGGCAATGTAGCGATCTGAAAGAATGGCTGCCGCTACCAGGGCACCATCCTGGATGCGGACCCCGTGATGTACTTCATAGCGTTCTTTCAGGCCGCGCAGGATGGAAATAGTATCTTCCACCGAAGGAGGATTGATCATGATGGGTTGGAAACGGCGCTCCAAGGCAGCGTCTTTTTCTACATATTTGCGGTACTCATCGAGAGTGGTGGCTCCAATGGCACGCAGTTCGCCCCGGGCTAGCATCGGTTTTAAAATATTGCCGGCATCTACGGAACCTTCGGCCTGACCTGCCCCCACCACTGTGTGCAGCTCATCGATGAAGAGGATGATTTCACCTTCAGCTTCTTGAACTTCTTTCAAGACTGCTTTTAGCCTTTCTTCAAATTCGCCCCGGTATTTAGCTCCGGCCAGCAGCGCGCCCATGTCCAGTTCAAAAACACGTTTATCCTTAAGCCCTTCGGGCATGTCGCCGGCAATAATGCGCCGGGCCAATCCTTCGGCGATAGCCGTTTTGCCTACCCCGGGTTCGCCGATGAGCACCGGGTTATTTTTGGTGCGGCGGGATAGAATTTCGATGACACGACGAATTTCGTTGTCCCGGCCAATGACGGGATCCAGTTTTCCTTCGCGGGCTAGCTGTGTTAAATCCCGCCCGTAACGCGTCAGGGCTTCGTAGGTATCTTCCGGGTTTTCCCCTGTTACCCGTTGACTGCCCCGCACAGCACGTAAGGCATCTAACAGTTTCTCCCGGTTCAATCCCGCCAGTTGCAGGGCCTCTTTAGTATCTGCCTCACCGTCTTCCAGCAGGGCCAACAATAAATGTTCCACACTGAGGTAATCATCACGCATTTCACGGGCTTCTGTCCCTGCCCGGGCTAAGACCCTGGCTAACCCGGCGCTTGCCTGTAGTGAACTTTCATATCCCTTGACGGCCGGTATCTTATGCAGTAAACTTTCAACTTTACCGGCCAACAGCGTTGGATTGATCCCGCCCTGTTCTAAAATGCGAGGGATCATACCTTGCTCCTGGGCTAAAAGGGCGGCTAAAAGGTGTTTATCTGTGACGATCTGGTGATGCTTTTTTGCCGCTAACTGTTGGGCTGCAGACAATGCTTCCTTTGATTTTTGCGTGTAACGCTCAATATCCAAATTATAACCCCCTTTACCTGGTTTTGTTTAACATTACTTTGCTTATCCAGTATTATACATTGATTGCTGGTTGCTCTTAATTGTCCTGACCATTATTGACCTTAGTATAATACAAAAAATACCTTTCGTCAAGAGAAACAGGGAGAAAATTTGCCTATAAAGTCAGCAAAGGTCAGGACAGCCAGCCTGTTAGATTCTGGCTCCCGGAATGTAGAGCGGCATCAACCTTAGTATGCTGTAATATTAAAGGTTCAGGGCAGGCACAGCAGAATAAGATTTTCTGTGTTCTGTAACTAAGAATACTTGGCTGGACGGTTGGCAGGTGGATAAGTTTAAGGAATATAATTTTCTTTTTACTGCAAGTGAAAATACAAGGGAAGGCGGGACAATGCTTTCACTATAAATTGTGTGCCAAGAAAAAAGGGAAAAAACGAAAACTAGAGAATATAGGGTAATGGAACATGATTGTAGCATCATTATGAGGAAAGAATAATTGGCAGTGGTTAAAACTTTTTATGATAAATTTGCAATATATTTATAGTAGTGCCTATCACTTAAAGATTGTAACTGCCCGGTTATTGTCAAAACGGTGCCTTCGGAATCCGCTGCCGGATTAAAAAAATGAGATTGGAGTGTACATAAAGACATGTCCCATTATCATATTTTGGACCAGCCTCACATCTTGCGTAATACTTTTTTCCCCCGGCAGACTCTGAGCCGTTGCCCGGAAAATGCTTTCGATCTCCAAATTCCCGTTGACGGCGATGTTTTGCTGCATTGCCGCTTTTATACTGTAAATCCCGCTTCGCCTTCGATTATATACTTTCATGGTAACGGGGAGATCGCCAGTGATTACGACAATATTGCCCCTATGTATAATTCAATTGGGGCAAATTTAGTGCTGGCCGAATTCCGTGGCTATGGAGCCAGCAGTGGGATCCCAACTTTTATGACCATGCTGGAGGACGCCCACCGTATCTATGCAGCGGTAAGGGAAGAGCTGGCCAGCCGCAGCTTTGGTTCCGAACTTTTTATCATGGGACGTTCTTTGGGCAGCGTTTCTGCCTTGGAGTTAGCGGCAGCCCCCACTGTTGAGAGCAAGGGCCTGATTATTGAAAGTGGTTTTGTCTGTGCTTCTCGTATTGCCCGGCGACTTGGCTATCCGTCCGAACAATTGGAACCCCTGGAGGAGGAATGCCGGCAAAAGATACAAAATATCCGCTTGCCAGCCTTAATCTTACACGGTGAAGAGGATTATATTGTGCCGGTGACGGAAGCGGAAGCGATTTATAGCTTGTTGCCAACAGATGCTAAAGAACTATTTATTATTCCCTATGCGGACCATAACAGTATGATTTTTGAAGGCGGGGATGATTATTTTAAAACGATCGCTGCTTTTTTGCATAGGAACAAATGAAATAAAAATTAAGGCTGCAAATAAGTTCTTGCGCAACATTTTATATAACGTGAAGCATGAAGGGTTTTGGCTCAAGCAAAGACTGCAAATAAGTTCTTACGCAACATTTTATGTAACTGCTCAGTCATTGCTATCCTGAACATTTAACGAAGGATCCCTGTTTTGGGCAAAACAAAGAGTGTTACTGTGCTTAAAAAAATAACTTTACGTCAGGCAAACTTAGACTTTAACGTAGCGGTTCTACCCTGGACCATATTTGTGTTTTGCCCTCAAGCAGCTACCATTTTTTTATTGAGTGAAGATACCTCCCGGGAAGTAGGGTAGTATGTATTAGAAAATGGACAACTTACCAGGGTTGGTTGCCCATTAACCCGGCAAAATCTAACGAGTGCCCGCTAAAACCATGACTGAAATTATTTACTTTAATACGGCAATCTGGTAAAATAATAAAGCTTGTTAAAAGAATATAACATAAAGAAAACAGGGGGTCTAGGGAGCATGAGGAAAAAAGTTTTTTTGTTGTTGATGGCGCTAGTGTTGGTATTCAGCATGTCTGCCTGCACAAAAGGTCCAGATGTGTCAGGTGATGGGGAGACGGCCGGTGAAGAGATCGTAAACAGTGAAGGGGAGACCACCGTTGGCGATGTGGAAACAGTGGTTGACGGTAAATTTACCGTGGGGTTTGACCAGGATTTTCCCCCCATGGGGTTTGTTGGTAACGATGGGGAATTTACAGGGTTTGATTTGGAGCTGGCAGCCGAGGTGGCTGACCGTTTAGGGTTGGAACTGGCACTGCAACCCATTGCCTGGGATGCAAAGGATATGGAGCTCTCCACGAAAAATATTGATTGCATTTGGAATGGTTTTACCATGAACGGGCGGGAAGAGCAATATACCTGGACCGATCCCTACATGGCCAATAACCAGGTTTTTGTAGTGATGGCCGACGCGGGGATCGCAACCTTCGCTGATTTGGCAGGCAAAACAGTAATCGTGCAAGTGGACTCCAGTGCAGAGGCGGCTTTGGAGGAAAGGCCAGATCTGACAGATACCTTTGGCGATTACATAACGACCGCCGATTATAACACAGCCTTAATGGAGCTGGAATCGGGCGCAGTAGATGCTGTAGCCATGGACGATACATTTGCCAACTATTATATCGAAATAAAAGGAGACAACCTTACCACACTTGATGAAACATTGGCTGCAGAAGATTACGGCGTAGGTTTTCTTTTAGGGAACAATGCCTTAAGGGATACGGTACAGTCAACCTTAAAAGAGATGGCTGCCGATGGGGCGATGGCTGCAATCTCTAAAAAATGGTTTGGCAAAGATATTACCACAATTGGTAAATAAGTGACGGGGTAGGCAGCTAGTAGATAAGAGTTAATAAGAGAAAAGGGCTGTCTCTGTGGAGATAGCCCTTTCTTTTATTATGGAATAGCGGGAGGAAGAGAGGTAGTTGTAGTGGCCTGGTCGGTATTGCTGTTAAAATTAAGCGAAGGCATGTTAACTTCTGTAGAGATTTTTATATTGACGTTGATTTTCTCCCTGCCCTTGGGTTTGTTAGTGGCTTTTGGCCGCATGTCCCGCAATTCAATCATTAGGAATACAACCAAAGTTTATATCTCCATCCTGCGTGGCACACCCTTAATCTTGCAGTTGATGTTAGTCTATTTTGGGCCATATTTTATTTTCAGGTTACAAACGCCCAAAGGTTACCGTTTTTTAGCGGTAATCATTGGTTTTGTCTTGAACTATGCTGCCTATTTTGCGGAAATATATCGTTCTGGGATCGAATCCATGCCCGTGGGGCAATATGAGGCCGCGCAAGTTTTAGGTTACAATAAAACCCAGACCTTTATTAAAGTAATCCTGCCACAAGTTATCAAACGTATTTTGCCGCCGATTACCAATGAAGTGATTACCTTAATTAAGGATACTTCGCTGGCTTTTGTGATCTCTGTAGGGGAAATGTTTACAACGGCAAAGGCGATTGCCTCTGCCCAGGCCTCTGTGTTGCCCTTTGTTGCTGCCGGGATTTTTTATTATATATTTAATTTTATCGTGGCGCTATCCATGGAATGGATGGAGAGGAAATTTAGCTATTTCCAATAGAAACAACTTTTTTTGTAATTGATCAGTTATCCCATCTTGAACGTCAGCAAATTAAAATAAGGAAATTGCACAAATGAAATATTTGGAAATAAAAAATTTGAAAAAAAGTTTTGGTGATCTTGAGGTTATTAAAAATATTTCTTTAGATGTAGAGGAAGGGCAAGTTGTTGCAATTATCGGCCCATCTGGTTCGGGTAAATCCACTCTGCTACGGTGTGCCACGATGTTGGAAATGATGGATTCTGGTGAACTGAGCTATTTGGGCGAATATGCTGTGACGACTGATGCAGAAGGAAAAGCCGTCTTAGCCCCGCCTAAACAGTTGAGAAAAATTCAGGATTATTACGGCCTGGTTTTTCAAAATTTCAACCTCTTTCCTCATTACTCTGTAATTAAAAATGTTACCGATGCTTTGCTTACTGTCCAAAAAATGAATAAAGCGGAGGCTTTGGATATTGGACGTGAGTTGCTGGTAAAAATGTCTTTATCTGATAAAGAAAATGCCTATCCCTACCAGCTTTCGGGGGGCCAGCAGCAACGGGTTTCCATTGCCAGGGCTTTGGCCCTGAATCCCAAGGTACTTTTTTTCGATGAGCCGACTTCTGCTCTTGATCCGGAGTTGATCGGAGAGATTTTGAAGGTTATCCAAGATCTGGCGGCGGAACAGATGACGATGGTTATCGTTACCCATGAAATGAGCTTTGCCCGCGATGTGGCCGACCATGTAGTTTTCATTGATGGGGGCATTATTGTGGAGGAAGGGCCGCCGGGGGAAGTGATTGGCAACCCCAAAAACGATCGCACCAAGCTGTTTCTAAACCGGTTTGAGCGCTAATTCTGGTAAAATCTTTTTTTAAAAAATTTTTCCGGGGTATAATTATATATGCGCAAAAAAGTTTCATAATCAAAAATAAACCTGCAAAAGTGAGGGTCTAAACGGAATGAAACTGACAGTTTTAGGAGCCTATGGCCCTTACCCGCCGGCCGGCGGGGCTTGTTCAGGGTATCTTTTGGAGCACGCCGGTTTTTCTGTGCTCATTGACTGTGGCAACGGTGTGCTTAGCCGGTTGCAACAATTTATCGAACTTGGCGAACTTGGGGCGATCATCGTTTCCCACCTGCATAGCGATCATCTTTCAGATCTTTTTATTATTCGCTATGCTCTGCTTTTTAAGCCGGGAAAAGGGGAGAGTGAACGCCCCCTGCCAGTATATGCCCCGGCGGAGCCAGCCGAAGAATATGTGCGCCTACCCTACGAAAATGTTTATGCCGTTGAAGCGCTGGCTGAAGAGCTTGAACTGCGATTGGGACCTTTTACCTTTACATTTTTAAGAACGCAGCATTCAATTCCCTGTTTTGCTATGGCGGTCTACCTGGCAGGTGCAAAGAAATTAATTTATTCTGCAGACACGGAGTATTTCCCGCTCATGGCTGATTTTGCCCGGGGGGCGGATCTTTTTTTGTGTGAGTCTAATTATTTAGAAAAAGATCTGGCAAGGGGGGCGGGCAATCATTTAAGTGCACGGCAGGCGGCATCCCTGGCCCGTGAAGCAGGTGTGGGAACACTATTGCTTACGCACCTGCTGCCTTTCAGGGATCCGCAGCTTTACTTGCAAGAGGCAAGCCGGGTATTTAAAAATGTTGAAATTGCTCAGGAGGGTATGGTCTATGAACTGGGCGATCCGGTGTATGCCCTGGACCGGCACGGGGACGATGAGCCAATAGCACCTGGACGTGCGCCGGCAACTGGCCCGGACCATCAGGTGGCGGATGACGCAACCGGCCCCGATCATCTGCCGGCGAATGATGCAGTGGGGGAAAACCGTCCGGCACCTGGTCCAGTCGATCAACAGGCTGTGGATGATGTAGCGGAACAAGGCCGGCCGCTAGATGGTCAGGGTGAGGATGGTTTGCAAGCAGGGGATGGTGGCAAGGCGGCGGGGACGGATCCGGGCTGCCCAGCGGCAGATACACCGGTCGGTGAAAGTTCCCCGGCAAAATGGCTGCAACTCACTGTGGAAACAGACAATATCATCGCCTCCATCCTGGCGGGGAGACTTGAAGAAGAGGGAATCCCCGTTTATTTAAAGAAAGACGAGGCTGCCGGCAGCATCTATGGTTTAACGGTGGGGCCTTTGGCCAACATCAGGATATTTGTGCCCCCGGCCAAAATCGAGCAAGCCCGCCGGTTGCTGGATGAAATCGAAAAAGGTTAGTGTGTCACGGGGACGGGGGTATTGACACACTCGTGTGTTACAGGGACGGGGTACCTGATACACTCATTGGATTCATAGTTGCCGGAACCCCTGTGTGCCAGGGGGAGGGGCTACCTGGCACATTGAAGCAATACCTTCTTTTTTTAGAGAGAGGGAGTATGATCAGTATTTTATTTCCACCGGCAGCGGCAGGGCCGGCTTACTTCCGGTTTCCGCCGTCACTGGCGAATAACGCAGGACTCGCAGTGTATTGAGGACGGCCAGGAGCGTGACGCCGACATCGGCAAAGACTGCTTGCCACATGGCTACCAAACCCAGCACGCCGAAAACGATAAAGACAGCTTTAATACCCAGGGCCATGACGATATTTTGCGTTAATATTTTTTTAGTATAGCGGGCGATGAGGATAGCCTGCGAAAGTTTTTGCGGGTTGTCGTCCATCAGAGCCAAATCGGCGGCTTCAATGGCGGCATCGGAACCCAGTGCTCCCATGGCTACGCCGATATCAGCACAAGCCAGTGCCGGCGCGTCGTTGACCCCATCGCCGACGAAAACCAGCTTTTTCCCCTGGCCAGTGTTCTCCTTCATTTTTTCGATCTGTTCTACTTTATTTTCCGGTAACAGCCCGGCGTAATGAAGATCAAGATTTAACTCCTTAGCCACGTAAGCCGCTGCTGCTTCGTGATCTCCGGTGAGCATGGCAATTCTTTCCACACCAAGCCGGCGCAAGCTTTCTACGGCCGGACGGGATTCCTTTTTTATTTCATCGCCGATTAGCAGGTTTCCGGCTAATATTCCATCTACGGCTACGTAAACTACCGTCCCTACACCCGGTCTTTCTAGGCCCTGCCGGTGGCCGCCTGGCTCTAGATCTTTACCTGCAATTCCTTCCTCTTGCAGCAGGCGGGCGCTGCCGGCCAGGATCGTTTTTCCACCGGCGGTAAGCTTTACGCCGCGCCCCTCGATTTCCCGGTAATCTGTCCCAACTTCTTGAAAGGTATCCCCCGCCTTTTCAGGTGCTTTCCCTTGCGTTTCAGCCTGATAAGCCTTTTGAATGGAACGGGCAATGGGGTGGTTGGAGCGGGCCTCCGCCCGGGCAGCCAATGCAAGGACCTCTTGTGCTGTAAAACCATTTGTGCTGTAAATATTTTTAACTTGGAAATGTCCTTCGGTTAAGGTGCCTGTTTTATCAAAAACAACGGTATGAATTTTGGCCAGGGCCTCAAGGAAATTGGCTCCTTTGATCAGTATTCCCTGACGGGAAGCTGTGCCAATGCCACTGAAATAACCCAACGGCACGGAGACGACGAGGGCACAGGGGCACGAGATAACGAGCAAAGTAAGTGCCCGGTAAAGCCAGGTATCGAACGTTGCCCCCGGGATGATGAGGGGAGGAAGAGTGGCCAGCAGCAACGTCAAAAGAACCACGAGCGGGGTGTACCAGCGGGCAAAAATGGTGATCAATTTTTCAGTGGGGGCTTTGCGGGCCGCCGCGTTTTCAACCATTTCCAATATTTTGGCGACGGAGGAATCCCTGAATTCCCTGGTCACCTCGACTTGCAGTAAGCCACTGCCGTTAATAACGCCAGCTAAAATTTCTTCACCGGTTTTAACCCGGCGTGGCCGGGATTCCCCGGTGAGGGCAGAAGTATTGACGAAGGAGGTGCCGTTGATGACGATGCCATCCAAGGGCACTTTTTCTCCCGGACGGATTTCGATGGTTTGTCCAATGGCGACATTCTCGGGATTTACCTGCCGGTAAAAGCCATTTTCTAGTATGTGGGCAAAATCCGGGCGCAGATCCACGAGTGAAGTTATGGCCTGACGGGAACGGTTTACAGCCCGCTCTTCGTAAAACTCCCCCAGGGCAAAAAAAAGCATCACGGCGACAGCTTCCGCCGGTTGACGGATTAGGAAAGCGCTGATTGTTGCTACGGTCATCAAAAAGTTTTCATCAAAAAGATGACTACGGGTTAGGTTGCGCACGGCATCCCATATAACCGGGGCCCCGACTAATAAATAAGCGCCGATGAATACCCCGTATGCTCCCCGGGTATATGCCGCTTGTTGGAGGGTTTTTGGCCAAAATAGGCCGATTAGCATTAAAATTGCAGAAACAATGATCCTCATGCGCAAATTTTTGCTTGTGCTGCCTTGCTCCTCCTTATTTCTTACTTTCCCGCAAGTTTGCTCGCAGGAATGGCAGGCGGGCGGTAGGGGGTGCATTATCTTATCCGGCATATTCTCCATGGCGATCAATCCCTCCAATTTAATAAATAAAAAATAGTTTGCTGTTGGCTGTTTTTTGGCTCACTAAGTTATGTGTTATTACACGGAACGAACATGAACGGTCCTGGTGAACGGTAAACATATAGTGATTCTACTGCATAAATTTTATTTGCAAGGCGTTCGCTGAAGTCAGCATCCCTTCGACTGACAATTTTTCGCCCGGGCCAATGGAACGTCCTCTTCAAAAGGCCCTAAAAATGGCGTCCTGCCATTTTTGCTTCAAAATTGTGGCGTCTTCATGGGCTAATTTTTACAGATCCCGTCTAAGCAAATTTCGTTTTATGCAGCAGAATGTAGCTTTTGCAGTGGAATCATATGGGAAGTAATAATATGGAAAATAGCTTGTCACCCCAAATGTAATATCACCCGATCATCGTGTGCCTAGCCGGTCTGGTGCTTTTAGTCATGACGTACATGTTCCAATGTGCGGGTAAACAAGGAAACAACATGCTCATCATCCAAAGAATAATATACGTTTTTTCCATCACGTCGGTATTTGACCAACCGGACCGCTTTTAAAAGGCGTAGCTGGTGAGATATGGCAGAAATACTAAGATCGAGAGCGACCGAAAGATCACAGACGCAAAGTTCCTGCAGGGATAAGGCGTGCAGGATGCGGATCCTGGTTTTGCTGCTGAGGGCCTTAAAAGTATCTGCCAAAAGAGCGCTCTCTTCTTCGGTAAGCATTTCTTTTTGTACAAAGCCTACTGCTTCAGGGTTGAAACAAAATTCTGCACAGGTTATATCGGCGTCTTCTATTCCAGCCAGGCTGCCGGCATTTTTGTTTTTTTCTGCTGTCAATAAACCCACCTCTATCCAAACTATATCCATCAGCGCTACAAGCAGGCCCGTTGATAAATCTAAATTCGTTTGTTTTCATAACCCGGGTATGGCCTATTCCCAAAAAGCACTTATTTTGTACAATTTCATTTAAAAGCTGCTTATTATGGGAATCCCTTGAACCCAACTTTTTGCCGTCCAAACTTATTGAGTTTGAATCGGGTATTAATTTCTTTAAATGCCGTTTGATTGCTTGTTCAAATGTTCAATTGTTATTTTTCTTTTAGTATATGCGGAAAACAACAAATAAGCAACCCCCCGCTAACGACCATGGTACAACCAGGTGCAACCATGTGCAATTTTCCCGAGAAATGTATTACCCGGGCAATTTGTAAATTGCCCGGGTAATTACCTGCAATTTTGAAACGCTGTTCTGTTGTCGTCCCAGATGGTTAGCCAAGGGTTCTTTCCTGAACGCAATGAAGGGCAGATCCTCTGCTTTGCATGGCAGGGAACTTTTGCTAGCGCTCAGGATAAAATGGGGTGGGCAGTTACAAAGCGTTTAAAGAAGACCAGGGTTGCCCTGGCTTGGTTTAGATTTATTCCTCGCCCTTCTTGCCGAACGGCAATCGGGGCAACAAGGATGCTGTTGCCCTTCGAGCGGCCCTTTTTCTGCTAAAGATTTTTGTTCATCAGCCGAAAAGACAAAATTACGGCCACAGTCTTTACAACTTAGTTTTTTGTCAGTGTACATTGAATGACCTCCATCATTGTTTTTGGTTCAGTTAGCCCCTCATCATTGCGTGTCAGATAGCTCCATTCCTTGTCACACAGGCGCCCCTTACGTCTCCGTGTGTCGCTGTAACAGAGAATAGTCTCTTGTTTCATTTTGCTGTAACAGAGAATAGTCTCTTGTTTCATTTTGCTGTAACAGAGAACTCTCCTCTGTTTCGCTCTGTTTCACCGTCACTGAAACAGAACACCGTCCCCTTTTTCACTCATTGTGTGTCACAACCCCCGTCCCCCTGACACACACCGGGACGGTTTCATCAAGGCTTTGAAATAAGTGGTAGTCAAGGTGAGGAAAAAGATTATCAACAGCTTTTAATTGCTGCAGCCAGGAAAGATCAACATTATTTTCTTTGATTTGTTTTTCCAGGCTTAAAAACCGGAGCAAATGGCTGGTAATTCTTGCCCGGGCGTAGTTATCCATTGTACCGGCGGTGATAATGAAAGGCCAATCGCTGCTTTGGGCTAAAAGCAGCTCTCGTGCCGCCTGATCTAAGGCGCTTTTTAACGGCTCTTCCGCCCGGGGGAAACGACTGACCAGCGAGATCATCTTTCCGGCGGCTTTGTGCAGGTGACGGTAGATCCAGTCATTTTTACCGTTAAGCCAAACTTCGTGGTAGCCCTTATCACCCCAACTGGAGGCATTGGGTGTCGAAAGTTGCAACGGGTAGCCCTGTGTAAGGTATTGACCGGGCGTAATCATCTTTATTTGTTTCGTGGCAGCGATCCGGCGGCAAAGTGCATCCAGCCATTGTGGACCTTCAAACCACCAGTGGCCGAATAATTCGGCATCATAAGGGGCGACAATGAGGGGGGGGCGATCCATGAGCTCACCGTAGTACTCAACCTGTTTTTCCCGGTTGAACATGAAGTTGCCGGCATGTTCACGTGCTTTTTCCCGGGCCCGTTGAGGGTCGTAGGGTTCTTTATGGTTGCCGGGGCCGGTAATACGGTAATATTTGAAGCCGGTATTACTTCTGAACCCCGGGGGATGTAGATATTTGCCAATATAATCCAGGTCAAGATCATAGCCGATATCACGGTAAAATTCCCTGTAATTGTAGTCCCCGGGATAACCTTCTTTGGAGCTCCAAACCTGATGTGAGGTTTCCGGATCACGGCCAAAAGCAGCCAGGCCCCCGGGGGTGAGAATGGGGCTGTAGATGCCATATTTAGGCCGGGGTTCCGCGTAAAGCACACCATGGGTGGCTGTAACAAAGTAGCAAAGTCCCAGCTCATTGAGTATTCCCTCTATTTCCGGGATGTACCCACATTCGGGTAGCCAGATACCCCGCGGGATAGTGCCAAAAATTCTTTCAAAATTCTCGATACCAGCGGCAATTTGTGCGTAAAGGACCTCTTTTTGAATGCCCAGCAGGGGCAGGTAACCATGTGTGGCTGCAGAGGTGAGCAGTTCGACATGCCCGCTTTGCTGCAGCTCTTTAAAACCTTCCACCAGGCGTCCCCCATATTTTTCCTGAAATAAATCAGCAGTAAAATCAAGCCTTTCCCGGTAAAGGCGGGCCAAAGGTGCAAAGACCGGATCCCTTGCCGTTCTTTCTTCCTCTTCAGCAGCCAGTGCTTGCAATTTGGAAAGGTAGCGGGCATAACGTTCCTGTAAAAATGGATCCTCCATCATGGCGAGGAGGGTGGGAGAAAGAGAAAAAGTAACTGCATAATCGATCTGCTCCCTTTCCAGGCCCTGGAAGACCTTGAGCAGGGGTATGTAACATTCTGTGATTGCTTCAAAAAACCATTTTTCCTCTAGTGAATGTTCGTGTTCGGGGTGCCGGACATACGGTAAATGTGAATGAAAAATAAAGGCGATATAGCCTTTAGTTGACTGGTTGCCCATCGGGTTACCCTACCTTTTTTCTTTTTTATTTTCGTTTTTTGCCTGTACAAGGTATTGTGTTCTTTCTTGAAAACAGTAAAACGGTTCAAATTTATATAAGTTGTATAGCTTATACATTGTTTCCGGGATTTCGGACAAAACGATCATTTATCGATTAATCTTATTTTCTTTTTGTGGCAGATGTAAGTTTCGTTTCATCATCTCCAGGGAACTGAGATTGCTGCGGCTGATGCGCCAATATAAACGACGTGCCTGCCAGTCCGGTAAGCGCCAGTTTTCATCAATGATTTCACTCAAGCTATCCCGGGGAGTACGGACTGTGTTGGAGGTCAGGATTACCTTAAAATCCCCATCCGGCAGATAACAGCCATACTCCACACAGTATTGTTTATCGGGAACGCCTGCTTTTATATACCAGTTATCAGCATCGGGGGTGACTTCGAAATCCGAGTAACTACCGTCCCCGTTATTATTTGTAAAGCGGTGAACACGGAGTACAAAGTCCAGGCTTGTATAATCTTTTTGTACTTCAGCAGTCAAGCCCTGTTTCGCTGGTAAAGTGACTTCCCAGTAAGCAAAAAGCCAATAAGGATCCCGTGGCAGAAGAACCAATCGATCTTCCCCATAATATAATGGTAATTTTTCTCCCCTGTTTAAATACTCCCTGCTGGAAAAATGCATATTATTTTTCTCACCTCTTTCTACCAAGCTATTATACCCTGTGAGGGTTTTTTTATAGCCCAACCTGGCTTAGCTTGAACCAAAAAGTGATTCAACTCCAAAAGCTTGTTTAGCAACAATTTTGCCCCATAAGACCTTCATAAATAGGCTGTTTTCAAACGGTGTTTTACCAAAAATGAATTTTTTGGAGGCAAACCAAAAAGTTGGTTTTTAAAATGACCTTTTTTAAGCATCGGTTCTAGCTGTTTTTATACAATTGTATAAAAAATGGTCAAATGTACGCCCGGGTTTAAAAATAAGGGACCATTAAACTAATAGTTCAAAAAGCCATGCGGTTAGAAGGACATCTTTGTATAAAAAGAATGTTCAAGGGTAATCTAAAATTGTTAAAAAAAAAGAGGGGGCTGCCAGATGCTGGTAAGCATGGCCACTTTCGAACATTTGCCGATCAGGGTAGGGGGCCTGGCGGAGGCTGTGACCTCCCTAGGTGAAGCCCTAAGTAAGGTTGAAGAAGTTATGGTTTTTATGCCAGCCCACGGAATATTACGGGAGGATCGGGCTCAAACTGATTTTTCTTTTACGCCGGAAAAGTACTGCGATTTTCGTATTTTCGTAGGAGAACGAATTTACCCCGTGACTGTCTGGCAAACGGAAAGAAGGGGTGTACGTATTTTCCTTTTTAGCAATGAAATTATGGAGCATCCCAGCGTTTACGAACCCCGCGCAATGTTTATCCAAAAAATGGTTCATTTCACCAAGGCTGTGCCTGGATTAATCAATATCATGCTGAAAAAAGAGGACCGCAAGCCGGATGTTATCCATATTAATGACTGGCATTGTGTTTTCGCCGGTGGGCTAGTGAAAAAATACTTTAATGTGCCCTTTGTTTTTACTATTCACCGCCTTTGTCGGGAGCGCATTTCTGTTCACGAATTGAACGAGGTTAATTTAAGTGAACTGGTTGATCCTCGCTACCTGGAGGGCGATATGTTTAACATTGAAAAATTTGGCGGGCATCACTGTGATCAGTTGACAACGGTTAGCTATTCTTATCTAAACGAGGAATGGCGCACCTTTTTCAGCACTTTTGAGGGTAAAACAACTTACGTTTGGAATGGAACCGATTCCACATTTTGGAACCCGGAATTTTTAAGGTATGCTCAAAAGCCCCGGGATGAAAGAAGAAAATTAGTGCTTGAGGAAAATGGCCTAACAGATGGCATTATGTTTTTTAATGTTGGACGCCTGGATACGGAACAGAAAGGTATTGATATTTTATTGCAAGCCTTTGAAATGATCATGCACGGCGGGATCCCCGGATCAGAGCTGCTCAAAGAAAAAATACGCTTGCTCATTTTGGGTTCCGGTGATCCCCACCTCGAAAATGAAGCGCGGCGCCTGGAACGGCAGTTTCCCGAAAATATGAAAGCCCTGCTTACTTATCTGGGAAGGGAAACGACACGTGAATACTATGGCGCAGCCGATTTCTGCCTCATCCCTTCTAATTTTGAACCCTTTGGTCTGGTTCAATTGGAGGCGATGTGTATGGGTTGTATTCCCATCGGTTCCCGCGTGGGGGGGATCAATGATACGATCCTCGATTTGCATGATTTTCCAGAAGAGTGTACTGGCAGGCTGGTGCCTCCCCGCAATCCTGCAGCCCTGGCCAGGGCAATGATGGAGATGGCCCAAATGACGCTGGACGGCGAGCAGCAAGTTATGTTGGGGAAAATGCGCCGCCGTGGCCGGGAACACGTTATCAAAAATTTTAATTGGGATAAAGCGGCAGAAAGATATATCAAAGTTTACCAGGATAAAGCGACGATTAAGCTGCCCTTCGTCAGTTATGCTGAGCCCTATTAAAAAACCCTATTCAGAGAAACCCTGTCTGCAAAAAATATATTGTTGCGGGCGGCAAGACAGGAAAGAAGATTTGCTGAAATGAATCCGGGAAAGAGAAGGAGGTGTGAGCGCGGTGCCGATTTTACGACAAGAACCGTTAACCGGCGAATGGGTTATCGTTGCCACAGAACGGGCCCGGCGACCGGAAACATTTTCTGCGGCCCGGAAGGAAAAAAAGACTCCTTTGCCGGCACGGGTGGAGAGCTGTCCCTTTTGTCCCGGCAATGAACATCTGACGCCGCCGGAGGTGCTTGTTTACCGGCAACAGCAGACCGGTGATCCCGATGCTCCCGGCAGTGACTGGTCCGTGCGGGTAATCCCCAACAAATTCCCTGCGCTGGAACAGCGTCAGGGCGGCGCGCAACTGGAAGAAGGGCCATTAAATAAATGGGATTTTTTTAAAGATTTTAGCGCCTATGGTGTACATGAAGTCATCATCGAAACGCCGGATCACAACCGCCAATTGGCCGATTTGAGTGCCGCGGAACTGGTTTTGGTGCTTCGTTCGTTTAAAGAACGCCTTTTGTCGTTGGCGGGGGACCCCCGCTTGCAATACGTACAGATTTTTCGCAATCACCGCCAGGAAGCGGGGGCATCCATCGAACATCCTCACGGCCAGCTCATCGCCTTGCCTTATATTCCTTCCCTTCTTGAAAAGGAATACCGGCGTTTTCAGGAATATTATGCCGAAAAGGGCCGTTGCCTCCTTTGTACTTTATTGGAGGAAGAAGAAAGGGTAGGGGAAAGGATCGTTCTTTCCAATGAGTCTTTTCTGGCTTATATTCCTTTTGCAGCGCCCCTTCCCTTTACGACCTGGATCGTGCCACGCCGGCATGTTTCCTCCTTGGAAAAAGAGCCGGCGGGCTGGGAGGAAAGATTGGCTCCGCTGCTTAAAAGTTTCCTGACCCTGCTTAGTCAAAAACTGGAAGATCCCCCCTACAATTTTTATTTTCACCTGGCGCCTTTACGCAGCAAAGAACGGCCCGATTTCCATTGGCATCTGGAGATTATTCCTAAATTGACTATTATCGCCGGTTTAGAGATGGCAACGGGCACATTTATTAACGTAATCAGGCCGGAGGAGGCAGCCCAATTTTTAAGAAAGTAAGGAGAAGGTAAGAAGGTAAATAAAGACATGAATTATATTCTAAAAAAAGGAGTCGTCGTTAACCATGTCCATTCAAGAAGGTTTGACGCTGCAAAAGCACAAATCTGAAGACGGGGAAGACAAAAAATTGGAAAAACAGCTTACTTATTTCATTTTAGCTCTACATAATCACCAGCCGGTGGGCAACCTGCCAGAAGTGTTTAGCGCGGCTTTTCAGAACGCCTATGCTCCTTTTATCGAAGTGCTTTCACGTTACCCGCAGATCAAAGCCGTTTTGCATTATTCAGGTGTTTTGTTGAAATGGATTGAAAAAAATGAACCCTCTTTTTTTACTACTTTGCGTGAAATGGTGGAAAGAGGGCAGGTGGAGATGATGAGCGGTGGTTTCTATGAACCGATCCTGCCGATCATACCGGCTAGCGATAAAAGGGGGCAGATTCTAAAGCTTAGTCGCTACCTTCACCAAAAGCTGGGTACGGAAGTGCAAGGGATGTGGCTGGCGGAGCGGATCTGGGAACCCCATCTTGCCCGCCCGCTATTTCAGGCCGGGATTCGTTATGTGGTGGTAGATGATGCCCATTTTGAGGAACTGGGGTTGAAAAGCGAGGAACTGCGCGGCTATTATTTAACGGAAGAAGAGGGCTGCCCTTTGAAAATATTCCCCATAAGTGAAAAACTCCGCTATTTGATTCCCTTTGAAAAAGCGGAAGAAACGCTATCCTATCTGGGGGGAATGGCGGAGGAAGGCGCCGGTTCGTTAGCCGTTTTAGCCGACGATGGAGAAAAGTTTGGCGTCTGGCCCGGAACGCACGAACATGTTTATGGTAAGGGTTGGCTGGAGGGGTTTTTTCAGCTTTTAGAGGAAAACAAAGATTGGCTGCGTACGACTACTTTTAGCGAGTACCTGGAGAAGTATCCCCCGCGGGGGCGGATATACCTGCCGGCAGCTTCATACCGGGAAATGAAAAAATGGGCGGGCGGGTTCTGGCGAAATTTTCTGGTGCGCTATCCAGAAAGCAATCGCATGCATAAAAAAATGCTGGCCGTGCGCAAGAGACTACCTGAAGTACGGCGAAAAAAATCGCGTCTAAGAGCCCGGGAATATATTTGGGCAGCACAATGCAATTGTGCTTACTGGCACGGGGTCTTTGGCGGGCTATATTTGAATTTTTTACGAGCTGCAGTTTATGAAAATCTGATCAAAGCAGAAAATTTAATCGTGCGTTCCCTGTATTCCGGTGATAGGTGGCTGGAGCTGAAGATCAGCGATCAGGATTATGACGGGTTTCAGGAAATTATAATCAACAATGAATATTTTGCGCTGCTTTTTTCTCCTTACCGGGGAGGGAGCCTTTGGGAACTTTCATACCGTCCGGCAGCCGTAAATCTTTTGGATACTTTTACCCGGCAACCGGAACCCTACCATGAAGATCTGCGCCGGCAGGACGGCGACGGGCCGCCTGGCGGGCAGGAAAGAGACGATGGGCAGGCCCGCGAACAAGATGAACAGCAAGAACAGTTTCATGAGACGGGAGGGATGGAGGGGCAGGAACAGGAAACAAAAGTGCAGACGATCCACCAGCAATTTGCTACCAAAGAAAACGGGCTGCAAGAGCATCTGATTTATGATTGCTATCCCCGTGGCGCTTTACTCGATCACGTCCTGCCTTTGCATGCCGATCTGGAAAGCTTCAGCCGGGGGGAATACCAGGAAATAGGTGATTTTTTACTAGCTCCTTATAAGGCTTCTTTGCAGTATAATCAAGGGGTCGCGCAGGCAGTATTTACACGTCAGGGTAGAGTCGAAGGGCAAGTTGAAGGTCCGGGAGAAATGGTGATCCGTAAAGAAATTTATTTGCCATCTGCTGCACAGGAGATCACTATCAAATATGACTTGCATAACGTTTCTGAGCAGGCAATATCTTTTAAGTTCGGCGTGGAATTCAACCTGGCTTTTTTGGCCGGTTATGCACAGGATCGTTATTATCATCTTCCCGATCGTCAGTTGGAACAGCCTTTTTTGGCCAGTAGGGGTGTAGAGGAAGAAGTGGGGGAGCTCTGTATTTTTGATGAGTGGAGAAAATTAAACGTAACCTTCAATTTTTCTCCGCCGGCAAGGTTCTGGCGTTTTCCCGTGGAGACAATTTCACAGTCGGAGGAAGGGCTGGAACGTGTCTACCAGCAATCTGTGTTGGTGCCAAACTGGGACTTGACTTTAGAGCCGCAGGCGGACCTGGCTTTAACGATTACATTAGTGCTTAATTCCTAAAATGAAAAGGAGGGGAATAGGGGTTGCCACACAAAATTCTATCCGTTGCCCTTGTCTGGAACCAGCATCAACCTTTTTATCTGGATGCTGAGCGCGGGGAGTTGATTATGCCCTGGGTCAGGCTACATGCGGCCAAAGATTATGAACATATGATCGCTATATTAGAGAAATACCCTAAAATCAAAGCTACTTTTAACCTGAGCCCTTCTTTGCTGGAGCAGATCCAGATCTATTTGCGGCAAGAAGCCTTGGACTTTTACTTGCAAGTAATGAAAAGGGCACGGGATTTAACTAGAGCGGAAAAATGTTTTTTACTGCTGCATTATTTCGATATTCAATGGGATAAAGTAATCTCCCGTTTTCCTTTTTACCGGCAGCTTTTAGAACGACAGGGAAGGGTTACAGAGCCCTCAGCGGTGCAGGAAGCACTGGTTAAATATACAGTACAAGATTATCTTGATCTGCAGGTTTGGTTTAACCTTGCCTGGCTGAATCCGGAACTGCGGGAGAGGGATCCTTTTTTGAAAGGGCTGGTAGAAAAGGGACGTAATTATAGCGAAGAGGAGAAAAACGAACTTATGCAGCGGCAGTTGGCGATTTTGGCTAAAATTATACCCGGCCATCGCCGCCTGCAAGAAGAGGGGCAAATAGAGGTTATTACCACGGCCTATTATCATCCGATTTTACCGTTACTTATAGATAGCCATGTGGCTTTGCGAGCCAGTCCGGGGTTGGATTTGCCGCAGCGTTTCAGGTTTGCAGAAGATGCCAGGACACAGGTGAAGATGGCGGTCCGGCAGTATAAATATTTATTTGAACAGGAGCCGTGCGGTTTCTGGCCCCCGGAACAAGCGGTTAGCCCGGAAATGATCTCCCTGATTGCTGATGAAGGTTTTTTGTGGACGATTTCGGACGAACAGGTACTTTGCAAATCAATGCATGTGGAAATTTATAGGGATGGTTATGGCCATGTGCTGAACCCGGAAGTGCTTTACCGCCCCTATCTTGTTAGCTCTGCAGGTGTGGAACTACCCATTGTTTTCCGTGATCACCATCTTTCTGATCGCATTGGTTTTGTTTACCAGCACATGTCGGGGGAAGAAGCAGCAGCAGATCTTGTGCACCGCCTGCATAAAATACGAGAGAACCTGGGCAATAATCCCGGTAATTTTTTAGTGACACTGGCGCTGGATGGCGAAAATGCCTGGGAATGGTATACGGGAGACAAAACAGTCTTTTTAAATCATTTTTACCGCCTCCTTTCTGAAGATCCATTTTTGGAAGCGGTGACTGTCAGTGAATTTTTAAAGAAAAATTCTCCCCAAAGGTTGATTACGCACCTGGCAACGGGATCCTGGGTAGACCACAGCCTGACGCGTTGGATTGGCACCAGGCATAAAAACATGCTTTGGAATTATCTGCTGGAGGCGCGGGAGGCGGTTGAAAAAGAAAAAGAAGTAATAGAAGCGGGGTCGGCGGCGGATAAGGAAGTAAACAGGGAACGATTGGAGAGGGCACTACTCAATATTTATAAAGCGGAGGGCAGCGATTATACCTGGTGGGTGGATAGTATGCCCTATTACTTAACGGCCCCCTTTGAAGCTCTTTTTCGCAAGCATTTGATCATGGTTTACCGTGAACTAGGTCAAAATGCTCCCGCTTATCTTTATACACCGGTAATTCAGCCGGAACCGGGAGAAAAAAAATGGCAAGAAGATCCCTTGGCTGGCCCGGTTTGCATTGTTCCCGGTTGGAAAAACGGATGAAACTATACAACTGCCCGGTCCTTGCCCTTTTACTAATTGAAAAAGTGTTTGTTGTAAAGTTAAAGGATTTTTTAAGATAAAAAGCGAAAAAAGAAAGAGCTAAACAAGAACCTCCTAAATCAAACATAAAATTTTTTAAGTAATACTTGAGCCTAGTCATCCTGAACGTTAGCAAAGGGCAAACTTATCAAAAGTAGCGTTATGATTTCAAGCAGGAAACTGTGGCTAAAGATTGTTTTTAAATATTTTCTATTATATAGAGAGGTGAATTATCTTTGCATTATGTACAAGCCAGGCGCAAGATCAAAAAGGGGCACATTCATCCCTTTTATCTTTTTTGCGGCCCCGAAAAATACCTGCAGGAAATGCTTTTGCAGGAGATCCTTCTTGGCTTACAGCAAAAGAAAAAAGATTTTTCTTTAGAAAAACTAGATGGAAGTAAATTAAGCTTGCCGGGCTTATTGGAGAAGCTGGGGCAGACGACTATTTTTAGCGGAGGGAGGTTGCTGTGGATCCAGGAACCGCCCTATTTTTCAGCGAAAAAGAAAGTAGCACAAGCCGGGAAAAAGAAGAAAGTAGCTGCCAGGCAGGATCAATTGACAAGTGAAAAAGAACTCCTCTACTTTTTACAAGAAGAAGAAGCCTCCGCTCTGGTCCTTGTTTTTACAGTTTCAGGGGTTGACCGGCGAAAAAAATTGGTAAAGACGATCGAAACCCGGGGGCGGTTGGTGGAATTTCCTTTACTTAAAGGTATGGAGATACAAAAGTGGGTAAAGGACGAGCTGCTGATGGAGAACAAACAGATTGAAGGAGCGGCACTACATGAGCTGCTGTTGCGGGTGGGAGAAAACCTACAGGTTTTAAAGAAGGAACTGGAGAAAATAGTAACCTGCCTGGGAAAAGAAAAAATGGTAACTTACACGTTAGTTACCCAACTGGTGCCTGAAAGCAGCCAGGGCAACATTTTCCACCTGGTAGAAGCTATAGGCCGGCAAGATATTGAAAAGTCTTTATTGCATCTTGGTAAATTATTTCAACAAAATGAACCGCCCCTGGTTATATTAGCGATGATTGCCCGCCAGTTCCGCTTGCTTTATCAATACTCAACCCTGTACGCCATGAAAACGCCGCGGGAGATGGCTGCCATTTTAAAGATACCGCCTTTTATCCTTAAAGAACTTGCTGGCCAGGCACAAAAATATACCCCGTCCTTACTTGCCCGTATTATCGCTCGCATCAAGGAAATTGATATAGGGATAAAAACAGGTCGTTATGAGGCCAACGGGGCTTTGGAGCAATTCATCTTGCAGTTGGCTGCAAAAGGGCAATACCTGTAACAACTTCACCTAAGATCCCAGCTTTGGAACAACCCGTCTTGTAGTTGGCTACAAAAGAGTTATTTTGAAATCTTGATTCTACTGCAGAAACTTTATTTGCAAGGCGTTTGCTGAAATCAGCACCCCTGCGACTAACAATTTTTCGCCCGGGCCCATTGAACGTCCTCTTCAAAAGGCCCTAAAAATGGCGTCCTGCCATTTTTGCTTCAAAATTGTGGTGTCTTCATGGGCTGATTTTTACAGCTCCCGCCCAAGCAAATTTCGTTTTAGGTAGCAGAATGTAATTTTTGCAGTGGAATCAATCTTGTTTTTGGTTCTGGCCAGGCAGGGTCAGATTTTTCGTGCGATTTTTTATGCCTGGCTAGCCGGCAAGCTGTTTTAGTTTTTTAGCAAGGCGCGATTTTTTTCTGGAACCGTTGTTTTTGTGTAAAACTCCTTTGGAAACAGCTTGATCAATAACTCTACTGGCCTGGGTATAGGCTGCACGCGCTTTTGATGCATCTTGTTCTGCCAGGTGCAGGTAGAAATCCTTGATGGCTTTTTTAACATGCGATTTAACCTTGCGGTTGCGTTGGTTTCTATCAACAGATTGTCTCAAACGTTTAATTGCCGACTTAATGTTGGCCATTTTTTATACCTCCTTGGCTTAAAATCATGTTTAAAACCTACAATTAACCATAGAATCTGCGATCTATGAACATCTGGGTTTTAACGAGCTTAATTTTACCATGCCTTTCTAAAAAAAGCAATGACAGCACCTAAAACCCACACGGCAAAAGCACAAACCCATTGTACATATAACCCTTTTGTAACCCTCCTGCAAGAATTTTTTTAAGTGGACTGTTTTTATCTAGAAAGCCTTGAGGTAGGGTACACCTTATTTTTCGTATAGATGCTACTTATTTGGATATGCTATACATATAATTTTAATCCCGGCGTTATTTTCCCAGCCCGGCCGGGCAAAGCTGTCAGGGAAAGGGAATAGGCCGGGTCAATACAAGTCTAGTGAGGTGAAAAAGTTGTCTATTTCCAATTTGGTAGGTTTAATCGTAAGGTTTGTAGTTTCTGCATTAGTTTTGATGTTGGTAAGTTTTTTACTTCCCGGTTTTGCTCTTTTAACTTTTGGTCAGGCTTTGATTGCTGCAGTAGTAATTGCTGTGCTGGGTTTTGTTGTTGAAAGTATTTTTGGAAAGCGAGTATCCCCGCAAAACCGCGGCATCGTTGGTTTTATCACCGCGGCAGTTGTGATTTATATCACTCAATTTGTTGTTCCGGGTATGACTGTTTCTATTCTGGGAGCGTTATTGGCAGCAATTATTATAGGAGTTATCGACCTTTTTGTGCCAACAGAACTGCGTTAAAGCAGCGCGGAGCCGCTCCAGATTTTCTGTTATACAAGCAAATAAGCAACCCTATCAAGCGACAAAAGGGTTGCTTATGTGTGGGTCCGTATATATAAGAATAAAAAATACAACCGGAAAGTTTTTCCCGGTTGTATTTTTTTCTATTGTCTATGTTTTAATCTGTGTTATCAGGATTATTCCCCATATTCCCAATATAGGCACTTTTACTTACTGCCGGGATCAGTTATAATCAATTATAAATAGTTGTGTGATATTTAACTTGGAGTCCAACCGTTTAAACGGTTTTCTAATTTGTCTGGAAAGGAGTAAATGTTCCCATGGAAGAAAGAAAGCGAAATATGATTTTTGGGGTTTTATGTTTGCTTTTTATTTTGGTTTTGTTTTTACGGGCGAGCCCGGCCGTGATTGCCCATGATCTGATGGAGTCTTTTTCTATCCCTACTACAATGCTTGGTTTAATGGCGGGGGTCTATTTTTGGATTTATGGTTTAGTGCAGATACCGGTGGGCATTCTTTCCGATCGCATCGGTGTTCGCTACACTGTGTTTATTTTTGGTTTACTTGGTGTCATAGGATCATTTCTTTTTGCTTCTGCGCTAAATGTGCAGATGGCCTTTCTGGCCAGGATATTAATTGGGTTGGGAACGGCCGGTATCTGGGTTCCAGCTTTAAAATATCTTTCCCTGGCTTATTTACCGGACAAATTTGCCAGTTTATCGAGTATATTCAGCTCTATCGGTAGCCTGGGGTTTGTATTATCTACCTATCCTTTAGCCTATTTAGTAGAAAAAACTAATTGGAGGACACCATTTTATTTAGTGGCGGCGCTGCTGTTATTATTTATAATTTTAGCCTGGTTTACAATGAATGTAAAAATTACTAATGTTGGGGGGAGCGAAAAAAAGAGTGCCGAAGAGCATCAAACAAAACCGGTTATTTATTATTTGCTGGATTTTAAATTTTTATATTTAGCAGTATGGGCTTTTTTTGTTTACGGCATTCTTTTTAGTGTTCAAGCTTTATGGGGTGTGGCTTACTTACAGGATGTTTTTTCTATTAGCAGGGAGGTGGCCGGGATAAACCTGATGTTTACATCGATTGGGATTATCGCTGGCGGGCCTACTTGGGGATTTTTATCAGACCGCTATTTTAAAGCCAGGAGGCCTGTTCTGTTTTGGGGAACATTGGGTTTTCTGGCTGCTTTGCTTTTATTTTTATTTAAGACTACCTATTGGGGGTTTCTACTTGTTTCCTTGTTATATTTTTGCCTTGGTTTCTTTGGAACGGTTTTTTTAATCAACGTCACCTGCGCCAAAGAATTTTTCCCCTTGAATGTGACGGGCACGGCCGTTGGTATTTTAAATACGGTGATGATCTTGAGTGTGGGCTTTTTCCAAGGCATCACCGGGTATTTTATCGATTATTTTGGGGCAGGTGCCACTGCGGCGGCAGCGTATCAGAAAGTATTCATGTTATATTGTGTTTGTACCATTATAGCTATTATTCTAGTCCTGTTCATTCCCGAAACTTTCGGCTGGGTCCGGACCGAGCGGGAGGATACTGGCCCGGGCGGGGGATAAACGCTGCACCGGCGCAATGACAATATTACTGGGCAGTTACAATGCTGCAATATTTGCTACCGGCCCGGTGCTATGTTCCGCGCAAGCCAGGCCGTGTGCTTTTGCCTGAAAGAAAGTTATAAAGTTGTTATCTCCACCCTGGCACGGCTTGCCAATTCTGCCGGTGTGAGCAAATAAAGTGCATCCAGCAGGTAAATCTTAAATAAAGCAGGGCCATAAATTTTACCTTGCAACCTTTCTGCGGCTAATTCCGCTGAAAGGCCAAGGGTGGCTAGTGCGGCTGTGGCTGCAATAAAATAATTATTTTCCACTGCGGCAAAAGAAGCCATTATAGAAGCGGCTAGGCAGCCGCTGCCCACTACCCGGGGCAGCAGCGCATGTCCATTTAGGACGCGGGCGGCTTTGCTGCCGTCAAAAACCAAATCTTCTGCCCCGGTGACAGCAATCACCGTGTTATCATCTAACATTTGTTTTAAATGTTGGGCCGCTGCCAGGGGATCTCCCCCTGAACTAACGGCTTGAACACCGCGGATTGCCGCGTCCCCAACCCCCGCTAAAAGGCTGATTTCCGCTATATTTCCTTTGATTATAGCCGGTGCGGTTGCTGATAGGATATTCAGGATTTCTTGTGTGCGGTAGGTTGTGGCGCCGGCGCCCACGGGATCGAAGACCACGGGGATGCCCAGCTCCCGCGCTTTTTCCCCCATTCGCCGCATGGCCCGGGCACGGGTGGGGGAAAGTGTTCCGGTGTTGATTACTGCTGCACGGGCAGAGGCGACCATTTCCCCGACCTCCTCTTTTGCCTGGGCCATGACCGGCAAAGCGCCTAAATTTGCTGTGGCCGCAGCGCAGTCCTGCATGGTAACATAATTAGTAAGATGATGAATAAGAGGCTGTTCCTGTCGAATACGCTGTAAGATATCAGCTCCTGCAAACATTGGCAACTCCCCTTTTGCATTTTTTGTTACCCTGCTAGCGGAATCATATTAATTCAACTGTAAATGCTCACTCCTTGTCATCCTGAAAGTTAGCGCAGGATCTTTGTTTTCATCTGCCATGCTTAGGAGTTTTGCAAACCGGATTAAAAGGGTATCGACAACGTGTTAAACTGGGCAGTTACAAACAATCAATTGGTTCACATGTTGGGTCCTCAACATTATTCGGTTCTTAACATAATTTTCGGTACGTATTTGACCAGATTTTTAAAACACCCGTCTAGATACAAAGGTATCCGCAGAAAATCCTAAAAGAAAGGCAAATTATTTTTACGCCAGAGTTGTAAAATTAGCATACTCAGGATTGCACCGGCCAGGCTGCTCAGGGCAAAAGGAATAATAAAAGCATAGGCCAGGCCGCTAAAACCCAAAATCCATCTAGCCAAAGGGAAGGACGCCAGGGCACCAATCAGGCCGGTGCCGATCACTTCTCCCAGGGCGGCAAAGAGATCTTTTTTCAGGTAGCGCGCCGCCAGGCCAGCCAACAGTGCACCAAAAATGCTGCCGGGAAAAGCCAGCGGTGTTCCCGTACCCATCAGGTTGCGCAGGGTCGAAGTGAGCACGGCGGCGATGACGGCCGGGCCAGGCCCCAATAAAACCCCGGCGAGGACATTAATTGCGTGCTGGACCGGGTAGACCCTGGAGACCCCAATGGGGATGGAAAAGGGTGCTGCGATTGTCCCCAGGGCCACTAAAAGGCCAATAGCAGCTATTTTACGTAAGGAATAAGTTTTTTTTAAGGAATCGTCCACTTTTTTGCACCTCCTTTCGCCTTTATTTGTAAGGGATCGGCCATTGTCATATTAATTGTAGCGGTTAATTGTAGCGGTTAATCCCTTCAAACTTTGATGTCATGCACTTTTTCCGCCAGGCTGCCTAGCTCCAAGGAAGGTTTGGCCGATGTCCTTCCCAGCAAAAGAGAGAGGCAGGTTGGGAGAATAAGGGCGACGAGTATGGCGTAAAGCAGATTTCCCCGCGTGGAAGCCGGATCGGGGAAAAGCAGTGCTCCGGCAACTATGCCGGATATGGTGGCATAAAAAGCATGGATGCCGCTGAGGTGCGGGGAATAAAGACCATAAAAGGTGGGAAATACGGCCGCGGTACAGATCAGGTCGGCCAAAAGGAAAAGATAAAGAACGCTGTATCCCCGGGCGGCAACGATTATTACTGCCAGGCAGATGATCGCGGTTAGAATCCTTGACAGGAATTGCAGCTTGAAGGAAGATAGAAAAGGATAAAAACGGGCGATATCCACGGTAAAAACGGTGGCTATGCCGTTGATCAAGGTATCGGCGCTGCTCATGACCAGGGCGATAGCCAAAATGAGCACGACTACGAGGATCCAGGTCGGTGCGGTCAGGACGACTTCGAAGAGCGCCAGGGATGGGACCTGGAGTGTACCCGAAGCTACAGCCATGAGGCCAAAGATACCGGTAAGGGTCATTACGGGGATGATTGCCAGGCCGGCAATGAGGAATGATTTTTTTACTGTGGAATTATCCCGGCAGGCATAAACCCGTGACCAAAAGCCCTGGTGAAAAAGATTTGCTGCTATGACGGCGATAAGCAGCGAAAGAGTGAATTCCCAGGCGCCGCGGTGCCCGAGGCTTAAAAGAGAAGGATCGATCTCCCTGATTGAAGCGAGCAGCACACCCCTTTCACCCAAGATCCAAAGCGTGGCAACAAAAACAATGAGCAGGGCAGGGATAATAAGGGCAGCTTGCAGGGCATCGGTGAAAATTGAGCCGCGAATGCCCCCGTAGGCCGTATAGATTAAAGTCCCTGCGCCGACTAACAGGGCTGTTAACCACAGGGGCACACCACAAATGGCCTGCACTGCTAGAGAAATACCCGTTAGTTCCGCACAAAGGAAAACAGCCATATAAAATACGCTGACTGCCTGAATAACAACATACATACTTTTCCCATAGCGATAGTAAACAAATTCGGCCAGTGAAGACCCATGCGGGGCGACCGAACGCATCTTTGGGCCTAGATAATAATAAGCCATGATCGCTAAAGCCTGAGCTACGGCATAGCCAACGAAAGCGATTATGCCCCCCCAGGTGCCTGCTTCAGCGGGAGAAAAAAGAATCCAGGCTCCCATGATGGATGCAAATACTGTAGCCGCCGCAGCCCATGTTCCCAGGGTGCCCCTGGCGGTAAGGAAACTGTCAACGGTGGTAAACGTACGGCGTGTAGAGTAAACATAGACGATGGCCAGGGTAGTGAAAAGAGCTACCGTGAAAAACAGAAGAAACAACATATTTTTTTCATTTCCCTCCTACCTTTATTTTGCCTAATATCTTTATATTGTAGGCAATAAAAAAACGGGCCATTGTGGACCCGCTGTAGTATGCAAGCAATTTAAGACTAACTCCCTACGCTGGCATTACCCAGACGAACCGTACCGCCGGCCCGCAAAACAGGTTCGAGGGGTTTGGGAACTTCAATGCGTTCCTCTCTCAGCCTCCGCTCGGAAGCACCCCCGTGAAAATATCTATTTTCCAAGATTATACTCTATGTTTCCAAGTTTGACAATAGTACGAAGGCAGAAAAAGCAGTTTTTTTCTTTAATTTTTTTAAGAACAAGGCCAGGCATGAACCCTTTAAATTCAACACAAATTCCCTAGTTTTGCAGTAGTTTAGTCACCCCGCACATCCAAAAAGCCTTTCAAAC
>CAZRVU010000016.1:0-44199 GCA_964603615.1 uncultured Desulfovibrionaceae bacterium
TACCGGCAGATGAGCAGATTCCCAACTGGTATATCTCTCATCCCGATTATGATACTATGGTCCAGGTGGCCATGGAAGTCCGCGGGATCAAGCTAAAGATCGTCGATATTCCGGTGCCCTTTATGGTTGCCCCTGCTTTTGAAGGAGAGGCTATCCGCAAAAAGGATATGTACATGGAATATGGTGGTGGTCGTACTCCTTCCTTTGAGCTGGTCAGGATGGTTAGCGAAAAAGAGATTGAGGACGGCAAGGTAGAGGTCATTGGGCCCGATATTGATGCAGTTGCAGAAGGTTCCGCTATCAGTGGCGGTATTGAAATTTTAATATATGGCCGGAAGATGCAGATAGACTTTGAGGCTGTGCTGGAACGTCGTATCCACGACTTTATAAACTACGGCGAAGGCTTATGGCATACGGCGCAGCGCGATATCTGCTGGTACCGGGTGAGCAAGGATTGTGTAGCCAAGGGCTTTAAATTCCGTCACTATGGTGATCTGCTCATCGCCAAATTCAAGGACGAATTTCCGGCTATTGTGGACCGTGTGCAGGTTACAGTATATACGGACCCCAAAGTAGTAGAGGAAAAATTAGCAGAGGCGCGCAGGGTATATGCCGAGCGTGACGCGCGTTTGGCCGGCTTGACAGACGAATCAGTCGAGGAGTTCTATTCTTGTAAGCTTTGCCAGTCCTTTGCTCCCAACCACGTTTGTATTGTTACACCGGAGCGCCTGGGGTTATGTGGTGCGGTTAGCTGGTTGGATGGCAAGGCTTCCTTTGAAATTGACCCCAACGGGCCCTGCCAGCCGGTTAAAAAAGTGGGTTTAATCGACGAAAAATTAGGTATGTGGGAATCCATCAATGAATATGTTTACATTAACACGAACCGGACCATTGAGGAATGTTCCATGTACTCCTTTATCGAACGGCCGATGACTTCCTGCGGCTGTTTCGAAGCCATCATGGGGATTGTCCCAGAAGTTAACGGGATCATGGTTACCACACGGGAACATGGAGGCATGACTCCCTGTGGGATGAACTTCTCCACGCTGGCCGGCTCTGTAGGCGGCGGTGTACAGACTCCAGGTTTTATGGGACATGGACGCAGCTTCATTCTCAGCAAAAAATTTATCAGTGCTGACGGCGGCCTGGCTCGCCTTGTTTGGTTGCCCAAGGAGCTAAAAGATTGGTTGGGCGACGACCTGCGCAAGTCTGCAGAAGAGCAAGGACTAGGTACTGATTTCATTGATAAGATTGCCGATGAAACCATTGGAACTTCTGCCGAAGAGATCATGCCCTTCCTTGAAGAAAAAGGCCATCCGGCCTTAACTATGGATCCATTGATGTAATGTTTAAAAGATAGCCCTGGCGATGGAGCATGGAGCACTTTGGAGCACTTTGCGATGAAGTCCGGGGCACTTAATACCTGTAAAATGGAGAGAGAAAGGAGTCGGAACAATGGGTTTAACGGGTTTGGAAATTTTTAAGCATTTACCCAAGACCAACTGTAAAGAGTGTGGTTTTCCCACCTGCCTGGCTTTTGCCATGGCCCTGGCAAACGGAAAAACATCTCTGGATCTTTGTCCTTACGTTTCAGATGAGGCCAAAGAAGCACTTGCTTCTTCCGCTGCCCCGCCTATCCGCATGGTTAAAGTCGGAGTTGGTGAAAATGAACTGGAAATGGGGGATGAAACCGAAATCTTCCGCCATGACAAGCGTTTCAATCATCCCACGGTGATCGCCATTGCTGTAAACGATAATGAAGATATCGAAGCCAAGGTGGAAGCGACCAACCAGTTGGCTTTTGATCACGTTGGTCAGCATTATGAAGCGAACATGATCGCTTTGTTTAATGCTTCTGGTGACGCGGCTACCTTTAAGGCTGCAGCGGAGAAAGCCGCCGCTAAAACGGAGAAGGCCTTTGGCCTGTTTAGCGACGACCCTGCGGCCATAGAGGCTGCTTTAGAGGTTCTTGCCGGGCGCAAACCACTTCTTTATGCTGCGAATAAAGATAATTATGAAAAGATGACAGAGATAGCCAAGGCTAATGGTTGTGCCCTGGCTGTCAAAGGTGAAAACCTGGATGAATTAGCTGAACTAGTGGATAAAATTGTTGCTCTCGGCTACCGCGAACTTGTTCTTGATTCCGGTTCCCGGGAAACCGGCAAGGTGCTGGCGGATATGACCCATTTTCGCCGCCAGGCTGTCCGGAAAAAATTCCGTTCTTTTGGTTACCCGACGATTACTTTCACTACTAAGGAAGATCCCCAGGATGAACTGCTACAAGCTGGAGTTTATGTGGCCAAGTATGCCAGTATCATTGTCATGAAAACTACTCAAAAAGAAATTCACTTACCATTAATGTGTCTAAGGGCAAACATCTATACTGATCCACAAAAACCGGTCGCTGTGGAGCCCGGTATACACATTGTCGGAGAAGTGGATGAAAACTCTCCTGTTTACTGCACGACCAATTTCTCCTTGACGTATTTCCTGGTAGAAGGCGAAGTGGAAACGACCCGTATTCCCAGCTATATCCTTTCGGTGGATACCGGGGGCATCTCTGTGCTCACTGGATATGCCGACAACAAATTCACAGGCGAAACAATTGCTAAGGCGATTAAGGAATATGGGCTGGAAGAAAAAGTTAAACACCGGAAAATCATCATTCCCGGAGGAGTGGCTGTGATCAAAGGGAAACTGGAAGACGAAGCCGGATGGGATGTTATGGTTGGGCCACGTGAGGCCGCTGGTATTCCACAGTTTGTCAAAACCAGTTTGACCTAAAAAGGACTTTTTCTGGTTCCATTTAAGAAGAATGTGTTACCAGGGTGTATGTACTGATTTGAAGAAAGGAGAAAAGCGATGGCTGTTGAAATATATAAAGAAAAATATAGAAGCCAAGTGCGAGAAGTTGTTTTAGGAGCCACGAAGGAAGAAGGTGGGACACGCGCTAAGGTGATTAAGGTTGGAGGTCAAACAGCGCTGCCTTTTCTGCATTTTGAAGGGGAAAACCCCAACCGTCCTGTAGTGGCCATGGAAATATGGGATATTGTCCCCGAGGAATGGCCCGCAAACCTAAAGAGTTTTTATGAGGATGTCTACGATGATCCCGCGGCCTGGGCGAAAAAATGTGTGGAGGAATATGGGGCAGATCTGATTGCTGTTCGTTTCAAAGGTGCGGATCCTGACGGCGCGGATAAATCTGCCGAAGAGTGCGTAGATACTTTGAAAAAAGTGTTGGCGGCAGTTGATGTTCCCTTGATTATTTATGGCTGTGGTAAGGCGGAAAAAGATAGCAAAATTATGGCTCCGTTGGCTGAAGCTGCCGAAGGTGAAAACCTGCTGTTGGGTGTTGCTGAACAGGAAACCTACAAGATTGTGGCTAGTGCAGCCATGGCACACAAACATTCCGTTATTGCCCAATCGCCAATCGATATTAACATTGCCAAGCAGTTGAATATTCTCATTGCCGAGATGAGTACACCGCTGTTAGACCGGATCATCATCGACCCCACTGTTGCAGCGTTGGGTTATGGTCTGGAATACAGCTACTCGATTATGGAGAGGGCTCGTTTTGGTGCCCTGCAGGGCGACCGCATGTTAGCCATGCCTTGTATTGCTAATGTTGGCCAGGAAGTATGGGTTAAAAAGGAAGCAAATATTTCTAAGGAAGAAGTGCCCGAATGGGGAGACCAGGTGGATCGTTCACTGGCCTGGGAAGCAGCTACAGCGATGGCCCTATTGCAAGGGGGTATAGATATACTTGTGATGCGTCATCCCGGGGCAGTGAAGAGAATTAAAAGCCTGATCGATGAACTCATGCAGGATAACAGTTAATAACCTAAGGAAAAAGGAGGAAAGCCTAAATGATCATTATTGGTGAAAGGATCAACGGCATGTTTCGCGATATAGCCCAGGCTATTCGTGAACAAGATCCTGCGGCGGTCCAGGCCTGGGCCAAAAAACAGGAAGCTATGGGTGCCGGTTACTTGGATATAAATGTTGGCCCGGCTGTTGCTGATCGTGTTACTGCCATGAAGTGGCTGGTAGAGGTGACGCAGGAAGCAAGTAAATTACCTTTATGCCTGGATTCTACCGATTATGACGCTATTGAAGCAGGTCTGGAAGTTTGTAAGCAACCGGCCATGATCAACTCTGTACCGGCTGTCCAGGAAAAAATGGATAGAGTATTTACGATGGCTGCTAAATATAACGCGGAAGTAATCGGGCTGGCGATGAGTGCAGAAGGTATTCCCAAGGATGCAGAGAGCCGCGTTGCGTTAGCAATGGAGCTGGTAGCCAACTGTGATGCTCACGGTATACCCCTGGATAGCCTGTATATAGATCCGCTGGTCCTGCCGTGTAACGTAGGACAGGATCATGGACCGGAAGTTTTTGAAACCCTGCGGCAGGTTAAGCTGCTGTCCGATCCAGCCCCTAAAACAGTGGTCGGTTTGAGCAATATTTCCCAGGGTACGCAAAACCGTGAGTTGATTAACCGCGTTTTTGCTGTGATGGCCATGGCTTGCGGGTTGGATGCTGCTATTGCTGATGCTTGCGACGAAAACCTTGTTGCAGAGATAGCTACAGGCAGGATTGTTCTGAACATGGATATTTATTGTGATTCATTCGTAGAAGTTTTCCGTTCTCAAAACCTCTAAAGTTTAAAATATGTCAGCCCGGAAGTTACTACCTGAGGCTTGTAAAGAGGGAAGGTGAAGAAAGTGATCGTTGCAGAAAGAAAGCCTTTAGCGGAAATTGCCGAGATGCTGAAACCTTTCCGGAAAATATGCATCCTGGGCTGTGGAACTTGTGTGACGGTCTGTCTGGCAGGAGGGGAAAAGGAAGCCGTTGAAACTGCAGCAGCCCTTTCTTTGCTCCGGCAAAAAGAGGGTCAGGAAGCAGAGATTAGCACCGCTACAATTTTACGGCAGTGCGAATATGAATATATCGATGATTTTGCCAAGAATGGGCTTGATTATGATGTTATTCTCTCTTTAGCCTGCGGTGTAGGCGTGCAAACCATGGCTACCAGGCTACCTGATAAAATTATCCTGCCGGGATTAAATACAAAATTTATGGGTTACCCCCAGGAACAAGGAGTTTGGACAGAGAACTGCCTGGGGTGTGGCAATTGTATTTTGGATTTAACGATGGGTATTTGTCCCATTACACGTTGTTCCAAAAGTATGCTCAACGGCCCCTGTGGGGGTTCCCAGAACGGAAAGTGTGAGGTTAGCAAGGATGTAGATTGCGCCTGGCATCTGATTTATGAGCGCTTATCTAAATTAGGGATGGCCGACAGAATGGATATTATCCAACCCCCCAAGGACTGGTCCACTTCCCATCATGGAGGTCTAAGAACAATTATAAGGGAGGATGTCAGGCTTGAAACCGGAGAGTAGACTTGAAAAAGTATTGACTGGCGGGCATTTTGCAGTTACGGGGGAACTGGGCCCGCCACGTAGCGCTGATTTAGAAATATTAAAACACCATGCTGACGCTATGCGCAACCATGTCGATTCTTATAATATTACTGATAACCAGACAGCTATTGTGCGCACATCCAGTATCGGCGTGGCAGCTATCCTTTTGCAAATGGGTTTGGAACCAAATGTGCAGATGACCGTCCGGGACAGGAACAGGATCTGTTTGCAAAGCGATTTGTTGGGGGCGGTAAGTTTTGGCGCCAGAAACTTCCTTTGCTTGCAAGGCGATCATGCCAAATTTGGTAATGAACCGCAAAGCAAAAACGTGAATGATCTGGATTCTATGCAGTTGATCCAGGCCCTTAAAAATTTACGAGATGATGGAGTTTTTGTCAGCGGCGAAAAAATAGAACACCCTCTGCCACGGATCTTTATCGGGGCGGTGGCTAATCCTTTTGCCGATCCCTTTGAATACCGCCACTTGCGGTTGGCGAAAAAAATTGCTGCCGGGGCGCAGTTCGTGCAAACACAGTGTATATTTGACCTCGATCGCTTTGAAAAATGGATGGAAAATGTCAGGGCGCTTGGTCTGCACAAAAAGGTCTACATTATGGGCGGTGTGACGCCAATAAAATCCATTGGTGCGGCGCGCTATATGCAAAAAAATGTTGCTGGCATGATCGTCCCGGAAGAGCTGATCACCCGGCTGAAAGGTGCCCAGGATAAAAAGAAAGAGGGCATCAACATTGCCGTAGAGACGATTCAGCGTCTTAAGGAGATAGAGGGCGTGTCCGGTGTCCATGTAATGGCTATTGCCTGGGAAGAGATGGTCCCAGAAATAGTGGAAAGAGCCGGGCTTTATCCACGTCCAGAAATAAAATGATATAATAAAAATGTTGTAAGAAATGAATAAACTTTAAAAAGCAGGCTATGTAGCCTGCTTTTTTATAAGTGGAGCAGGATTTAAAGAAAATAGGGTGAAACTTACTTTAGGCTCTTAATTCAAAGTTTTTAATTCAAAGCCATTGCGTGCATTGGGCAAGATTATTCAGGCGGTTTCGTCTGCATCTCTGATTTCGGCGTTAGGAAAAACATTTTCAATACAAATTTCTGGCTCCGGTTCCGCTAAAGCAGGGAGGTTTTTATTTGCATAAACAATTTGTTAGGGATTTAAAGGTAGGCAGCACTGTGGATTCACAATTTGTTGTTATTAGCGTGCGTGAATACCCCTTTTCTTCTCCAGCTAGGAGCGGTGAAAACTTTTTAATCTTACAATTAGGTGATGTTAGCGGTACAATTAAGGGAGTTATCTGGGAGCGTGCCATCGTCAAGGAGCCGATTTGTCCCAACGATGTTTTACTGGTAAGGGGAGAAGTAGGTGAATATGATGGACTGCAGTTAGTAATCAAACATTTTAAAAAAATAAAACAGGAAGAAGTTCATAGGGAATATTTTCAGGCAGTTGCGCCTCGCGATAGGGAAGAAATGTGGAGTTCCTTATTGAGCATTGTAGAACAAACTGTGCTGGAAGAAAACCTGCAAAGCCTTCTAAAGGTTTTTTTTAGCGATGAGGAACTGGTGAAGAAATTTATAATTTCACCGGCAGCAAAAAGAATTCATCATAATTACCTGGGAGGCCTTTTGGAGCATACCTTAGAAGTAGTGGAGATCTGTTTGCAGGCAATCAGTCTTTATCCACAGCAGCTCGATCCGTCATTGCTAATTACGGCGGCGATACTACACGATTTAGGGAAGATTGAGGAATATGATGCGCAGAGTTTTATTTTTGAACAAACGGATAAAGGCCGCTTGCTGGGCCATATAACCATTGGTCTAGAACTAGTTAGAAAAATGCTAGCCAAGCTGCCCGGGTTTCCCGAAAGATTAAAGATACAACTAGAACATGCTTTGATTAGTCATCATGGTGAAAAAGATTGGGGTTCCCCGGAGATTCCCCAGACCTTTGAAGCCTTTACTTTGTTTCACGCCGATCTATTTAGTGCCAGGCTCAAACAATTTCAGCAGGTAATGAAGAACGAAAAAAGCACTGTGTCGTGGACTAATTGGGATCGCTTTTTAAAACGGAGGATCTATACTGGGTTATAACCGTAAAGAATTTCGGTAATAAATAACAAACAAGGCAGGAAATCAGGCAGGGAATAGAGAATTTTTCTATGAGAGGTATGATTAAAGTATATAAGCCTAGAATATTTTTATAGATCCAATTATTAATAAAATGTCCCCCGTTTATAGTTATTTTGAACCATTAGCGGGGAGGGTGAACTAAATGATAAATGATGAAAAAATGCTAGGAAAAAGGAATGTTGTTACCTTTGAAAGAAGTGCTGGTTACTACTATCAAAAGGGGAACTTTTATTATCAACAGAACAGGCTAGAAAAAGCACTGCTTTTTTTTAAAAAAACTATAGAGGTCGAACCCGAGAATTCTGTTAATTATTACAATCTTGCCTGTTTGTTAAGTAGAATGGGTTATCTGGATAAAGCCAACGATATTTTTTCTTCGGTGGTTTATGAGATGGACCCTTCTTTAACGGAGTGTTATTTCTTAATGGCTGTAAATTATGGTTTAATAGGCAATCTGGACAAAGCTTGCTATTTTCTCAATCTATACCTACGGTATACCCCTGATGGGGAGATGGCCCAGGATGCAGAGGATCTTCTTTTCGCCTTGAGAGAGGAAGCCGAGGAAACCGGCGGCCATGAAGAAAAAAAGGTGGCTATTAGGAAAAAGAAGCCGGAAGAAGAAGAATTCATCCGCCGTTATTATGAAAATACGGCCGTGCAAAATGCCTTATGGAAAACACTTTATGGAAATAACGAGCAGGTAGTAAAAAAGGCCATGCGTATCTTCAGCTTGTTGCCAGAAAAAAGTGGAGAGGAGACCTTCCGGGAATTTGTGCGCAACCCCTGGGTTAGACACAGGTTGCGTGTGCAGGCCCTTCTGGAAATGAAAAACATGGGCGTGAAAGGACATGTAACAGTTTTTATGGAGGGGGTCCTTAGGGATATAGATCTTTCCTATTACCCTTTGATTGCACCCAGATGGTTAGATGAATGGCAGGAAGTATTAGATGGCACTTTGAAAAATATGAAACGAAGTAAAACGTATAATGAAAAATTTTATGAGGATGTGCAAGCGATCTGGATCGATTATTTAAACAATATTTATCCCCGCATTCTTCAAATTAAAAAGAGCGCAACCTGGTCGGCAGCCTTGGAATATGCTATCGCCAAATTCCATTTTTTAAGCATTACACAGAAAAAACTGGCCCAACAGTATCATATTTCCCCTTCTAGCGTTTCTGCAAAATACCAGGAAATCAATAGGGTCCTAAACATTGAACACCGGGCCTATCAAAATATGCTGCGTTATTTGACACAGGGGGAAGACGAGTAGATCTTTTAAAAGGAAGAAAGAAAAAGGCCCTTTCTCAGGGATGAGAAGGGGCCTTAAAAAAAGGTGGTCTGAAAAATATTGCAGGGAGATTTTTTGGTTATTAATACAAAAAGCAGGGAAGAGCTCGTAGATATTACGCCACAGGTCAGGGAGTATATCCGTTCCAAGGATTTAGAAAAGGGCAGTTTGGTTGTCTATGTCCCGCATACGACGGCGGGGGTTACTATTAATGAAGGAGCCGATCCTAGTGTGAAAGAAGACCTGCTTTATGCCCTGCGTAAACTTATTCCTTACCGCGATGCGTCGTACAAGCACCTGGAAGGAAATAGTGATGCCCATATCAAGGCTTCCCTTCTCGGTTCCAGCCTAAACCTGCTGGTCACTGACGGCGATCTTTTGCTGGGAACCTGGCAGGCCATTTTTTTTGCAGAATTTGATGGCCCCCGGCAACGTCGCCTTTATCTTTTACATCATTGTTTTTAAAAGAACAAAAGAAGATACTACAACGATCATCCCTGCCTGTTGGTGTCACAGTTTAATTGCTTTTTTCCAACAGGGTTTTCCAAAGGCTACGTATTTCTTGTGGAGTCAGTCCCGCACCCAGGTAGCTGTCTTCCAGCCAGATTTCAAAATGTAGATGGGAACCGGAGGTTTCGCCCCTGGCGCCTTCGTCAGTGCCGGAGTTGCCGACATCGCCCAGGTAGTCTCCGGCTTCGATCCGGTCTCCCTCCTGTAGATGTTCGGCAACTTTGCTAAGATGGGCATAGCGTGTAATGAGGCCCCGGGAATGAGCGATCCAGACCTGTCTACCGCGTAACTTGTCCAAAATTAATTCCGGGGTATTTCCTCCGGCTTTGCATGTTTGAAGCATCGCTTCCCGCTCCTCCAGGGTAGGTTCTATGTAATCATGATCGATCCGGAAAACAAAGCCCGGCCCCGCTGCAAAAACCGGGTCCCCGAAATTAACCTGAATGCCGCAGTACCCGGAGTAAAAATCAAGCCCTTCATGCACGCCGTGGCGGTAAGGACGGGGTGCTCCTGGCAACTGGGAATCCCTGGTAGTAACGCCTGCTCCGGGCAAAGGGGTTTGCAAATATGAAAAGTTTTCTGGCAAAAAATCACCCCATTCGACTACTGTTTTTCCTGCCGGCGGGTAAGATGGTAGGGTTTCTGTTTCCTCCTCTTCCCCCGGGTTATCCCGATGACTTGGGTTTGCCTCTTGAATTGGTGGCGGAGTGATGACAGGTCCTGTTTTTCCACCGGGATTGCTTTGCTCATCTTGATTATCTGGTGTCGAGGCTATTGAGGAATCGTTTTTGTTTTCGGGAGTTTCCCCGGAGAGGAACAAGAAGGAAAAAAGAAAAAAGCTGCAAAGTAAAACAATGCCGAGTAGTATTTTAGGAAATTTGCTATTATTTTTGCGAATTTTCATCAACCCCTTTATCATTCGTTTTATTTTAACATATTTTTGCCTGGGATGGTAAAAATTTTACAGAAATAATTTTGTTAAAGGAAAAAGGTAGATCTTTGCAGAATAAATGTTTTTGTAAGTGGAGGGATAATATGTGTACCAGGAGTGCTCTGCCGCAAATTCTTCAGGAATTTGCCACCAAAGATCCTTCTGAAATGGCTGTGCGCAGTGGTGCTGTATTTCAGGGGAATGAACTGCTTTTGAATTACTGCAATTATCCCCTGCGGATTACTTTTCCGGGAGGGGAAATGGACTGGCAGCAAAAAGCAAGCGATGCAGAAACCCCTTGGAGCATAACCCACGATGAAAGGGTGCTTCTATTGAAGTATCTGGCAACGGCTAGCGGGTTGCCGGCACGGGGGCAGTGGGTTTCCTTTCATGAACTCCAGGGGGGTCCTTTGCACTGGAACCCTTTTAACCGGGAGGCTTTGGAACCGCTGGCCCGTGGTTACCACCACCGGCGGGATCTATTTTTGGAATTGGGCATCAAGCATGGTGGGACAATTTTTGAGCAAGGGGATGCCGGCTTGGTTATACCCGTGCTGCCCCGTATAAAACTTGCCTTTGTTCTTTGGGTAGGAGGAGAGGAATTTGCCCCGCGGTCCACAATTCTTTTTGATACAGTTGCGGAAGCATATTTTCCTACTGCCGTGTTATACGTTCTTGCCATTCAGGCTGTTATCCGTATCTGGTTCCCAGGTGATACGAGATTCGACTAGATTATGTTGTAGGAGAGATGCTTTTGTTGCCTAAGGATATGCTCAGCCTAAAGGATTTTACACGGGAAGAGCTGGAAGAAATTTTACAGCGAGCGGCGTACTTTAAAAAAAATCAGGATAAAGATTTCTCATCGCTACGAGGTAAAAATATTGCCATTTCTTTTTGGGAACCCAGCACACGCACCCGCCTTTCCTTTGAACTGGCGGTGCAAAAATTGGGAGGCAGGGTCGTTAATCTTAATCCGGGCGTCTCCAGCGAGGGGAAAGGCGAAAATATGGAGGACACCGTAAGAACACTTGCTTCCTTAGGGGCCCGGGCTTTAGTCTTCCGGCATAGCGACCCCGGTTTTTTTAAAAATATTTCCCGTCATCTGGCCATACCATTAATCAGTGGTGGTGAGGGTTGTTACCAGCATCCCACGCAGGCTTTATTGGACATCTTTACCTTGCAAGAAAAAGGGGTTAACCTGGCAGGGACCGTGACCGTCATGATAGGGGATATTTTACACAGTCGTGTAGCGCGCTCTCATTTTTTTGCTTTACCCCTTTTTGGTGCAAAGCTGGCCCTGGTTGCACCCCCGGTTTTGCTTCCGCCGGAGCTGGTCCCCCCCGGGGTTACCTGGTCTTATCATTTGGAAGAGGTTCTCCCACAGGGGGATGTCATCTATCTGCTCAGAGTACAAAAAGAACGGCAGGCCAGAGGATTGCTTCCTTCGCTGGGTGAATATGCGGCCCTTTTTGGTATAAATGAAAAAAGACTGGCTTTATTAAAGAAAAATGCTTTTTTGATGCACCCTGGCCCGGTAAATGTGGGTATTGAAATAAGTTCCAAAGTATTAAAGAAATTAGAAGCTTCTTCTGACCGCAGGGTGCTTTTTCAGGAACAGGTGCAAAACGGTGTATATGTGCGGATGGCCGTTCTCGATATTTTTGTAGCCGGAAAGGGGTGATTTAAATGGATTTACTGCTTAAAGGCGGTCTATTACATGATCCGGCTAACGACTGGGAAGGCCCTGCGGAAATATTAATTCGGAATAAAAAGGTTGAAGCTGTTTCCCTATCTTTGGGGCCAGTTGATGTCCCACACTTGGATTTGGATGGAAAAATCGTTCTTCCCGGGCTTGTGGATGTGCATGTCCATCTGCGGGAGCCCGGGGGTGAAAGTAAAGAAACAATTGCTACAGGCAGCGCGGCTGCTGTGGCCGGTGGATTTACAGCGATAGCCTGTATGGCGAATACATCGCCTGCGGTTGATAGCAAGGAGACAGTTGCCTTGATCCAAAAGCGGGCCAGGCAAGCCGCTTTGGCCCGGATTTACCCAATTGGCGCTCTAACCCTTGGTCTTAGGGGTGAAGAGTTGGCACCGCTATGGGAGATGGCGCAGGAGGGCGTGCGCGGTTTTTCTGATGATGGCCAGCCAGTAATGAATAGCGGGTTGATGTTCAGGGCCATGCAGTATGTGTTGCTCCTGGATTTGCCGGTTATTTCCCATTGTGAAGATCTTTTTCTTACAGCAGGGGGCGTGATTCATGCTGGTAACCTGGGTTACCGTCTAGGTTTACCGGTAATCCCCGCTGCCTCAGAGTCGGTGATGGTCGCCCGGGATATTTTGCTCCAGGAAACAGTAAAGGGAAAGCTTCATCTAGCTCATCTCAGTTGCAGCCAAAGCGTCGCCTTGCTTAAATGGGCTAAAGAAAGAGGGGCAACCCTGACCGCAGAGGTGACCCCCCACCACTTGCTGTTGACGGAAGAAGCCGTGGGTGAATTCGATACAGCAGCAAAAATGAATCCTCCTTTGCGCAGTTCTATCGATCGGGAAGCCTTGCAGCAAGCTTTGCAGGAAGGGATTATTGAAATTATTGCCACGGATCATGCTCCGCACCAGCCCCGGGAAAAAGAAACGGATTTTTTAAAAGCTCCTTTTGGTGTGATCGGTTTAGAGACTGCACTTCCCCTGATTTGGACGAAATTTGTTGAAACGGGCCTGCTTTCCAGCCTGGAACTGGTCAAACGCATGGCCCTGGCGCCTGCACGCCTGTTGGGGATTCCAGGAGGTACTTTGGCTCCCGGCTCACCAGCGGATCTCGTAGTGATTGACCCCCGGCAGGAAATAGTAGTTGATGCACGGAGTTTTTATTCCCGTAGCCGCAATACGCCCTTTAACGGTTGGCGTCTCAAAGGTATTCCTTTCTTAACCATGGTCGATGGGGATATTAAAATGTGGAGGGGAAAAGTGAAGGGTTTTAGCCAGGATTTTCCCCATGGGGACGAAATCATCTCCACAAAGGAGTAGATACTGTGTCAGGTGTGTTAGGCAATGCACGGGTGCTAGCTTTGGAAGAACTCATTGCACATCACTATCTCTTGTTGCTTGAAGAACCGCAGCTTGCCAGTCAAGCTTATCCAGGGCAATTTCTGCATCTCCGGGTGCGGGATAGCCTGGCCCCTTTTCTGCGGCGTCCATTTAGTATTGCCGGGGTTTCACCGGATAAGGGCACGTTGCAGATTGTTTTCCGTGTGGTTGGGGAGGGAACCGCAGTTTTAAGCCGGGTAAAAAAGGGATCTTTACTAGCCTGCCTTGGACCACTGGGGAAAGGTTTCAAGCTCTCCCCCCATTTTTCCCAGGCTATACTTTTGGCCGGAGGGATGGGGATAGCTCCTCTTCTTTTTTTGGCGCAGGCACTGGCTAAAGAACAAAGAAAAGCAGCCCTTTTTTACGGGACAGCTTCTGCCGCGGAGCTCCTGCCCTTATCTAGGTTTTTGCCCCGTGCCACGGAGGTATATTTAGCCACAGAAGACGGTGGGCGTGGCTATCATGGTCGGGTTACAGAGCTTTTGGCAGAGACTTTGCAAGAAGGCAGTTTAAAACCGGCGGCATTGTTTGCTTGCGGCCCCAGGCTCATGCTACGGGCCCTGGTTGCTCAAAACCGGGATTGGGAATTTCCTTTACAGCTTTCCTTGGAAGAAAACATGGCCTGTGGTCTGGGTGCTTGCCAGGGATGCGCTGTAAAAATAAGGCAGGGAGACAGGACTTCTTATCGTATGGTATGTTCTGACGGGCCGGTTTTTGAGGGCCAGGAGGTGGAATGGCAGGAATGGCTGAGTTAAAAGTTAGGCTGGGCCCCTTAGTGCTTAATAACCCTGTACTAGCCGCGGCAGGTACTTTTGGTTTTGGCGCGGAATACGCCTCTTTTTTTGCTCCGGAAAAGCTGGGTGCACTGGTGGTCAATGGTCTGACGCTTAGACCACGGGAGGGAAATCTTCCTCCCCGCCTGGCAGAAACCCCGGCTGGCATGTTAAATGCGATCGGGTTGCAAAATCCGGGCCTGGAAAACTTTTTGGCTAAAGAATTACCCCGCCTCCGGGCTAGCCATGCAGCAGTAATTGTAAACATCGCCGGAGAAAGCGAGGAAGAGTATGTAACTCTTGCCCGGGAGCTATCTGTTATTCCGGGGATTGTTGCCCTGGAAATGAACCTTTCTTGCCCGAATATTGAACAGGGCGGCCTTCAATTTGGTACATCGGCAACTTTGATTGCTAAATTAGTGCAAAAAGTGCGGTTGTCCAGCGATTTACCCCTGATTGTCAAGCTTACCCCTAATGTTACGGATATCTGCGAACTGGCCCGGGCTGCAGAAAGCGGAGGTGCAGATATTCTTTCCCTGGTCAACACCTTCAAAGGAATGGTGATCGATGTGGCAGCCAGGCGTCCCCTTTTGGGGAATATAACCGGCGGTCTTTCCGGGCCGGCCATAAGGCCGGTAGCAGTCAGGATGGTCTATGAAGTATATAAAGCTGTCCGGCTACCACTGATCGGTATGGGGGGGATCATGCAGTTGGATGATGCTTTGCAATTTATGATGGCCGGGGCCAGTGCCATAGCTGTAGGGACGGCCAATTTTATCGATCCTTATACGATACCCCGGTTGATCGACGCGCTCGGTGCTTATTTAAATGCGGCAGGTTTTTTTAGCCCGGCAGAAATTGTGGGGGCTGCACATTGTTAATATAAAAAGGGTGGGGGTGAAGTATTGCAGGTAAATGGGAAGGGAACTCAGCTAGCGGCAGAGAAGATTATTGTAGCTCTTGATGTCGACAATGAGGCAGAGGCCTATGCCCTGGTTAAGGCTCTGTCTCCACCGATCACTTTCTACAAGGTGGGCATGAAACTTTTTACAATTTGTGGGCCCGGCGTGCTCACCGGGCTTAAAAAACTGGGCGTAAAAATTTTTCTCGATTTAAAATTTCACGATATACCCTCTACGGTAGCCTCTGCTGCAGAAGTGGTGACACGTTACGGCGTTGACATGTTTAACATACATTTGAGCGGTGGTCGGGAGATGGTCTACGCTGCAATGGAGGCGGTTCAAGGGACAGCCGCCCGGCAAGGTATTTTGCGGCCGCTAGTTATCGGAGTGACGGTTTTAACTTCTTTGGATACACACGCACTCGAAGAGGTGGGGATCGGACGGGGCTTAACCCGGCATGTAGCGGGCCTGGCCTTAATGGGTCGGGAAAGCGGCCTAGATGGGGTTGTAGCTTCTTCGCAAGAGTCGTCGACAATCCGGGCAGAATGCGGCGAAAATTTTCTGATCGTCACTCCGGGTATTCGTCCTGCCTGGTCGGCACGCAATGATCAAGAGCGGGTGTTAACCCCCCGGCAGGCTTTAGAGGCCGGCGCTGATTATCTCGTAATCGGGCGCCCGATCACAAAACATCTATCCCCGGAAAAGGCTGTAGAAAAAATTATTGCCGAGATGTCCTTGTAACTATATACTTAAAATAAAAGCCAAATGAAAATACAGCCCCGGACATTTCACGGGACAATATAAATTTTTTTGTTGCTTTATTCTAAATCTTCAATAGCTTTTTTCCCGAGTTCATGAATTTTAAAAATTTAACATTTCAGTAAAGGGGAACTTAGGAGATGAAAAAAATTCATATTATCGGGTGTGGCAACCTTTTGGCTCACGATGAAGGTGTTGGCATTCATGTGGTAAGACGCCTGCAAAATGAAATATTACCGGGGAATGTTAAGATACTGGAGCTACGTACCCCTGGACGAATGTTGGCAGAGCTATTGTCCGGTTCCGATAAAGCAATAATAATTGATGCCTATGCCAACCAGGGCCAGGCAGGCACTATTCATCGTTATACGTATAAAGCAGGTGTAGAAAATAGGCTGGAAGAGGTACTTTTCAAAACAATTCATGCCTATAACCTTTATCCCCTATTGGAGGGGCGTAGCAATATTTTCCCGGAGGGTCTGCCCGGGGAAATTGTGGTAATTGCCATCGAGATTGAAGAACGCAATAGATTTTGTATCGGCCTGAGTCAAAATGTTTTTGCTGTTGTCGATGACGTTGTGCAGATGATTCTAGGGGATCTTTACTGAACAATCCGCAGGGGCATATGCATACTTTTTCTATAATAATAAAAATTAGTAAAAGAAGAAAAAATTAAGGAAAACGTGGTGGTAAAATGCGCTTTGGCATACATATGTCCCAAAAAGGGGGGTTTGTTCGCAATGTGCGGCGTGCTGCGGAGATTGGTTGTGAAACCCTGCAAGTTTTTGTCGGCAACCCCACCTCCTGGCGTGCTCCCCAAATGGAAACGGCAGAGATCGACAGGCGTCGCCGGGTTTTAAAGGAATGTAGCATTGATCCCCTGGTGGTGCATACAGCTTATCTCATTAACCTGTCAGCGAAAAATGAGGAATTTCACACCAAGTCAACCCGTTTGTTGCGACAAACCATGCACAATGCCCATCTTTTAGGTTCTTCTTATGTTGTATTGCATGTTGGTAGCCACGGGGGACGGGGTTATCAAGAAGGGATGGATCTTTTTATCCGAACATTAAAAAAGGAGATAGAACACTGGCCGCCCGGAGTAGAGTTGCTTCTAGAAAATACGGCCGGGGGAGGGACCTCTTTGGGGGGAACGTTTATCTCTATTGGTAGGATTTTACACTCCTTGGGGAAGGAGGCCCCCGTTGGGGTCTGTTTGGATACGGCACATGCCTGGGCTGCCGGCTACGGCTTTTCCACCCCGGAAGATCTGGCTAAAACCATGGATGAACTTTATGAACACATTGGAAAAGAGAAAGTCAAGGCCATCCATTTTAACGACAGCAGTTCACCACGTGGTTCTTATCGGGACCGGCATGCGCACCTGGGCGAAGGTATGATTGGTGCAGAAGCCTTGCAAGCTTTTTTAGGGTATCCCTGGCCTGAAAAGATGCCTTTTATTCTGGAAACTCCTGAAATGGGGACAGATAAAGACGCCCTTAATTTAGGACGTTTGCGTTCTTACGCTTCTAATTTAAGATAGATGAAAAAACCCCAGGGTATTAAGTCTTTCAAATTCTTTGCGCAAAATATCTTCCAGTTGGATACCTAGCAGGTGGCAGAGAGCAGTTAAATAAAAAAGCTGGTTGCCAATTTCTTCCTCGATAATTTCTTTGCAGTTTTCACATAAACTTCCTTGCAGGTGGGAATCCATATATTTCCGGCAGTCTTCCAGCGAGCTTTCAGCCGGCACCTGTTGTTTACAAGCGTTGACAGAGATGCATCCACAACATGTTATGGATTTGGTGATAGCCCTATTTACGCGTATTGCTGATTCCGCGTGCTTGGAGGTGCTGTCTAGAATGCTGCGGTGTTTAAGTAGAAGTTCAGATACTTTATCCTGAAAAAGGGAAATTACCTCGCTATTTTCCGTTTTCATGATTTCAGGTCACCCCTTTTGTTTCGGTAACCTTATTATACTTGCTGTTTTTAAAACTTGTCAACTAACCTTCTGGCAGCCTGACCGAAAAGAAAAAGTAAAAAAAAAGGCAGCAGTATTGACATGGCCCTTGTACTTGTGATAAAGTACACGCTTTTTTTGACAGTTAGGCAAAAATATGATAAAATAAGATGCAATGGTTATACCTAGGGGGGATCTGTTTAGATGTTTAATATTGGCGACAAAGTCGTCTATCCGATGCATGGTGCTGGTATTATCGAAGCAATTGAGGAAAAGGAGATACTGGGTGACAAAAAGAAATATTATGTTATGAACATACCCGCAGGGGATATGAAAGTTATGGTACCCCTTGATAATGTGCAAAAAGTGGGTTTGCGGGATGTGGTTGGAAAATCAGCGCTCGATAAAGTGTATGGGATCCTGGAGAGCGAAGGAGAGTTGTCCAATATCAACTGGAACCGTCGTTACCGGGCGAATATGGAAAAAATAAAAAGTGGCAGCATCTTTAAGGTTGCAGAAGTGGTGCACAGTCTCTTGTTGCGAGACAGGATTAAAGGGCTGTCCACCGGAGAAAAAAGAATGCTGGAAACCGCCAAGCAGATTCTAGTCAGTGAGTTGATTATGGTACAGGGTATTGATCGGAACGAAGTTATGTCCGATTTGGAAAGGCTTTTTAACGAAGTCTAGTTATTTTGATCAATAGATGTAAGTAATCCGTTTTATTAAAAGGCATCGCTTTGATGTCTTTTTTGTTTAACGTACTAGTGGAATTATCATATGCATCCTTTTTTGCAAATATTTCCTGCCCTGGGTATAATAATTCTTGAAGTAGGGTAAAAATATAAGTTATAATAAGAATAAAGAGGGTGAAAGGAGGTGTGGTACCCATGTTTAAGTTTATTCTGCGTATTATTCTGACGATAATAGGTTTTGCAGGCGGGTATGTTCTTTTTAAAGCAGCTTTTCCATCGCTGGCGGCAGCCACAGGTTTTTCCATACCTTTATCTGCGGGGCCCTGGTTTCCTATGATGGGGGGAGCAGTATTTGGACTTATTTGTTACTTTGTTACTCCTTTAGTGATTGAATCGGTAAACAAGCTTGCGGCCTGGACGGATGATAAGGTGAAAACCATACCCACCCAGGATATTATTCTCGGCGCCGCCGGCTTGGTTATTGCTTTATTGATTGGTGTTTTATTTTATTTTCCCCTGTCACGTATTCCTTTGGTCGGGCCTTATCTTTCTTTGGCTGTGACACTTGTGTTAAGCTATTTGGGGATAACCTTTGTACTTAACCGCAAAGATGAATTTGTTTTTTTATCTGCACATTTTCTGAAGCGTGGCGATCACCAGGCAAGAAAAAAAAGATCCCCGGTGAAGATTTTAGATACTAGCGTGATTATTGACGGGCGGATCATGGATATTAGCAAAACAGGCTTTATGGAGGGAGAAATAGCTGTGCCGGGCTTTGTTCTGGAAGAGTTGCGGCATATTGCTGATTCGCCCGACCTATTGAAAAGAAATCGCGGCCGTCGGGGCCTGGATATTTTAAATACGATGCAAAAAGAGATGGAGATTGAGATAACCATTATCAACAAAGATTATGAGGATACGGCGGAGGTTGACAGTAAACTAATCAAATTGGCCCAGGAGTTGTCCGGGATAATCGTTACGAATGATTATAATTTGAATAAAGTGTGTGAACTGCAGGGGGTACCTGTTTTTAATATTAACGAATTGGCAAATGCTGTCAAACCGATGGTGCTTCCCGGTGAAGAGATGCGCACGCAGATTATCAAAGACGGTAAAGAAGCGGGCCAGGGCGTTGCTTATCTAGACGATGGTACGATGGTTGTCGTGGAGGACGGGCGGCGTTATATCGGTGAAACGGTGGATGTTCTGGTTACTAGTGTATTACAAACAGCCGCGGGGAGGATGATATTTGCCAAACCAAAAGGTAATTTTTCGGAGAAAATCACCTTAAAACAATAACCTTCATTCCATGAGGGAAAACTGCAACAAAAAAAGGTTTGAGCAGCATCAGATCTGAGCATCAAGGCTGCTTGCTCCAGCCCGGGAGAAGGAGGGATGAAGGTGGAAGGTCCAAAGATAAAGCGGCCTGTTTTATTGATCACTGCTGCCGGCAGGGGTAGCCGCATGGGGGGAAAACCCTCCAAGCTGTATCTTCCCCTGGCTGGAAAACCCGTTTTAGCGCATACGCTAGCTGTTTTTCTTGACTTAAAACTATTTTCCCCCGTGTTGATCATTATTGCTCCCGGCGAAGAAGAAAATTTTAACGAGCAGATCCGGGCACCTTTTTTCCCCGGAAATAAGCGGTTTGTTTTGGTGGAAGGGGGAGAAGAGCGCCAATATTCTGTTTTTAATGCCCTTGAGTATCTTTATACAAAAGATCCGGCAGGGGATTTTTTGGTTTGCATCCATGACGGCGCGCGGCCGCTAGTCGGTGAAGCATTGATTTGGAGTGTTTACCGGGAAGCTCTTTCTAGTGGCGCTGCCATTGCCGGTGTTCCTTTGCAAGATACTATTAAGGAGATCGACAGCAGCCTGATGGTGCGCAGTACTCCTCCGCGGGAAAACTATATGGCGGTTCAGACGCCGCAGTGTTTTCAATTTCCCCTGCTTTGGCGGGCGCATCTCCGGGCGAAGGCGGAAAATTACTTGGGGAGCGATGATTCTACGCTGGTGGAGCGCTTAGGGGAGCCAGTAAAGGTTGTGCCGGGCAGCGTTGCTAATTTTAAGCTGACCACGCCCTTTGATCTAGAGGTTGCACGGGCTTATCTTGCCAGGGGGAGGGGAAAAGAATGAAGATGCGCATTGGTATCGGCTATGATGTCCATCCTTTGGTAGTTGGCCGCCGGCTCGTTCTTGGAGGGGTGGAGATCCCCTTTCCACGGGGACTGGCAGGACATTCTGATGCCGATGTCCTTTTACATGCAATCATGGATGCCCTGCTCGGTGCAGCCGCCCGGGGGGATCTGGGCCAGCATTTCCCTGCGGATGATCCTTGCTACCGGGATATCTCCAGCCTTTCGCTGCTGCAGGTGGTTGCCCGTCTCCTCGCGCAAGCAAATTACGCTGTGCAAAACATCGATAGTATTATTATCGCCCAAGAGCCCCGCCTTTCTCCTTACTTGCAAGAGATGCGCCTGAAAATAGCCACAGCCTTAACCTTGGAAGTGGAGTTTGTTTCGGTTAAAGCTACAACCACCGAAAAATTAGGTTTTACTGGCGAGGGGAAAGGTATTGCTGCTTCTGCTGTTGCCCTGCTGTTGAAAAAATAGGTAACTGTCCAGCCCTGTGCATGAAGGCAGTTGGGGTTGTAATCCTGAACATTGGTGCAGGGTTCCTTCTGCAATATTAAGGAAGGCAGGTGCTTCAAATAGCTGTCTAAAAAGGCTGGACGGGGAGGCCATTAAGCTAGAAAGGAGCAAAAAATGATTACCTTATATAATACGTTGACCAAACGCAAAGAACCTTTAATTCCGGTCGAGGAAGGAAAAATTGGGATCTATGCTTGTGGGCCGACCGTGTATGACTACTTTCACGTTGGCAATGCCCGGATTTTTATTCTTTTTGATGTACTCCGTCGTTATCTTATTTATCGCGGTTATGCGGTTACCTTTGTTCAAAATTTTACTGATATTGACGATAAGATGATCAACAGAGCGGCAGAGTTGGGAATTTCTGTTACAGCATTGGCCGAACGGTTTATTCAAGCTTACCAGGAAGACGCTGCTGTGTTAGGGATCCAGCCTGCCGATTATTATCCCCGGGCTACAGAGCATATTCCCCAGATTATTGCCCTTATCCAAAAGCTGCTGGATAAGAATATGGCCTATGCGGTCGACGGGGATGTCTACTTCCGGATAGAAGCTTTTCCGGCTTATGGAAAGCTCTCCGGTCAGGGTTTGGAAGAACTTTTCCTGGGTGCCAGGGTAGAGGTCGATACCCGCAAAGAGCATCCGATGGATTTTGCTCTCTGGAAAAATGAAAAACCGGGTGAACCGTCCTGGGAAAGCCCCTGGGGTAAAGGCCGTCCGGGATGGCATATTGAATGTTCAGCCATGTCCATGCATTATTTAGGGAATACATTGGATATACATGCCGGCGGGCAGGATCTTATTTTTCCTCACCATGAAAATGAAATTGCCCAAAGCGAAGGGGCTACCGGCCAAAAATTTGCCCGCTACTGGGTCCATGCCGGTTATCTGAATATTGACCGGGAAAAAATGTCTAAAAGCCTGGGTAACGTTCTCACGATCAAAGAGCTGCAAAAAACTACCAACCCGCTGGTTCTTAGGTTTTTTATGCTTTCCGCCCATTACCGGTCGCCGATCAATTTTTCCGCGGAACACCTTCAACAGGCAGACAAGGCACTGGAGAGGCTACATACCCTGATTTATAATCTGGAGGACAGCTTACAAAAGGTGGCCGGGGATTCTCCCGCCGGGGATGAGGAGAAAACCTGGTCCCGCCATCTGGAAGAGAGCCGCAAGAAGTTTATAACGGTGATGGATGATGATTTCAATACGGCCGGGGCTTTTGCTGTGCTTTTTGAACTGGCTAAAGAGACCAATATTTACCTGAATCGTCCCCGGAAGCCGCAACGAAAAGTGCTGGAACATATCCTTAAATTTTACCTGGAAGTCGATGAAATATTTGGCTTCCTGCCCCGGCAACCGGCAGGTACTACCCTGCAGGAAGAGATTGCGGCTTTGGTAGCCGACAGGGAGGAGGCCCGCCGCCGGAAGGATTGGGCCTTGGCAGACTCTATCCGGGATCAGTTGCGGGAAAGAGGGATCGTGCTGGAAGATACTCCCCAGGGAGTAAGGTGGAAAACCCTATCGAAGAAATAAGCGGGGGGCTAGAAAAAGGTATGCACAAGAAAAGAAAGGTTTTAAACCGCGGCTTTGTCGAACTAGTGGAGTGGATGGGCGGTGATACTGCTGTGATCCGCAATGCCCGCCGCTGTTGGCGGAGCACCTCTAAGGGAACGGAAAGCGATCGTAAATTGTTAAAACATTTGCTGCGCAAGGGGCATAAAACCCCCTTTGAAGCTATGGTTTTTACTTTTGATATTAAATGCCCCCTTTTTGTGGCCAGACAGTGGTTCAGGCATCGCATGGGTTCTTACAATGAAGAATCGCTACGTTATTGTGTAGCCAAAAGGGAATATTATGTGCCGGAAGGGTTACCGCCGGAATTGCTGCTGCAATGGAGGGAACATCACGAGGAATCATTCACTTTTTACGAAAAGTTGATTGGCGAGCATCGCTTGCGGCGGGAGGTAGCCCGTGCTTTGCTGCCGGTGGGTAGTTATACCCGTTTTTATTGGACGGTGAACGGTAGTTCACTGATGAATTTTTTGTTGTTGCGGACAAGCAGGCAGGCGCAGCAAGAGATTCGCGCTTACGCCCGGGCTTTATTAAAGATGGTGCTGGAGATTGCCCCCTGGTCTTTCTCTGCTTTTCAAGAGTTCATTTTAGAAGGCGGTGATTCCGGGCAGCATGAAGAAGCATAATTTTATCTGGGGCCGGCACCCTGTTTTAGAAGCACTGCAAGGTAACCTGCCTCTGATAAAAATATTTTTGCAGGAAGGGATCCAGGGCGCCATTATTAACGAACTAGAACAAAAAGCGCGGCAAAACAACGTGCCGGTGGAGCGCCTGAGCCGTGTTCTTCTGGATAAAAAGATGCCCGGGGAGAGGCACCAGGGAGTGCTGGCTTGGATGGAGCCGTTTAACTATCTTGCGGTTGCCGATATACTGCAAGACGCCCGGAAAAAGCAGGAACATCCTTTTTTTCTGCTCTTGGATCATCTTCAAGATCCCCAAAACCTTGGTTCGCTGCTACGGACTGCTGACGCGGCCGGCCTGGACGGCGTGATTATTCCCCGTGATCGGGCTTGCGGGGTAACGCCTGCTGTTTTTAAAAGCTCGGCAGGTGCAGCAGCGCACGTTCCCCTGGCCCGGACTGTGAATCTGGCCAGGGAAATGGATTACCTGAAAAAGGAAGGGTTCTGGCTGGTTGGGGCGGAGATGTCGGCAGATCTCCCTTTTTTTGAAGCAGATTATGATTGCCCGCTCGTTTTATTGCTAGGCAGCGAAGGGAAAGGTCTTTCCAGGTTGCTGCGGGAAAAATGTGACTTCTTAGTCCAGATACCTTTGGCCGGGCGCGTTTCTTCTTTGAACGTTGCTGTGGCCGGTAGCATTATTATTTACGAGGTTTTTGCCCAACGTTGGAGACAAAACCAACGGGGGACTTGACGCTGATCAAGCCATGCGATATAATGTTTTTAGGAAATGTCCTCAATAATTCAACGGAGGCGATGTTTGTGGTTCTGTCGTCGCAGGACTTGTTGGGGGGTAAGGAAGCCTGTATTAGTCCGAATTTTTTTAAAGTTGAAGATTTCGAAGTAAAGGCTGATGAAGAAGTTGTTGTGGAAGCCAAAAACGGGGACGGCAGTGCCTTAGAATATTTGATTAATAAATATAAAAATTTCGTCAAGGCTAAGGCGAGATCTTATTTTTTGATTGGTGCAGATCGTGAGGACATTATCCAAGAAGGTATGATTGGCTTATATAAAGCCATCAGGGATTTCAAAGGCCATAAACTTTCTTCTTTCCGGGCCTTTGCCGAGCTTTGTATTACCCGGCAGATTATCACGGCCATTAAAACGGCTACCCGTCAGAAGCATATACCACTCAATTCCTATGTTTCTTTGAATAAACCGATCTACGATGAAGATTCGGATCGCACCCTGCTCGATGTGCTTTCCGGAACGAAGGTAACAGATCCAGAAGAACTTATGATTAACCGTGAAGAGTATAACGATATCGAATTTAAAATCGGTGAAATATTAAGCGAGCTGGAGCGACGTGTGCTCATGCTTTATCTAGAAGGAAAATCGTATCAGGAGATTGCCTACGAGTTAAGAAGACACGTTAAGTCGATCGATAATGCCCTGCAAAGGGTCAAGCGTAAGTTAGAACGTTATCTGGAAATCAGGCGGGTGTAACTCAATGGTAGAGTACTGGCTTCCCAAGCCAGCTACGTGGGTTCGATTCCCATCACCCGCTCCATAAGATGTTATTAATGTTATCGTGAGTGCAGCAAAGAATCCCATATTTTTTGCTGCACTTTTTATTTTTCTTTAAGATGATAGCGGAGGGCGCGGGGGGTAATGCCTAGCAGTTTGGCAGCCCTGGACTGGTTGCCAAAAGTTGTTGACAGGGACCGGGTGATTGTCTGCTTCACTATCCGGGTGCACCAGGCCTGAAGATCATCTTGTATAACACCCAGATCAAAACCTTCTTGTAGATCTAAATTCTCGAGGAAAATTTCTTCAAATTGTGTCAATAGATCAAAAAGATCCGCACCGCAGGGGTGAGCACTAAAAAAATCAAGAACCGGTTTGAAGGGGGTCTCCAAGGGAGAAGCGGGAACTTCCGGGGATTCTACTTTTTGATCCTTTTTTGTGCTGGCGGTTTCTTCTTTTTGTTCTTCATTTGATGGCGGGGAAGGAACTACAGGTGTAGCGGCGGCCACTATTTCGGCATACTTTTGTTTGATGCGTGGCGGTAAATCGGCAAGGGTGATCACCGGACCGTTGCTCATCAGGACCGATTGCGCCACCATGTTGGACAGCTCTCTGATATTGCCGGGCCAGTTATATTTTTTTATTATCTCCAAGGCTTCCGGACTGAATCTTTTAGCTGTACCTCCTTTTGCCGTGGTTTCTTTCTCCAGGAAGTAGTTGATAAAGAGAGGTATATCATCTGCCCTTTCCTTTAAAGGAGGGATAAATAATGAAGCAACGTCCAGCCGGTAGAAAAGATCTTCCCGGAACAAGTTGTCTTCGACTTTGGCTTGCAAGTCGGCATTGGTGGCTGTAATGACGCGGACATCAGTCTTGACCAGTTCTTCACCACCCACCCTGAAAAACTCTCCTGTTTCCAAAACCCGCAGCAGTTTTACCTGGATAGACGGGCTAGCGGAATCTATTTCATCAAGAAAGAGAGTTGCTTTATGGGCCAATTCAAAAATACCTTTTTTCCTGTTATGAGCTCCCGTAAAGGAGCCTTTTTCATGACCAAAAAGTTCGCTTTCTAGCAGGGTTTCCGTAAAAGCGCCACAGTTAAAGGCCAGAAAAGGCTGTTTTTTACGGTGGCTGATAGAGTGAATGTATCTGGCCAGGACCTCTTTCCCCGTGCCCGTATCTCCTTGAATGAGGACTGTTATATTTTTCTTGGAAATTTTTTGGGCGGCTACGATTAAGCTGAGCATTTTAGGGCTCTGGCCAACAACAAAACCAAATTCCTGCAGGGAGCTGCTCATTTTTTCCAGCTCGGCCCGTACATTCAGTGCTTTATCAATGAGCTCTTCCATTTTTTCGATGTCTACGAAAGGTTTTTCTACGTAATCAAAAGCGCCGAGCTGAATGGCTTCTACGGCCGATTTTACAGTGGAATAGCCTGTAATGATAATTACTTCACAAGCAGGTTGTTTTTTTTTGATTTCCTTTAAAAGCGTAAGCCCGTCGCTATCCGGGAGTTTTAAATCTACCAAAGCTACATTGAAGTGCAAAGCATCTAATTTGGCCAATGCTTCTTGTCCCGTATTGGCCGTTTTAACTGCATAACCTTTACTTCTTAAAAGATAGGAAAAAAAGTTGCAAACTTCTTGTTCGTCGTCAACTATTAAAAATAAAGGATGATCTAACATGCACTAAACCTCCAGGGCTACCCGTTTTTACGCTGGACTATCTGTAATTGTATCTCCATTCTCTATCCTTTTCTGCCGGTCTAGGGGAAGGATCAAACTGAAGGTGCTTCCCTTACCGGGGGTGCTTTCTACATCTATAAACCCTCCATGTGCTTGTGCGATGCCCAGGCTTACGGAGAGGCCCAGGCCTGTCCCCTTGCCGACTTTTTTCGTGGTATGAAAAGGGTTAAAGATGAGAGGGATTTTTTCAGCCTCAATGCCGCAGCCATTATCGGTGATATCTATGGCAACAAATTTATCGGGTTGTATGCGGTTAGAAATGATCACCTCTCCTTTCCACGGGGTATCATTATTTTGATTTTTTTCCTCGATGGCATCCCTGGCGTTCAGGAGTAGATTAACAATTATTTGTTCTAATCCCTGGGGATTACCCAAAATATGTTGGGGGAAAGGCTCTGTTTTTTCTATTAGATCGATTTTGTTTTTTTCTATTTGATAAGAAACCAGCAAGAAAGCTTTTTTAATGACCTGGTTCAAGTCTATCTCTTCAAAAGAAAATTCATCCTGACGCGAAAACGTGAGCAGATTTTGGATGATCCGCTGGCAGCGCACCCCGCAGGATTGTATGTCGGCGATCAACTGGTAATGGGGGCTGGACGGCGTTGTTTCGCGCAGAAGTAGTTGTGAATTGCCGACAATAGCCGTTAAAGGGCTATTCAATTCGTGAGCGACCCCGGCTGACATCTCCCCGAGGGAGGCAAATTTAATCGAATCTACAAAACGGGTAACATCCTTAGCATAGTACGTAACCCCATAGGGCTCTTCCTTCAAAGTATAGGCAGGGTAGGCAAAAATATCCAGAACGCGGTAATGACGCGTCCGGGTTTGCTGGTAAGCAGGTTTTTTTTCCCGCAATACTTGTTCGCCCAGGCAGGGATTACAGGGGGAGCTACGACCATAGAAAAGGTTATAGCATTTTTGCCCTAATATTTCTTTCTCGCTAAGGGTAAAAAAATCCAAAGCAGCTTTATTAACTTTCTGGATTTCTTTGTCCTGGTTAATAAAAACGAGCAGATCGGTTACGGCCGAAAAGGTGATCTCCCATTCCTGCTTGTGTTGCCAGACTTCATTGTAAAGGCGAATATTTTCCAGGCAAAAAGAGAGCTGATCGGCAACCAGTTCCAAAAAGGGGAGGTCGTTCACGTCGAACTCTTTTTTGCTTGCTACCTCCAGGACCCCGGTGACCTTCTCCTTGACCACCAAAGGGATTAAAATCTTGGAGGTGATTCCTTGTCTAACCAGTTTAAGATCTTCGGGGAAAGAACATCCTTTTAAAGAAAGGTTCTTTTGCAGCAACGGCTTTTTTTCATTGAGGACAAACCAAAGGGCAGAACCGGTATCTTCATCTTTTCCCCTGGAGGGTTTTTGCAGTTGCTCATAATTTAAAAGAGTTTCTTGGATTTTGCTTTTACCGTTACTAGTTTGGAAAACAACGCGGTTAATCAAATCGTTTTTCCGGACAATGTAAAGGGTAAGGTAGTTGAAATGAACCAGGGCCTGCATTTTAGGGATTATATTTTCCACTATTTCACGGAAAGACAGATCAATACCCATACTTTTAGATAGCTGGTTAATGATCTCTAGTTGGATATTTCTTTTTGATATTTCATCGATTTTTTTCTTTAACTCCACGTAATAAGATTTTTTGGAGCTGTGAATTCCCGTTAACTTTTCGATGAGCATGATTTTATTTTCAATAACCATCGTCCGTTCCCCTTCTTCAAATTAGTCCCGTAAGTTAAAGGGCGGCTAGGAAAATTTCCTTAATATCCTCTGCATTTGCTTCGCGGGGGTTGGTGATGAAACAGGCGTCCTTGATCGCATTTTTACTTAGCTCGTGGATGCCTTTCTCCGGTAGGCCCAGTTCGGATAGCCCGGAAGGTATTTTTAAATCCGTGGCCAGATCCTTAATCATAGTGATCGCTTTTTCCGCAGCTTCCCGCGGTGTTATTTTATCAACCTTAGCGCCCAGGGCTCTGGCTATATCTACATATTTATCCAGGGAAGAAATAAGGTTGAAGCGTAAAACATAGGGAAGTAAAACCGCACTGATGGTGCCGATGGGATAGTCCAGCAAGCCCCCTACTTGATGGCTCATGGCGTGGACAAGACCCAGAACGGCATTAGAAAAGGCCAGGCCTGCCTGCAAGCTAGCGATGGCCATCGCCACCTTTGCTTTTTCGTTTACCTGGCTGGCTACGGAGGCCCGTAAATTTGCCGAGATCAATTTAATGGCGTGCAGGGCATGAACATTGGTCAGGTCTGTTGAAGCCAAGGAAAGAAAGGCTTCGATAGCATGGCTTAAAGCTTCCATGCCGGTAAAAGTGGTAATCTTGCTGTTGACAGTGGAAAGAATCAGTGGATCTGAAATGGCGATATCGGGAACGAGGGATTTGGAGATGATCGTCATTTTGATTTTACGCTGGCTGTCCACAATGATGGAAAACTGTGAAACCTCCGAACCGGAACCTGCCGTGGAGGGCACTACCACTAAAGGCGGGAGTGGGCTATGAATCAGATCGATCCCTTCATAATCTTGGATTTTGCCTTTGTTGGTAGAAAGAATCGCCACCGCTTTGGCAGCATCGATGGCACTGCCACCGCCAATGGCTAAAACCGCATCACACTTGGTTTTTAAATAAAGCAAGGCGCCCTTTTCGACTTCAAAGTCTTTGGGGTTGGCAGAAAAGTCGGACCAGATTTGATATTGTAAACCCAAATCCTGAAGAAAAGGAAGAGATCTTTGGACCCAACCTGCTGCGATGACTCCCCGATCGGCCACCAGAAATACCCGTGAGGTGCCAACCCGTTTGCAACATTCGCCAACCTGGTCTAGTGAACCTTTGCCGAAAATAATCTCTGGAGCCACAAATTTACTGATATACATTGCACTCTTCCTTTTAATAGTTATTTTCTGAAAATTTATCTTTGATAAGAAATATAATGGACTCCCTAATTTAAAATTCTATAAAAAGAAGGGAAAGTCCTTTTTCCGGAACTTTTAAACATCTTTGCTTAAGTAGACTTTTAGTGTTAAAATAATGGAAATGTAATATTTATTGTGACCAAAGGAGCCAAACACAATGCCAAAAACAATTGCCCGCAAGGTGATGATTAAAGGGGCCGGGGACTTGGCCAGCGGGGTTGCTCACCGCTTGTATCAGGCCGGGTTCGATCTGATTATGCTGGAGATAGCGGAGCCTACGGTTGTGCGGCGCAGCGTGGCTTTTGCCAGTGCTGTTTATGAGGGTTTGATAAAAGTAGAAGGGGTGGAGGCGAGGCTTTGCCGGACGGTGGGGGAAGCCGGAGAGCTGCTGGCAGAAGGTTTAATCCCCTTGCTCATCGATCCGCATGAGAAAACGAGGTTGGAATGGGAGCCGGATATTTTTATTGATGCCATCCTGGCAAAAAGAAACACGGGGACGACGATGGATAAAGCGCCACTCGTGATTGGGCTCGGGCCGGGTTTTGTAGCGGGGAAGGATGTACATGCTGTGATTGAGACAAAACGGGGTCATGATTTGGGAAAAACTTACTATACAGGTGGCGCGGTCCCAAATACGGGTACACCCGGCGAAATTGCCGGCTTTGCCCGGGAAAGGCTACTGCGTGCCCCGGCAGATGGAAAGTTCGCTCCCGAAAAGGAACTGGGTGAGCTCGTTCGCCAAGGTGAAGTAATTGCCACGGTGAGCAGCGTTCCTCTCCGGGCGGAGATAGACGGTTTGATCCGCGGCTTGCTTTATCCCGGATTGGAGGTTCACAAGGGGATGAAAGTGGGGGACATCGATCCCCGGGGCGAAGAAATTGATTACCGTACTATTTCGGATAAAGCCAGGGCTGTAGGGGGAGGGGTTTTGGAAGCGATCTTGCACTTTACTATACTATGAGATCGCCATCCGGTGATAAATAAAAGTTAATTAGAACTTATTAGAACTTAATAGAAGATATGAAAAAGGAAGAGAGGTGATCCCGGGTTGGTAAAGAAGGAATTTTATGAACGCCTTTACCAGATTGTTGAGGGGGATGAACCGGTGGCCCTGGTTACCTTATTAAAGATAAGTGGTTCGGCGGCAGGGAAGCCTGGCTTTAAAATGCTGGTTGATCATAAGGGGGATATAGTAGGAACGATCGGTGGCGGATTGATGGAGGCGACGGCCATCCAGGAGGCTACGGAGGCCCTGCAAAAAAACGTGCCAAGGATTAGCACCTATAAGCTTGATACGGAAGAAGCGGGCGGCCTGGGAATGGTTTGTGGCGGCGAAATCACTGTTTTTATTGATATTATCACTCCTCCTGATACTTTAGTCATCGTTGGGGCGGGACATATTGCCCAGCCCTTGGCCGCCATGGGTAAGCTTTTAGGTTTTAATATTACCGTGCTCGATAATCATGAACAATTCTGTAATAAGGAGAGGTTTCCGCAGGCAGATCAGTGTTTAGTGGGGGATATACCGGAGTTGTTGCAAAATATGCAGATTACACAAAACACCTACGTAATTATCATCACGCGCGGGCACATTCAAGACCAAAATGCACTGGAGGCAACCCTTCTTTCTTCTGCCGCTTATTTGGGGATGATTGGCAGCAAAAATAAAGTAAAAACGATTTTTGACAATCTATTAGCCAAAGGTTTTTCTGCCGGGGATTTGGAGAAAGTGTACGCGCCAATTGGTATGAACATCGGGGCCAAAACAGCCGAGGAGATTGCTTTAAGCATTCTGGCGCAGGTAATAGCCGTTAAAAACAGAATACCAGGGGGTGTTTTAGCATGACTGGTAAAGTAAGGTTAACCACAATATGTGATAATAAGACACCGGGCCGGGGCCTATTAGGGGAGCATGGTTTATCAATTTTTTTGGAAGCGGGGGAGAGGAGATTTTTGTTTGATACCGGCACAGGGCAAACGCTGCTGCACAATGCAGGCGTGCTGGGCATTGATCTAAGCAAGCTAGATGCCATTTTGCTAAGTCACGGCCACTATGATCATACCGGCGGCCTGCTGCCTCTTTCTGAGAAGGTTGCGCCGGCTCCTGTTTATGCCCATCCGGATATTTTTATTCCTAAATATCATGCGCTAGGTATTCCCGTCCAAGAAAATGCGAAATATATTGGCCCCCCTTGGTCGCGTGAGCATCTTGAAGGGTTGGGGGTTCAGTTTCACCTGCAGCGGGAGCCAGTCGATTTCGGCGGGGGGGTTATGCTAACCGGGGAGATCTCGCGCCTCCCGGCCTGGACACATTCCGAACCGGGTTTACAGCAAAAGACTTCAAAAGGATTTAGGGTGGATCCGTTTTCTGATGACCAATCCCTGGTGGTGGAAAGTTCAAAGGGAATTGTTGTTGTTTTAGGCTGTGCCCATGCCGGATTAGTGAACATCCTCCAACATGTTGTGACGTTGACCGGAAAAAAACACATCTATGCTTTGCTGGGAGGTACACACCTTTTAAACGCATCTATGGAACAACTGGCCTCCATCTTTGAGGCGTTGGAGGAATTTGACTTGCAGGTTGTTGCGCCCTGTCACTGTACCGGGCTTAGGGCGACCTTTGCTTTCCAGCAAGCTTTTGGCGACAAATTTGTCTTTCACCAGGCGGGCAACATTTTTGAATTTGACTAGTCTACTGCTTACCTTTACCTTCACCAGCAGGTTAAACTAAAATGATCTCCTCAGGAAGGATTGTAATTTTCTCCAATCCCTGTTCTGTCACCAGGATGGTATTTTCTGCCCCGGCGACGCCAACACCGGGGATGACCATTTTGGGTTCAAGCGCAAAAACCATGCCTTCTTGCAAAGGGTAGTCCTGCCTGTCAGCCAAAATAGGCAACTCATCCAACTCTAAGCCTACACCGTGGCCCACAAATGTGGCCTGATCGGCTCCGTGCCCCATAAAATGATCCTGGTAGCCGAAGTCCGCGGCCATTTGGCAGGCTTGCCGGTATATATCCGAACAAACGGTTCCCGGCCCTGCTGTTTTAATGATCTCATCCTGAATGGTTAGTGCAGCCCCGTGGGCTTTTTCCAGCAGCGGGGAAACATTGCCCACTGAAAAAAGGCGTGTGCAGTCTACACAATAACCATTGTAAGCAGTAACATAATCCACGATAACCGCATCGCCCCGGCGAATCTTTTTCCAGCCCGGCCCCTGCGGATAAGCCGGAGAAAGCCCCGGGCCTCCTGTCGGGCTGTCAAAAAAGGAAGGATAGGTAAGGTTTTCCCCTGACATGACATGGCCGTAAAAAACTTCCTGGTTAAATTGACGCAGGCGTATGCCTCCCTGATGCCCCAATTTGCGCATAAAACATTCCAGCTCTGCGGCAAACTCCACTTCCCTTTTCCCTTCTTCTAAAAAACGAGGTGCTGCCTCCAGCATCTGCCGGCTGATCTCTGCTCCTTTTCTGATGATCCCGATTTCGAAGGGGCTTTTTATGAGGCGTAGCTCTTTAATGGCTGTTGATATATCAACGAGTTCTGCTTGTGGGAACATTTTTTGCAGGCGCAGGTAAAGGAAGGCCGGTATAACATCCAGCTCCAAGCCGATTTTCTTACTGTCTGGCACTGCTTCCCCGATAATCTGGGGCAGCGTGCGAAAACTTGTTAAATGGCGAATATTGGCCAAGGGCGACTCTTCTTGCGCCCTTTTAAAGCTTTTATTTACCAGGTAGAGAGGCTCCCCCCGGGAGGGAATGACAAGATAGCCTTTCTGACAACTGCCGGTAAAATAATAAAGATCTACGCTTTGCGCTATAATTGCCACCTTTACTTCTTTTTCCTCCAGCTTGTTTTGAAACGCTGCGATTCTTTTTTCTATTTCTTCCCAAGGAACAAGAATGGTTTCCATCTTTTACCTCCACATAGATTAAAATATTTAAAACCCGGGCATTTTTTCAGAATATGGCCGCCCGGCTTTGAATCTCCAACCTTCCCCGTAACTTTAACCTTCCTGGACCTACCTAAAAAAAATTTCTACAAAACTAACCAAAAATCCTGTTTATTTTTTACAATATCGTAAAAATATTCAGGGATAATTAACAAATCTTCTATTTCCCCAGGCCCGTATAATTTTGTTAATACTACAATTTGGTATTGAACTGGGACGCTGAACAAAATAATAAAGCTATTTAAATAACGTAAACTAAAGAAAATAGAGGTTATTTTTGAATAAAACTATTTTTAAGACATGCAATGTCTATTGCGGACGTTGACAGAAAATAAAAACTGATGTAAATTGTAATTGAACATAGTTCAATTTAGATTAAAATAAGCAATGAATCATAACATTGCTATCTACTAGGTAGTGGGTTTAGATGGGTTCTAAGGAGGTTATAGGAAATATGAACAATATTCAAAAACTTGGCCCAAAAAACAAAAAAGAAAGAATACTACAAGCGGCTGAGTACATATTTGGCAAAGAGGATTACGATAATGCGACCATATCCCAGATTGCTAAGCTTGCCAAGGTAGCAGTGGGCACTGTTTATGAATATTTCGAAAGCAAAGAGGATCTGTTTTTTTCCATTGCCTCAAAAAAATGCGAGGTATTTGATAAGGAGCTAGAACTACATTTATCAGGATTAACAAATGTATACGAGAAAATCAGAAAATATATATGGTTCTACTTTTTTTTCTTTCAGAATGAACCGGTCTATAGCGAGCTATTGCTATTGGAAATGAGAGTAAATAAAAATTTTAGAGGCAGCACTGCTTACGCTTGGATCCGCAAATCTTTAGGAAAAATTAGTCTAATCCTGAAGGAGGGAGAAAAAGAGGGTTTGCTCAGGAAGGATGTGGATGTTTACACAATGCGGCACCTGATGCTGGGTCCGCTTGAGCATATTGTAACGCGCTGGCTTTTACACGGCAAGGATTATGACCTTATGGCTTACAGTGAAAAAGTTTCTGACCTAGTGATTAAGGCTCTGAGCAAGGATTAAATTGGAGGGTTAAAAAAATGAAATTGGAAAAAGTTGATCACCTTTGTATTGCCGTAAAAGATCTTAAAGAAGCAGAACGTTATTTTTCACAGGTTTTCGAGTTGGAACCCGACGATCGCTATGTAGAAGAAACGGAGAAGATCGAAGTGGTGCGTTATTATATCGGAGAGGTAGGATTCGAACTCGTGGCCTCAACTGATCCGGAGGGAGATGTGGCTAAATTTATTGAGAGGAATGGGGAGGGTGTTTTCCTTTTATCTCTCAAAGTGCCCAAAGTTGAAGAAGCGATGGCTGAACTCCAAAAAAAAGGAGTCCCCTTCATAGATGAAGTGCCCCGCAATTGGCGGCAAAGCAAATACACCTTTATTAAACCCAAAGCCATGTTCGGGGTGTTACTAGAGCTTATTGATTAAAAGAACTATTATTTTAAATATTTTATATTGGAGGGGCTTTACATGGGACAAGTCAAGAAATGGGGAAAATTGACGCGGCATGACGATATTAAGGAATTGTCAGTTGGAGAGATGTTGGAAAGAAGCGCGAAGTTGTGTCCCGGTAAAGAGGCGGTGATTTCCGGGGATCGGCGGGTTACATACGTAGAATTAAACAGGCTGGTAGATCAATTTGCTGCCGGTTTAACGTCGCTTGGTTACCAAAAAGGTGAGCGTGTTGCCATTTGTTTGCACAATTCACTGGAGTTAGTGATTGCTTTTTATGCTCTAGCCCGGTTGGGCATTATCACCGTCTGGGTGAATCCTGTTTACCGCGGCAAAGAGTTGGAGTTTATCATCAGCAACTCCGGTGCCAGGGGGGTGATTGTAAAATCCAGTGGGGAATTCGATTATGCCGGTGCCATTGCAGAAATGAAAAATGAACTGCCTGCCCTAGAAAATATTATTGATGTCGGCAGCAACGATTATAGTAATGGCGAAAATACGGTTGCTTATACAGAATTAATAAACAAAGGAACACTCCGAGCGGATCAAAGGCCTGATCTTAACCCCCATCAAGATTATTTAATGTTAATTTATACTTCCGGGGCAACGGGTGTCCCTAAGGGCGCGCCTTCCACCCACTATCAGTGCATCAGGGCAGGTTGCCTTTACGCTGAGACCCTTGATGCATCTGCGGACGATATCTTCATTGGTTTTCTTCCTGTTTGTCACTCTTATGCCTTTAATTCCATTTTAATTGAAGTAATTGCTATCCAGGCAAAAATGGTCCTCATGGAAAATTATAAGGTGGAAGAAGCACTGCAGTTGATTGAGAAAGAAAAATGCACTATTCATCATGCTGCCCCCACACACTATATTATGACCCTGAAAAACTCCCAGTTGGACAAGTATGATCTTTCCACCCTGCGGGCAGGGTTTATCTCCGGTTATGTGCCACCGGAAGAACTAATGGAACAAATTGAAGAAAAACTTAAAATATATTTTTCGAATTTCTGGGGCTCCTCCGAAACCGGCCCCGGTCTTTTCAGCCCCCTGGGAGCGCCTAAAGAAAAACGCTATAGAACTGTAGGCCGGCCGGTAGAAGGTGAAGAAATTAAGATTATCGATGCCGAAAGCGGCCAGGAAAAAAATCCCCTGGAAATTGGCGAGTTAACAGTACGTGGTTGGAATGTAATCAAGGAATATTGGAACAACCCCGCGGAAACTGCGGTACATATTGATGCTGAGGGATGGTTGCGAACAGGCGATCTTGCCTTTCAAGATGCAGAGGGATATGTGACCGTTGTTGGCCGGACAAAAGATCAAATTAACCGCGGGGCCCTAAAGATCGTTCCCCTGGAGCTAGAAGAGGAGTTGGCCAAACATCCCAAGGTTTCAGAAGTATGTGTGGTGGCCACGCCTAATCCGGTTTTGGGAGAAAGTATCTGTGTCTGCATCATCCCACGACCGGGCCAGGAAATTACTTTGGAAGAGGTAAGGGATTATTTACAAGATAAAATTGCCAGGAATAAGCTACCGGATGAGCTATGTCTGATGAAAGAATTCCCACGTCTATCCGGAGGAGTAAAGTTAAATAAATATGGAAAAGGGGGCATCCAGGAGTTGGCACGGGATGATGTTTCCCGGGAAATATATTGGCAGAAAAAGAAAAAGGCCTAAGGTTTTTTGTCGGAGCTTTTATTCAAAAACTATTGGCAGGTGAAGATGCGTTGAAATTATTGAGACCAATCAATATTCATGGGATGGAATTGGAAAATAGGATTGTTTTTCCTGCGGTGGTTAGCCGGTTGGCTTCTGAAGATGGCTATGTCACCGGGGCGCTAAAGGAAAGAGTGTTACGCATTGCCACCGGTGGCGTAGGTTTGATTGTTTTAGAAGCGGCAGGGGTTATGGACCGGAAAAGCGGTACACTACTGAAAATATTTGATGATAAATTTATTCCCGGTTTAAAGGAGTTGGTTGCAGAAGTCCACCAGAAAAGTAAAACCAAACTGGGTATCCAGCTCGTTCACTTTCTAAAGCTGTCCCGCAGCGGTTACCGTCAAACGGTGGAGGAACTAAGTCAAGATGAGATCAAACAGATAATAGAAGACTTTGGTATGGCGGCGCAGCGAATAAAAAAGCAGGATTTGACAGCCTGGAAATTCATTGCGCACACGCCTATACCTTGTCTTCTTTTTTGTCCCTGAAAAACAAGCGTAAAGATGAATATGGTCGAAATATTGAGGGGCGGATGAAAATTGTCAAAGAAGTCCTGGCCAGGGTGAAGGCTGCTGTAGGCGAAGACTTCCCCATTGGCTGCCGGCTTAACGGAGACGAATTTATTTTAGGCGGCAATACCCTCCAACAATCGCGCCAGATTGCAAAAAAACTTGCCGATTGGGGCATCCATTACCTGAGCGTCTCTGCCGGGGGAAAGTTTGAAGATGGACAGATCTATGATGGCATTGCCTGGCCTTACTCCGGCTATAGCGGTACGCGCACAATGCCTACAAAGGATATGCCGGATGGAGTGAACGTTTACCTGGCAGAAGATATCCGCAAAATTGTATCTCTTTATGGAATCCCGGTGTTTACAGCAGGTAAAATCCCTTCGCCAGAATTAGCAGAGGCGATTTTAGAGAGTTCTAAAGCTGACCTTATCGCCCTGGGTAGGCCCTTGATCTGTGATCCCGATTGGCCCAACAAGACGAAAAGTTACCGCTGGCACGAGATCGTTAACTGTAAATATTGCGGCAGTTGCACAGATAATGATCGCAACTTTGAACCGGTGGTTTGCAGCCAATGGCCCAAAGGTTCTTTAAACGCACCGGCAAATTTTTTGCCGCGCCGAACAAAGAAAAACCTAGAAACTGAAGGAGGCGGGGAGGTGTAAAACAATCAACGAGGATGCTTGGGGAAGCTAACCTTTATGATAAAACTTTTGTATATAATTTTTTAGTTCTGATAATGTTTTATCATTATCAACGATAAATGGATTGGTATTGTTCAATTATGAAAAAAGAGTTGTCTAGGAGGCTAACCTTTATGGATGGTCGATGGGTAAAAACTATTTGCAGGATGTGTACCAATGGATGCGGTATTATCGTCAAAGTTGAAGATGGTGTTGCAACAGAAGTTCAAGGAGATCCAGAGGATCCCCGGACAGAAGGTGAACTATGCCCCAAAGGCAAAGTAGCTTTGTCACTGGTTTATTCACCCGATAGGTTGAAAGATCCTCTTTTACGGATCGGGGAAAAAGGGGAAGGAAAATGGAAACCGATAACATGGCAAGAAGCATTAAATATTCTTGCTGAACGTTTAAAAATGATTATTGATCAATATGGGGCGAAGGCAATAAGTGTGTATCGTGGACAGGCTTCTGATTGGGGAGCCCCCTGGCACTATGCCCTGAGGTTTATGAATGTTTTGGGTTCTCCTAATATTTGTACGCCTGCTCCCCTTTGTTTTCAACCCGGTGCAGTCACTAAAAGACTCATGTTTGGAGGTGTCCCCGATTATTACGATTGGTCCAATACAAAATGTATGATTATTTGGGGAGCTAACCCAACGAATACTAATGAATATGCCGTTAATGGTAAAAAAATTGAAGATGCACATAAACGGGGAGCTAAACTAATTGTAATAGATCCGGTTGCAACTAGTTTGGCCGAAAAAGCTGATTTATGGCTTCAAATAAATCCTGGGACCGATTGTGCTTTGGCCTTGGCTTTCATAAATGTTGCAATTAAAGAAAATTTAATAGATACAGCTTTTGTGCAAAACTGGACCGTAGGTTTCTCTAAACTTAAAGAACATGTTAAAGAATATACCCCGGAAATAGTTGCCCCTGAAGTTGGTATTTCACCACAAGTAATCAGGGAGGCAGCACGCCTGTTTTCCCAAAATAAACCGGGAATTATTTATGATCGCAATGGACTGGATCAGTACTTAAATACGGTAGGAACTGTCCAAGCAATTGATATTTTCCTAAGTATTACAGGAAACGTAGATACATTGGGCGGTAACATGTTACCAACAGGTGTTAAAACCCAATTTATAACAATGATCGAAAAATTACCAAAAACAGTACCCCTTTTGGGGGATTATCCCCTTTTTGCTGAATTTGCAAGGCAGATCCCGCACCAATCAGTTATTGATGCAATTTTAACCGAACAACCTTATCCTATAAAAGCAATGATTATGCAGGGAGGGAACCCCGTCGTTACTATTGCCAATACTTCCCGGACAATTCAAGCTATGGAAAAAGTTGATTTTCTTGCCGTAATGGATTTATTTTTAACCCGGACAGCCCAATATGCCGATCTGGTTCTGCCTGCCTCAACATTTCTTGAAACCACAGCATTAACGGCTTACCCGGGTTTGCGTACAAATTACTTTCGTTTACAGCAAAAAGTAATAGAACCGGTTGGGAATTCGTGGCCAGACTGGAAATTGTGGTTTGAATTAGGCAGGGCACTGGGATATAACAAAGAGTTTTCATGGGATACCGTTGAGGAAGCCATAGATGAACAGTTACAACCTTCAGGTTACACTGTCGATGAGGTCAAAAACAATCCAATATTTTTTCCTTTGCAAGAAAAAAAATATGAAAGAGAAGGGTTTTGGACCCCCTCGGGCAAGGTTGAGCTTTATTCTTCAATCTTGGAGAAATATGGCTATAAACCTTTACCGGATTATAAAAAGTCACCCGTAAGGATTGCTCTCGAAAATAATGATAATAAGGAATATTCTTTGGTTGGTACAAATTGGCCAAAGCCAGGAAGCTACGTTCATTCATTTCTGCGTAATATTCCTGAGTTACGTGCATTGGATCCCAAGCCGTTGATCATGATCAACCCAAAAGATGCCCAACAGCGGAATATAAAAGAAGGGGAATTAGTTACTGTTACTTCTCCACAGGGTGCTATAACAATAACCGCATGTCTCACAAATAAGATAAAAGAAGGTATTGTTGGTATCGCATGGGGATGGGGAGAGGCTGTCCCGCAAGCTAATATTAACGATTTAACAGATGATTCTGCCAGGGATATGATTTGTGGCACTACCTCAAATAGAGAATTTCTTTGTGAAGTAGAACCATTAAAATCTCAGATATAAAATAAATAATATTTTATGAACGGCTATGAAAGTAATAAAATTACTTGTATAAATGGCATGGTTTTAGTTTAGCAATTGTTTCTGAAAGAAAAATTTTGTTTAGCCGAAAGGACGTGAAAATGATATTTAAAAATAAATGACAAATTAAATTACTTATATGGCAAAAAAGGGTAAAAAATATTACTAAAGAAAATAATTTAGGGAGGTTTTATAATAATGAATTATAGTATACACCCTATACCTTTATTTGTTGCCCATGTACCTAAATCTTTCATGACGTATCTTTCAAATTTCTATGACATTCTTCGTATTGGTCAATTCATTTGGTATATAGAAGGTCCCAGGGAAAAAATTATTGTGGATGCTGGGTTTACTATAGAAAGAGCAGAAGCCAGACCCAATTTAATTAAAAAAACAGAGTCGATACAAACTATAGACGAAGGGCTTAAAAAATTTGGACTCGAACCAGGGGACATTGATACGGTGATCATAACTCATTGTGACCATGATCATATAAGTTCACTACACGAATTTCCAAATGCAAGAAAAATTATCCAAAGAGCTGAAATTGATTTTGCCCGTAATCCACACCCAGTATTTAAAGCATGGCGCCCCCCGGATTACGCTAGCTTGATTGAAGGCATTGAGTTCGATGAAATTGAGGGGGATACCAGGATTGATGAAGGAATTGAGCTTATTCTTACACCAGGGCATACGCCAGGTGGTCAATCTGTAGCAGTAAAAACAAGTCAAGGCATTGCAGTAATTACTGGCTGGTGTTGTATCCAAGAAAATATTACCCCGCCGCAAGAAATGCTAAACAGGGGGCAGACTTTCATACCTCCAACGTCACACACCGACCTAATGCAATGTCATAAGAGTTTTGAAAAAGTAAAAAGCATTGCCGATATAATTATTCCTGTTCATGAAGTAGAAATTGCGAGTAGAAATATTATACAGTAAAATAGCAGCTAACTGTTTACCAACTATGATTGGCAATGTTGTAGCTATAAACTATCATATAAAAATCTAAATTCAATTTTTTAGATAGGAGGAACTAAAATGGGTACCGATGATAGTCATCGTATTACACGAACAACGTTTTTTATGAAAAAGATTTGGTTGTATTTTATGTTAGCTATGCTTATTATATTAATTTTTGGATGTGATTCTTCCGAGACAGTTATACCAAAGGAAGTTGGAAAGCCTACCGAACTTACGCTGGCTCATGCTTTCCCAGAATCGTCTATTTGGGGGATGACTTACAAATACTGGGCTGATCGTGTTTACGAAAAATCTAATGGGCAATTAAAAATTACTATTTACCCCACTGCATCTTTAATTGCGTTGGATGAATCTTATGAAGCTGTATCTCAGGGAACCGTTGACATGTCTTCTTTGCCAAGCTCCTATTTCAGTGGTAAGGCACCGGAATTGACAATTCTCGATCTATCCGGATCCTATCCTCCAAAGCGATGGCTTGAAGTAGATGAGACTATAGCTCCTATTCTTGATGAAATACTATACGATCATAATGTTAAATATCTTTTTCCTGTATACATGGGGGAAATGTTGGCATTTGTAAATGATAAGGTTGGAAAACCTATTCAAACTGTAGATGATTGGAAGAATTTAAAAATACGTGATATGGGAAAATGGTCTGGCAGGGCTATCGAAGCTTGGGGAGGTGTTCCACTTACACTTCCTTTAGGTGAATTGCCAGTTGCGCTTGAACGGGGTACTGTCGATGGTGTCCATGTTAGTTGGATAGTTGGTTATTCTTACAGACTGTATGAAATGGCGCCGTATATTACCTATACAGGTTTTTCACCACTTTGGGAGTTTCTGGGGATAAATTTAAAGGTGTGGAACTCTTTAAAAGAAGACGAAAAAAATATTATGATTGAAGCTGGTAAGGATGCTGCAAAATACTGTGATAATATTTCTAAAGAACTATGGGAGGGTTTTGTAAATGCTGTTGAAGAAACGGGGAATACCATAAATTATTTAACAGAAAGTGAAAAAAATAAACATATAGAATCATTAGACCCCCTTATTGAAGAAATAAAAAAGATTTCCAATCCTAAAGGAATAGAATTAATCGACGCCCTGGCTACTTTTAAAGAATAATATAAAATAAAAACAAAAAATGTTTTCCAATAAACCTATTTTAATAATTTTCGCAGTAAATTTTAACGAAGGTAAAATTCAGACTTAAAAATTTAAGAATGCAGAAAACAGGGGTTGACTTTAAGGTAGCAGTTAAAAATGTCCGTTTTTAGTTGCCCTAAATCAACAAATATTTTTAGTTTATAATGTTAACCCCTGTTTTTCAAAAAAATAGAAGAAAAATTAACAAAAAACATCAATATATTTCTAAATACTATATAGGGTGAGGAGCGGTATATTCAAAAGCGGGAACGGGGAGTGTAAAAATGAATACTTTAAAAAAACAAATAGGTATTTATAAATATTTTCAAAATATTAATTTATTATTTGGTATTTTAAGTGGTATTTTAATTGTATTAATGTCTTTGTTTACTTTTTCTGAGGTTATTTTGCGTTACGTGTTTAATAAACCAACTTTGTGGACAGTAGATGTTTGCAGATATATGCTTATATATTCTGTTTTTTTGTCGAGTTCAATTGCTTTAGAGGAAGGTAGTCATATTAAAATCGATCTTCTTGTTGAACATTTAAATATAAAAAAGAAAAGGCCATTAAGTTTGTTTTCTTTGGGGGTTAGCCTAGTATATCTCATTATTTTGCTTTGGAAATCGATTACATTCCTAAAATTATCATATACAGGAAAATGGGTTACGATGAGTCATATTGCTATTCATACCCATTATCTTTACTTTGCGATGGTTATTGGTTTATCACTTTTAATATTAACTTATCTTTTCAAAACTATTAACGAATTTTTAAAAATTGGCAACCAATCTCAAAAAGATTTTACTGAAAAAATCTAATTCCTTGATTTGAAAACAGTTGACTTCTACATTTCAGATGTAAAAGGAGAAAACAATAATGGGCAATTTGAGTATACAATTATTACTTGTTACAGGTATGTTGATTTTGGTTTTAACTATAGGTGTTCCAATATCTTTTGCTTTGGGTTTTGTTTCTGTTATTGGAATACTAATGTTTCTTTCCTCTGACCAGCTTTTGCACCTTGCTACCATTGCTTATTCACAAAGTACAAGCATAAACTTAATGGTTATACCCCTATTTCTTTTAATGGCAGAATTTCTAGCAATTTCAGGAATTGCTAAGGATTTAATACGCCTTGCGCATCACTTTTTTAAAAAAATTCCTGGCGGATTACTTATCAGCACAGTTATTGGTTGTGCAGGATTTTCATCTGTATGTGGTTCAAGTACCGCTACGGTTACTACGCTAGGTGTGGTAAGTATACCAGAATTGATACGACAAGAATATAATAAAAAATTCGTAGCAGGGGCAGTAGTTGCGGGAGGCACCTTAGGTGTTCTCATTCCGCCTAGTATCGCTTTTATTCTATATGGAATAATTACGGAAATGCCTATTGCAACTTTATTTATTGCCGGGATTATACCTGGTATTATGACAACAGTTTTGCTGTGCATGTATATTTTTATTCGTGTTAAAATGACACCTTCCCTGGCACCTTTAACATTAGAGTCTGAAAAACAGGAAATAGAAACAAACAGGTGGCTTCTTTTACTAAAAATGACCCCTGTTATATTGTTGGCTTTGATAATTTTTATTTTTATATATACAGGAGTTGCCACCCCTACAGAAATTGGGGCAGTCGGGGCAGTTGGATCAATATTACTTACTTTTTGTTATCGCAGATTTTCATGGTATAAACTAAAGCTGATACTTTTAGGTACTGTTAAAACTACATCCATGCTTTTTTTTCTTGCTATAGGGGGCATGGCATTTGCATATCTGTTGTCTTTTATTGGGCTTCCACAATATTTAATAGGTTTAATACTGGATCTGGGGGTAAATCGTTGGGTAATAATAGTTGCGATTAATGTATTACTACTTATTTTAGGATGTTTTTTAGACCCTGTAGGAATGATAGTATGTTTGGTAAAATAAAATTACCACAGAGCGGAAGCTAAGAATTCCCACAG
>CAZRVU010000017.1:0-41024 GCA_964603615.1 uncultured Desulfovibrionaceae bacterium
GGAAATATTATTTATATGACACTGATGCAGACAGAAAGTAATGCCAGTAGTTGATAATGGCCAATAGTAGATGTATAAAAGAAATTTTTCATTTTTGAGCACAATGAGATCCTTCGCTAGTGCCTCAGATGACAAAAACAAAAGGAAGGGATGCCCACGCTGCCGTTCTTAAGTAGCCTGGACATCCCTTTGTAGTGGAAAGGTAAAGCGGTTTGTATCATTGATTCTACTGCAAAAATTATATTCTGCTGCCTAAAACGAAATTTGCTGGGGCGGGAGCGGTAAAAATCAGCCCATGAAGACGCCACAATTTTGAAGCTAAAATGGCAGGACGACATTTTTAGGGCCTTTTGAAGAGGACGTTCAATGGGCCCGGGCGAAAAATTGTCAGTCGAAGGGATGCAGATTGCAGCGAGCACCTGGCCAATAGAGTTTAGGCAGTAGAATCACAATTTAGTTTTGGAGAAGATTATGTGCTATTTACAAATGGCCTTTATCCTTGATCCCTATCCGCCAGTAGCTTCCCGCCTACCCCGACGTGTTCGTGATCTGTATCTTTTAAATAAACCACAAAAGCCGCCTCATTAATGCCGGTAAGTTCGCTGGCCTTTTTTGTAAAGGAACTGATCAGCTCTCTTTTTTTATCTTTATCCAGCTCCGGCCCATAGAAAAATATTGTTGGCATACACTCACCTCCTCGTATAAAAGGGTTACGATCGTGAGAGTACATTATCATTTTTATCTTCCTCCTACAAGCCCCATCCTTTAGAAGCCTCTTCTTTTCCTTATAAAATCAAAAGATTGTCTTTTTCTCCTTCGCCCCAAATCTTCTGACTTGCATCAAAAGATGCCGCCCGGGCGCATATCGCTTTTATTTGTGCCGTATTTACGTAACATTAGGCCCGTCCTTACGTTAAGGGGCCCTTGCTTTTGCAAGGGTTTCTTTTTTTTAGGTCCTTGCCAGCTCTTTTATAAAGAATCGCTACCTTTTTTCTTTTGGCACGCTTTTTGCAATATATATTGGTGAAAGTTAAAAGAAGTGAAAAATGAAGGGAGGTTAAATCAAATGGCCAATCGTTGTCAGTTCTGGAAAGAATACGATTCTGTGGATGGTGGTATTTCTTATTGTGAATTAGCCGCCTTTAACAGATCTGTGAACCCGGCTTTCCTTGAACAAATCGGTTGCACACCGGAAAAAAGGAAAGATTGTCTGGGAAGCATGAAACTCAACATCGGCACAGGAAATGTACCGGTCATCGCCTCTCCTCCCCCGGCCGTCTGCGATCCACCGCCGGTGATTGCCCACAGCGCCGTAGCTCTTGCCGAAAAAAAAGCAGCTACCCAGGCGCCTTCACTACAACTGCTGGCCCTGCTAGCCGGAGCTTATATTGCTCTGGGAGCAGTGCTCTGCACCATCGTCACCAATGACCTTCCCACCTACATCGGTGACGGGCTTTCACGCCTGGTCGGAGGAATAAGCTTCTCCCTGGGCCTGATTCTCGTCATCATGGGTGGCGCCGAACTCTTTACCGGCAACAACCTTATGGTGGCAGGTTTCTTAGAGAAAAAAGTTTCACTCAAACAGGTTCTCAATAATTGGGGTTGGGTCTATCTTTTCAACTTTATTGGTTCGCTGGTCATCGTTTTGCTTTTCTTTTACTCTGGTATCTGGAAAGCCAACGGTGCAGCAGTCGCACTCAAGGCGGTAAATACTGCCGGGGCCAAAGTTTCGCTCACTTGGCAAGAAGCTTTTTTCCGTGGGATTCTTTGTAACTGGCTCGTTTGCCTGGCTGTATGGCTCTCCATGGCCGGCAAAGATGCCTTTGGCAAAATCATCGGTATTATGATTCCAATCACAGCCTTTGTCGCTGCGGGTTTTGAACACTCCATCGCCAACATGTACTTCATACCCATGGGCATGCTGCTGAAAAACCAGGCCGTTCTACAGCCCATGATCTCTGCAGAGCTAATACAAAACCTTACTTGGACAAACTTTCTCTGGAAAAATTTGTTACCGGTCACCTTAGGCAATATGGTTGGAGGCGTAATCTTTGTCGCGGTCATCTATTGGAGCGCCTATTTACGCCCCGAAGCCAGGCCTGTACAGGCGCCTCTCGCCAAAGAAGCCGGCCTTAAAGGTTAAGGTTAAGGTTAAGGCTAAGGTAAAGGTCAAGTCGTAGACATCCGTAGCAAAATCAATAATCCTGAACTAACTAGCACAAAAAACATTATTTACAGACGGGAAGGAGCGAAAAATGATGAAAAAGTTAATCGCATGTCAATACTGGAAAGAATATCAGGGAATGAATGGTTGGCTCATGTTCTGCAGCGCGGGGGCTTTTGGTAAGAAATTCCGGCTAGCTGAAGCCGTGGGGATCGGGTGCACCCCGGAACAAAGGGCCGTCTGCAAAAAAACAATGGAGATTAATATGGGCTACAGCCTCTTACCGGAAATAGTGGATCTTGTCCAGATTAAGAAAAAGGTCAAAAACGCAGTGGTGGCGCATAGCCGGACTGTTTAATAACTAGACATCGTATTCGAAGAAGTAGTTATCAGGCTAAAGTTGGGCTTTAGGCGGCCTTCCCCCGGCGGACATCCCCCCCGGTTTGCCTGCCAAATAATTTCGGTATCCCCCTGCCGATTGGCCGCCCTAGCCCCAGCTTTATCATTAAGTACTACAGCGTATAAAAGCAAGTAACGGGGCCCCTGCCGCCAAAAGGGGCCCCGTTACTTTTACCCTTTCCTCCATTTTTACCGCAATTATTAGCTAAGGATTATTCTGTAGGAAAAGTATTGACAGAAATATCTGACTTGGTGTACAATACAAATAACAGTTACAATATTCCTACTATTCGTTCAGGTTATCTATCTTGGCCAATTTCATAAAGGGGGTTTAGACCATGGCAACAGAAGCAAATAACGCTATAAAAGTGGAAATTTCTTCACCCAACGGCATCCTCAAGCCTTCCCCCGCAACGGGGAATCAGAATAAAGGGGCTATAGACGAACTGCTGATCCTTAGCCAGGTTGTCTCCGCCGTCAGCGGGCTCAATGAATTGAATGCTATTTTAAAGGTTGGGTTGGAAAAAACGCTTAAATTTCTAGGCGATGCCTCCGGGGGAGTCATGTTGCTAGATGAGCAGGATAAGAGGCTTCGCTATAGGGTTTACCAGGGGCTCTCCGATGAATTTGCCCGTAGCATAGCCCCCAAGATCGGAGAGGGGCTTAACGGCAAAGTTGTTCTTACCGGGAAGGCTATCCTGCGCGGCGATATCTCCAATGATCCGGAAGCGTTAACCCAAAGCCTCATTCAGATGGAAGGGTTGAAGGCCTTTATCAGTGTTCCTTTGCGCTTTAAAGATAAAATATTTGGCGTGCTTAATTGTGTCAGCCCCCACGCCTGCCAGTTCACAGCCAAGGATATGCATCTCCTTTATTCCATTGGGGAACAATTGGGAATAGCTATCGGGCAAACACGCCTTTATGAAAGGTTGCAAGAAAAAAGAGAGAAATACCGGCAGGTAGCGCGCCAGGTGCTCACCGCCCAAGAGGAAGAAAAGAAAAGAATCTCTCAAGAATTGCACGACGAAACCAGTCAGATGCTGGCCGCATTGACTCTTAATTTACAGGTATTGATCGAAATGTCCGAGATAATTGGCATCCGGGACAGCAAATATAAAGCCATGTTAACAAAAATACATGCCGCTTCAATGCAGATCAATGATGAAGTCAACCGTATTATTTCTGATCTGCGCCCCACCCTTCTCGATTCCCTGGGTTTTATTCCTGCCATCCGCCATTATACGGAATCCTGCCTACATCCCTTAAACATCAATGTCATTTTTGCCATAGAAGAGAGCGTTCCGCCCCTTTCACCGGAGATCGAAGTAAACCTTTTTCGTTGGGTGCAAGGGGTAGTCGGCAATATCATGCAGCATTCCCAGGCCAAAAACGTCACTGTTTCTTTGCAAAAGAAGGGCAGCAACAATTTGAATATTTCTATCCAAGATGATGGCCAGGGTTTTGATGTAACCCGCATCGGCAAAATGAACAACAAAAAAAAGAGGCACGGCATGGGTTTAATGATCCTCAAGGAAAGAATAAGGTTGATCAACGGGGATTGTTCGATTCAATCTGAGCCAGGAAAAGGCGTCAGGGCTTGCGCGGAAATTCCCCTGTCCTGAAGTCTTCCCGCCTGGTAGCCTTTTCTGATTTGATGGGAAAAAGGAGCCTTTCACATGCGTAAAATTAAAGTATTGTTAGTTGATGATCATACAATTGTCCGGGAAGGTATCAGCACTTTATTGGAGCTTTCTCCCGAAATAGAGGTAGTTGGAGAAGCCGCCAACGGCCAAGAAGCCCTAGATTTGATCGGTAATCTTCAATTGGATGTGGTCTTGATGGATCTGGCCATGCCCGTCATGGGAGGGCTGGAGGCAACGCGCAATATCTGCCGGGAATTTCCGGAGGTTAAAGTGCTCATTTTAACACAATATGTGGAGAAGGAACATGTCTTAACCATTCTTGAAGCCGGTGCCCGCGGTTTCCTCAATAAATCCGCGGCCTCCTCCGAACTTGTTGCCGCTATCCGTTCTGTGAACCGCGGGGATTCTTATCTATCGCCCTTTGCCACAAAATATTTAATCGAAGACTACCGCTTAGAAGCCAATACAAAAAAAAGCCGCGACCCCTACGAACAGTTAACAGCACGTGAAAAAGAGGTCCTGCGCTTATTGGCCGAAGGGCATACGGCCAAGGAGGTCGCTGATATGCTGGTCATCAGCCCCAAAACTGTTGATAGTCATAAAACAAGGTTTATGGCCAAACTCGACCTGCACAACCGTGCAGAGTTGATTAAATATGCCCTGCGCAAAAAAATTATCTCCATGTAAACTCGTCATAATTCCGGCATGATCGCAGCGTGGCTCCAGCGCGGCGCTGGCGTAGATCTGGCGTGGCTTCAGCGTATCACTGTACATCCGGCAGGGCTCCAGCATAGCCCCAGCGCAACCCCAGCGTGTCTCCGCCATAGCCCCGTTGGGGAAGATGCGGCCAAGCATAACCGGGAACCGGCACTGCCTTTAATTTGAGAAGATCCCCATTCCCCGGAAACAAAACAGGCGGAAACTAGCTGCTTCCCCGGGAACAAAACAGGCGGAAACTAGCTGCAGGCAGTTTCCGCCTTACCATTTCTTTCATCTTCTTTCATCATTTCTTTCATCTTCTTTCATCATACCAAATACAGCGAAGAATCTAAAGTCTTTCAGGATCTTTGGACCAGTCGCAAATTTATTTAAAAAGATTGCTTTTGTAAACCCTGATAATTTTAGGATTATATTGCTTTTTTCAACATTTTAGGGTAAAATGATTAATGTGTGCAGTTTTTATCTGGAAAAAGTTTGTTAACCGGGGGGGAGGCAGAGATACGAGGATTCCAACCCCATAAAGGCAGGCTATTTAGTTTTTGCCTTCATGGGCCAAAAGCAATATGCATACACTGAAAGGAGGTTTAAAGAAGGTTCAGCGGTTTACAAACAGAAGGGGCAAGAGAAATTATAAACAATTGAGGAGACACAAAGTAGGAGAAATAGGTTGTATTTGCAGGGATAGTGGGTATTAACCCGGGTTTCAAATTTTTTATTCCTGGATTTTTTTTGCACAGTTCCTGAAATATTTTTTAGTGAACAGCAAAAGTTTGCCATACAACAGTCGATTATAATTGATAATCCAGGGGAAAAACATTCAAAAATTTTGGGGGGATAAATGTGGGGGAAATCAAAGGTAATTTGCCAACCGGCGATAAGGATATCTTGAATCCCGTCATTGATAATAAGAGAGCTAAGGAAACTGCTGAACGGCTAAGGGCGCTTTCAGCGCAAAGCATGGAAACATTTTGGGCGGAAATGAGTAAAGATATTTCATGGAATAAGGAATGGGATACAGTTCTAGACAGCAGCAAAGCTCCCTCTTATACCTGGTTCAATGGTGGAAAACTAAACGCTTCCTATAATTGTATCGACCGCCACGTCTCCGGTTGGCGAAGAAATAAGGCCGCGATAATTTTTGAGGGTGAACTCGGCGATACACGCGTCCTGACTTATCAGGATCTTTTCCGCGAGGTCAATAAACTGGCTAACGCCTTAAAAGATATGGGTTTGAAACGTGACGACATAGTGACCCTGTATTTGCCGATGATTCCCGAAGCTATCATCTCTATGCTGGCCTGCACGAGGATTGGGGTGCCCCATAGTGTAGTTTTCGGAGGATTTAGCGCCGGCGCTTTGCAAGAACGAATCAAAGATTCTTCTTCCAGGGTTTTGATTACAGTAGATGGAGGATACCGGCGCGGCAAACATCTTCCCATGAAAGGAAACGCAGACCTGGCACTGAAAGATAACGCCTGCCCCAGTATTGAAAAAGTTATCGTGGTCAAAAGAACGGGGCAAGATATAGAGATGCAAGAAGGCAGGGATCTCTGGTATTCGGATGTAGTAGCTAATGCCGGGCTTTATTGTGAACCGGAAATTATGGATGCCGAGGATCCCATCTTTCTTCTTTACAGCAGTGGGACCACTGGAAAACCCAAGGGCATCTTGCACACCGTCGGCGGTTACATGGTCGGCGTACAAACAACTTTTAAGTACGTGTTCGATTGTCAGGAAGAAGACGTCTACTGGTGTACCGCTGATATCGGCTGGATAACCGGGCACAGCTATATCGTCTACGGCCCACTGTCCAATGGAGCAACGGTTGTTTTGTATGAAGGGTCTCCTGACTATCCCGAGCAAGATCGTCTTTGGAGAATTGTTGAAAAATATAAGGTAACTCTTTTCTATACTGCACCCACAGCAATCCGCTTATTCATGCGCTGGGGCGAACAATGGCCGGCTTCCTGTGATCTTGATAGCCTGCGCCTGCTTGCTTCAGTCGGCGAACCGATTAACCCTGAAGCCTGGCTGTGGTATTTCAAGCATATCGGCAGAGAAAGGTGCCCGATTATGGATACCTGGTGGCAAACAGAAACGGGTATGATCTTGATCACGCCTCTACCGGGCGATGAGTCCTTTAGGCCCGGAGCAGCCACCCGTGCCTTCCCCGGTACGGAAGTAGACATTTTCAACGAACAGGGAGAGCCTGTAAAACCCGGGGAACAAGGTTTTCTGGTAGCAACCAAACCCTGGCCGGCTATGCTGCGCGCCCTTTATCACGATCCTGATCGTTTCCAAAGTACTTACTGGCAACAGTTCGAGGGCACCTACCTCAGCGGCGACGGCGCCAAATATGATGAAGATAACGCCATCTGGGTAATAGGCAGAATCGATGATGTGATCAACGTTTCCGGGCACCGCATTGGAACGGCAGAGATCGAAAGCTCACTGGTAGAACATTCTGCGGTCGCGGAAGCAGCCGTCATTGGTAAGAAACACGATCTCAAAGGCCAGGCCGTATGCGCCTTCGTTACCCTGAGGGAAGGCTTCCAGGGATCTGACGAACTGGTCGCAGAACTAAAACAGCAAGTCGTTAAAAAAATTGGAGCACTGGCCCGCCCCGAAGACATCTTCTTTACATCCGAGCTGCCTAAAACCCGCAGCGGTAAAATCATGCGGCGACTGCTCCGTGATATCGCCGAAGGAAAAGTCATTGGCGATACGACAACACTCATGGATCCTGCCGTTATTAGCTCTATCAGGGATAAGTACGATACACAGGCCAGCTAAAATATTAGAAAAACCTTATTTAAATAAATAAGTTTATTTATTTCTTTTAGTTTTTGTTTATTAGATAGCCAAACGGCTATCTTTTCTTTTTTTGAAGAGATGGTGTTCTCGCAGATAAATAACCTTGTCGCTTACTGTTCCCATAGCAAAAAATACGTATTTGTTTTTTCCCGGCAGTCCATATTCCATTTCCATAACATCTTTAGGAATTACATAGTATTTTTCTTTCCCTTTTTGCTTCAGCACAAATCTATAGCTAAACATGATTTTTCACCATCCTCCAGTTGTCTTTATTTTGCCACAATTCTGTCTATAGTAAAAATGTCCTGGAACTATCTATGAACTATCTATGAACTATCTATGAACTATCTGGCTCATTATTTATGCATGATTTCTTTTAATTTATCTCCTACTTTAATATACCATAAAACTTTTGACTTGTAAATAGGGAATATTCAAAAATTGCAGATTATGTTGAAGATTTTATACCTTAAGGAAATACCTTACTTATAATCTTCTTTGTGCTAGGGGTAAATCCTCCTATTTTAGCCTGGAATAATGCAAAATCCACCTCTGCCTCAGGTAATATACGGGTAATATTTAAGGAAATTTTAGATATTATTTAAGGAAAGATGCCGCACAAGTTCAGTCTTATTCCTCTTTACTATTAGCGGTCCTGCTATTAAGATAGAGTTAAGCAAGAAGATTAACAAACTTTTAAATAAGGCAGCGAATCAAAAAACGGTCTGCCAAAAAGGAGGAAAATTAAAATGAGAGCGAGAATTCTTATTGTTGATCAGGAGCTTGCTTTTACTGTTGCCTTACAAGAGGAGCTGGTGAAGAGGAATTATGAAGTGTTTGTTGCCGATCATAAGTTGCTTGCGCAGGAATTTGTGCGGATTAAAAAGCCAGATTTCATTCTGCTGGGAACAATAGCCCCGCGCGGCGATGCTTTTCAACTGCACCAATGGTTGAAGACATTTCCAACTACCAGGGAGTTGCCGACAATTGTGGTCGATGTTCCGGTGGAAAAACAACTGCACAGCGGGTGGCGTCGGGATGAAGGGCTCCGGTTGGAGGTAGATGATTATTTTTGCAGGCCCATTAAAACCACCGTCTTGGTACAAGTAATCGAAAAGCTGCTGGATGAAGCGACGCGGAAAATAAAAGTGCTCATTGCCGACGACCATGCCGTGGTGCGGGAAGGAATTAGCGCCCTGCTCAATCTGCAAAAAGATATGCTTATCGTTGGCGAAGCAATCGACGGCCAGGATGCCATCGACAAAACGATGCAATTATTGCCCGATGTAGTCCTCATGGATATCGCCATGCCTGTAATGAACGGTATTGAAGCAACTAAACACATCGCCCGTGATTGCGATCAGGTTAAGGTGCTCGTTCTCAGCCAGTATGATGACGAAGGCAATATCGCTGCCAGCAAGCAGGCCGGGGCCTATGGTTTTATTCCTAAAAAAAGCGTTAGCTCCCAGTTATTGGAGGCGATTAGAGCTGCTCACTAGTTTTAAACAATTGCGGCTGCGTAAAAGAATCTTGCTGCGTAAAAGAATCTTGCTGCGTAAAAGATTGCGGCTATGTAAAAGATTTTGGCTACAACCTGCGCCGGTCACCAGGCCAGCTAAACTACGATATTCCTAGCTTCCCTGGCAAACACATACCGGCGCAGGATAAATTATTTTAAATCACAGATCCAATTTGAAAGGAGGAAAATGATTGCAACCAGTAACGATAACCATAAACCAGCGGGAAGTAAGTGGCCATACAGGGATGACGATTTTGGAGCTAGCCCGGGAATCCGGCATAAAGATCCCAACAATCTGTGACCATCCACACCTGGCCCCGATTGGGGCCTGCCGCATCTGCCTGGTGGAAAATGAACAAAACGGTGCTTTGCTGGCCTCTTGTTCCACGCCCATTGCCCCCGGGATGATCATCAACACGGCCTCTCCCCGTGTTCTGGAACATCGTAAAATGCTTCTCAAATTAATGCTGGCCAGCCATCCTGACTCTTGTCTTGTCTGCGATAAGGGCAACACCTGCCAGCTACGCCAGATGGCTGCAGATATGGGGATTGGCTTAATTGAACTAGACCGTATTCCACAACCGGCTGTTACTGAGGAGCTAAACCCTTTTATCTTTAGGGATATGAGCAAGTGTATCCTTTGTGCCCGTTGTATTCGCGCTTGTCAAGAGCTAGTCGTGGTAGGTGCCCTCGATTATTACGGGCGTGGTTTTAAGGCTAAACCGGCCACCATGCTTAATTTACCCTTAGAAAGTTCTGAATGTACCTTTTGCGGCACTTGCGTTAATCTTTGCCCCACCGGTGCACTAATGGAAAAAGAAGAAATCTACAGGGGTACCATCAGCAAAGCCGTGCAAACCATCTGCCCCTTCTGTAGTTATGGTTGTAATATTTCCCTGGAAATTAAGGACAATATGGTCGTCCGCGCGAAGCCCGTCCCGTCTGATGCTAATGGCAGGCCGGAGGCTCTCTGCGTCAGGGGTAGTTATGGTTTGGATTTCATCCATAGCCCGGATAGATTGACCAAGCCGTTACTTAAAAAAGATGGCCATTTCGAGGAGGTATCCTGGGAAGAGGCCCTAACCGCCACCGCCGAAGCCTTAAAACAGATCCGGACGGAGCACGGAGCCGACAGCCTGGCGGTTTTAGGTTCGTCAAACTGCACCAACGAAGAAAATTACCTGCTGCAAAGGTTTGCCCGCGGCGTATTGGGCACAAATAATATTGATAGCAGCGGTTGCCTTGAACAAGAAAATACCCGGCAGGTCTTTAACGACTCCTTCGGTTTCCCCGGGATCGCCTACAGCCTCGATGATTTGGAGCAAGCGGATGTAATTTTAGTGGCAGGGGCCGATCCCGAAACTGCTACGCCCCAGGTTGATTACCTGCTCAAGCGGGCCGTTAAATTGCACGGGGCAAAATTAATCCTGATCGATCCCCGCCAAACCAAACTTTCTTTTTTCGCCGATCACTGGCTACAGCCAAAGATAGGCACCGACCTCGCCTTGCTCAACACTTTAGCACAGATTATTATTGATGAAGATTTGATCGATCAAGAATTTGTAATGCGCAAAACAGAGAATTATTCTGCTCTGGCCAAATCTTTGGAAAATGTTTCACCGGCCCAGACGGCAGCCATCACCGGCATTGCAGAAGAAGAGATGCGCCTTGCCGCCAGGCTTTACGCTAGAGCCGGCAAAGCTGCAATTATTTTTGGTACGGGAATCACACAGCAGGCTCAGGGCAAGGCAAATATTCAAGCTCTACTCAACCTGGCCCTCTTGACAGGCAATGTCTGGCATCAAGGGGGCGGCCTGCATACCCTGCTTAAAGAGTGCAATGCCCAGGGGGCCTGCGATATGGGAACGTTACCTGCCTTCCTGCCGGGATATCAACCTGTGGAAGACGCACAGGCCAGGCAAAGATTTGCAGAGCACTGGCAGGTAGATTTGCCGGCCAAGCCAGGGCTGAACGCTTTAGAAACTATTCTACAGGCCAAAGCAGGGAAAATTAGGGGTTTGTACATAACCGGCGAGAACCCCCTGTCTAGTTTCCCCCAGTCGGATCTGGTTCAAGAAGCTTTAAGCTCCTTGGACTTTTTGGTTGTGCAGGATCTGTTTCTGACGGAGACCGCCAGGCTAGCCAATGTTGTTTTGCCTGCCGCTAGCTTTGCGGAAAAGGAAGGGACTTTTACTAACCTCGAGGGTAAAGTGCAAAAGATCCGGCAGGCGATTGAACCTTTGGGTGAAAGCAAGCCGGACTGGCAGATCATCTTGCAATTGTCCACAGCGCTGTCACAACCGATGCCTTTTTCCTCTCTCCAGGAGGTAGAAGCAGAGATGGCCGGGCTGATTTCTTTATACGAAGACCAAACAGAGGAAAAAGCCCCGGGGGAAGAAGAAGATTTTTGGAATACAAAAACAACAGATCGCCTGTCCTTAAAAAAATTTCCCAGCTTCCTGCCCGTGGCATACACTCTCCCGGCGGAGGCAGGGGCAACAGCTTCGGCAGGGGTAGCAGCGGCGGCAGGGGCTACAGCTTCGGCAGAGGTAGCAGCTTCGGCAGGGGCAACAGCTTCGGCAGGGGCAACAGTGGCAGATGATGAATTTCCTTTTATGCTTTTGACAGAAACTACGTTATTTCATGCCGGCAGCGGTAGCAGAAGTTCAAGATCCAAAAGGCTGGGTAAGTATGACTCTTCATTTTTTGTGAGGATTAATGATGCAGATGCCCAAAAACTGGGGCTACAAAGTGGGGAACCGGTGCAGGTGATCTCGGCTATCGGGCGGCTGCCCGCCAATGTGGAGATTACGAACACTTTACCGCAAGGCGTGGTCTCTTTACCCCGCTCCAGGCCCGACCGGCCAGCCATCGGCCTTTTTAGTCTTCAAGCAGCGATGGCGGGTGCGGCAGATGCAGCGGATAAAACCCCGGCCTTGCAAACATGCTATGTCCGGATAGAAAGGAGCCAGCCATGAACAATAATAAAGGTGTAGCGGAGATTGATGCCCAACGATTACAAGAATTGGTGGCAGAACACAGCGCGCTGCGCTGGCCTTTGATCCCTCTTTTGCAAAAGATACAAGATGAGTTTGGCTTTATCCCTCCTGCCTCTATCCCGCTCATTGCCCGGGAACTCAAGCTTTATCCCAGCGAGGTGCAGGGCGTAATTTCTTTCTATTCCCAGCTTTATACTGAACCCCGCGGCCGTAAAACGGTGCGCGTCTGCCGGGGGACAGCCTGCCACGTCCGGGGAGGAAAAACCATTCTCAAGCTGGTCAAGCAACATTTGGGAATAGATGAAGGCGAGACCACGGATGATCTGGAATATACATTGGAAACGGTAGCCTGTATCGGTGTATGCGCCCTGGCTCCCAATATCGTTATCGGCGATCAGGTTTATGGCAATTTGAACCCTCAAAAGCTGGGGCAGCTCTTGAAGAGGAATGGAGGATAATATCGTGTCTACCAGTCGCAAAATCCTTGTATGTCAAGAGACGCCGTGCCTCTCTATGGGCTCTGACTTGATCTACGCAGGGCTTAAAGAGGAAGTGGCCCGGCTGGAGCTAAATAATGTAACGGTGGAATCCAGCGGCTGCCACGGCCACGGGCTTTGTGCGCAGGGTCCCAGCGTCGTGGTCGAGCCGGATGGTATCTTTTATATCAATGTTCAGGTCGAGGATATACCTGAAATTGTTAGCTCGCACCTGCGGGACGGTATTCCCGTAGAACGCCTGCTCTATCATAACCCGGTAACGGGAAAGGCTATACCCCGTTATGCAGATGTCAACTTTTATAATAAGCAAGAGCGTGTCATCCTGCAAAACTGCGGGCGCATTAACCCGGAAAAAATCGAAGACTCTCTCGCGGTAGGGGGTTATCAGGCCCTGCGGAAGGCTCTTTTGGAGATGACACCGGATGAAGTCATCGCCGAGATCGATAAATCCGGCTTGCGTGGCCGCGGCGGCGCTGGTTTTCCCACCGCCCGCAAATGGCAGTTCTGCCGCAGCGCGCCCGGTGAGCAGAAATATATGATCTGTAACGCCGATGAGGGGGACCCGGGGGCCTTTATGGACCGCTCTATCTTAGAAGCCGACCCGCACAGGCTGCTGGAAGGGCTAATCATCGCCGGCTATGCCATCGGCGCCAGCGAAGCCTATATCTACGTGCGGGCAGAATACCCCCTGGCCGTGATGAGAACACGCCTGGCCCTGGACCAGGCCCACGCCAAAGGTTTTTTGGGAGACAATATCCTGGGTTCGGGCTTCAACTTTAAAATAAATATCAAAGAGGGAGCCGGTTCCTTCGTCTGCGGCGAAGAAACTGCTTTGATTGCTTCCATTGAAAGCCGCCGGGGTATGCCCCGCCCCCGCCCCCCGTTTCCCGCCCAGTCGGGGCTGGACGGAAAGCCCACTATCATTAACAACGTCAAAACCCTTTCTTCAGTCCCTGTAATCATTGCTCGCGGTGCAGAATGGTTCGCCGGCATCGGCAGTGGAAAGAGCAAGGGCACCGCCGTCTTTGCCCTCACCGGCAAAGTGAACAACAGCGGGTTGGTGGAGGTGCCCATGGGCACGCCCTTGTCCACCATTGTCTTTGATATCGGCGGCGGTATTCCCCGTGACAAGCAATTTAAAGCGGTCCAAACCGGCGGCCCCTCGGGGGGCTGCATCCCGGCCCGCTTTATGGATACCCCCGTGGAGTTTGAAACTCTGGCCGGGTTGGGTTCGATCATGGGCTCCGGCGGCATGGTCGTCATGGATGATGCCACCTGCATGGTGGAGATTGCCCGCTATTTTGTGAGCTTTACGCAATCAGAATCCTGTGGAAAATGTGTTCCTTGCCGCCTGGGTACCAGGCAGATGTTAGAGATATTGACCAGGATTACCCAGGGCCAGGGACGTGATGAGGATCTGGATCTATTATTCAAGATTGCTAAAACAGTGAAAGAAACCTCCCTTTGCGGGCTGGGGCAAACCTGTCCCAACCCGGTGCTAACTACTTTGAACTATTTTTTAGATGAATATAAGGCGCATATCGAGGAGAAAAAATGCCCGGCGGCTGTCTGCGATGCCCTGATGATCTCCCCTTGCCAGCACACCTGCCCTGTGGGCATCGATATTCCCAGGTATGTAGCGCAGATCGGCTCCGGTGATTATCTGGCATCGGTAGAAACGATCCGGGAGCGCAATCCCTTTCCCGCCATCTGCGGGCGAATCTGTCACCATCCCTGTGAAAACCGCTGCCGGCGGGGAGAGCTGGACGAACCGGTTGCTATCAGGGCATTGAAGCGCTTTGCTGCCGATTGGTACTTTGAAAATATCGAGCAGTTGCCGCCACCGGAACCTTTTAACATTCTCTATCCCCAAAAAGTAGCGGTCATTGGCGCCGGCCCCTGCGGCCTCTCCTGCGCCTACTTTCTGGCACAGATGGGTTACCCGGTCACAGTTTTTGAAGCGCTGCCCGTAGGCGGCGGCATGCTTTCCGTAGCTATCCCCAATTTCCGCCTGCCCCAGGAAGTAATCGATGCCGAGATAGAATATATCACCCGGCGCGGCGTGGAGATCAAGTACAACACACCCCTCAACATCAATTTTACGATCGAAGATCTGCGCAAAGAAGGCTATGAGGCTGTCTTCATCGCTGCCGGCGCACAAAAAAGCCAAAACATCGGCATCCCCGGCGAGCTGGAAGACCTCGAGGGCTTCCATTACGGCCTGCGCTTTTTAAGGGATGTTAAGGTCAACAAGCCCATTAACGTGGGGCGCCGCGTGGCGATTATCGGCGGCGGTAACGTGGCCTTGGATACCGCCCGCACGGCCGTGCGACTCGGTGCAGAGGAAGTTACCATTTATTACCGTCGCTCGAGGGAAGAGATGCCCGTCTCCGATATAGAATACGAAGAAACTTTGGACGAAGGCGTGCAGATAAACTTTTTGGTCAGCCCGGCCCGCATCGTCAGCGAAGATTGGAAGGTCGTCGGCTTGCAGTGCATTAAGATGCAGTTAGGCGAACCGGGTGCCGATGGGCGCCGTCGCCCTGTCGCCATACCCGGCACTGAATTTTCCGTGGAGGCCGATACTGTTTTTGCTGCTGTTGGCCAGGCCCCGGACCTGTCATTTTTACCGCCGGACAGCGCTCTGGAGCGTACGCGGTGGGAAACATTGGTCGTGGATAAAAATAACCTGACCTCTAATATCCCCGGCGTCTTTGCCGGCGGGGACTTTGTTACGGGACCGGACATGATCATCGAAGCCATCGCCGCCGGCAGAAGAGGAGCGTTGGCCATCGACAAATATATGAAAGGCGATCCCTCGCGAGTGGTGATGTACGACCTCAAGCCCAGCGAAATTACTGAAAAGATCTCCGAAGAAGAGGAAGCCTCCTGGGAGCCCCAGTACAGGCCGCCAATACCCCGGCTCCCCTTCGAGGAAAGAAAACGAAGTTTTGAGGAAACAGAGTTGGGTCTTAAGGAAGAGCAGGCTAGGCAGGAAAGCAAACGTTGCTTGCGCTGCGATTTGGAAATATAAAGGAGGCCCATGATGAAATCTATAACAAAGCAGAAGCCCTTTGATGAAGTGAAGCAGCTAGTTGAAAATTTTAACCGTATCTATCTCGTTGGCTGCGGGACGTGTGCAACGATGACCAAAACCGGCGGAATAGATGAAGTTCAGGCTATGAAAGAGAGCTTGCAAGACGAGGGCAAGCTCATCACCGGGTGGATCGTCATCCCCACCGCTTGTGATGAAATGACGGCAGAGATGGTCACAGAAAACGAAAAAGCCGTGCATGACGCGCAATGTATCATTGTCATGGCTTGCGCCCTGGGCGTGCAGCGGGTTAATTCTAGCTGGAGCAAACCAGTTATCCCGGCGTTGGATACCCTTTTTATCGGCATGGAAGAAAGCCCGGGGAAATTTTTCGAAGCTTGTGATCAGTGCGGCCAGTGCATCCTGGGCGAAACAGCAGGCATCTGCCCGCTGACCGCCTGCCACAAAGGCTTATTGAATGGCCCCTGCGGTGGCACAAACAACGGCAAATGCGAAGTTGATCCGGAAAGAGACTGTGCCTTTACGCTCATTTATGAACGGCTCAAAGCACAGGGCCGGTTGGACTTGATGCGCAAATATCATCCCCCTAAAAATTACCAGGTAATGCCCCGGCCAAGAAGGACAATGTTACTACCAGAAAGGGGGAAATAAAAATGGCCTCAAGATTTAAGCAGGCACTAGATAGCGGCGAGTTTGTAATCTCCAGCGAAATCGGTCCGCCAAAAGGCACCGCTCTCGAAAAGATGTATGAACATATCGAGCTTTTGAAAAACAAGGTTGATGCCCTGAATGTTACCGACCACCAAAGCTCGGTCATGCGTTTTCCCTCCATCGGCGGCTGCCTGGCCATCCTGGAAAGGGGTGGAACACCGATCTTGCAGATGACCTGCCGTGATCGCAACCGTATTGCCCTGCAGGCCGATCTGCTCCTGGCTTATGACAGGGGCGTCAGGGATGTTCTTTGTCTAACGGGCGATGCCGTTCCCGTAGGCGATCACCAGGCAGCTAAGGGTGTTTTTGACCTCGATTCGGTACAGTTGCTGCATTTAATCAGGCAGTTGGAAGCGGGAACCGATTTGGGGGGGAACGAGTTGGACGGGGCTTTGGAGCTCCATACCGGCGCCACCGTCACCCCGGAGGCAGTCCCCCTGGAACCGCAGCTCATCAAATTTGAAAAAAAAGTGGAGGCTGGCGCCAAATTCTTTCAAACCCAGGCTATCTACGATCTGGAAAAGTTTGCTAAATTTATGGAGTACGCCCGTCAATTCCCTGTTAAAATTTTGGCGGGGATCGTCCTCCTTTCTTCGGCACGCATGGCCCGCTTCATGACTGCTAATGTGCCGGGAATATTCGTTCCGGATGAACTCATCGACGAGTTGGCGCAAGCGCCCAAGGGAGGTGCGCTGAAAAAGGGCATTGAGATCGCCGGGCGCATGATCGCAACCTTGAAGAAGGAATCGATCTGCGACGGGGTCCATATTATGGCTATCAATAGGGAGGGGGTCGTCCCCGACATCTTGGCTGCAGCCAGCCTCGACGATTGAAAGCACGGTTGCCTTGAAAATAGCATTAAAGTGGGCAAATAATTTGCTAAGATAGCATTCACACCGCCTGATGCCACAGCAGGCTTCTACGAGCGGCGGCAACAAAGTAACGCCAGGCTGTGTGAAAACCCAACAAATATGCTGGTTTTTCAAAAAATGGTGGAAATGTGTTAAGAAATCAAAATATCTTGCATGTCCATTTTCTAAAATACCTTGAAAATAGCATTAAAGTGGGCAAATAATTTGCTAAGATAGCATTCACACCGCCTGATGCCACAGCAGGCTTCTACGCGCGGCGGCAACAAAGTAACGCCACAGCAGGCCTTTTGTTGGGCAGCTTACATCAAAGGCTGTCGCCCACAGCCCTAATAAGCAGATTAAAAACGCGAAGCCCGGCTACCCTACCCAGAGCCGGGCTTCGTGTGAAGGGGGCAACTATTTTACACATTTCCCTTTTTTTTGCTTTTTTTCTTGTCCCCGGAGCAAATAAGTATGGTATAATATTAAAAAACTACCTAGAGAGAGGGGAACTCATTTTGAAGAAATTTTTTGTTTATGTCGTTCTTTGTTGTACGGTTTTTGCTTTAGTTGCCTTTATGGGCTGCTCCAGCCCCCAGGAAACAGGCGGTGAAGTAAATGGTGAAACAGGTATTGAAACAGGGGAGCTTATTATGGGCACCAATGCAGATTTTCCGCCTTTTGAATTTCGCAACGATCAAAACGAGGTAGACGGCTTTGATGTGGATATTGCCAAAGCCATTGCCGCAGCACTTGGCAAAGAACTCTTCATTGAAGACATGGAATTTGGCGGTTTGACCCAGGCTTTGAATTCCAAAAGGATCGATATAGCTGTCGCCGGTATGACCATCACGGAAAAACGCCTCGAGGAGGTCAATTTTTCCGAACCCTACTATAACGCCGGGCAAACTGTGGTTGTGCTGGAGGATGAAACAGAAATCAAAAGTGTCGATGATCTGGAGGGCAAAATTATTGCTGTCCAGTTAGGAACGACCGGCGATCTGGAAGCGCATGATCGTTTTCCGGCAGATAATATCCGCCAGTACAATAAAATCAACGAGGGTTTCCTCGACCTGGCCAACAAACGCGTTGATGCCATTATCATCGATGTTCCGGTCGCCGAGCGCTATATTGAAATAAAAGGCGGTTGCAAAACCGTGGGCGGGATCTTCACTGAGGAACTCTTCGGCATTGCTGTCAACAAAGAAAACACAGAACTGCTAGCAGAGATCAATAACGTTTTGGCAGACTTGAAAGAGAGCGGTCAATTCGACGAGCTCATTAGCAAATGGTTCGAATAAATCTGTTTCCGGCTGCACTGGTTTACTGCTATGATGGTCATGGGGACCAGCAAAGGATTTCTTATATTATCCCAAGTTTGAACCAGGCCGGCTTAAAGGCAAAGCGCCCAGCGCTTTGCCTTTACTATGGCTGACAGTAATATATATGAATGAATGCAGGGGTCTATAACCTGGCACCATCAGCTCACACCCGGAGGTATTACTCGATGAAATTCCTGGATTATTCGGTAATCGTTAAAAATTGGCCTTTCCTGATGATGGGCTTGCAGGAAACGTTGCGTATCTCTTCCCTTGCCGTCACGATGGGCTTCTGCATCGGGTCATTGGTTGCACTGGCCCGCCTTTCCCGTTCTCACCTCCTCAAGCTTCTTTCAGGAGCTTACATCGAATTTATTCGCGGCACGCCCTTGCTGGTGCAACTCTTTATCCTTTACTATGGCCTACCCCAGTTAGGTATCGACCTTGACCGCCGCGCCGCAGCAGCCATCGGACTTTCAATTAACAGCGGCGCCTATGTAGCCGAGATCGTGCGCGCCGGCATCCAGTCTATCGATAAAGGGCAGATGGAGGCAGCTCGTTCCCTCGGCATGAGCGGGACGATGGCCATGATCTACGTGATCCTGCCGCAGGCCTTTCGCCGGGTGATCCCCCCGCTGGTCAACGAGTTGATTATGTTGATCAAAGATTCCTCCCTGCTCTCCGTCATCGCTCTTACAGAGTTGATGCGGGCCGGAGAACACATCCGCACGAGAACCTACAAGGATTTTGAGATCTTTACCTTCATCGCCCTTGTTTATTTCGTGATCACCTATACCCTTTCCAAAATTTTGGGTTATCTGGAAAAGAGGTTGCAAGTCAGTGATTAAAGTAAAGGATCTGCACAAAAGTTTCGATCAACTGGAGGTTTTGCGTGGCATTACTACTAAGATCGACAAAGGAGAAGTAGTAGTAATTATCGGTGCCAGCGGTTCGGGGAAAAGCACTTTTTTGCGCTGCCTAAACCTGCTGGAGATACCACAAAGAGGCGAAATCCTCGTGGACGGGGTCAACATCTGTGCCTCCGGGGTAAACTTGAACCGCGTCCGGCAAAATACGGGGATGGTTTTTCAACATTTTAATCTTTTTCCGCATAAGACGGCCTTAGAAAATATTAGTCTGGCACCGCTCAAGGTTAAAAAGATTACACCGCAGGAGGCCCGCCGGTTGGCCCTGGCCCAGTTGGAAAAAGTTGGGTTGCAGGAAAAAGCAGGTGCTTTTCCGCGCCATCTTTCCGGGGGGCAACAGCAAAGGGTAGCCATTGCCCGGGCGCTGGCCATGCAGCCCAAGGTGATGCTCTTCGACGAGCCTACCTCTGCCCTGGATCCAGAGATGATCAAGGAAGTATTGAATGTGATGAAACAGTTGGCCCGGGATGGCATGACCATGGTGGTGGTTTCCCATGAAATGGGCTTCGCCCGGGAAGCTGCCGACCGGGTTATTTTCCTGGATGAAGGCATCATTGTCGAAGAGGGGCTGCCGGAAGAGGTTTTCTATCACCCCCGCCTCCCGCGCACCAAAGAATTTTTAAGCCAGATTCTATAGCCACAGGGGCATCATACTTTTTATTGTCAATTTTTCATGTAGGCACAAAATATTTTGACGGGGGCTGTATAATGAATGTTTGGCGATAAAATTGAACTGGCCCGGCTCATCGATCACGCCCTTTTGGCCCCGGATCTTACGGACCAACAAATCGCGGCTGGCATTGCCTTTGCCCGGGACGCAGGATGTTTTGCAGCCTGTGTCCATTCCGCCGATGTGGCGACGGCTGCCCGCCTGCTGGCAGGCAGCAAAACGCTTGTCTGTGCCGTGATAAGCTTTCCCCTTGGCAGGCAAACCACATTCTTAAAAGCAAAAGAGGCCGCAGCAGCTTTTGCTCAAGGTGCTGCGGAGCTAGATCTAGTCTTACATATTGGTTATTTAAAATCCAGGCGCTATGCCAACTTGCAAACCGAAATCGAAACTGTGGTCGGTGCCTCCCCTGCCCCGGTCAAAGTCATCCTTGAAACCTGTTACCTGACAACCGCAGAAAAAATTGCCGCCTGTAAAATTGCCCTGGCCGCCGGCGCAAAATTTGTCAAAACCTCCACCGGGTTTGGTCCCGGCGGAGCAACTGTCGAAGATGTCACCCTCCTACGTAAGACTGTTGGTAAAAACTTTGGGGTAAAAGCCGCGGGTGGCATCTCCTCCCTGGCAATTACCCGCCAAATGATCAGCGCCGGGGCCAATAGAATTGGCACGAGTAAAACAGCAACAATCCTCAAAGGATTATAAAAAATTCGGAATCAGTCCCTTGTCGAAAGAGATATTACCCGGGAAATATTTTAGATGTTTTTTGTCCAAAAATGCCCTGTCTTGGAACCAAAAAGATAAAAGCTCGTCTTTATAAATAGAGTAACCAAAAAAATAAAAGGGGGACAAGCCAAAATGCTGAAGTCTGGCTTACGTATTCTAATAGGAACGCTGGTTTTTATCAGTATTACTTGCTACCCCCTGCCCTTGCTAACCCCTGCCAGAAATATTTCGGCAGATTTATGGCTAAGGCTACAGCCTGTTTTTGTCCAACAACCCGTCGCTACCAACATAGCCGAACTAACCTCTAGCCCTAGACCCGCAGGCAGTCCTTCCCGTGTTTCCCAATTAAAAAAAGAGAGCGTAACAGCAACAGCAACTATGCCTCCACCGGCAGCCACAGCTAAAATAGGTGAAAATTTGGCCTCGGAAGCTTTGCCCGCACTCCCCTCGCAGGAAGAAATACCCCAAATAACAACCGAACAAGAAAAAGAGGCTTTTGAGGCTTTTGTCGCCAAAATCCCCTCCGTCTTTTACCGCCTCGGGGTGCCAGACAAGGTAGCCCTAACCTTCGATGACGGCCCCTGTCCGGGGATGACTGAAAAGTACCTCGAAGTGCTACATAAACATGGCGTTCAATCCACTTTTTTTGTTGTTGGTCGTCAAGCTGTTCTTTATCCAGAAACTACAAAATATATCACCGCACAGGGAAGCGAAATCGGCAGCCACTCCTGGCGGCATGCCGCTTTGGATCGGCTTAAACCGGAACAAATTACCGCCGACTTAGAAAAAACGGCAGCTCAGATTTACTCGCTTCTAGAATATGAAATTCTTTACTTTCGTCCCCCGTACGGTCGAAAATCTGCCAATGTGCTCGCAGCAGCCAAAGAATTGGGACAGAAGTTGGTCTTTTGGGATGTCGACCCGCGGGATTGGGAAAACCCTGCCCCGGAAGAAATCGTCAAAAGGGTTATGGAACAAGTAAAGCCGGGATCCATCATCCTTCTTCATGAAGGCCGTCAGAATACGCTGGCAGCCTTGCCCGGGATTGTTAAAGCTTTGCAAGCACGGGGTTTACAACCAGTTTCCATTACCGGCTTACTGTCGGCGGCAAACCAGGAAAATTAAGAATAATAAATTTTGGGGGAGGGAAAATACCGGGCAAATTGACAAATATACTCCTGTTGGTTCTACAGAATCCATTTACAGATGATTTTGCTGTGAAGATGTCCTTAATGTAGTAAAATTAGCCAAAATAAATAAATATATGCTATCATTAATTTATAGAAGTTTTACTGAAGATTGCAAATACTTATGCAGGATTCACATACTATTTAGTGAATTCATTCACTAACAGGAAAATCCAAGTAAAATTAGATTGCTTAAACCAGGCTTAGAAGCTCAACATTTATTAAAACAATTGTGCGATAAACCACTACCGGGTGCAATAGAAGGAAGCTATTTGAAAGAAGTGAAAACATTGAATGCCTTGATAAGCGATAACAAATATGCAGAACTAAATAATGAAATTGAAGTTTTAAGAAAGTTATTGCAGCTAAAAGTCCAAAAGTATGAGGATTTTTCTCATCCGGAGGTAATGTTAATATCGAAAAAACTTGACACAAAAATATTTGCTTTAACACACATGCTTTATTTAAAAGATTGAAATAGATTGAAACAAGAAAACCTTTTTGCGGCCGCTTAGTCACTATCTACCCGGGCATTGGAGAAGGGTCCGCGCCGGGCAAAGCAAGGAGGCCCGGAGGCCCGACCTGTGCCTACCCCGAACAAAGCTTAGACATTTCTTCCCCGTGCGGGCCGGAGAAAATACCCCGGGGCAGGCATGTGCCTGCCCCGAACAGAACATAAACGTTTTTTCCCGGTTACCGCCATCTGAGCGTTAGCGAAGAACCCCAACCTGGAATGAACGCCGGGTAAACGCCCATGCTGTAACAAAACGGGAACAACATCATTGAAACAATAATATTTAAAGGGGCAAAGGTTGCAACTAGCAGAGCTGCCGGGCAAAAAAAGCCGCCGCCTTTTCTGCCACTTCTTGCTCATATCCCCAAAGAAAATGATCGGCTCCGTCAATTGCTTCTAGAATTCCCGGGTCGGGCATGTCTTTAGCTTCTGCAAGAATATTGGCCGCCGGGATGACGTCGTCTGCGGTTCCATAGGTTAGCAGTATGGGTTTTGCCCATTTTTGCAGGATTCCGGGAGGGATGACAGGTGAAATTCCTACCACAGCCCGGACCAGCTCGTTATGTGCGCCTGCAGAAAGAGCCACCATTCCACCAAAAGAATAGCCCAGAAGACCAATCCTCTTGGCGTCAATCCCTTTATAAACGCTGAGATAGGAAAGGGCAGCATGCGCGTCCTCTTCCTCGGCAATACCCTCACCAAAAGAACCCTCGCTGCGGCCCACACCCCGAAAATTGAAACGCAGGGCCGCTATCCCCTGCGCCACCAGGGCCTTGCTAGCCGCACGGATGACATTGTTATCCATATTCCCGCCATAAAGGGAATGGGGATGGCAAAGAGATACCCCGGCCCAGGGTTCGGAGCCAGCGGGCAAAGCAAGGAAACCTTCCAAATTTAAATTGCCGCTATTAAAATTTATTTTAACCTCCGGCATGATGTGCTCACCTTACCCCTGCCTAAAATAAATGGAGCGGGTGATGGGGATCGAACCCACGCGACTGGCTTGGAAGGCCAGGGCTCTGCCACTGAGCTACACCCGCGAGAAAATATCTGTACCGGCGCCTACCTGCATCTACTTACATTTAACGGAAACTACCAGCATTTTCAGCAACTAACCTTATATTAAACACAGGGAATCCTGTTGTCAATCAAAAACCTGCAACCATCAATAGTATACCATAAACCACGGCCTGACAAAAGCATTTTTCTTGTTGAAGAATAATGCAGGCCTACAAAGAAGGAATCACGACGGTAACTAAAGAAGAAAAATAGTGTGTGAAAATTTGAAATAAAGATCAAAAAACATAAAAGGGGATTGGATAAACATAAAATGGTAGAAGTAAATAGTTTTACTGCACAATGTAAAAAGGCTGCTCAAGCTATTGGCAAAGCCAACAGCATGGTTGTCACTGCCGGGGCCGGGGCAGGCGTGGATTCGGGCTTGCCCGATTACCGGGGAGATCAAGGCTTCTGGAAGGCCTACCCTATGTATGCCTCTTTGGGAATTAATTACTATGACGCTGCCGACCCAGTGCATTTCGGTGCCGACCCCGCATTTGGCTGGGGCTTTTATGCCCACCGCATCGACCTTTACCGTGAAACCGAACCCCATGCCGGCTTCCGCCTGCTGCAGGAATGGATTGCACAGCGAAACATGGACTATTTTGTCGTTACCTCCAACGTAGACGGGCAATTTCAAAAAGCAGGCTTCCCGGAGGAAAAAGTTTATGAGGTGCATGGTTCTGTTCATAACCTGCAATGTTGCACACCCTGCAGCAATGCTATCTGGAAAAACACAGAGCACATTCCTGTGGATCTCTCCACCATGCGAGCTCAAAGGATCCTACACTGCCCCCACTGCGGAGATGTCTCCAGACCAAACGTGCTCATGTTTGGAGATTTTGCCTGGGTCAGCAATTACACAGACGCGCAAAGAAGTAATTTTGGTGCCTTCTTGAAACAATACCGCCCGCCCCTGGTCGTAATCGAAATGGGCGCCGGCACCGCTATCTCTACCATCCGCAATATGAGCGAAAATTTAGGGAAACATCATAAAGCCTCCATTATCCGCATCAACCCGCGCGACTATCGCATCTCCCCACCGCACATCTCCATACCTGGCAGCGCACTGCAAGGGCTACAAGAGATCCAAAAACATGTGTCACAGGGACGGGGGTAGTGACACACTTGTGTCACAGGGACGGGGGTAGTGACACACTAAGCTCTCTGGATAATTCCCCTGTTTATACCTGTCAATCTTTCAATTTGCCTGATAGATAAATAATGTATTTCTTTCAATTCTTTTAAACATAGATTCCTTTTTGCTAATTCGAACCCTTGAATATCCTTTGCATGATCTACCTTGCAATGTTCCCTAATTATTTTACCGGCATCATCATCCGTAACCTGCCTTTTATCCGCTAGATCCAAACATTTATCATCAATATTTTGATTTATAAATTCTATGAAACTATTTATTGATTTTTCCCGACTCTTATGAAAAATGCTTAGGGCAAAATCGGTATCGGTTCTACTACTTCCTTTAAGATAATCATTGTAATTCGACCAGTTATAGTTTCGGGCTTCTGTTTCTAACCCAGCCTTGAGGGGATTTTGAAAGATATACCGGAGTACGGTGAGAAAATATGCGTCATCCTCTATTGGTTCACTTTTAAAACGATCCTGAAATAAGTAGCCTACCCTATCATATTTTTTATTGTACCATAAAACATATCGACTGCTTATTTTCCGCATAATAATCGCTAATGGTTCCTTCTCTTCTTTAATTAATAGATGTAGATGGTTCCCCATTAAACAATAAGCGTATAATTTATAGTCACTTCTATCTTTATATTTTAGTAAAGTTTGAATAAATTTATAGTTATCTTCTTTATCCTCAAAAATATTTTGGCGGTTTATCCCTCTCATAACGATATGATATATTCCAGTTGAGCTTTTCACCCTGGCCGTCCTTGGCATAAAATCACCCTTTTTGTAATTCTTACCACATTTAAGTACATGTGTCAATACCCCCGTCCCTGTGACACATATCCTTTCGCTAAACAAGGCGCTTTTGTTTTGCATAAAAAACCATTCCGTATGTGTCTATATGCTCTTTTAATTCAACATGTTGGAGGGATTCGTAGTGAACGAGATCAAAATAATAAGGTAATGGTAACTTTTCATTCAACTCTATGCTAATTTGGTTTAGTATTTCTTGTGAAATATCAGCACCATAAAGTACAATGTCAACATCTGAGCCCTTTTTAAAATTACCCATGGCGCGACTACCAAAAATAGCCGCCTGTGTAATCTCCTTTTTTTGTTTTAAAGCATCAATAATTTCCTGCATGCTTTTTGCCGAAATTCCAAAGCTCATTTTTTTCCCCTTAAATAATTATGGACTTGCGATACCGCCCCGTAATATTCTTCTTTAATTTTTTTTACAACGAATTTAAATTTTTCCTTATCATATGTATGTGTCATGAGATTTCTTTTCTCCAACATATCCATCCATATTTCCCCGTTTTCAATTATTTCGTAATGAAATGCTGTTTTGACCACATCTCTTGGAAATTTAGCTTCTACTTCTTGCGCTTCTAAATAGTCCTTTATTGTTTTCCAGGCTAGTTCAAAGGTGTATTCAAATCTTTGAATCAACCCTTCTTTTTCCAGATCATTGAGTTTTTCAAAATCGTTAATCGCACTTTGCAACTGGTTATAAGCTTTATCGAAATTCCGAAATCTTTCACGCCATCTTATTTCCTTTTTATTCATTTTCCCCCTCCTTCCAGATGATTATACCAATATTTCCCTTAGATCGTGTCAATACTACCTTGGGCAAATTATTTGCCCGCATTTCCGCAGCCACTACTGCCGCAAATGAAAAACCTTCGATTTTTTTAAAGCTTTTACACAGCCTGCCGTCCCTGTGACACATGACACAAGTGTGTCAATACCCCCGTCCCCTTGACACATTTTGTTGCAGAGCATTGTTGACGAAGGCCTCAACTGCCATTTTAATATTGTCGTAGTTACGCCGGTTAAACTCTAACAGTTTTACCTGCGGGTGTTCCCGGAGTAGGAACGGGGTTTTCTCCATATCTTCTATTTTCTCCTGTTTGGCCAGTCTGCTGTGTAATCTTTTAACGTTTTGCGGTGCTTTGAGCACGCCTAAAACAGGTTGGGGGCCATCGAAAATCTGCAGCACAGCCTGCATAAAACGGGGACATTGCAGTTCTACGCCACCAATTTCATCCATGAGAATTATTTTTTTAGCTTCCTCGCGGCTTTTTTGCAGGTATTTGACCCCTTCTTGTTCAAATATAGCCAGTTGTGTCTGCCATCTGTTATCTTCATCGCGGTAAAGAAAAATGTTTTTTTCTTGCGGTAATTGTTCTACAGGGATATTTAGCTGGTAATCCCCTGCGTTACCGGGGGAGCTTAGGCGAAAAGCAATGTGCTGCTCTCCCTTGTAAACTCTTTGGACAAAAAACCCCCCGACATTTTCCCAATGGGGTAAAAGGATTTTTTGCAGCAAAGTGGATTTCCCCGCCGCGATATCTCCCTGTAAGAATAAGTTGCTTTTATTATTTGGCACGGGGACACCTCCGTTATTTTTGTTCCGTTGTCCTGTTATTTCATAAAATCGTTCACGATATGGGAAAAAGATTGGGCACAAGTCCTGATAGCCAATTTTTACCTATAGATGCAAGCATATTCTAGCATAAAGCCGTGCGTAAAACAAGAAGATTAAAATACACACTGTGTCAATAGATAGCAGGTAATTATTTTTCCTCCAACGGAAGGATTTTTATTGTAAATGGCGAAACATAGTAATTGTTGTCGTTATACTTTTTTAAGTATAACGACAACAATTCAAATCACACGGTGGATGATATCTTAGATGAAGATGCAGCTCTCGCTGAAAAAAGAAAAGGAAAAAACACTGCCAGAAACCAAAACCAAAACTAAAACCGGCCGGCAGATAGGCTTTCTTGTTTTGCTGCTCCTGGCCATGGGTTTGTTTTCTATCGGGATTGGCCGTTATCCGGTTCCGCCCGGTGAAGTAATCCGTATAATTTTAGCGCGGGTCATACCCCTTGAAAAAACCTGGATCGATACCCTGGAAACAGTGGTCTTTAATGTGAGGATACCGCGCATCATGGCCGCAGTGCTGGTCGGCGCCGCCCTTTCAGGAGCCGGAGCGGCCTACCAGGGAATGTTTAAAAACCCGCTCGTTTCTCCGGATATCCTTGGGGCGTCAGCAGGGGCAGGTTTTGGCGCTTCGCTGGCAATTTTTCTCTCTTTGAGTGTATTTGGCACCCAGGCTTTATCTTTTTGCCTGGGTTTATTTGCCGTTTTATTTGCATATCTGGTTGGCAGCAGGGTGCGGCATGATCCGCTGCTAGCGCTGGTGCTGGCCGGGATATTGATTAGCTCTGTATTTTCTGCGGCCACCTCCTTGCTTAAGTATGTGGCCGATCCTTATGACAAATTGCCGGCCATCACTTTTTGGCTGATGGGAGGCCTTTCGTCGATGACAATGCATGATCTAAAACTGGCGCTGATCCCCATCTTTTTGGGTGCAGTACCGCTTTATTTAGTGCGCTGGAAGATCAATGTATTGGCTCTGGGGGAAGAAGAAGCGCAGGCGCTGGGGTTGAACACAGGCAGGCTCAAGCTTCTCGTCGTCTTTTGTGCCACTTTGATGACTGCAGCTTCAGTTTCGATCAGCGGCATCATCGGGTGGGTAGGCCTACTCGTCCCGCATATTGCCAGGATGCTAGTCGGCCCAAACTATAGGGTTTTGCTGCCCACTTCATTTTTAGTCGGGGGCATTTTCCTCTTATTGGTAGATAATCTGGCGCGCAATATTGCGGCCATAGAAGTGCCGTTAGGAATCTTGACGGCGTTGGTCGGGGCGCCATTTTTCATTTATCTAATTTCACGCCGAAGGGGGGGATGGAATTGAACTTAGAAATGAACGCTCTTACCTGTGGTTACAGAAACCACGCCGTTGTCCGGGATATTTCACTGACCCTGGAAAAAGGGGATGTTCTCTGCCTGTTGGGGCCAAACGGTTCCGGGAAAACCACTTTTTTTAAAACAATTCTGGGCCTGTTAAAGAGCCTGGAAGGTAGAATTTACCTAAATGGAGAGAACATCAGAAAGTGGCCCCACTCCAAAATTGCACGCTCGATCGGGTATATTCCACAAACTCATCACCCGCAATTTCCTTTCAAGGTAATTGATATTGTGTTGATGGGCAGGACAGCACATCTGGGCCCTTTTGCTGCACCATCCAAAGCAGATACTCAAATAGCGGAAGAAGCAATGGCTGTTTTGCACATTGATTACCTCAAGGAGAGGATCTATACCGAGATCAGCGGCGGGGAAAGGCAATTGGTGTTGATTGCGCGGGCCCTGGCACAACAGTCTCCTATTTTATTGATGGATGAACCCACCGCCAGCCTGGATTTTGGTAATCAAGTGATGGTTCTCAGCAGGATTCAGCAGTTGGCCAGCTCTGGCCTTTCGATTATCATGGCTTGCCATTTCCCCGAGCATGCTTTTTTATACGGGACCAAGGCGTTGCTCTTCAAAGAAGGCGAGGTTTATGGTTTTGGCAGTCCGGAGAAAACGGTGACAGAAGATAACGTTAGGGCTCTTTATGGCGTAGAAGTAGAAATTGCCGAGGTAGATACCAGGCAGGGCGTTGCAGTTAAAGTTTGTGTGCCCTGTCATACAAAACTTCATTCAAAAGCATCATTAAGGGGGTTAAAAAATGTACAAACAGCGTAAATTTATGTGTTGGATCCTGGTTTTAGTTGTCTTTTCGGCCTTTTGCTTGTTGGGAGGTTGCAGCCCGGCAGAGGTAACAGAATCCGGTTCGCAGCAAGATCCGGAGCAATCGGGGCAAAAAGAACAAGCGGAGCCAACAGAACGGGTCTTTACGGATACCCTAGGTAGAAAGGTCACCGTGCCGCTAGAAATTAACAAAGTTTACTCTACAAGTCCCATCGGCACAATATTAGTTTATACAATTAATCCAGATAAATTAGCCGGCTGGAATACAGAGCTTCGCGACGGGGAGCAAAGGTACATTGATGAAAAATACCATCACCTGCCGGTCATCGGCGGTTGGTTTGGAAAAACATCCGAGGGCAATGTAGAAGAGATCATGAAGGTGAACCCGGATGTAATCATCAGTGTTGGCGATACAGATCCTTCCAGCGCAGAAACTGCCGATCAGATCCAAGAACAAACAAATATCCCGGTCGTCTTGCTCGACCTCGATTTAGAAAAAATAGATCAAACATATACAATGCTGGGAGATTTGATCAATGAAAAAGAAGTAACGGACCGACTGGCCGGGTATTGCCGGGAAACAGTTGCCGATATTTTGGACAAAGCGAGTCAAATTCCTGATGAACAACGTGTTAGGGTTTATTATGCAGAGGGTCCCCGGGGGTTAAATACCGATCCGTCCGGCTCCCGGCATGTACAGGTGCTGGGCATGGTGGGCGGTATTAATGTTGCAGAAATTGAGATGCCCGGCAAAGCGGGGCTGGCCGATGTTTCGCTGGAACAGGTGCTTTATTGGAATCCCGAGCTGATCCTCTGTTGGAACAACGAACAGGGCGGATACTTTGATAATATTCAAGTCGATCCTGATTGGCAGGATATTACAGCAATAAAAAATGGCCAGGTGTATGAAATACCCTGTGCACCTTTCAACTGGTTTGACCGGCCGCCATCTGTAAACCGGGTCCTGGGCTTAAAATGGTTGGGCCACCTCCTTTACCCGGAGCTCTATGACTACGATATTGTTCAAGAAACCAAGGAGTTTTATGCTCTTTTTTATCATTCTACACTTACCGACGGGGAAGCGGCAGAGCTGTTGAAAAATGCCACACTGAACTAAAAATAAAAATAGAATGCGGGGGGTTGCGTAGTGGAGATGAACGTTTCAGAATTTGACCAGGTGGCGCGGGAGCTTTTTGCGCCCATCTATCCCATCATAGCCATGCAGATAAAACAAAAAACAAAGATTACGAAAGGAGCCTGCGTTGATCTCGGCTGCGGCGGAGGTTACCTCGGTCTTTCCTTGGCGCGAATCACCGATTTAACGGTGTGTTTGTTCGATCTCTTGCCTGAAATGCAAGAGATCGCCACAAGAAATATCAGGGAATATAATTTGGCAGACCGGGTGACAACCGTTTTAGGTGATGTGCACGCGCTGCCTTTTGCCAATCAATCCATCGATCTCATCATCAGCCGCGGTTCATTGTTTTTTTGGAAGGACCAGGTTCAAGCATTTAAAGAAATATACCGCGTGCTGGCACCAGGGGGTAAAACTTTCATCGGCGGCGGTTTTGGCTCGCCAGAGTTAAAAGCTAAAGTAACAGAAAGAATGAAACAAAAGGATCGCCATTGGGAGGACACACTAAAAAAAAGGATCGGCAAAACTTCCAAGGAACGGTTATGCTCCGTCCTGGCACAAGCCGGGGTTGCCGATTTTTCCATTGACCGCAGCGATGCTGGCATGTGGATTGTGATCAGGAGGGAAACAGCTTGAAATGTACAGTTTGCGAAAATTACTGTGACCTTTCCGCCGGTAAAACCGGTAAATGCGGTCAGTATTATGAAATAGACGGGGTCATAACAGAAAAATTCCCCGAACAATACCTGATGGTTTGTCCGATATCTATTGAAACAATGCCAGTATTGCACTTTCAACCGGGTAAAAAGTTTTTACAAATAAGCACAGCAGGTTGCAATTTTGATTGCCCCGGTTGTATCTCCACAGTAATCGTGAAAGAGATGGACCCCACCAGTAATGCACTAAAAAAATATTCACCAGAACAAATAATCGCCGAAGCTTTGTCTGAAAATTGCCAGGGCCTGGCCTTTTTGATGAATGATCCCCTGGCTTCTTTCTATAGTTTTACCAGTGTTGCCAGGCTTGCCCAAAAGCGGGGCCTCCTCGTAGGTTGTTCCACAAATGCCTACTTTACGGAAAAATCTTTGGCTTCCCTCCTGCCCTTTCTTGATTTTATAAATATCGGTATAAAGGGAGCCAGGGATGATGTTTACCGTCTTTGCGGGGGGAAATCTGTCAGGCCAGTCTGGCGCAACCTACGGGCCCTTTTTGAAAACGATGTGCATGATGTGCATGTAGAGGTTTCTTGTATCCATAACAGCAAAAATGAAGCAGAGGTATTGGAAGTTGCAAGGATGCTGGGCGGTATTTCACCGTCAATCCCTTTGCAGATTATGAGATATATTCCTTTGGAGGGTGCCGATCCGGCCCTGGAGCCTTCTATACGGGAATCTGAAACCCTCTGCCGCAAGCTAAAGAACGAGCTTCAGTATGTCTATCTATTTAATTCACCGGGAACTGACCTTTTAAACACTTATTGTCCCCGGTGTGGCCATCTTCTTCTAGAACGGGATTTTTACGGCCCGATGGGTGCAAAATTAAAAGATATTGATCTAGAGAGCATGAACAATCATGCCTGCAGATTCTGTGGGAAAGAATTATATTTTACCCGCAAAAGCGGCAGTGCCCCAGAAACCTTCTGGGAAAGGGATTTTGAAGGGGGATATCCCTTTACGCGTGCGCTGGAGATGATCGAAGCCATTTTAGTTACTTTAGGCATCAAAGACAAATTCACGGTGGTCAGGGTTTGGGAAAGCGTCTTAAAGCAGCACCAATTAGCCCAATTACACCGGGATCTGCAAAAGCCGGAGACCTATCTGGAGCTCGTCCGAAATTTTGGCAAAATTGCCGGTGCAGAAGACAAAGCGGCCGCACTGATCGATTATATCGAAGAGAAATTGGATCATATCCAAAGGGGGCTGGAAAAAGTTGGGCGCCGCCCGCGCGTCTACTATGCCATGGGCAAACCCTTGTTTAGCATCAAGGGCGGGCGCATGGAAAACCAATTGGTGCGCACCGCGGGCGGCGAAAGCGTCAATGCAAAGCTGGAAATAGAAGGAAGGCCCGGCAGCAAAATAACCGCCGGGGTTTTAAATGAATTAAATCCGGAAGTGATTTTTGTCTCTGCTTTCCTATCATCCCCCGTTGAAGATTTTATCTGGGAATGCAAACAAGCAGGTATCGTCGCTGCAGCGGTAAAAAACGATCGAGTTTATGCTTTTCCTGCGCCGGGCTGGGATTTTGGCAGCCCGCGCTGGATCTTGGGGTTGATGTATATGGCTAGAATGCTTCATCCGGATGTTTTTGAGTTCGATCTTGAAGCAGAAGCTGCTATCTTCTATCAAAAATTTTATGAGCAGGCTTTTAATTTAAAAGAGGTTAACCGTTCATTTAGCAAGCCAAGTTGTAAGTGGCAATGGACGTAAAATGGAACGATTAAAAGGAGACCGGACAAAATGAAGAAAATATGTCCAAAACAAAAGGGCATCGCTTTGTTGCTGGCGTTTATGTTAGTTATGGCGGGGCTGGCGGGTTGTTCCCCTGCGAAAGAAGAAAATGTGGCGGATTCTCTTGCAATGGACCCGGATGCTGATCTTTTAAAACAAGAAGAAGAAAGCGCTACGGTTACGATCACGGATATGTTTGGCCGGGAGGTAATCTTGCCCAAAGATATTCAAAAAGTATTTTCGGGAATTCCCATCGGCACTGTTTTGGTCTATACTCTTGCGCCAGAAAAATTAATCGCCAAAAATTTTAAGTTGTCGGAGCTGGAGAAAAAATATACCATGGAAAGTTACCATGATCTGCCTGTGCTGGGTACTTTTATTGTAGGCGATACCGCCAATGAAGAAGATATCTTAAATTTGGCACCGGATGTCATTTTGTACACGGGTATTTTAAACGATACCTGGGCCTCAAAGGTGGAAGAAATACAAGAAAGGCTGGGCATACCTATCGTCATGGTTGACGGGGATTTAAAAAATGTTGCAGCCGCATATGAGTTTATGGGTAAATTATTAGGCACAGAAGAAAGAGCAGGGCAACTGAGTGAATATTGCCGGCGCACCTTGGCAGAGGCAGCAGAGATAGCCGGCAATATAGCTGAAGATGTAAAAATTAGGGTTTATTATGCTACTGGTATAGACGGGATGATGACTTACGCGGCAGGAAATATACATTCGGAGCTTATTGAGATAGTGGGCGGTAAGAATATTGATGAAGTTGAGGCCGGTTATTTTTATAACCAAAATCTATCAGTGGAACAGTTGCTTAAATGGAACCCGCAGGTAATATTAACTAATAAGCCGGGGGCACGCGGGGAGGAGAGCGCGGACATCTCTCTGCGGACTAGAATGTTGGAAAACAAGAGCCTGCATGATTTAGAGGCTATCAAGGACAAGCACATCTATGAAATACCCTGCGCACCATTTAGCTGGTTTGGCCAGCCGCCGTCGGCAGCCCGCATTTTAGGTATAAAATGGTTGGGTGGCTTACTATATCCGGAGTTGTTTACTTACGATATAAAAGCGGAAGCAGAAGAATTCTATCAGCTTTTTTATGCATACGATTTATCTGCACAGGATTGGGAAGAGCTCACGGGCAATGCCTTGCGCCAATAGACTTCAACACGTTTTTCAGTATAAATTGGGAAGGAGCTAGTCAATAAAAATGATCACTTCAAAGGATACTCTTGGCAAAATTTTAAACGGTTATCCAGAGCTGTATGAAATTTTTTTTGATAACGGATTTAAATACAATTCTGCCCTAGAGTTGTTGAAAGCCCTGGGCGAAAATACGATGCTGCGCACCGTTCTTAATGTCAAAGGGATCAACGAAGAGCTGTTCACCCGCGTGTTAAATGAAAGAATTACCTACAAGTCCCAGATAAAAGACCTGGCGTACGATTACTATAACCCCGATAAGCCGGTCAATCTCCTGGTTAAAACTGCCTGTGCGGTCACCGAAATTTTTAAGGAAACATTAGCCGATACAATAAAAACGCGGCAAAAGCTTACCGGTGTCCCCCCCAATGTGTTTATTGTCGATGGCTGTCATGCCCCCCACAATTTTGAAAACTTTTGGGAAAAAGAGAGCATCGACGATCTTCCTGATATTATTATGTCCATGTCCTTTGACGAAATTTATGATCGGCGTTTCATCGATAAATTTGTCCGCAAGGGATATTTTGCCGGCGCATTAGATGACCGCTTGGAAAATGTATCGACTGCCTACGCAGATGATAGCTATACGCTGGTTGCCGGTTTGGCAATGGTCATTTTAGTAGACGAAAAAAATTTAGGAGACCTGCCCAGGCCCCAAAAATGGGAGGATTTGCTAGATCCAATCTATAGAAATAAAATCGTTGCCTTTGGGGATGAAGCAAACGGGGTATTTGAGTACCCCTTATATTATTTCTATAAGGAATTTGGGCCGGAAAGCATCGTGCAACTGGCCTATAACACCAAAGAAATCTATCATGCCTCCAAAGCGGCCAAGCTGGCCGGCACCAACAGTAAGGAAGCCGGCGGGATTTATTACCTGCCGTTAACCTTTGCCAGGCTTTGTGACAGCAAAAACACCACCATCGTATTCCCCGAGGATGGAGCCCTGATTGTCCCCATGTCTTTTCTAGTTAAAAAGGATAAAAAAACCGAGTTGGATTATCTCGTTAAGTTATTGTTAGACGACTACGGGCAGATGTGTGCCAATGTTAACGCAGCAGCATTTAGCCCCGCCGTCAAAAGCAAACTTCCTGCAGGAACAAAACTGCAATGGCTGGGTTGGGATTATATCAAAGCCAACGACTTGAACGCAATTGGGAAAGAAATTAAAGAAATTTTCCACCAGGCCTGGGACAGCACCAAAACAACGAGGGAGAGTGGCAAAGAATGAGGATCGTGACTGTTTCAGGACCGCCCTCCTCGGGTAAGACCTCGGTTATCCTTAGAACTATTGAACAACTTAAAAAGAGCGACTTGGAGATAGGCGTTGTTAAATTCGATGGTTTGTCGACTTATGATGATCAGTTGTATAACGCAATTGGGGTCAAAGTAATAGTGGGCCTTTCGGGTAATATCTGCCCGGATCATTATTACATGACCAATGTTGAGTATTGTGTCGATTGGGGCCTGGCTGAAAAGCTGGATATGCTCATCATTGAAAGTGCCGGCTTATGTAACCGTTGTTCCCCCCATATAAAAGATGTCTTATCCATCTGTGTCATCGACAATCTTTCCGGTATCAATACCCCCAAAAAGATCGGCCCCATGTTAAAATTGGCCGATCTGGTAGTGATCACCAAGGGAGATATCGTCTCCCAAAGCGAACGTGAGGTGTTTGCTTTTAGGGTTAAACAATCCAACCCGCGCTGCTCCGTCATTTTTGTAAACGGGATCACCGGTCAGGGTGCTGCGGATTTAAGTGTACGGGTGGCAGAAGCTAACCGGTTTCAAAGCGTAAAAGGCAAAAAACTTAGATTTTCTATGCCGGTGGCCGTCTGCTCATATTGTACGGGAGAAACCAGAATAGGAGAAGAGTACCAAACCGGGAACATTAAGAAAATAAAAATATAAACTAAGGAAAATAAAACAAAATGGATGGAAGGAATGGTCATGCTAAATGATAACCTTGCCTCTCATAAAATAGGGGAGATCTTCGCTTCATATACTTATGCCCGGGATTATTTTATATCCCTGGGCATCAACGAGATCGATCTCCGGCTGACATTAAAAAAATTTGTGGCAGATTTGGAATTTGAACTGTTGGATAATGCAGGCCTGGACAGGGAACAGGTTATTGAAAATTTTACCTCTTTTATCAATAAAATGGAGGCCTTAAAAAAAGAAACGGGGGCTGCCGTCAAATCAATAACAATCATCGGCGGCAAGGATAAACTCGGAAATGAAGAACAGGTTAACCTCGAGCTAAGGGTAGGCGAAGTAATATCGATCGTTGGGCCTACGGGCTCTGGTAAAAGTAGGCTGCTAGCCGATATAGAATGCCTGGCGCAAAAAGATACCCCTACCAACCGGCAGATATTATTAAATGGCGCCGTGCCGGATACCGGCCGGAGGTTTTCTATTGAAAATAAATTAATCGCCCAGTTGTCACAAAACATGAATTTTGTGATGGATCTCTCCGTGGGAGAATTTATCAAGTTTCACGCCGAGAGCAGGATGATAGAAAATATAGATCGGATCGTCGAAAAGATAACGGACTGTGCAAATAATTTGGCGGGGGAAATGTTTGACCGGGAAACATCGCTTACACAGTTGAGCGGCGGGCAATCCCGTGCTTTGATGATTGCAGACACAGCTCTTTTAAGCCCTTCCCCCATCGTGTTGATCGACGAGATAGAAAACGCCGGTATAGACAGGAAAAAGGCCATAGAATTGTTGGTTAAAGAAGAAAAACTGGTCTTCATATCTACCCATGATCCTGTCTTGGCCTTAATGGGAGATAAAAGATTAGTCATAAAAAATGGGGGTATTGATAAGATCATCATTTTATCCCCGGAAGAAAAACAATATATAAACATTTTGGAAGGGATGGATAAGAAAATGCTGGCTATCAGGGATCATCTCCGGAGGGGTGGGATCATCGACGCAAGCATCTGTTGAGGACCGGATTAAAAAGATAAGTATGCTGAAACGATTATGAAAATATAAAAAATGGAGGAGATTTTAATGATGAAAAAGAAGATGGTAAGGCTGATTGGCATGCTCTCTTTGATTACACTTGTAGTTGCGGCCTTAGCAGGGTGTTCACCGGCTAATAACAGTACGACGAATGGCGATCCTTCGCCAGCAGCAGAGAATGCGGAACCGGTTACTTTAAGCATTTCGGCGGCGGCCAGCCTAACTGACACCATGGAGGAGATGGCACAGCTCTATAAAGGCGAGCGTGCCAATATAAGCATTGAATATAATTTTGGCCCCTCCGGATCCTTACAGCAACAGATTGAACAGGGCGCCCCGGTGGATATTTTTATATCGGCCGCCCCGAAGCAGATGAACGAACTGGAGGCCAAAGAGCTTCTACTCGACGCCACTCGCATTGATCTATTACAAAATGAACTGGTGCTGGTGGTTCCTAAAGGTTTTACCGGAATTGCTGATTTTACTGATTTGACCAAAAAGGATATCCGGCTTATTGCCATCGGTGAGCCCGAATCTGTTCCGGCTGGCAAATATGCTCAGGAGGTTTTTAACAACCTTGGTATCTGGGCAGAACTTGAAAATAATCAAAAGTTGATCATGGGCAAAGATGTTCGCCAGGTGCTTGCTTATGTGGAAAATGAGGAGGTTCAGGCCGGCGCAGTCTACCGGACTGATGCCCAGATATCCGGGCAGGTAGAAGTGGCGGCTGTTGCTCCCGAAGGTTCCCATTCCCCGGTAATCTACCCGGTTGCAGTAATCGCAAGCAGTGTGCACCCACAAGAAGCAAAGGATTTTATTGAATTTTTGGCTTCTGCCCAAGGTCAAGATATTTTTGAAAAATATGGTTTTAAGACCCTCCAATAATCAATTTATAATGGAGATTAAAATGACCGAACTAGATTTTGTCCCGGTGTGGATTTCACTAAAAACTGCTTCTGTATCTACAGTGTTTACTTTCTTTTTAGGGATTGCAGCGGCGCGCTGGATCGCTAATTACCGGGGAAAGGCCAGAGATCTTCTGGACGGCCTGCTCACCCTTCCCCTGGTTTTGCCCCCCACAGTGCTGGGGTTCCTTTTGCTGCTGTTATTTGGCAGGCATGGCCCCCTCGGAAAGTTGTTGTTAAAATTGGGAACTACGGTGATCTTTTCGTGGTGGGCAACTGTAATTGCTTCTACGGTAGTTGCCTTTCCACTGATGTACCAGACGGCGCGGGGCGCTTTTGAACAGATCGAACCGAACATCGAAAATGCGGCGCGCACGCTGAGTGCTTCCGAATGGGAAGTGTTTTGGCGGGTGACGGTGCCCCTGGCCTGGCCGGGGATAATGGCCGGGATAATTCTTTCTTTCGCCCGCTCTCTGGGGGAATTTGGAGCAACCTTGATGCTTGCCGGCAATATTCCCGGTAAAACCCAAACTATTCCCCTGGCAATCTATTTTGCAGTGGCCGCAGGGAACAATGCCAAAGCCCTGCTTTGGGTTATGGTAATCCTCGTCATTTCGATGCTGTCTATATTTTTACTTAATTATTGGAAACGCCATGCCCATCTTTATATGAAACATTAACTGAGCAGTGGTTCGGTGGGTGCCGTATATATGCTTTGCCTGGGATCTGTTTATGTGACATTGGCACCTTTCCTTTCACAGGTCATTTTTTCATGATAATTAACAAGGTAACATTATCACAGATTAACTACAGTGTCGTACCTGGCGAGCGAAATGGGTTTTACATGGTCCGGGCTGACATGCCCATTTGCTCATCTCTATATAAAATGTTAACTCCCGGAGGTAATTGGTTTTGCTCGATGTAAACATAAATAAAGCGCTTCCCGGCTTTAGTCTAAAAGTTTCCTTTTCTATAAACCGGGAAATACTTTCAATTGTAGGCCCGTCCGGCAGCGGCAAAAGCTTGACCCTGCAATGCATTTCGGGGCTGATGAACCCTGATCAGGGTTATATTAACATTAATGATCGGACGCTCTATGACTCCCGCTGCGGTTTTAATCTGCCCCCGCAAAAACGCAAAATAGGCTATGTCTTTCAAAACTATGCTCTTTTTCCCCACCTCACGGTTTTCAATAATGTTGCTTTTGGTATTTCTGGACTTGACCGTGCAGCGACCAGAGCCCGTGTTTCATACCTTTTGGGTAAGATGCGTCTGAATGATTTTAGCGACCGCTTCCCCCGCCATCTATCCGGGGGGCAACAGCAGCGGGTTGCCCTGGCGCGGGCTTTAGCCCCAGAACCGGAAATATTGCTGCTGGACGAGCCTTTTTCGGCACTTGATACACAAGTCAGGAGGCAACTGGAACAAGAAATTTTGACTTTACACCAATTTTACCAGGGCAATATTATCTTCGTATCACATAACCTGGAAGAGGCCTACCGGTTAGGCTCACAGATAGCCGTGTATAAGGCGGGGCGGATACTCCAGTTGGCTCCTAAAGATATTTTGATTAACGCCCCGGCAAACAAAACTGTAGCCACATTAACCGGCACTAAAAACCTGTTGGAGGGCGTTATCGAAAGGCTGGAGGACAGCCGGGCTGACGTGTTTGTAAACGAATGGAATAAAAGATTAAAGATCAGTTTATCGTCTCCCGATCGCTACCATCAAAACCAGAAGGTAATAGTAGGAATTAGGCCTGAATATATTCGTATCGGGGAAAATTTTGGTGAAAATAAGTTGAAAGCTACAGTGGTGGAAGCGGTTGATGGTATTTCCTCTTATACGTACCGTTTCAGAGTGGAAAATAGCCCGGGAAATAGCTCCCACCTGGAGGCTGAAGTATCGAAATTGGCTGCTCCCTATCTTCCTGCCGGGGAAAAATGTCGCTTACAACTTCCTGTAAAGCGGGTATTTATTATTGGAGAGGCCGCAAAGCAATACCCGGGCGGGGACAGCAGCAGTCAAAACAGCCTTGAACAATATTAATCAAACAAAACCCCGCTTTAAAAGTTTAGATGATCCCCCATTAAATAACAGACATGTAATTTATATCCACATCTACCCTTGTATTCTTATATCCCTATAACATTTAAATGATTTTACAGTGTGTCACGGGGACGGAAGCATTGATACAATAATTACGCAGCCAAAAATTTTAAGGGGTAAAAAACGGATAAAAGCATGAGGATTATGAAGGGAAAAGTGCATTGAATAGGGGAGGGTAAAGTTGTCCATTATGGCAAAATTGTTCAACTACAAAGCAGGTCTTCCTAAGTTTAAAGCCAAAGAATTTATGGATGTTTTGGATATACAAAAAGGAGAGGTTATCGCAGATATTGGTTCCGGGGGCGGCTATTTTACGTTTTTATTTGCAAAGAAAGCGGGGCCAGCAGGCAAAGTTTTTGCTTGCGATAGCAATGTAAAGCTTTTGGATTTTATCGAAAAGCAAGCCGGTAAAAAACAAATAATGAACATAGAAACCATAATAACAAATGAAAACAACTTGAGGTTGGCAGAAAAAAGTTGTGATTTAATTTTTCTCAGGAATGTTTTTCACCATATAGAAAATCATGAACATTACTTTACAAATTTAAAACAGTTTTTAAAATCAAATGGCAGAATTGTAGTTATTGATTATCGTAAACCAGCAAAACAAAAAAAATTATTTTTTCCGCAACATTATGCAGATGAAGAATTTATACGTGGGGCCATGGAAAAAGCCGGTTATATTTTAATGGAAACTTATGATTTTTTACCGGAACAAA
>CAZRVU010000018.1:0-39233 GCA_964603615.1 uncultured Desulfovibrionaceae bacterium
TCCACTGGGCATTGCCGGGGGAATAAACCCCTACGCTTACGCTGCCAATAACCCCATTTCCTACCTGGACGCCGAGGGAACTGTTCCCATAGCGATCTGGGGAGCCTTTAAAGTGGCCTCGTTGGCCGTGGGGGCAGTCACCACCACCTATTACGCCTGTAAAACTGCTTACTGCTCTTACAAAGCAGCCTCGGTAGCGAAACAGGAGTGGTCGGCGGTAGATAAAATGCAAAAGGTCTACTCGGATTACATCGACATCTGTAACTCGCACGGGCAATGGGGGGGCTGGGATGAAAAAGAAAGGGCCTACCGGAAATACGAGATCGCCTACCGGGAGTTGGTGGCGCAACATGAGGCGGTGGGCAAAAACCTAAATAACGCGGTCAATGCCGCCGGTGAGACGGCGCTCAGCGCAGCGACCCCGCAGGTTCTTAATATTCCGGTGGCCATTTACAATCGGCAGGGGATAGCCCAGGAGGCGAAATGGGTAGCCGGCGCCGACAGCGATCCCTGCAGGGGAACAACCCAGTACGCCATTATCAGGAAATTCCCGAAGGTACATTATTAATATGGGGTCAGTTAAAAGCATCCTTTCGGTGCTAGCGGTTGGGGGCACCGCGCTCTATTATTTTATTCTTTCCGGCGGGGGAGGGCTAAGAACCGCCAAAAAGGATATCATCGGTTGTCGGTACGGGGCTAGCGACGGCGAGAATGTTTTAGAAAGGAAAGGTGAATCGAGGTAATGGAGAAAAAGGGGTACAAAATCACCTATGGTTACGATGAATTAAATCGGCTCACCCGGGTCGCCCTTAACGGAAAAGTTCAAAGCTACTATTCCTATGATCCAGCCGGCAACCTGGTTGCTGTTTCCCCTACCTTGCCGGAAAAAAACAAGGGCAAACTCCCGGACGGGGAGCCGGCAGTGGGTCCGGGCGCTGGAGACCATTCCGAACCGGTTATCATGAAAACTGATGTTCCAGCTTCCGTTAGCGGGGATCCTGCCGCCCAGGTGAAATCTTTTGCTGCCTCGGGAAATAGGGAAGAACCGGCCCCGAAGCAGACGCAATTTGTTGTTTTACAAGAAGAATACGACAGCTTGAACGACCTCGCCCAGTCCGGGGCGATCTCCCTGGAAGAGTTTCAAGAAAAGGTCAACGCGCTGCGCTTGCAGGATGCTGCGGGCATCTGGTGGCAACTGCGCTCCGACGGCGCCTGGCTGAAATGTGACGGGGCAAACTGGACAGAAGCGAAACCGGATAATTAAAATCAAGGTTTCCAACGCTGCCACAAACATTGGAGACACTTCACACTTATTTTTAATTGATTGTAGCAGAAAGAGTGGCTGGAGAGCTCCCGTTTTTCTAGTCGCAAAAAAGAATGTTCGCAGTTTAAGAATATCTGCGATCTGTTTTTAAAAATTTGAAAGGAAAATCGCATAAAAAAGACGCAGGAGGCGATCAATCTTGTATTGCAAAAATTGTGGGGCCAAACTACCCGCCGGATCAAAGTTTTGTTCTTCTTGTGGTGCGAAAATCGAAACTATTCCGGCTACTCCGGGGGGTAGGCCGCCACCGCCGCCGGGGCCGCCCCCACCACCGGGTGGACCGCTACCCCCGCCACCGGGAGCACCGCCGCCGGGAGTTCCACCACCCGGGGCCACACTACCGGTTTACAGGCAGGAAAGCGCCCCTTCTTATCAACAACCTTACGGGACAGCACCGGTAAAAAAAGGAGGCCCGGCTACCTGGTTGATTGTAGTGCTCTGCCTTCTGTTGCTGGCCGGCGGGGGCACAGCAATCTACTATTTTCGTTCGGCAGGCAGGGGCGGAGGCGGGACCGAACGCTGGAGCGAGAGTGAAAGCAGGGGCGGGAGCGAGAACCGGGGCGAAAGCGGAGGCGGGAGTGAAAGCGAAAGCCAGGACGAAGACAGGGGCAAAAGCGGTGGAGAATTTGGCGCCGCGGAAAAAAATATCATCGGTTGCTGGCACGGTGATGATGATGGCGAAGAAGGATATGTTAAATTTTCTGCCAATGGTTCAATGGACATAGTCTCGCCACAAGATGCAGAATGGATGGTTGGCGATTACCGTTTAATCCAGCGCCAGAATGAGGTAATCCTGCAGTTCTATGATCAATGGCGCGAATCGTGGGAGGAATCGTATTCCATAGAATTTACCGGCCAAGATAGTTTGATTTTAATCGACGACTACAGCGGAATAAGGGTTCCTATGAAGCGAATCAGCGAGGAATCTTTCCAGAAGGTTCTAGACCAATTCGATCTTACCCCCCAGATCGAATAGATGCAAGCAAAGAAAGGAGTTTTATTCATGTCCCAATTCTGTAATAACTGTGGCGCCCCAGTTAATCCGGGGGCTGGTTTCTGCCCCGCCTGCGGGGCCAATCTCAGGGCGGAAGGACCCTCGCCGGGGCCGCCGCGGCCCGGTCATGATCAAGCTCCGGGGCCGTTCACGAAAGGGCAGATGCCGGGGACGGGTTATGACCGGAATCCGGGAGCGGCGACGGTTGGCGGGCCCGGCGTTCCCGGTCAGACACCGGCGGGGCTGCTGCAGATCATCACACGGGCCGTTACGGACTTTTTAAAGGATCCTAAACAGCTCATTCCCATGGCGGCGCTGGCCGTCTTCTGGCTGATCCTTTCCCTGTTGGCCGCCCAGGGGATCAACCCCTTACCGGTAAAGTTCCTTTCCTTTTTGACCTTTGCCCAGGGGGGGATGTATGCCGGGGTATGGGGAGCCATTGGCGGGATCATCGGCAAGGCCGTCTTCGCCTACTTTTTCAGCGTGCTGATCATGCCGCTTTTTTCGGGGAAGAACCCTTTTAAGCAGATGGGAAGCGGTTTTAAAGGGCTGCTGGGGGGGCTGGCGATTCAAAGTGGCAGCGCGGCGGCGGAGCTGATGCTCGGCCTCGGACCGGCACTGATCCTCTTTAATTTCTTTACCGGCAACGCCAGTTTTGTAAACAGCATGGCCGGGATCGCCGGGTTCTTTTTAAGTCTAAAGTTGCTCTGGAGCAGGGGCGGGCTGGTGCGCTCTTTGTTGATCGCTCTCGCCCGCAAACTATCCCGCGGCCGGATCCCTTCTGAGATCACTATCAACCGGGCCATCTCCGGCTTCGCCGCCGGCAGCGCCTTAGGGGTTATCCTCACCGCCGTTCCGCTGCCCTACTTTCCCTATCTGGTGGGAGCAATCGTTCTCGTCGCCGGGATCATTCTCAGCATCACCCTAAAAGCCCCGGGGGGGGTGCGAGCGGCATGAAAAATAAATTATTTATGGGCTTCACCCTGGTTTTAATGGCTTTTTTTCTGTTACCGCTGGTAGCTGAAGGGGCCACGCCTACCGCCAACGAGATCGCCGGCATCTGGAGCGGCGAGGCAACGCTTGTACAATCCTCTGTGGAAGGCGATCTGGAAGCCAGCAACGTGATACCTCTAACGTTGGACCTGCGGGACGATGGTTCCGGTACGGCCGAGGTTGGGGGACTTTCCTATCCTGCATTCTACCGGGATGGTATGCTCAGCGCTGACCTTTCAATCGGTATGATGGTGGAAAACTTATTTAGCGCGACAGCCCGCCGGGAAGGAGATTGGGTGATAATAGAAGGTACAATAAATTCGACGTATGACGACGCCCGTAGTACGGGTACCAGCGTTTATGCCTGGTCGGCGCGCAAAAAAATTTCCCTGCCGGCAGAAGAAGAGTACATTCCTACCCTTACCGACCCGAATTTCCCTGCTGACGAGGATTTTTCGGACTGGGAAACCGGTGATGGCGACATCCCCACCCTCACCGACCCGGAGCAGGGGGGGGCGGATTGGGAAGATGTTGAAGATTTTGATCCCGACTCCTTGCCCTACGATTGGAACATGGGCCTCGTACCCGATGGTTGGGACTGGGTTCCCTGTGACTGCGAAGACGGCCCCTGGGAAAAACATGCCGGGCCTTTGGGCGCGACGATCATCTCGATCATCGCTGCTATTGCCGCTGCCCTGGGCGGAGCCGGCGGATCGGCCGGCGGAGCGCTGGCCGGGGCAATCGCAGAAGCTTTGGGGCTGGCCGGTGAAGCAGCAGGTATGCCGGGTGAAGGCCCCAGAAGCGGGGATTATGATTACAGGGAAAGGGAAAGCACCTACGGGCCGCCGGCAGATTCTGCCTACAGCCCGCCGGAGACGATGGAGCTGGTGGTCAACCACAAGGGAACGCCGGTGGAATATGTAAGGGATCCGGAGACCGGAGATTGGGTTAACCCCTTGACTGGGGGCGTCTTCGACCCGGAGGCCTATGAGAAGATCGTCAAACCGGCTATGGAGGCAAACCGGGAATTCGACCAAGAGGCCTGGCAAAGAAACGTGGATGGGACCACCGGTTTTGACTGGAGGGTCTACGAAGGAGAGATAGATAGGTATACCAAACTCGATAAGTTGGAAAGTCAGCTTAAACTGGAGCGGTTGGAGCTAAAATATGGGGTTAAGGGCGAACAGGCGGTCAAAAAAAGTATTGAGCAGGCCATGGCTGAGGAGAGAGCGTGGTCCGAGAAATGGCGGAAAATCGGCAATAATCTCGAGACCCTGGAGCGAGGAGCTGAATTTGCCGACGATCTCATCGATGCGGGCCTCTATGGGGCCGCCTACGTTGTGCCCGGCGGTAAGGTAGTTTACATGGGCTACAAGGGAGTAAAAGGAGTAGCCGTCACCGTAGCGGAAAAGGGGGTTAGCGTGAAAACGGTCAGCTCAGGTGTACTCAGGGGCGCTTCCGATGCGGCGCGGGTCTATGTGAGCAGCCCTTATGCCAAGGCTGCCCTTTCTTTTGCCGGGGAAACCGCTGCCGGCGCCGTCGAAGACGGTTGGAAGGGCTTAGGTGAGGGTGCCGCTAAAGGAGCCGTGAAAACAGTAGTCCTGGGTGTCACCGATAAGGTGGCCAAGATTTCCGGTGCCCCCGTGATCGTAAAAGGTGTTAGCAATAGGTTGGATAGAATCTTCATCAAGCCCTCGCTAAAGAAGGTGTTGAACTAGATTAAAAACGGTTGCGTTTAAAGGAGTGGTTCAAAATGGATTTTACAAAAAATGAGCTTCTATTTCTAGCCGGACAGTTTCCTCAGAAAACCGCCGTCAGCTTCCTGACAAATATCAAGGCGGATCTTTTGGGGACGGAAGCCGAAAGCCTGGAAAAAAAGGGGATCTGCCGGGAAGGGAACTTGACTGCGGAGGCACGGGAATTGCTGGAAGTAATCGCCGGGGCCGGTAACGCGGCCCGCATCTTGCTGCAGAATCAGTATGCTTTTATCGAAAAATATGTCTTTCGCCTGGGGAACAAATCTGTTCTGGTCGAGAGCAACGGTGAAATACTGGCCTTAAATCCCCTGGTTGATCTGGACCGGGTTTTGCACGATCTCGCCCAGTTTACCGGTATTTCCTGGCTTAAAACCGTAGATCTGGAGATCGCTCTTTTGCCGGAAGAGATGTTATCACTGCTGGGTCTGGTGGATCTTTACCGAAAAAACGCTCTCCTCTTCCACGCCGGTGCAGCAGAACTGTTGGAAGGCGCAACATTGCCCGAGATCTTACAGGCGCTTCAGAACCCCATGGAGAACAGTTTTATCCGTATTCTGACCAAAAACTATGGCTACCCACTTCCGCCGGAAAGTGATGTGGAGGAAATTTTAAAAAAACTGGCGTCACAAGGGTACCTGAACGGGGAAAAAATGTATCGCTTATCCGATGATCTGGAGGTATTCGCCGGGAATACTTTAATTCCCGAAACACTCGTGCTGACCGAGGTTTTAGAAGACAGTCCGGCGGGAGAGATCGTCGTAGGGGGCGGCCTGGCAGTTGTGATCGGTCTGCAGAATATCGTTTATTTTATCTTGGAGCACGACATGCTTGAGCTGAACACCCTAACCGGCCGGCAGCTACTGCAAGTTATCGAAAACTTTTTAAAGTGCCCGGATCTAAGCACGCTGGAAAGCAAGGATATTATCGAAGAAAAGGGGCACGAAAGCGTCGGGCCGAACCTTGAAGAAGCGGACGCTCCCGCTACCCGGGGAGAGACGGTAAGGGAAACACGCTTTGCCGCTCTGGAAGAGGAATACGATCGCTTGAACGATCTGGCCCAGGCCGGGGCGATCTCCCTGGAAGAGTTTCAAGAAAAGGTCAACGCGCTGCGCTTGCAGGATGCTGCGGGCATCTGGTGGCAGCTGCGCTCCGACGGCGCCTGGCTGAAATGGGACGGGGCAAACTGGACAGAAGCGGAACCTGGACAGTAAATAACCATAAATCTCTTTTATTGTAGTTGCAAAACATTAATGTTAGGAGAGGATAGCTATGTTTTGTGAGAAATGCGGAGCAACAATCCCCGCAGGTTCCAAATTTTGTGCATCCTGCGGGGCAAAAACTGAAGCACAACCTTTGGGCGCAGCGGGAAGGCCAACGGCACCTCCCCCCCCTCCCCCAGCTTATATGCCGCCCGTTCAAACAGCGCCTCCACCCCCATCCGGGCAGCAATACTCTGTACCGCCCAGGCCCGCACAACCTTTTGTGCCACCTGTCGCCGCCCCGGCGGCACCGGCCCAAAACTCCTACGGGCCGCCAGGTGCATATGGGGTACAGGCACAAGCGGGAAGTGAGGTACTCAGCATAGGGCAATATGTCGTCATGTTTTTGCTGATGATGGTGCCCATCCTGAATATTATCTTGCTGTTTGTATGGGGCTTTGGTTCTAACGCCAATCTTAACCGGAGGAATTTTGCAAAAGCTGCCTTAATAATGGCCGCCGTTGCACTAGTCTTCTCTATCTTTGCCGGTGGCATCTTAGCACGAATTATCGCCGGCCTAACAGGTGGCTACTATTAAAAAAGGAGAGGCGGGTATATGTATTGCACAAATTGTGGGGCGCCACTGCCGGAAAACGCGGAATACTGCCCCAACTGCGGCAGTATTTCCGGTCAAACTTACCAGGGCATGGCACAAGCCGAAATCCGGCGCGGATTTTCTAAGCGCATCAACGATCCGGCCTTTGCCCGCTATATCAAGAACTCCCACCGCTGGTCAGCCATTTTTGCCACTATCTTGGCGCTGGCTGCCGTAATCGGCTTTTATATTACCGGGGAAAAAGGCACGGACGGCATGGAAAACCCGCAAGCGCTTTATATTGGGTTGGGCATCGGTGGAATGTTCCTCCTTATTGCACTTTCTTCGATTTTAAGCAGAGCATGCACCAAAACCTGGGACGGCACAGTAGTAAACAAAGAAATCAAAAAGAAAACGGCGCGGCGACGATACGAGGACGGCTACATAGATTACCTCGAATACTCGGTGATCATCCAGAGCGATAACGGGAAACAACATACAATCACGGCAAAAAATGACGATACAAAATACAACTATTATCAGATCGGCGACCGGGTACGACACCACGCGGGGCTCAGATCCTATGAAAAATACGACAAAACCGGCGATACGATCATTTTCTGCAATGCCTGCGCCACACTTTGTGACATAAACGATGACTACTGCTTCCGTTGCAAGTGCCCACTGCTGAAATAAAAAATAACCATTTTCGGGATGGACTGGCAAGGAGGTGTACTAAAATGCAGCCAAAAGCTAAAATTGTCCCCCGCCTCTTAATTACTCTGTTGGGCATCGCTCTTATTTTTATGGGGACATCGGGGATCGTGCTTAAAATTACCGGCAAAAGCGCTCCAGCCGTGATTACCGATATCCGTCGTGTGGGAGGTGAACGCACGGACGCAATACCGGGGCGCTATACCTATGATATCAGCTATACATTTACTCTACCCGATGGAAAAAAGATCAATGGCTATACCAAAAAGATTGGCGATTCGGTCTACTTTAAAGCCGATGGTAAAACAACCACACTCATAAAGTATCTCCCCGGCTTTCCCTATATTAATGCGCTGGAACAAGAAACCGGGTTGGGGACGGGACAGTTAGTATTAATTCTTGCCGGTGGTTTTCTGATCTATTTAATTAACAGGTAGGGAAACACGGGGGGACATTATTGATAGTAAGACGGGCCAAAGGAAAGGAGGTGCGACCTTGTTCTGCCCAAATTGCGGGAATCGCATTAATGAAAACGCACGCTTTTGCGCTTCTTGTGGGGCTGCCGTCAGTAACAGCCCGCCTGCCATGCCGGCAACCGGGCGGGCACCTGGACCAGCCGCTGGAAGGGGAAATGCCATTGGAAAAACGCTACAGAAAAAGGGATTAATAGATTATTTGCTGATCCCTTTCGGCATCATCTTGATTTTAATGGGAATCAGCTTTAGTTTGCTCACTTTTGCCGGCCGGGATATCAACGCCCGGGTGATTGCTAGCGAACAAATTTTGATTCTCCATAATGACCCCTCCAGTTGGGATAGCAGGCGCTATAAACTGGAATATCAATTCCCGGTAGACGGCAAAGAATATACCGGTTCAGTAACGCGGATCTTTGAAAATGACAGCCACATAAGAACAACTATCCCCGTACGCTATCTTTCCTTCTGGCCCCACATAAACAACGAAGATGGGGTGCAGATGATTGTTGGTGGCCCCCTGATGTTGGGGGCGGGGATTCTGAGCATGATCGCCGGGCGAAAAAGAACTGCGCGGTGATACGCGGTGAAACAAAGATAGCGACAATTTGCCTTGTAAGGGGGTAAAAGCAATGAAATTAGACGCCAAAAAAACGTTTAGGGGTATGAAATTAAATAAACCACATTGGTTTGTCGCGGCAATTATACTGCCGACATTGCTTCTTTTTTCCTGTTCATTGATCCCCCCCTCCCCTAGCAATGAACAAATTTTAGAGGCTGTGAAGGCTTCCAACGAAGCGGAGGAGGAGCCATTGGAGCTAGGCTACGAGGAAATGAAAGTTCCCCATCGTTATCCCGGCCGGGCCCACGCCTTATTATGGAACCCGGACCACAGCATTCAAAGAAATTTTACGATCGAATATGACAAGCAGGCTAAAAGCTTCTATGTCAAAAGCTATATTACTTTAACAGATGAAGAATGATCGCTATGGGACAAACACAAGAGAGGGACTTGCCGGCAAAAATCAGTTGGAGCATCTCCGTGCCTATTTTCCGGGATCCTGTTATTTTAAAACAGTTGGGTCTTGCTATGGGGATCCCCTTTGGCTTGTTAATTGTAATATTGACCCTGGTATCGGGTAAAAGCATTTACACTTTATATGCATTGGGCCTGATCATTGCACTTTTCTTTTTTACCTGGCTTTTCATCAAGTTAGTATACAGGAGAAAATATGCAGCCGAATTCATCCTCGACGAAAAGGGTGCACTCTGCAGAACACAAGTCAGACAAGCCAAAACAAGCCGAATCGTCAACAACTTAACGGTTCTATTGGGGCTTCTTACGGGCAAGCCTGCGATAACCGGCGCGGGGATGCTTGCAAATTCAAAACAGCAGGTTTTTATCAGATGGAATCACCTGACCAAGGTAAACTATAATCCCCGGGGTAATACCATCCTACTGCGGGGTGGCCTGACCGAAAACATCGCGCTATTTTGCAACCAGGAAATTATCCGGCAGTGGAACAATTCGTCCTGCTGAAAATGTGTCACGGGGACGTGTGTCACGGGGACGGGGGTTTTGACACAAAAGCCCCGGGGTCCGCTCAGTTGGTAGTAGAAAATTGTAGCTAGTTCCAAGTTACGCTCAGGGAGTTCTACGGCTCAGCTCCGGCCAAAGATAACCTTCCCGGCCAAGGCCGGGGAGAGTGCAAAAGGTTCGCTGTGCATCACCTCACCGTGAACTTCTTTGCTTCGCTGCACAAACCGCGGCGCCACAACTTTTCGTCACCAAGGTCCTTGGTAGTGCAAGCTATCGTCACAACGAGCATTGTAAGCAGTCATATTGTCACCCCAGGCATTATTCCCGGGCAACGGAATTTTCTTTTTCCAACGCTAAAAGGTAGACTTTTTTATCCAGACCGCCGCCATAGCCCACTAGTTTTCCGTTCACGCCGATCACCCTGTGGCAGGGGATAATAATGGAGATGGGATTTTTATTGTTAGCCATGCCGACGGCGCGGCCAGCCTTGGCATTGCCCAGCGTGCCTGCGATCTGGCCGTAGCTTCTTGTTTCTCCATATGGAATGTCCTTGAGGGCATTCCATACGCTGTGTTGAAAAACGGTGCCGGCCGGCGCCAGTGGCAGGGAAAAATGTTTGCGTTTCCCGCTGAAATATTCTTGTAGTTGCCGGCCTGCCTCCTTTAACAAGGCCGTTTCCCTCCAAACAGCCCCATAGGAGCCGATGCCGGCAGCTTTGCCAGTACTCCCAGCAGTCTCATGCAGGCCGGCGGCAGATCTGTTAGGATCCCAAACCTCTTCATTGGGAACAGTACCGGCAGTTCTGTTGATGCCACAAATAGCCTCATGCAGGGTGGTGCCTGCAGCCCTGTTGGTATTACAAGCATTCTTTCGCAAGCCGATGCCGGCAGTTCTATTCAGTTGGGTACTTCCCCCGTCGGCAAAATAAAGGTGCGTGATGGCAACACCATCTTCGATAATTAAAATCTGTCCAAGAGGCGAATCATAAATATACATATTTTTATTTTCCATAATACCCCTCCACCATTCAAGTTGTTCAAGCCGGGGACGGTTCTTGACTTGAATTACATAAACTAATAATTAAAACCTATCAAGGCAAATCGCAAAAAATATTTAATATTACTGCTCATGTTCTCTCCCCCCCAGACAATCCCCATAGAACAGTCTCCTTGTCAGTCACGCCGTCAAGTCACGTCAAGCCGCGTCAAGCCGCGTCAAGCCGGGGACGGTTCTTGACTTGAATTGGGTAGAGCAAATTGAGAATAACCTAAATCAGTCTATACCCAATTCAAGTCAAGAACCGTCCCCGGCTTGAAAAGATCGTCCCCAACATGAACAACTGGCGACTGGCAGCTTGAATTTAATAGGAGCGGGCGAAGTAGACCAGTTGGCTGCCTTTTTTCCCGCAAAACAGGCAGGCACCTTTTTCTTTTTGTTCCGGCCCGAGGGGGATGCAACGGATCGTCGCCTTTGTCTCTTCTTTGACCTTTTCTTCACAGCTGGCGTCACCGCACCAGAAGGCCTGGAGTAAACCCATTTTCTCCAGCAGAATTGTCTTAAATTCCGCGTAATTTTGCACAAAGTGGGTGTTTTCTTCCCGAAAGGCCAGGGCCTGCTGGAAAAGGTTGTCCTGAATCTCCTTTAAGAGCTGGGGCAGTTGCCGAGATAACTCTCCCAGGGGTACGGTCCTTTTTTCCCCCGTGTCGCGCCGCACAGCCGTCACCACACCCTGTTCCAGATCGCGAGGGCCTACCTCCAGCCGCAAGGGCACGCCTTTCATCTCCCACTCGTTAAATTTCCAGCCAGCAGAATATTCATCACGTTCATCCAGTTGCAAGCGCATCGTCCCGGCCAGCTCCGCGCTTATTTCCCGGCATTTCTCCAGCACTTCATCCCGTTTCTTTTTGGTAATGATGGGCACAATAACCGCCTGCACGGGGGCAATCTGCGGGGGAAGCTTCAGCCCGCGGTCATCTCCATGTACCATGATTACGGCACCAATCAACCTCGTCGATACCCCCCAGGAAGTTTGCCAGGCGTATTTTAATTGTTTGTCCTTATCCAGGAACTGGATATCAAAGACCTTGGAAAAGTGCTGACCCAAATTATGGGAGGTCCCCGCCTGTAAAGCTTTGCCGTCGGCCATCAAGGCTTCAATGGTATAGGTGCGCAACGCCCCGGCAAATTTTTCCCGCTCCGTTTTCAAACCGCTGATCACGGGAATAGCCAGCTCGCTTTCCACAAAATCTTTATAAACCTCCAGTATTTTCAGGGTTTCTTCTTCGGCCTCCTCCTCCGTGCTGTGGACCGTATGCCCCTCCTGCCAGAGAAATTCCGAGGTGCGCAGGAAAGGACGGGTCGTCTTCTCCCAGCGGACCACGTTGCACCATTGGTTAATCAGAAGAGGAAGATCGCGCCAAGATTGTACCCATTTGGCATACATACTACAAATGATCGCTTCTGAAGTAGGCCTGATCACGAGGCGCTCGCTTAGTTTTTCACCGCCGCCATGCGTAACGAGGGCCACTTCCGGGGCGAAGCCCTCCACATGGTCCGCCTCCTTTTGCAGGAGCGGTTCCGGGATGAACAAGGGAAAGTACGCATTCTGGTGGCCGCTAGCTTTAATGCGCTTGTCCAGGAGTTGCTGCATGTTCTCCCAAATAGCGTAACCATAGGGGCGAATGGCCATGCAGCCCTTGATCGGGGCATAGTCCATCAGCTCTGTTTTTAAAACCAGATCGATGTACCACTGCGAAAAATCAACGGCGCGTGGGGTAACCTCTTTCACAAATTCTTTTTCGTTTAAGCTCAACTTCCGCCAAACTCCTTTCCATCAGATACGTTTAAAATTATAAAATTATATGTAAACCTGTATAGGAACACGGGAGAGCAATCCCCTTTGCTCCTTCGCCTTGCTCAGGATAATAAAAACGGTACGACACGGGGAGACAGTCCTCTTGTACGTTGCCCCTGTACGTTGCCCTTGTGCTTCGCCGGACTTGTGTCACCTTTCCTTTGATGACACAAGAATGATGACACAAGGGGGCTGCCCCCTTGTGCTCTCCTCCTTATGCTCTCCTTATGCTCTCCCTTGTGCTCTGCACCTCTCTACCTTGCGGCGCCGCGGGGCGTGGCGCGCTTTACTTGCCGCCCTGCACCGGGTAAACAATCGATACGGCGTGCAGATCCTCCTGCAAATGTGCATGTAGCCTTTCTTCCAAATCCTTAATGCTGATCTTTTCCAGGATATCGAGGATCTCAAAAAAATCTATCCGGCGGAAATGATAGGCGAGATAATTATTGGCAATGAATTCCAAAGAGTTGAAGCTCGTGAGTACCTGTCCCCTCATTTTCCGTTTCTGCCGGTCAAAACTCTCCGCCTCTAGGCCGCTTTTCTTCGTTTCACTGATGGCAGCGAGCAGCCTTGCACGCAATTCTTCAGGTTTTTTTGTCCTACCGCCCAACAAGGTGTGGCCATAAGAACGTTCTGCGGTAAACCCATAAGAAAATTGTTCGTCAATCAGGCCTTCCTCATAAAGTGCCGTATAAAAAGAACCGCTCCGGCCAAAGATCATCTCCAGCAAAAGCTCCGTAATCAGTTCGCGGGCCATCAGTTCCCGGCCAGCCAGGTGGGAATATGTATCTTTAAAACCCATATTCAAAAGAGGTTGTGAAACAGAGAGCTCCAAGGTAACCTCCGGCTGGTGCACGGCAGCCTCCTCCCCGGGATAAATGCGCTCTACAAGATTAAACGGCGGGAAAGAGCGGCCGGCCAGGCTCTCCTCCACGAGCCCAAAAACATCGTCCGGTTCCAGATCGCCCGTGACAAAGACAGCCATATTGCGCGGGTGATAAAACGTATTGTAACATTGGTAGAGAATATCTTTGGTAATCTTGCTGATACTTTCCACAGAACCGGCGATATCATTGCGTACCGGGTGACGGGCGTAAAGGGCTTTGAGTAGCTCAAAATAACCACGCCACTGCGGGTTGTCCTCATACATGCGGATCTCCTGCTGGATAATGCCCTGTTCTTTAGCCACGCTCTCCTCTGAAAAATAGGGGGTCTGGACAAAATTTAAAAGTAACTTGAAATTCTCTGTAAAGAAATCCGTACAGGAAAAAAGATATGTCGTATGCGTAAAACTGGTAAAAGCATTCGGCGAGGCGCCATAATAAGCAAAGCGATCAAAAACATTGCCTTCTTCCTCATCAAAAAGTTTGTGTTCAAGAAAGTGGGCTACGCCATCGGGCAGGATGCTCTCTTTTTCTTGCCCCTTTTCGTTCCAGCGGAAAGCATGATCGATGGAACCAAAACGCGTGGAGAAGATGGCATATTTTTTGTTATACCCCCGCCTTGGGAAAACAAAAAGATCGGGCCCCCCGTTTGGTGCGGCATAGAATACTTTTTCCTGCAGTGCATTATTTTCTCTGACTTGCCAGCGCATTTACTCCAGCCCCCCTTCCCCGACGTTACCGCCCGTATCATTATCACCATCGCCCGTGGAGCTCAAAAAATAAACTGTATCGAGACATACCTTCTCTGCCACGTCCACAATCTCCTCTGGTGTGATCTTTGCAATTTTTTCAATAAAATATTCCACTTCTTCCGGTCTCTCTCCGATTAAAGCATCCAGATAGAAGCCCACCAGGCTGTGCGGGCTGTCCCCGATAATTTTATACTGGTTGATCAACCCTCTTCTGGTATTTTCCATCTCTTCGCGGCTAATCTGCCCCTTTTTGATGGCCTCCACCTGCTGCAGGATAATATCCAGCGCCCGTTGGTAGTTGTCAACTTCGATACCTGAACCGATCAACTGTATGCCCTTATGTTTTTCCAACCGGGAAAAAACATAATAAGCGAGGCTGGCTTTTTCACGCACGTTTTGGAAAAGTTTGGAGTGGGGAAAACCGCCCAAAATCCCATTATAGAACAAAAGAGCAGGATATTGTTCATCGCGGTAGGTCAGATTGGTGCGGTAACCCAAGGTCAGTTTGCCCTGGTTGACAGGCAGCTTTTCCTCTTTGTAAGCAACCTTTTCCGGGATGCGCTTCACCTCCACCGGGGGTAAACCTGCGGGCTTACCATTCCGTTCAAGGTTAAATGTTTCCCGGATCAGCGAAAAAGTCTTTTCGGCATCGATTTCACCGACCACGAAAATTTCCAGGGGATTGTCTTTTAAAATGTTTTGATAATAGCCATACAGACCCCCGGCGGAGATCGGCTGCAGATCTTCTACGCTGCCGTATTTATAAACACCAAACCGCTCCCCGGCACACATCTCCTGCACACAACGTTCGAGAGCATAGCTGACCTTATCGTTTACCAGTCCCTGTATTTCCCTGGCAAGCTGTTCTTTTTCCTGCCGGACGTAATCCCCGTGAAAACCACCGTTTTTAAGAAATGGGGCAGCAATTACCTCCCTCAGTATGGCCAAGCCCTGCTGCAACAACTTTTCCCCGGGGGCATATTTATCGTTAATCACCTCCAGGGAAAAAGAGACAACCTGCCTCTCACCTTTTTTCACCACATCAGCCCCTAAAACCGCGCCGTAGAGCTCCTCAAGGCGAATCTTTAAATCCCGCAGGGTGGGATACTGTTCCGTGCCCCGCTTTAAAACAGCAGGTAAAAGAGCTGTTTTTGCCGCGCTGTCTTTCTCTAAAACCTGCTGCAGAAAAACAGAAACAAGTGTGGTTTTAAACTTGGAGATCGGCAGCAAATGAACACTGATATTTTCAGGCATTTTTTTGCTTTTCAACGAAATCAAGGGAATACATTCCTTTCTACATCTTTTCAGCGGAAAAACAGGCGAAAAGAGATGTTGAATTTTTATATTGCACTAGATGCTGCACTATATTTCCATTTTAAAAGGTAAATCTCCTGCCGGATAGGCAATAATTTGTGGAGAAAGCTACACGCTCTAAAAAATAATAAAACACCCGAAATTAAGGAAATACTTTTTGAAAACATAGCAAAAGTAGGGGCAGGGCACCATAGAGCATCGTCGTAGCCGCGGCTACGACACCGGAATCGTTGACTAAAAGAGCGGTTAAGCTACCGGCAATAATACCCCCCAGGGCTAGTTTAAAGCCCGGTTCTTCCTTAAAAATCTGCTGCGTGAGGCCAACCGGGTAGAAATAAAGCAGGGCAATGAGGAAGATAAAACTGAACAGAACCCTGCTCCAAAGCGAATAGCGCAACAATTTCAAGTTCATCTCCATTTTGCGCCGGGCAATGTTCACCAGCTCCGTCGGACCGTAGTTGCGCACCAGCTCCCAGGTCCGACCCACATGCGACACCGCCGCATCGGAGCGGGATGTATTCAGGAAATACAGAAAGGCAGCCGTAACCAGCACAAAAACGGCCAGTAAAATAATTTTAGTGGAAAAAATTCTGCGACTTGAAAAAAGATACTTTATCCTGCCAACAGGTGAAAATGGCAGCAGGTCGTACCCCTTCTGCTGCAACAAGGCCAGCATACCGCCCAGGGTAACGGAAAGGGCAATCCCGGCCGTAATAGCCCCGCCAAAATTGGCTCCATATAAAGGAGAAGCCATGAGAAAAAGGACAAAAAAGGAGAGGATCAAAAATGTCCAGGTTACAAAAACCAGCCCGGCACGTTCCGCAATCCTAGACCCCCGCCAGCAAAGAACCTTCTGTTTGCTGAGCAAAGAATAAAGAGAACCAAAACCAAGGAGCAGTGCACCAATCATAATGCCCATATACTCATTCCCCAGACCATAAAAACGGGCGCCGCCGATGGGATCGTAACCGAGAAAAGACCGGCTGTTGAGGTAAGCCCCCCGGCAAAGATCAACGGTTAAAAAAGCAAAAACCAGCAATCCCGTAAAAGCAAAAAGGGGCAGCAGTTCTCTAAAAAACAGCCGTGCAAGCAAAGTCAAAAGGGCCGTCAGTCCGGTAAGGGCAAAAACGTTAATATAAAGAGAGCCTGCCGGATAAAAAGGCAGGGCCGGCGCCAAAAGCAGGGCCAATGGGAAGAAAAGAAGAGCATAAAGTCCGGGACGCAAAAATCTGGCCGGCTTAAAACGATAGATAAGCCCGGCCAAACCTCCCAGCAGCAAAATAATCTGGGCGAGGATGTAGCCCTTGATCACCGCGGGGCGTTGATTATAGACGTGTAGGGTATCTGCGGCCAGGGTGAGAAGGCTCTGGAGATGATCTGCAGCCGGTAGCGCCTGCAAAGGGGCACCAAAGAAAAACGCAGGGGTCTTTACTCCTAGGTAGTGCAAAATATAGGGAGCGATGTCCAGGTTCGTGACAATCCCCGCGCGCCTCGTCGTCGGCGACACGAGCAACCCGCCGCTATCCAAACCGGGTTGGTAGTAGGCAACCGGCATCAGCCGCTGGCCTCCGGCAAAAGCAGCCCGGGGCGGAGAAGGTGAAACTAGCAGCAAACTCGTATTGCCCTGCAAGTAAGGCCGGATTCCTTGCAAAAAAAGATCCAGCTCACCCAGGCAGGACCGCAGCAATTCGGACCGGCGTCTGGCAGGCAAGTGTTCCATATAGCTGTCAAGGCGGCTTGTATCACCCCACTCCACGACGAACAAAGAGACCTTTTGCAGCAGGGATTGAAAAACGCTAAGATAAGCCTGCGGATCGCAGCCCCAACCAAAAGGAAGGCCCCCACTTTCCCGGAGCAGCGCGGGGCTGACATCCCCGTACTGCACTGCCCCTGCACTATTCATCGCGATGGTAACAACTTGCCGGTTGGTAGTATCCGTGTCAGCATTGCCCAGAACAGCCACGCCCAATTTACCTGCGCTTAAAGCTTCCCCGAGGGCACCGATACGCACCGGATAGGGGCGTTTTTCATTCAGGCACTCCAGCGCACCGCTATAAAGATGCAGCACCTCCCCGGGAGGGACCTCCGCTTTACCCGTATGCCGGCAGTAAAGCGCCTCCACCGTTTCTCCCCGGGGTAGCTCCTCATCCCTGTTAAAAGCGCGGCGAGCCGTCCAGTTACCTGCAAGACGGGTACCCGCGCCAATCGTCAGGTAGCCGCTTTCTGTCCCCGGTGTGGTTGCCGTATTGACGTTCATCAGGGCCACGGCACTTTTGCTTAAAATCGACATCAACTCCGGGCCGGCGTAAGAAAGCAAATCCTGCCAGGTGACTTTATCCAAAATGAGCAGGATGATGCGGGGTTCAGCCGCCCCAGCCTGCCCAACCATCACGGTCTGTTCTTTTTGCCTGGCCTGCCCGAATGTCCTGGTCTGTTCTGTCTGCCTGGCCTGCCCGAATGTCCTGGTCTGTTCTGTCTGCCCGGCCGGCCCGCTTAATCCTTTTTGCCTGGTTTGATCGGGTAACTCCCGGCCGGCATTTGGCATATTCCCGGAAGATCCTTCGGCCTGCCCGGCCAATCCCCGGCCGGCATTTGGCATATTCCCGGAAGATCCTACGGCTTGCTCGGCCAATCCCCGGCCGGAACCCGCAACAGTTCCGGGAATTCCGCCACCCCCTGACCCAAACAGCCTCTTGGAAACAAAATCAAAATTGGAAGTAAAATCAAAAAAAGAAAGAGGCTCCGTAAAAAGGTGACCCCCTTCCCCGGCCCTCGAACCAGTACTGCATAAGACCAGGCAAAACACAAATATGGCTGGCAACAAAACTGCACACACTATTTTTTGCCAGACCGCTAATAAAAAAAAATCTCTGAGCACTCTTATGATCAGCATAAAGATTTGCCCCGTCTGTTATTTCCCCCTCCATCCCCGGATCACCGACCTAGATCACCGTATCTATCATCCCCTGATGATAGGCCTTTTATGTGTGTCACGGGGACGGGGGTGTTGACACACATGCTTTTGCCGTGTGTCAACACCCCCGTCCCCGTGACACACCCTTGACACCGGACACCGTGTGTCAATACCCCCGTCCCCTTGACACGGACTAAAACTTTTCAAAATCCTCCTGATTAAAATCAAAATCATTTTCTTGGTCATGGGTAAACATTACTGCAGCCTCTTTTTTCTTACTTTTTTCACGTGAATTATTGTTCTTCTCGTGCATTAATGTAACTGCTTCCTTTTTCATCTTCTTTCTCTGATTATGGTACCCATTTTCCGACAGCTTAAAAAAGCTGACCCTTTCGGCCAATTCCACTGCTTCGCTGTTCATGTTTTCGCTGGAGCTGGCGATCTCTTCCACCAGGGAAGCATTCTGCTGGGTAACCTGGTTCAGCTCTTCGATGGCATCGCGAATGTCTTTAACTGCTGAAGCCAACTCCCGCAGGGCAGCCGCTATCTCCCCAATGACATCGCCTACTTTTTCAGTGTCGGTAACGACCTCCTCCAACACATTCTCTGTTTCATTCATGAGCTCATTACCTTTATCTACCCGGATAATACTATCTTTGATACGTTTTTCGATCTCTTTGGCTGATTCCGCGGCACGACCGGCCAGGTTACGCACCTCTGCAGCCACGACAGCAAAACCCCGGCCCTGTTCACCAGCACGGGCTGCCTCTACCGCCGCGTTTAAGGCCAGAAGATTGGTCTGGAAGGCAATGTCGTTAACCGAACCGATGATTTCTGCAATTTCCTGGCTGCCGCGGGTGATCTCTGTCATAGCTTCCTGCATATTCTTTACTGCTTCTTCCCCCCGGTGCACACCTTCCACAGTTCCTTTAGCGATATTATCCGCTTCGGCGGCGTGGGCTGTGGATGTCTCCAGAGAAGAAGCAATTTCTTCGATTGTGGAGGCAATCTCCTCCAAAGAAGAGGCCTGCTCTTCGGTGCGCTGGGAAAGATCCTGGTTACCGGAAGAGATCTCGTTGGAGGCATGCGAAACATTGTTGGATGCTTCCTGCACCTGTTGCAGGGTTTCACTTAGAGCCTGCACCGTGCGGTTTAAATACGCGGACATCTGCCCAATTTCATCCTGGGAGGCAACGTCCGCCTGGACGGTAAAGTCCCCCTCGGCCAGTTTCCCCGTCAAATCGCTTACTTTCTCTACAGGACGCACAACGGTCAGCGCAACAAAATAAGCTGCAGCAGCAATGATAAGCGCGCAAATGGCGGCAATGAGGATCATCAAGTTTCTCATTTTCATTACTCCTGCCAGAACCTCCGCAGCTTCAACCTCCACAATAAAACCCGCCGCAGGCGGCTCACCCCCTGTTTTAATTACGCCCAGGGCACCCAAAACATCATTGCCCAGGTAATTTTTGTATTCGTCCAATTGAAAAAAATTATAGTTGCAGCTTTTAATCGGGCTGGCAAGAACCGCCACAGCAGGGGTGTCAATATTTTTCTGCATGGCAGCATCTTTAGCATATTCCCCCATCATCGTATTAGACATTAGCAGTCCGTCTGCATCAATCATATAAGAATCTGCAGTCTGTCCCAATTCCTTAATGCCCACATGGATAAAGCCATCAATGATATCCTGATCGATGATCAGGCTTAGTGTACCGATGATTCCCCCGCTATCGCCACCGCTTCTTACCGGAATAGAAATCGCCTGGCAGTTACCTTGCGTAATGGAGGAAAAAAATATCTCCGACCAGAGAGTTTGGCCTGCCAGAGCCCCCTGCACATAATCCCGGTCGGAAAAATCTTGACCTGTAGCAACTGCACCATGTGAACAAAATGCTGCTTTTCCATCATCCGTTGTCAATAAAAAGATTTCAATATTCAATTCTTGCATCGCTTTGTCGGATATACATTCCAATATCTTTACCCTTTCCAACCAGCGGGGATCGGAGGTGTCCCCCTCCACCTCATTTAATACATTTAAGCTCTGGTAAATATCCCTGGTAACACTTAAAACCTTCAGTTGCGCTTCATTGCTTCCTAAAAATTCTCCTATTTGCTGGTTCGTTAAATCGGCAAATATCTCCAACTGTTTAAAAGCATCTTCCCTTAACTGCTGTGCCGTACTACGATAAGCAAGGAAGCTGATCACTACCGCCGGCACTAGCCCGATCAGCAAAAAAAGCGCGATTAGCTTTACTTTTAAACTCATCTTTTTAAACATGTCTTCTCCCCCTTTTATGTAAATAAAAACAAACGTTTATGAAATGAAAAACAAACTGGAAAGATTGTCCACCAACACATAACAATTCTAAAAGTAAATATGCTATCGCTCCTTACTTATTTGCTTCCCACCCGCTTCCCTCCCCTTTTTTTACTCCCTAAACATAACTGATAATTGCCTCTGCAATTTTATCCAGGGGCAAAACCTTGGCCGCGGCCCCCAGGGCAATAGCTTGCTTGGGCATACCAAAGACAATGGAGCTCTTTTCGTCCTGGGCAATCGTCAGCGAGCCCCGATCCTTCATTTCTTTTAGGCCCCTGGCCCCATCCTCACCCATACCCGTGAGCAGTACCCCCAGGCTGTGGGGTGCAGCATGCTGCGCCACGGTAAAAAAGGTCTTGTCAACAGAAGGTCGATGACGGTTCACAGGTGCGCCTGTATCCAAACGAAGATAAAAGCCCCCGGGACCTTTCCCCAACAGCAAGTGCTTACCGCCAGGCGCGATATAGACAGAGCCAGGCCGCAGCGGCTCTCCATCGCTAGCCTCCTTGACTTTTAACAAACAATTACTATTGAGGCTCTGTGCATAGGAAGCGGTAAAACCTGCCGGCATGTGCAATATAACTACGATACCCGGCATGTTGGCCGGCAGCTCTTTAAGGATACGTTTGACGGCTACCGTTCCTCCGGTGGAACCCCCAATCACGACAACCTTATTGTTGCAGCTAATCACCGGTTGTTTGCTTGCCCCTTGTTCTCCAACCAGTGCTGGTTGGACGCTGCGCCCTGTTCTTTTCCTGTTGGACTTAACCTGGCGCTGTAATAGTCTTAGATCGATGCCAGCAGCATTTTTTACCTTGGCGATGATCTCGTCACACATTTCCTGCAAACCTTCACGTATTCCCAGGGAAGGTTTCGTTACAAAATCTGCAGCTCCCATCTCTAATGCTTTGATGACTTCTATGCTCCCTCGATGAGCCAGAGAGCTAATCACAACTACCGGCAAAGGGTAGACGGCCATCAATTTCTTTAAAAATGTCAGGCCATCCATCCTAGGCATCTCTAAATCGAGAGTTAGAACATCGGGTTGGAGTTCCCGGATTTTTTTGACTGCATTAAGGGGGTCTACAGCAGTGCCGACGACCTCCAGTTCCCCGTCCGCTGCTAGAATCTTAGCAAGAAACTGCCGGATTAGTGCGGAGTCATCAATGATCAATACTTTTATGGGTCTGGCCACTACTCGTCCCACCTCCTTCTTTGAAACCAAAGCGCAGATAGTCCCTAGGAAACAGTATTGCGTGCAGCCCCCTGCAAAAAACGTTTCTCCTGTTGCAGAGCAGATGCCGGGACCTCCTTAAAGTTAATTTGCCTAACATAAACGGCAAAGGTATCCGGGAAAAACAGCAGCTTCCGCCCGTAGCACCCTCCTACACTGCCAGCCAGAACAGGTATCCTTTTTAATCGCAGGTAGTCCGTGATAAAATCTATGTTCATACTGGCAACATTGTTGAAAGCCATTTCATAAAGCTGCCCACCGCCGAAGACTTTGGCCTCCAGCGTGCTCTTCTCCGCTCCTACCTTTAACATGTCACCGATCAACATCCGCATGGAGCTGATGCCGTAACGTGTATCCCTGTTATAAGCTGTCCTTCCTTGGCGGGTTTTTCCCGGCAGCATAAAGTGGTTCATGCCGGCAATACCGGTTACCCGGTCTCTCAAGCAAACGGCGATACAGGAACCCAAAAGGGTACTAAAGACGATGCCTGGATCCCGGGTCACATGATAGCCACCGGCATATATTTCCTGGACATATCTTTTAAATTTTTGGTTATAAGTCCGTTGCAATCTAGAAAACACCGCCTTTAACTAGGGTATTTTTTCGTACACTGTATGCCTGCACACACGCCATTGGCCATTTTTATCATCTAGGGTATTGATCGATTCTGAATGTCCTAGAAAAAGCAAGCCGCCGGGCAAGAGGCTGCGGTGAAACCGCTCCAGAATTTTTCGGCGTACCTCCAGATCAAAGTAGATAAAAACATTGCGGCAAAAAATCATATTTAAAGACCCGGCGGCCGGGAACTTCTCTGGAGAAACGAGGTTAATCTGCTGAAAAGAAATTATCTTTTGTAATATCTTTTTTACCTTAAAAAAACCGGTGTTAGTTTTTACTCCCAGCTTAAAATACTTTTTTAAGGAATTGTAAGGAATCCCCTCAACCTCTTGCCGGGCATAAATACCAGCATACGCTTTTTTTAAAACAGCGGTATTCACGTCCGAGGCTAAAATATTGACGGACCAATCCTTTTTATTTTTAAAATAGTCGAGTAACACCATGGCTAGTGTATAAGGCTCTTCACCGGTCGAACAACCAGCCGACCAGGCTCTGATCCTCTTCTTTACCAAACTGTTTTCGGACCGTGATTCCCAATGCGGCAGGTATTCTCTAAAAAGATATTCAAAATGATGTTTTTCCCGGAAAAATTTGGTGACATTTGTGGTAAGATAGTTGAACATAATCTCTGTTTCTGCAGGGTTTTCATGTAGGAATTGGAAATATTGTGCAAAGTCTTGCATCTTCAACTCTCGTAACCGTTTAGAAAGACGGGAAATCACAAGCGCCTTTTTTGCTTCGGTTAAATTCACACCAATCGAATCGTAAACAATCTGCCGGACAGTTTGAAAATCCCTAGCAGAAAGTCTATTTACACTGCCTGCAAAACTCATCTAGCACTTTCTCCTGTCTTTAAATATGTTTTATTTTTTTTGTATCTGATAAACAGCATTTGATCCTGGCAAATGTTTTACGACAAGAATAACCATACTTTGGCCAGATATTTCCCTTTATTTAACTTTAAGAGCTATATTCAGGTAAAATTCCGTTTCCTGGGCAGACAAAAAAATGCTGATCAAAGGAAAAAAAACACGCACATCCAGATGCGAACCAGCAAGAAAAGCGGGCGGTGAAATATCTGCTTTGATGCCCATCCCCGCTAGCTGTGTAACGGCATTGCCAGAAGTGATATTTAACAGCTCTTGTAATGCACTGACGGAAAGATCGTCAAAATCCTCCATTTTTGCACCAACCATCATTGAAGCCAACTGCAAACCGTTTTGCTGGTCTGCGCTTAAAAGAACGTTGCCATAAAGATCACCGGTAACTCCTAAAAACACATGAATATTTGCTCCATGGTTAAGGGACCTGGTTAGAACCTCCACTTTTTGCTTCTGAATATGAACACCTAAAAAACTTTGGATGGTTTGATCCAGGGCCGTAAGAAAAGGATTTAAAAGATCAGCCTTCAATTTAAGGCACTCCTTTGTTTTTACATATACTGGCTTGGCTTGCTAAAATATTGCCTTTATTTCTGGGTTCTTAGTTTCATGCCTGGCAACGGATTGTTACCCCGTAGGGCGACAACATTAATCAAATCCACTACTATAACTCTTCACAAACTTGCTGTTTTCCACATCCAGTTGGCAATTGTTCAAGGCAAAAACTATTGTTTACTATTTTAATAAATCTAAATTCAGAAATACTTTTACAAGTTCCGGATCGAACTGGCTCCCTGCACAACGCTGTAGCTCTTGCTGCGCTTCTTTTTTGCTTATAGCTTTCTTATAAGGTCTTTCGTTGGTCATGACATCATAACTATCCACGATAGACACGATTCGCGACAACAAGGGTATTTCATTCCCTCTTAGACCCAGGGGATAACCCTTGCCGTCCCACCTTTCATGGTGGGCCAGAATGGCCGGGGCAACATGGGCCAATTCGCTGGAAAATAGAGCAATGCGATAACCTCTTTCCGAATGTTCTTTTAAAATCGCCCACTCTTCAGGAGTTAATTTTCCGGGCTTCATCAAGATCTGTTCCGGCACAGCTAGCTTACCAATATCGTGCAGGGTAATCGTAAGGGTAAGATCTTCCATCTGGCTGTCTTTCAGGCACAAAGCCGAACCAAACTGAAGGGCAAGGCGCTGCATTCTCCACACGTGCTCTTCAGTTTCGTAGTTCTTCTTTCCCAAATGCTCCACTAGCGAAGCAATGGTCGACCTGCGCATTTCTTTTGCTACCACCATTTTATTCCGGCACATTCCTGCTTCAGCCTTTTTCAAAACTTCCAAGATATCCTGCCCCGGGTTCTCCTTGACGGCAATCCCCAAAGCGGTGGTGACTTTTAGGGGAACAGTATTTATCGTCCCACACCCCTTCTTTATGGCCCTTAAAATTTTAAGCGTTAAATAATAGGGGGTTTGGGGCAAAACAACGGCAAATTCATCCCCGCCCCAGCGTGATATAATACCATTCCGCTGACAATTTTTTTTAAAAACTGCAGCTATCCCTTTAATCACCCTGTCACCCTTGTCATAACCAAAGATGTCATTAATTAGCTTTAAGTCGTTGATATCACCCAGGATAAAGCTTATGGGAAGGTAACCTGATAAATCCAACTGCTTGATTTTTTCCAGAAACCGGAAACGGTTGCAAAAACCTGTCAACTGATCATCATAGCCGATGTGTTCACACCCCCCAATGTAAGCTATCATGGCAGATTCATCTCCTAGTCATTTAGACAATAACAGGCAGTCGATTCACTTTTCTGTTGCAGTCAAATTATATTTATTTTTGTTCTGGCATGCTTTGAGCATCTTCAATATTTTCAATATCAATAACCTTATAAAGATGAATCATTTTAAACATTTTCCTGATATATTCATTGGTAATGTTTATAATTTTCAGTTTACCGCCGCGCTCTTTAAGTTTTTTTTGAAAAATAAGCAATTTCCCCAGCCCCGAACTATCAATACCGGTTACTAAATTAAAATCCAGCGTGATCTCCTTAAAACCTTCATCGTAGAGCACCTGTAGTTTTTCCCCTAAAAGATGAGAATTAGAAAGATCGATTCTACCTTCAGTTATCTTCAATATTGTATTCTCATCCTTTTTTATGTTTTTCAACTTTCTCCCCCCAATGCTTGACCAGGGAATCCCTATCTTTTGACCTGCCCCGGTTTTTAAGATGAGGATTAATTTTTGCTATTCCCTTCCTGGAAAGTTTCTTGCTGTAATGCTAATTCCTGAATATCATGCAACTCGCTGAGGGAAAGAACTTTGCAGGGATCGAGCAGCAAGATAATCCGATCTCCCGACTTGCCCATTCCTTTAAGGTGCTCCGTTTTGATATCGCTGGCAAATTCTTGATCGACTAACTGCATCTCCTCCGTGTCAAAACTCATAATATCGGAGACGCGATCCACGATCATGCCGATAGTCTTCTTCTCCACCTCGATAATGATAACCACAGTAAATTCATCATATTCCCCGGCAGAAAGATTAAATTTACGGTGCATATTGATCACCGGAATAACCTTGCCCCGGAAATTGATCACGCCTTTAATCACCGGGTTGGCATTGAAGACCCTCGTCGGTTTTTTATAACGGATGATCTCCTGCACTAACATGATGTCTATGCCGTATTCTTCCTCGCCGATTTGAAAGGTGACAAACTGGTTTTCTATAGATTGACTATTAATCTCTTGATTAATAGTCAAAACGTCTCTTCTTTCATGTTCTTGTAACAAACTATTCCCCCCTTTTAAAATTTTTAGAAATCATCCCCGCCAATCTACCCTTCCATCAAGATCCGCCCCTGCAATTCTAAAAGTTACCGCAACAACCTCCCTTTCAGCCGAAACAATTTTATCCACTTTCACTTCTTGTTATTTCTTCACGCGCTTCCTGGCTTTAGGCACACCGCTTTTCTTGCCGTTGGCAAAAAACTAAAAAACCTTGCTACTGCACAAACACGGGTTCAGTTAAAAGGTTGTCCCTGGACATGCGGAAAAGAGAAGATACCTCTAAAATAAAAGCAACGGTGCCATCCCCCAGGATCGTAGCACCGGCCATGCCTCTTTGATCACCCATAAAATCTTTTACACTTTTAATGACGACCTGTTCCTGATCGATTATTTCATCGACGAGCAGCGCTAATTTTTTGCCGCTTTCCTTTAAAATAATTAAGATCCCTTCAAGGGGGCTGTAAAACTCCGGTTCAACATTGAAAAGGAGATGAAGACTGTTAAAGGGTATATATTCCTTCCGCAGGTGCAACATCTGCCCTTTACCCTCTGCCTGCACAATTTCGCCAGGCTTTACCTTGATAAATTCTATAATAGAGGTAAGGGGTATGATGAAGCGTTCTTCCCCGACGCGCACCATGATGCCATCGATGATCGCCAGCGTTAAAGGAAGCTTAATACTGAATCTGGTTCCCTGGCCCTTTTGAGAAGAAACCTCGATCTTACCGCGCAGGTTTTCAATGTTGTTCAACACAACATCCAGTCCTACACCGCGCCCGGAAACATCGGATACTTCCCTGGCAGTCGTAAAGCCAGGTTTAAAAAGCAATTGGTGGATCTCTGCCTGAGTTAAGGAATTACCCTCTGTAATCAAATCTTTTTCCAACGCTTTGTTGAGTATGGCCTCTTCATCAAGACCCCGTCCATCATCGCTTATTTCAATAATGATATTCCCCTCCAGGTGAAAAGCGTGAAGGCGAATTATGCCGCGACGCTTTTTCCCCGCTGCCTCTCTTTCAGCAGGCCCTTCTAGGCCGTGATCGACCGCATTGCGTAGTAAATGCTTCAGCGGGTCAGAGATCTGTTCGATTACTTTTTTGTCAAGTTCGGTATCCTGGCCACTAATAACTAGCTCGACTTCTTTGCCCAAATCCTTGGCCAGATCCCTGACCACGCGCTGAAACCTCATAAAAGTATCGCCCACGGGAACCATGCTGGCATTCATCACTTCTTCTTGTAGCCGGCGTATGATCTTGTCAACTTCTTCGAAAGAATTATTAACTTCCATATTCAAAGAACGCTCTGCACCACTCTGTTGCAAAACTGTTTCTTTAACATGTGATTGGGCGATCAAAAGCTCGGCAATATTGTTCATAATGTTCTCCAGTTTAGCCGTGTCTACCCTGATCGTCTCCATCTGCTCTTTTTTACGGAAACTATCCTTGGCCTGCATAACTTTTTCTACTTGTCTAGTAGTAATCTTCCCTTGTTCAACGAGTAGTTTTCCAATGCGCTTTTGTTTTTCCAGTGCTGTATCCACATCTTCTAGGGTGACAAGGCCCCGGTCAATAAGCAGTTCACCCAGTCGCTTTTCATCGCTAAACCACAAGGTAAGGTCTTCCGAAATATCTTCTATTAATATTTCATGTTCTTCCCCGGCAAAAATAAAAAGATTATCCAACTCTTTTTTATCTTGAAATGTTTCATAAAAAATGGTCCAGCGGATATACAAGGAATGAGCATCAAACCCCGTCAACATTGGCAGGTTTGCAATATTTACATAGCTTTCAAGTACTGTGCCGCCCTCTTTCAGCTCATAAATAAAGAGAAGGGGATCAGTACCCTTTTGCAGAGCATCGCTGGAAAAATTAAGCCCAATCCTGTAATATTTTTCCTTTGGTCGCCGGGCTTGCCCCTGATCGGTACTTTCCGCCCTTTCATCCATTAGTTGCATGTTTTCTACCATAAGAAGTTTCTCTAAATCGTAATCCCCGTTTTTAATAATCTCCACTTTTTCTATTTCACTGATCATTTCAAGGTCTTTCTTTAGTTCATCCACATTCGGGTTGCCTAAAAATAAAAGGGTAAAGTCGAGGTCAAAATTTTCTTTTTCCAGAACCTCCGGTGAAGGAATGGTTTTGATAATTTTGCCATATTCTTCGATCACTTTAACAACCATAAAAACACGGACAGATTTTAAAGCACAACCGGGCTGCAGAAAAACATCGACCTCACATATTTTTTCCCCTGTAAGAAGAGCATCTTCAATCATTTTCCAATTATATTCTTCTATATTATTTTCAAAAACAATATCCTTTTCATCAGAATAGCCTTTGGTCATCTCTAAATTATAAAGTTCCAGGGCAGGGATTAACGTTTCAACGTTTTCTCTAACTGTTTCTCCCTCCAGATCGCCGCTTTTAAAAATTTGTTTAAGAAGATCTGTGCCGTTAAAGAGAAGATTAAAAAACTGTTCGTCAACTTCAGCATCTGAATTACGCAACCGCTCTAAAATACTCTCCATCTGGTGGGCCAAAGCACCGATTCTACTGAACCCCATTAGCCCTGCCCCGCCTTTAATCGTATGCATAGCTCTAAAAATTACATTGATTGTTTCCAGATCGTACGGCGTTTTTTCCAGCTCGAGCAAACCTTCCTCTATACGGAGTAGATCTTCCCTGCTTTCCTCTAAAAAAATATGTAAAAATTTATCTTCTTCCATAGCAACGGCACCACCTAGAAAAAGTTTTTTAATTGTCCAGCAATTGTCGTCCCAAGCGCCAGCTAAAGATTCCTGTTCTAAGTGTAAAGCAAAGGCTTGTTCCTATATGCAGTTCTTTTAATCCGTGGTTATTATGTCCCCGGCACCAGTCAGTTGCAACAATTCCTTGATGAGCGCTTGCATATTCACGATCTTTAGCAAACAATCATTATTCTGAAAACTACGGACAGCAGATAACAAAAGCTGTAACCCCGCTGTATCAAGATCTTGTAAATGAAAAAAATCGAGGGTAGCTTCCTTTTCTCCCTCTTCATTTTCTTTTAACCTGTGTTCTAAATAATGGAGTAGCTCATCTCGAATGGTCTTTACGTTGCGGAAAGTCAGGGCTTCTGGCAGCACATACATTTTTGTTCCCCCGCTTTTTATTAAACTAGCTTTTCTAGATATTAAATCTTTCCCCTCTAGCTGTCTATGGGAAGAATCCCCATAACCGTCAGGTTAATATCCCATTTTACAAAATATATTTACCCATTTAAACAAATCTTTGCATTTGTCCCCTCATTTAAACAATTTTTTACTTTCTTTGCCTTTTCTTCCTGGCGGTTCCCGGTAACTATTGTTCAGCTAGCAAATAATTGTGTGGGGAGATAAACCACGGGGAAGGATTTTGTCTGTATTTGTAGAATATAAGGAAAAACACAAACAAATTACTACGCAGGGGGCTGCTCATGGAGGAAAAAGAACAATACCGCCAACTACTGAAAAATCTACCCGATGCTTTTGCCTACCATAAAATGCTTACAGACCACCTGGGAACCCCCCTGGACTTTATCTTCCTGAAGGTCAATCCTACTTTTGAAACAATGACAGGACTCCCCAAAGAGCAGGTGCTGGGGAAAAAGGTCACAGAAATATTTCCGGGGATTATAAACTCTGCTTTCGACTTAATAGGGGTTTATAGCCGGGTAGCAACCGGATACGGTAATCTTCGTTTCGAACGTTACTTCGAGCCAGCCGGGCGCTGGTATGAAATAACTGCCTACAGTGATGCACCCGGTTACTTCGCCACGCTTTTCCGCGATATTACGGAAAACAAACGTTTCCAGAACACCCTCCGGGAAAGCGAAGAAAACCTTTTCGTAACCCTACAATCGATTGGAGATGGCGTTATCACCACCGGCCTGGATGGTAGGATAAGACGCATGAATCCGCAGGCGGAAAGGCTCACGGGTTGGACTTTTCAGGAAGCAACAGGACGGCTACTGGAAGAGGTATTCCGTATTATCAATGCAAAAATAGGCGAACCGGCCTTTAACCCGGTCGCCCATGTGCTTAAAACCGGAGAAACAATTAAACTTGCTAATGATACCACACTGCTCGCCCGTGATGGGGATATATACCAGATCGCCGACAGTGCCGCCCCCATCCGTGACCACGCGGGGAAGATCACCGGTGCAGTGCTAGTCTTCTCCGATGTTACGGAGCAGTACCAAACCAGGAAAGCGCTAGAAAAAAGCGAAACAATGTATCGAAAAATCGTAGAAAATATAAGCGATGCGCTCGTCATTCACGATTTCAAGGGAAAAATTCTCGATCTCAACGAAATAACGCGCAAAATGTTTGGGTATGAGCGCAGCGAATTGCTAGGTGCCAATCTGGCCTTGCTCCATGGCTTAGAAGGACATAAACATCTATCCCATAATTTGAAACAAATTATGGCAGAAGGCGAGATGCTTTTCGAGGAAACGTTGATGCATAAAAACGGTTCGCCTATTCCGACAGAAGTAAATTCAAAGGTTGTCTCCTACGATAGCGATGGCCTCATTCATGGTTTTATTAGAAATATTACAAAACGCAAGCAAAGCGAACAACAGATAGCTAATTACACTGCAGAGATGCTAAGCCTTTATCTTGAACTTGACGCAGAGATGAATAAGGCAAGAAGGATCCACGAACGCACGCTGCCAAAAGAACTGCCCGCTGTCGAGGGGTTTTCCTTCGCTGCCCATTACCAGCCCGCTGAAAAATTGGGCGGTGACTTTTATGATCTGGTACAATTGGGCAAAAAGCTGGTCATCTATCTTTCCGATGTAACCGGTCATGGCGTAGACAGCGCCATGCTGAGCGTCTTTGTAAAACACACGATCAAGGGTTACCTTACCTTTTCGCCGGAGGATAACATCCGTCCGGGGAAGATACTACGCTACCTTTCCAGCGAAATTTATCAGAGGGACCTGCCCGTAGATTATTTTATCTGTGTCTTCCTGGCAGTCCTCGATCTGGAAACGATGGAGCTTACCTATACCGCGGCCGGTTTTCAAGATTCTCCCCTGGTCAGACTGGGCAACGGTGAACGGGCGAAACTCATAAGTAAGGGGCTCTTTCTTTCTACCGCTTTTTCTGAAAAATTGCTGAACCTGCAGGAAAACAGCATCTTTCTCACGCCCGGCACCACCATTTTCTTCAATACCGACGGTTTGACCGAACAAGGTGTCAAGGGTACCTACTACGGTGCGCGGCTTCCCGGTGTTTTTTATCAGAACAGCCATTTCACCCCCCAACTGCTAGCGCAGGCCATTTGCGAGGATTTCCTGGAATTCAATGGGGGATCATTACAGGGCAACGATGACATTACCTTTCTGATCATGCAGATGAATCCTACTCCCCAAATAACAGAGCAGCTAGAGTTGGCCAGTGATTTTGCAGAATTAAACCGCCTGCGCGAAAAAGTTTCCGCTATTCTTGGCAACTGTAATAAAGCAAATCTTTTCTTGGCATGCCTGCATGAACTAACTTCCAATGCCATCGAACACGGTAACCGCTTGGATCGGGAGAAAAAAATTTTCGTGGAGATAGTTATTACAGACCAGTTCATCCAAGGGAACGTAAAAGACCAGGGTGACGGCTTTAACTGGCGGGAACAAATTATTAAGCCTTTAGAATTGGAGGGAATAACGGAGCGCGGCCGCGGCATTGCTATAGCACGCATCTGCTGCGAAAAACTCCTTTACAACGATAAAGGCAACCGGGCAACTTTTGTTGTTAAAACCCAACCTGCCTTGCCAGAAGTATAAATATATGGTTTTAGAAAACACAGCATGGCTATTCTATGGTTCTACTACATAAACTCTATTTGCAAGGGAATCATTCTTTGCACTTGTGCTGAAAAATTATTTGACTGAAATCCTGCCAATTTTGATTAAACTGCAAAGTTTAGGGCCCAAGGAGGAAAACAACAATGCATATTGAACTTCACGAACAATGCGGGAAGGTCGTCCCCCCGGAAAAAATTGATCTAACCAATGTCGGAGAATTTAAACATGCTCTTCAGTCACTTTACGAACGGGGTTACAACTCCATCGAAGTAGACTGCATTGACCTGGCCATGATCGATAGCGCCGGATTGGGCAACCTCGTCATGTTCCAAAGGAAGTTAAAAGAACGGGGCGGCAAGTTGAAGATGATCAACATAAACCACAGCTATATTAAACATCTTTTCGATATGCTCGAGCTTTCCAAGATAATCAACATTAAAGAAATGGGTACCTAATAATTGATGATGCCTGTAACCCTGGCAAAATGTAAAAATTCTTCTTCCTTCTGAATATTTAACTTGGTTTTAAGGTTTTCCCGGTGTCTGTCCACTGTTTTGGGGCTTATGGATAATATTTCAGCAATCTCATTTCGACTTTTCCCTTCGGCCAAAAGCTGGATGATTTCCCTTTCCCGTGGAGTCAGCTTCTCAATAAGCCGGAAGGCCTCGGAAGAAGGACTAGTTTTTAAAAATTCCCGGACCAAAACCTGTGATACCGAAGAACTAAGATAGATTTTTCCTTTTTTTACGGCCTCTAGCGCCAGCTTTAACTCCTCAAAAGCAGAGCTCTTGAGGACATAACCATCAGCACCCGTTCTTAGTGCCTGGTAGACATAGATATCTTCAACATACATGGAAAGAATGATCACTTTGATCTCCGGAAAACGTTCTTTAATCTGCCGGACGGCTTCCAGCCCGTTTAGGCCGGGCATAGCTATATCCATAATGGTAACATCGGGGACTAATTTTTCGGCTAAATATACAGCCTCCCTGCCATCTTTAGCTTCCCCAATTACCCTGGCAGTACCGTCACTTTCAATCAGTGCACGCAGCCCCTGCCGGACAATAGCATGATCATCGGCCAAAAGAACTCGCAACTTTTTCATTCCCCATCTACATAATTTAAATTATAATTCCAGTTTATACTAATTATTCTAACGGTATCACAATCGTAATACGCGTGCCCCAGAGGGGTTTGGAATCAATTTTGAAACTTCCATTCAAAAGCTTAATCCTTTCCTGCATCCCCACAAGCCCAAGACGATCCGGGGATACGCCCAATGCTTCCCGTTCAAAACCCTTGCCATCATCCCTTACGCTAATAGATATACTGCCAGAAGAATATTTTAGTTTAACTGCCGCTTTTTTTGCCCCGGAATGGCGGGCAATATTAGTTAGTGCCTCCTGGATACATCGGAAAAGTGCCGTCTCCACTTCGCTGGAAAACCTGGCGATCCTGTCACCGGCAATTACTTCTACCTCAATACCGGTCCTGCGGCTAAATCCCTGCGCCATATTTTGGACGGCAGCAACCAGGCCCATATGGTCCAAAGCCGGTGGTCGCAGTGAAACAGCCTGTTTTCGCACACGTTCCAATGTCGTATCAATAAGCCAGATGCTCTCCGACAACCTTTCCTGAAAACCAAGGGCTTCTTTTTTAAATTTTTCTTTAACCACCTGCAGATCTAGCTTCACGGCAGTTAAGGCCTGGCCTACTTCGTCATGGAGCTCCCTGGAAATACGAATTCTTTCTTCCTCCTGTGCCTTGAGAATCATCGAAGAAAAAGTCTTCAGCCGTTCATAGCTTGACTTTAACTCCTGCTCTGCCCGCACGCGCCTCGTAATATCCCTGGCAATACCCTCGATTACCTCCACTTTGCCCCTGTTATAAATAGGGACACAGCGCAGCTCCACCCAGATGACCCGGCCATCCTTATGCATCAACCTGATCGTAATAGATTTACTAAAATCCATACCGCTGCTGATAACGCTTTGGTATTCGGGATAGTCAAAGGGGTGGACTATTTCTTTAAGAAGCATCTCATCTGCATAGAATTCTTGAGGAGAATAGCCGCTGATAAAAGTGGAAGCCGGGCTTACATAGACTAATTTTTTTTCAGGATAAATTTGCATACGGAAAACAATATCCCTGGCGTTCTCCGTTAGAAAGCGAAACTGTTTTTCACTCCTGCGAATGAATTCCTGATCTTGTAAATGCTGGAGTGCATAACCAAGGGATCTGGATATCTTCTCCAGAAAAGCAACATCATCGAGGGAGAGCGCCTTTTCCCTGGTATCATAAAGATGAATCAGGCCCAAGGTTTCCCCTACAGTTTTTATCGGTACCATTACCGCAGTTTTATATCCCAGCTCTTTGCATTTTTCACAGCATTGCTTGCCATTTGGGTTAGATAGGGCATTTATTGCATACCATTGAGGAATGTTTGGGCAAAAAAAACTCCCAGAAGTAGCCAGTTCCCTCTCGAATACACAGGGAAGAATACTACCCCGAGCGGAGATGCTGGACAAGACTAATTTTCGATCAAAGCTGCAATCAAGGGACATATTTTTATCAAAGCCGATCATTTTTTCCTGATCTGTAAAAATATAGTCTTCTTTGTCGTTTAATCTAATTGCGCCAGCTTGAACCCCGGTAGTACTGATTATTTTAAGTAAAATGATCTGAACAGTCCAGGGGAGGTTATCTGCTTCCGCCAGGTTAGTCAGGATTTCCATCGCGGCCTGTTGTAACTCCTGCAGGCGCCCTTCCCTGTTTAAAGCATGTCCTTCAACACCATTAGGATTCGTCAGCACACTTAACCCCCTTTTTCAGTCAACAATGCTGATCACTTTATGCAGTTGAATCAGGTCAAACATTTTCCTAATATGTTTACTGGTAACATTGATAATAATAAGTTTCCTGTTGCTTTCTTTAAGTTTTTTTTGAAACATCAAAAGCTTCCCGAGGCAAGAACTATCGATCATCGTTGTTATTGAAAAATCTACTGCAATCGTTTTAAAGCTTTTATCGTATAAATCCTGTAAAACTGTTTTCAATTCGTCGGAATTTGAAATACTAATCTCTTCCCCGAGATAAACAATGGCTTCCTGCACTGCTTTCTGCTCAACTTTCACGTTCGCCACCCCTCCAAATGCTTTTTATCAAAATGCAGCTTTTTACTTCATTATTTATCTCTTAGCTAATTAGCCCCTTTTTGTTCTTTTTTCCTACGTACAATTGTTGAGGTTTTCTGAGCGATCGTATAAACACTGGGGTGTTCATTGTGCAGACACAGATGCAGTCAATGTGCAAATGCAGATAAATTCATTGTTTGAAGTGCATCATTTTGAGATCTAACCCTCTAGACTGTTTAAAGTACTGTTTAAGCCTGCTAGAAATATCCTACCGTAAAAAGCGTGCATTAGTTTAAATTTCTACATAAAACATATCCTTCCTGCTTTTTATGCAAAATTAACCATATTGACTGGTTATTCCCTGATAATGTATGCAAGGTTTTTTTCCTTCAGTGCCACCGCTAGAAGGTAGCCTGGACGGCTATTTTGAAAACATTTTCAAAAAATACCTTTATCCTGCTGTATTCTTTGGAAAGGAAGGAATTTAGCCGCAGGATACCGACGCGGTGGAGGTTTGTGAGGATTTTTCCACGTTTGACTTTTAAAGGGGAAGATGCTATTATCGAAATGCATGGGATCTGGCAAATTAAAAATCTGATGCGCCCGTGGTGAAAGGGATATCACGCAGGCCTCCGGAGCCTGAAGTCGGGGTTCGAATCCCTGCGGGCGTACCATTTTACCAACAATTACTGCCAGGGCCCCTCTGCAAATGCAGGACTCTGCAAAAGCTAATTTTATCGTTACATGCGCCTGTAGCTCAGGGGACAGAGCACCGGATTCCTAATCCGGGTGTCGCAGGTTCGATCCCTGCCAGGCGTACCAGGAAAAAACCCTACGGATACCGATGTAGACGCCCTCTATAAGGTATCCCTTTTTTTGCCCATTTTGACATAATTGCCCTTTTAAATAGCAGAATTGGATCGGAGTTGGACATTTGGTTTTTTAATTGCCAACCTGGTTTAAAATTGTTACGATTTTCGGCTTTGTTATTTCAATTTCTTCCAGGCTGATCTTACCTGTTTCCATTGTATGCTCAAATATTTTCCCCAGATTAAACCCTTCGGTTTTCTCTGCATGGCTGTAAAAATCATGTGTCGTAGATACTTTAAGATGCCCGGCACGACGGGCTACATACATTATAGGAACCCCTGCAGCAGCAAGAAACGTTAGATGGGTATGGCGAAGGCCGTGAAATGTAATATTGAAACCATTGCTTTTAGCAAAATCAGAAAACTCCTTGCTTACAGTGCCGTTTCTAAAGTGAGTACCATTTTTGCGAACAAAGACTAAGTTATGGTTATGGTAACAACCACCGTAAGACAATTTTTGCTTTGTCTGGTCTATTTTGTGCTGTTTAAGAAATTCTACGTCTTTTTCTGTTATATCAATATAGGACTTTGGCACACCTTCCTTGGTTGTATTGTAGTGCTGCGAGCTTTCCGGGCCTTCTTTCTTCCCGTAATGAGAGCTCCTGACAACTAAGATTTCTTTTTTGTTAAAATCAATGTCATTCCATTTTAAAGCAAGGAGTTCGCTTAAACGCATACCTGTCTTTGCTGCTAAATATACTATAGGGTAAAGTTGAGCTGTTTTCAGCTTGTACAATGCTTTGGGAGATTTGGTTTCTTTGTCGGTGAAGCCTAGGTATTGCAACCTTTCTATAACTTCAGTTGTTTTTTTTGCTCCCCTCATAGAGTAAAGAGCTGATAGCCTGGATAAAAGATTGTTCAATTCTTCTACCTTTAAACAATTTATGGCCGCCATGTTCTTATCCCCACCTGTCGCACGCTTAACAAGCGTAGCAGGGTTATGGGGTATAAGATTTTTTTCGGGCAAAGCAGCATTTTCTAGAGCACCACTGATAACAGCTAAATGTTTATTGACTGTTGAAGGGCTTAACCCGGTAGATAATTTTTTTTCTTTGAACATACTGATATGATAGGGGGTTATTTGGAACAAAGGGATGTGCCCTATCAACGGCAAGATGTGTTTATTCGCTATTAGCATATAACCTTCCCATGTTCTTACCTTTAATCTTCTTTTACTGTTTTGGAGCCATGTTTGAAGATAATCACCAAAGTTTATTTTTGTAGTATCAACACAAAAATCACTGGAAATATAGTTTTCGTTAAGTTTTTTGTTTAACTGCATGATAAATTTCTGTGTTTCTCTTTGGGCGTATCTTTCTGAACCATGAATATTGTGATATTTTCTCGGGCGACGCTCGTCCCCGTATTGCCGTGGTAAATATGCTACAATCTGCCACTTTCTGCCCTCCTTAGTCACTATTTGTTTTTTGGTTTTTGGGTCGGTAACCGGAAAATAATCCCCGGTTACTATGTCTAATTTATTTGACATTTTATTCTTCGCTCCTTCCGGCTTCGCCGCCAGAAAGGACATAGATGTTTTCTGTTTTCATATCGGTTTTTCCTTCTATGCCCAACTTTCGGTAAAGCACTTCATTTAATAAATTTTCTGGGACACGAATGCAACCATCAATATTCACCGAAGGGATAACGCCTTTTTTGATCATCGTGTAAGCTTTTCCCCTGCTGATACTAAGTTTTTCCATAACTTGTGTTACTTTTAATAGCTTCATTGAATAGCACTCCTTTTAAGTTTAAAATAAAAAAACACAGGAGCAGGTTATCCTGTTCCCGTGCATATTTGTCGTTTTTAGTTTTCTAAAACTTGGTTTATGATAAAATCGCTTCTCGATAAAAAATAATAGTTGGGCAAGGAAAACCCTGCCCAACTATCAATCGATTTGTTATCTATTTATAGCTACCCTCGGTTAAGGGTAGCGGTTTTTTGGCCTTTTATCCTGTAACCCTTTTAATTAATTTTTCTATATCCTGCTTACTTGCGAATAATTTGCCGCCGATTCTAACCATCCGTAATAAACCTTTCCTTCTCCAGTTATAAATTGTGTTCCTGTCGCAACTAAATATTTTTTTGATTTCTTTGACATCAATAATTTTCCCTTGTAGGTCTTGTACATCTGTCTTTTTTATGCTTTTCGGATCTATCATTTCAAACATTATTCCATAACCCCTTTCTGTAAGATATGTCTTTGTTAAAAAGCTCCCGGTGCTTTTGCTTTGTGCATATTCTGCACTTACCACTTCTAACCCCACTAAACCCCTGCAGGCCATAGTGAATACGAGTATGCACCATTTGTTTTTTCCAAAAATGTTATTTTATGGATCAGGAAAAAGAATAGCTTGGGGAGGACATTTTGTCCTTCCGAAAACGTTCTTCCCTTAAGAGCAATCCGAACCCGGGTTCGGATTGCTCTAATCCACCACGGTATTCAGTTATTTTTTATCCTGATCCTACAGTAAAACGCACGATACAGCGCTCACTTCCATTTTAAGCCCTTTCTACTTCCACCTCATACCTACCCCCCTTCCTTGCCCCTTTTTAACCCCCTTTAAACGCCCCACAGTGGCCTGCTTTTATTCATTTATCCAATTTCTAACATATTCACAACTTTTAATCAGGTCTGTAGTTATTTTTGTGCCACACCATTCATCTACACCAGCAGCCCACCCTTGGAATTTATATGCGAACATTTCTCCATCCCAAAGCCAAAAGGGATAATATTCTTCAACGTATTCCTGTAGTTCCGTTTTTTCGGTCCGCTGCATCATCCGCTGCATCAACTGTTCTCGAAAATCAAACCTCAACTCCGCGTCCACCGAATAAATTGCATGTCCAGCCTCATGCGAAAGCACAAATATTAGCATGTCTTCATTTTCCCACCACTTCTCGCCGTCTACTTCGTACAAATCTACGAATACAATTACCTTTCCATCCTCGATTTTGTATCCATTATGCATCGCAGCCACTTTGCTACCGCAATATTTCCGATCATGGTTTTTAATCGAAACGTCAAAAATAATGTTCCTAAGCCGCTGCTCTGCTTTTTCTACACCCTGCAGAATGCTTTTTTCTCACTTAACCAGCTTGGGATCTCCCATTCCACCTGGATCACCGGGTTTAGATGGCTCAGGAACATCCTGCTTGAAATGTGCAACTATTACTTTATCCCGGTCTATTAATACGTTAATGTTCGGGTTGGTTCCTTCGGCGTTTGCACTCCAATGTG
>CAZRVU010000019.1:0-33521 GCA_964603615.1 uncultured Desulfovibrionaceae bacterium
ATACCTTTGGCGGCTGGTTTACCGATAATGTGACCTTTGCCAATGCCTTTACAGCATCGACACCGGTAACCGCTGATATCATCGTCTATGCCAAATGGACTGCGGTACCTTCTGGTGGCGGTGGCGGTGGTGGAGGCGGCGGTGGCAGCACCCCAACTGAACCTGAGAAAAAAGAGGAAGAGACCATCGTTCCTGAGGTAGAACCGCCGGCAACCAAGCCGCCGGCAGGTGTTTACCCCGGGTTTAAGGATGTTTCGGAAGAAGCCTGGTACTATGGACCTATTAGGTATGCTACAATAAATGGTTTGTTCAAGGGTGTTGCTGCGGATATGTTCGGCCCTGATATTCCAGTTACACGCGGGATGTTTGTAACCATTCTGAGCAGGCTTGAATTCGATGGTGACGAGAATATACCCGCGGGCAGTTCGGAATTCACCGATTTGCAGCAGGATTGGTATAAAAACCCCGTTGCCTGGGCTTATCAGAACAGAATTACCCTGGGAATGAACAAGACGCAGTTTAACCCTGAAGGTGTTCTGACGCGGGAACAGATGGCAGTATTCCTGTATAACTATGCTCAGCACAAAGGTTATGATCTTAGCTACGATGCCGAAGCCCTGAACGCCTTTGCAGATAAAAGTGCGGTTAGTAATTATGCGAAAACAGCAATGGCGTGGGCGGTGAAGCATGGCCTGCTGGCAGGAGTTACTGAAACGACCCTCGTGCCGCAGGGCCAGGCTACCAGAGCACAGTGTGCAGCTATCTTTATGCGGTTTGTTTCCTTCGTTGAAGAACAAGAAGTGGTTTAAGGCCTGTAGAAAATTCGGATGATAATGCAATGCCTGTCAGGCTCCGGGCACCGGATATTAAGGATTTACCTGTTTTGTCCGGTAAGCGCGCCGTTTGGCGGCAAAGCATGCAGATCATCTAATTTGAAGGCCGGGTTATCCTAAGTTGGAAAAAAATAAGTTGGAGGCTACCCATTGACGGGCGGCCTCCAACTTATATTTTACGATTCTACTGCAAAAATTACATTCTGCAGTAGAATCATTTTTACAGGAAATCAAAAAACGCCCATTCTACTGGAATATTTTTTGCAGCAGTGCCGCCAGTTGAGGTGGGCCTGCTTCTTCCAGGGTGTATTTTACTCTTACGGCCGATTTTTCGAGGGTCATGATCCGGCGCAGGTCGATAGGAGTGCCGATGACGACTACTTCTGCCGGCGATTTATTGATAGTTTGTTCCAGTTCCCTGATCTGGGTTGCCCCGTAGCCCATGGCCGGCAGCAACTTGTCGAGATGGGTGTATTTGGCGAAGGTTTCCCGGATACTGCCGACTGCATAGGGCCGGGGGTCGATGAGTTCGCCGGCACCTATTTTTTGAGCGGCAAGCGTACCGGCGCCGTAGGCCATGCCGCCGTGGGTCAGTGTGGGGCCGTCTTCTACTACCAGGACCTTTTTGCCGCGCACCAGCTCCGGTTGCTCGATGGTGATCGGCGAGTTAGTGAGGATGATTTTTGCATCAGGATTATTTTTGACAATTGCTTCCCTGACGGCTTCTACATCTGCAGGATCTGCTGTGTCAACTTTGTTGATGAGGGCGATATCTGCCAGGCGCAGGTTGGTTTCCCCGGGATGGTAGGCGGTTTCATGCCCGGCACGGTGCGGGTCGGCGATGACGATGTATAAATCGGAAAAATAAAAGGAGAGGTCGTTGTTGCCCCCGTCCCAGAGGATCACATCTGCTTCTTCTTCCGCCTGGCGCAGTATCTGTTCATAGTCCACACCGGCATAGACGACGATCCCCTGATCGATATGGGGTTCAAATTCTTCTCTTTCCTCAATTGTGCATTTAAATAAATCCAGATCGGTATAGCTGGCAAACCTCATCGCCACCTGCTCTTCCAGATCGCCGTAGGGCATGGGGTGCCGGATGACGGCTACCTTGTGGCCGGCCTCTGCCAGCAATTGGGCGATGTAGCGGGTGGTCTGGCTTTTCCCGCCGCCGGTTCTGACGGCGGTGATCGCCACCACTTTACGCTTTGAACGCAGCATGGTCGTCCGGGGCCCCATCAACCGGAAGTCCGCCCCGCAGGCCAAAACTAACGATGCTTTGTGCATGACGTCCTCGTGGGAAACATCGCTGTAGGCGAACACCACCTGATCGACGGCATGCTTTTTAATCAACGCCGGCAACTCTTCTTCCGCATAAATGGGGATGCCTTCCGGGTAATTTTCCCCCGCCAGCCCGGGGGGATAAAGCCTGCCTTCGATATCCGGAATCTGTGCTGCTGTAAAAGCTACCACCTGGTAAGCCGGGTTATGGCGGAAGTAGGTATTAAAATTGTGAAAATCCCTGCCCGCCGCACCCATAATAATGACTTTATTGACTGACATGCAAGCCCACCTCTTTTTATGATCTATTTGCTATTACTCTCTTTTTTGATTGTAACTTATTCTTGACTAAAAAACTATTAGCCGCCTAAAAAAAAGTAATTATTTATGGGGTAAGGGTTTGGCTATTGGCTAAGGGCCAGATATTCCTGTAGGGAAAGGACGCTGCGGTCTTCGCCCTTGTTCATCTCTTCCAGTATTTTCCCCGCGGCAAGGGCGGTATCCAGCGAAGTGAAGCAGGGGATATTGTGTTCCGCTGCGGCCCGGCGGATGCGGAAGCCGTCTGTGTGGGGCATTTTCCCTTTGGTCAGAGTGTTGAGCACGAAGTTTATTTTACCGGAATGGATCAGATCGAGTACATGCGGGGAGCCTTCCCGGATTTTATTAATGCGCTTTACCTCCAGGCCGGCGTCCTCTAAAAAGATGGCTGTTCCCCTGGTAGCGTTAATAATAAAGCCCATGCTGCTAAGTTTTTGAAGCAGTGGCAAAGATTCTTTTTTGTCTTTGTCGGCAATCGTCACCAGCATATTCCCGTGGGAAGGCAGATCGAGCTCTGCGGCAAGCAGTGCTTTGTAAAGAGCCTGTGGTAGGGACCGGTTAATGCCTAGCACCTCGCCCGTAGATTTCATTTCCGGCCCCAGGGAGGTCTCAAGCTGGTAGAGTTTGGCAAAGGAAAAAACGGGTGCTTTTACGCCGATAAATGGTTGCGGTTTGAGAAGGCCTCCTGCGTAACCCAAAGCAGCGATTGTTTTGCCCAGGGAGATTTTTGTAGCCAGGTTGATGATTGGCACGCCGGTTACTTTGCTCAGGAAGGGAACGGTCCGGCTGGAACGCGGGTTGACTTCGATGACATAAAGAGTGCCCTCGTGGTAGACGTATTGAATATTTAGGGATCCTTTAATTTTTAGGGCCCGGGCCAATGATGTCGTATAGGAAACGAGCTGTTGCTGCAACTGCGGCGTAACATGGAGGGGGGGGTAGACGGCAATGCTGTCACCGGAATGAATACCGGCTTTTTCAATGTGTTCCATAATCCCGGGGATGAGGCATTCCCGGCCATCGGCGATGGCATCTGTCTCCAGCTCAATGCCTTTGAGGTATTGATCGATTAGCACCGGGTGGTGCGGCGAAACGTTTACGGCCGAGGTCATGTACTCCTTTAAATCTTTGCTATTATAAACAATTTCCATGGCACGGCCGCCCAGCACGTAAGAAGGACGGACTAGCACGGGGTAGCCGATTTCTTGGGCGATTATTTCGGCCTGTTCCACGGCGGTAGCTGTGCCGCCCCGCGGGCGCGGGATGTCTAATTCTTCCAGTAATTCATCGAAACGGCGGCGATCTTCGGCCGCATCGATATCTTCTACGGCGGTGCCAATAATCTTGATTCCTGCTCCGGCCAGGGGCCCGGCAAGGTTGATAGCCGTTTGGCCGCCAAATTGGACGACGGCGCTTTGTGAGTTTTCGGCCTCCAGCACGTGAAGGACATCTTCAAAGACCAAAGGTTCAAAGTAAAGCCGATCGGAGGTATCGAAATCTGTGCTGACAGTTTCTGGATTGTTGTTGATGAAGATCGAGGCCAGGCCTTCTTCCCGCAGGGCCCAGGCGGCATGGACGGAACAATAATCGAATTCGATGCCCTGCCCAATGCGGATGGGCCCCGCACCGAGGACGACGACTTTTTTCCGGGTGGAGGCAGGGACCTCTGTTTCCTTTTCATAGGTGGAATAATAATAGGGGGTGGCTGCCGCATATTCTGCGGCGCAGGTATCGACCATTTTATAAACCGGCTGAATACCGTGTTTTTGCCTTTTAGCACGGATTTCTTTTTCTGTTGTATTCATCAGATCGGCGATGGCCCGATCGGCAAAACCAAGGCGTTTGGCGGAAAAAAGCAGCTCCGGGGTTAGTCTCCCCTGGCGTTCCTGATTCCCCTGATTATCACGAATTTTCGGGCTCTCCGGATTTCCTGGATCTCCTAAATCCTGCGGGTTTTCCAGATCGGGCGGGTCTTCTGGATCCGCCGGCTTTCTCTGCCCTGCCAGGTTTCCTGCCGCCGCCGGCCTGCAGGCCTTGAGTTTATCCTCCAGATGAATGATCTCCTCGATCTGGTGCAGGAAAAAAAGATTGATTTTGGTCAGGTCATTGATCTTTAGCGGGTAAAGACCCCGGCGCAGGGCTTCGGCCACGGCAAAAAGGCGACGGTCGGTGGGGGAGGAGAGTTCCTGGCACAAGTCAGCGGTTGACATTTTGCTTAACTCCGGCAGCGCCAGGTGCAAAACGTCTAGCTCCAGTGAGCGCACTGCTTTGAGCAAGGCTTCCTGGAAAGAACGTCCAAGGGCCATAACTTCGCCGGTGGATTTCATCTGTGTTCCCAGGGAACGGTCGGCCTGGGCGAATTTATCAAAAGGCCAGCGGGGGCACTTGACCACGCAGTAATCGAGGGAGGGCTCAAAACAGGCCGTTGTTTCGCCGGTGACGGCATTGGGGATTTCATCCAGATGCAACCCGATAGCTATTTTACTGGCCACTTTGGCAATGGGGTAGCCGGTTGCCTTGGAAGCCAAAGCGCTGGAGCGGCTAACCCTGGGGTTCACTTCAATGACGTAATACTGAAAACTGGAGGGATCCAGCCCAAACTGGACATTGCAGCCTCCCTCGATGCCCAGGGCCTCGATAATTTTCAAAGAGGCGCTGCGCAACATCCTGTATTCCCGGCTGCTCAGCGTTAAGGCCGGGGCTACGACGATGCTGTCTCCGGTATGTATGCCCAGGGGATCGATATTTTCCATGCTGCAGATCGTGATGCAGTTGCCGGCGCTGTCCCGCATTACTTCAAATTCTACTTCTTTCCAGCCGGCAGCACTTTTTTCAATCAGCAGTTGATGTATGGGGCTGTATTTTAAACCGCGGCGGGCGATGGACAGTAACTCCTCCGGATTGGTGGCTATCCCCCCGCCGGTGCCGCCGAGGGTATAGGCCGGCCGCACGATTACGGGAAAGCCAATTTCCGCGGCGAAACCCAGTGCATCTTTAAAATTGGAGACGACGCCGCTGGGAGGAACAGGTTCGCCAATTTTCCCCATGATCTGCTTAAATTTTTCCCTGTTTTCCGCATTTTCGATGGCGGCCAGGGGGGTGCCCAATAGTTGGATGTTCAGGCGTTCCAGCACTCCCCGCCGAGCTACTTCGAGGGTTGTGTTCAGGCCGGTTTGCCCGCCGAGGGAGGGTAAAAGACCGTCAGGCCTTTCTCTTTCTAAAACACGTGTGACGAAATCTGCGGTGAGCGGTTCCAAATAAACACGGTCAGCCATATGGACGTCGGTCATGATCGTTGCCGGGTTGCTGTTGATAAGGATTACGGAGAGGCCTTCTTCCTTCAGGGCCCGGCAGGCCTGGGAGCCGGCGTAATCAAATTCGGCGGCCTGGCCGATGACGATGGGGCCAGAGCCGATGACCATGATCTTTTTTAGCTGCGGGTTTTTAGGCATTACTGAAAGCCTCCTTCCATCCCGGGAAATCCCCGGGCGGTAAATCGCCGGGGGCATACTGGCAGGTTATGATTTTAAGCTTTTTGTCCTGCAGCCCTTCTACCGTGTCATCGTGCAGGTGGCGGTGGGTAACGGTTAGGCCGGGCGGCAGGCTTGCTTCTTCCACGGCAAAACCATGGTTCTGAGAGGTAATAGATATCTTTTGTGTGCGAAGATCTCTGACCGGGTGGTTGTCTCCCCGGTGGCCGAATTTGAGTTTGTAGGTTTTGCCTCCGAGGGCGAGGGCGATGACTTGGTGGCCGAGGCCCAGGCCCCAAAGGGGGATTTTGCCGGCTAACTTTTGTACTGTTTCGATTGCCGTTTTAGCCTGGCGGGGATCCCCTGGGCCGCCGGCGAGCACGAGGCCAGCGGGTTTAAGTTGCATAATATCTGTAGCGGGCATTGCCGCCGGCACTACGGTGATGCGGCAACCCCGGGCTTGCAGCAGGCGTAACAGTGAAAATTTTAGGCCCAGGTCCAGGATGGCGAGATGTGGCCCGCGCCTCCCGCTCCAGCCGGTGCTTTCGCTCCAAGCGTTGTTATCGTTCCTGCTCCCATTTTCATGTTCCTGGTTGGGGTCGTTTCCCGGGCCATTTCCTAAGGTGTAGATCTCCGGGGTGGAGACTGCGGCGACGAGGTCCCGGGTGGAGATAGCGGGGGATTGCCTAACTTTTTCCAAAAGCAGGGGGTAGGATGTGCCGGCAGTGGTGAGTATTCCCCGCAGGCTGCCCTTTTCCCGGATCAAGCGCACGAGGGCCCGCGTATCCACACTATCCATGGCGATAATGTTCTGTTCCAGCAGGTAATCTGGCAGGCTTTGCCCTGCCCGCCAGTTACTGGGCGATGAACAGATTTCGCGTGCAATAAAGCCCCTTAAAAAGGGGCTTCTGGATTCAAAATCTTCCTTATTAATACCGTAGCTGCCCATCAGTGGAAAAGTCATCGTTAAAATATGGCCGCAACACGAAGGATCTGTAATTATTTCTTGATAACCCGTCATGCTGGTATTAAAAACAACTTCACCCTGGGCTTCCCCGTTGACCCCCCGGGAGCGGCCTTTAAAGAGGGAACCGTCTTCGAGGATAAGCCGGGCTTCAGCATTCATTTTCACAAAAAAACCTCCTGCTGCCGGAGCAGACCCAGGAGGACAAAAAGTCACAGTAAAATGCAAGTAACCCCAAAACTCCTTTCCAGCCTCTCCGGACTGGTTTAAAGGATCCTTATTACTTTCGATTAATTTTAACAGTTGCTGGCCGGGATGTCAATCAAAAACTAGCGACATTAAACACTATTGATACAAAAAATTGTTGATACAAAAACTATTGATACAAAAAATTGTTGGCGCGGAAAATTTAGCACCTTTTTAGGTTTCCGGTGGGCATATCTGTTAAAATTTAGAAAAGTACCATTTCCTGCTGGATAGTTATGTGATAAGATGTAAGCGGTGTGTAGCAAGGATTAAAGGCCGTTCGATCTTTAAGGGCAGGGCTGCAGATCTGAAGCCAGAATTTCCTCCGGGGTGGTAAAATGGTCCAATTTCCGTTGAACGAGGTGGAGAAACAATTAGCGGCTATCATCGAGGATTCCAACCACTTGTTGCGTATTTTTTTTATTGACGGGCAAGAACCTGCTGATGGGCAAAAACCTTTTGCGGGAGCCTGGGTAATAGGGGAAAGATTGGCAGGGATCCTTTTGGAGAAATACTCCTGCCAGGTTGAATGGGAAAAGGAACATATCTTTGGTATCTGGATCGCTTATGTTGCAGAACTCGATCTTTGGGGAACCGGGGATACAAAAGAGAAGGCCGCCGAGGACCTCATTTCTGCTGCGGAGGATTATCGCGAAATTTACCTCAACTGCCTTTCTTTTTGGTTGGGGGCCGGGCGTCAAAAACACCTGCCCTATGTTCTCCGGTTAGCACTCCTCAGGGGGAACAGGGAAAAAATAAAGGAATTTTTGGGGTTGTAGGTTTAGGGCTGTAGATTGCTAGTGGCAGTTCAGCGAGCAGCAGAAACGAAAGGCCGGGAAAAATTGAGCCGAAATGATCGCAAATGGTTTTTAACGACAGTCAAAAAGACGATCATCAAATATGCCATGCTGCAGGAAGGGGATCGGGTAGCCCTTGGCGTTTCAGGGGGCAGGGACAGCAGCGTTCTCCTATATATTTTATCTTTAGTTCAGTCCCAGGCCCCTTTCCCTTTTACTTTGCAGGCTATTTTTGTGGATCTGGGTTGGGAGATGGATACAGCCCCGCTTGAAGATTTGTGTTTGCGCTTTAAGGTGCCTTTTCACCGGGAAAAGACGCTTATCCAGAAAATAGTATTTGAACTGCGCCAAGAGAAGAACCCCTGTGCCTTGTGCGCTAAATTAAGGCGGGGGGCATTACACAAGGCCGCCCGGGATTTGGGCTGTAACCGCGTGGCTCTGGGGCACCATTTGGACGATGCGCTGCAAACTTTCTTTCTAAATCTCATCTATAGCGGAAGGCTGGAGACTTTTAAACCCAACACCTACCTTGATCGCCGTGCACTTTACCTGATTAGGCCCCTGATCAACCTGCCCCGGCACACAATTGCTTCCCTGGCCCGGCGGGAAAACCTGCCGGTAATCAAAAACCCCTGCCCTTTGGCCGGGGAAACTAAAAGGCAGGAAATGAGCGAGCTGGTGGATTATATGGTGGCACGCTATCCCTTTTTGTACCGCAGGTTTAGCAAATCACTGGAAAAAGGAGGCCTTTGGCCTTTGCCTGTATCTCCTCCAGTTTCTCCTTCTGCTCCTCTCCCCGTGAGCCGGGCGAAAAATTGTCAGTCGAAGGGATGCTGATTTCAGCGAACGCCTTGCAAATAGAATTTATGCAGTAGAATCAATCATATAAAAGCAGAATCAAAAGAAAGGAGCCTCAGAATATTGTCTTCAGAAAAAATCTGCCGGGAAATTATGGACTGGTTAAGAGAAATGGTTTATTCTACGGGTGGCCGGGGTGCTATTTTTGGTTTAAGTGGTGGCCTCGATTCGGCGGTGGTCTCTGTATTGTGTAAAAAAGTGTTTGGCCCCTACTCTTTGGGTTTAATTATGCCTTGTTATAGCCAGCCAGAAGACCAGGAACATGCCGGGCTCGTCGCCAGGAAATTTGATATTTCGGTGAAAGTTATAAAACTAGATGATGTTTTCACGCAAATGTTGCGGGCTTTAACGGGGGAAAAAGAGGTGGAAGATCCGGAGATCTGGCAGAGCATGGCAGCGGCAAATATTAAGCCGCGCCTGCGCATGGCGGCCCTTTATTATTGGTCGGCCCGGCTGCATTACCGGGTGATCGGGGCCGGGAATAAAAGCGAAATTCTTATCGGTTATTTTACCAAACACGGTGATTCCGGGGTCGATCTGGAACCTTTGGGCAACCTTCTAAAAGAAGAGGTCTGGGAGCTGGCCCATTACCTGGGTATTCCCTTGGATATAATTGATAAGCCGCCGACGGCAGGGCTTTGGGAAGGGCAGACTGATGAGGATGAAATGGGGTTTTCCTACCCGGAATTGGATGCTTACCTGCAGGGGGAAGAGATTGCGCTTGCCTTGCAGGAAAAGATTAAAACCTTGCAGCAGTCCAGCGAGCACAAGCGCAACCTGCCCCCGGTTTTCCCCAGTAAATAATAAATTCCCGGCGGTTTCCAAATGTTCTATATTTCCAGGAAACCCTTTAACTCAGCACACTGTTTTTCCGGGTGGACGACGGCGAAAGGTTCCTGCAGGGCTACCTGCAACGCATTGGTATCCGGGGGTTTTTGGACCAGATTTAAAAAGGTGCGGGGAATAAAACGGGCGTGCAGGGAAAAACAATCTTCAGTTTCCCTGGCAGGGGCAAAAAAAAGCCCCATATTAAAACTGGTGATTCCCACACTTTGAAAGTAAGCAAATAAGCGCTCCATTCCTGTAACCAGGTCCTGGAGCGTTTGTTCATCCAGCTCCAGAACAGTCCGAACCTCTGGAAAGACAGCCATGAATTCCCCTAAAACCCCCAGGGGCACAAAGGGGGTCAGCCAAAAACCATTTCCTATCTTGCCGGCAAACCGCTCCCCTTTTTTCATTTCGGTAACGCAGAGATCCTGCCAGTAATTTTGACCGCATTGCCGGTAATATTCCTTGCTTTTGGCCAGGGTTTTGCGGTAAAGGTTGCCCGGGAAGCTGCTGCTAATTACTTGCAGGTGGGGGTGTAAGAGCCCTCCCCCGGAGGGGGGCATGTAGTTCCAGATGATGAGCGGGTAAGGGGGAGCATCCGCCCGGGCGCCGATTATGCGGAGAAATTCAAGCGCGGCGCCGAAAGCATCTTTTAACAGCGGGGCCGTCATTTCTTCCAGGGGTACCAGGTGTGCTGTGCTCATCACGGCGAGGGCACTAAACTGATCATAGGGAGAGAGATTGGGCAAAATCGTTGTTTGGCCCCGGTGCAACCTGCCTTTTGGCAATAGCCCCGGAGGAAAGCGGGGTGTAACTTTTTCAATATTGCCCGGGCAAAAAGGGCAGCGGCTATGGTTTTCCGGGGTATCCCAGGCGGAGAAGTCCTCCTTTTGTGGTTTAATCATCCCTAAATGGGCCAGCCGGCCGGTTTCACCCGTTAAGGGATCGTAGCGGATCTCCGTTTCGATTGTTTTGAGTTGAAAATTATCGCGGGGATCTAACAGGCTGGTGAAAACCATTTTTTTATCAAATTTTAGCATGGTATTCATCCTTTCTTTTATATTATATTTACCGGGGTATTTCTTAAAAATGCCGGGAAAGATGCAATTTTGTTGAGTTTTAATGTGCGATTTTGTAAGGTTTTTGGGGCAAATCTGTAAGCTCCACTGCGGAAGGTTGGCGGTAACAGCGTGGTAATTTCCTCATAACGTGATACCCTCTGCCTAGACTATTCTTGACCAGTGGCTTAAATCCTGTTAGGAAATAGCCAAAATCATTAATTAAATATTGAGGGGCGGGCTTTATATTTTGCGTATTGCTTGCCAGAATTAGTTATGTTAAAATGTAAGAAGCTCAAGGAATATGGGTGTATTTTTGCAATAATCGCCTTACCGGCGTCTTTTTTCATCACGGGAAAGATAATTTAGGCCGGATGTTAAGTTCCTGTTAAATTCATGGAGGTGGGCATAATAAGTGTACAGGTGGGAAAAAATAGACGACAATAAAGTACGTATGGAGATTGAAATTCCGGACGTAGAAGTAAATGAGGCTTTGGTTCAGGCTTACCGGAAAGTTGTTAAAAAGGTTAGTCTTCCGGGTTTTCGTAAGGGCAAAATCCCCCGCAAAGTTCTCGAGTCGCATTTTGGACCGGAAATTTTGTATGAAGAAGCATTGGAGATGCTGGTTAATCCCGGATATAGCAAAGCTGTGCAGGAATGCCAGCTTGAACCGATCGATCAGCCACAGTTTGAACTAGTGCAGATGGAGAAAGACAAACCACTAATTTTCAAGGTTACTGTAGATGTCAAGCCTGAAGTGGAGCTGTGTGCGTACAAAGAAATAACTGTTGAACACGTCAAAAAAGAGGTAACCCCTGAAGATGTAGAAAAATATATGCAATCCTTACGTGCCCAACACGCCCGCCTGGTAGTTGTGGAAGATGGGGTGCTGCAGGAAAAAGATCTGGCCATTATTGATTTTGAGGGTAAAATTAACGGGGAGTCGTTTGAAGGTGGCCAGGCGGAAAACCATTCTTTGGAGATTGGTTCCCAGACTTTTATTCCGGGTTTTGAAGAGCAGCTTTTAGGTGCCCGTAAAGATGAAAAAAGACAAATAAAAGCAACTTTTCCTGCAGATTATTTTCGGGATAATTTAGCCGGGAAAGAAGCGGTTTTTGATGTCCTGGTTAAAGAGGTTAAAAGGCCGCAATTGCCGGAGTTAAACGATGATTTTGTCCAAGAAATAACGGAGGAATTTTCTACTCTAGAGGAGTTTAAGGCCGATGTGGAAAAGAAGCTGAAGGAAGTGCTGCAGCAAAGGCAGAAGGTGGATCTGGAAAGCAAAATAATTGAAAAAGCCGCTGAAGAATCGAAGGTGGAAGTTCCGGGCGTGTTGGTGGAAAGGGAGTTGGAGTCTCTCCTGTCGGAATACGAATATTATTTGCGTATGCAAGGCTTGTCTTTAGAACAATATGGAGAGATGATCGAAGGAGGTTTGGAAAAACTAAAGGATGGATACCGGGGAGAAGCGACCAAGCGCGCCAAAGCAAACCTTGTTTTGGATGCAATTATCAAAGTTGAGGAGATTGAGGCCCCCCCGGAAGAAATTGATCTGAAGATCATGGAAATTGCTGAAAAACAAGAAGCCGATTTAACTGAGATAAAAGAACTGTTTGCTAAGCAGGGACGTCTCGATATTATGGCGCACGAAATCCGTTACCGCAAGGCGATAGACCTGTTAGTCGAACATGCCCGCGTTATTGAAGTGGAGGAAACAGCGGCGGCAGCAGCAGAACCAGCAGAGGAAACAACAAAAGAAACAACAAGGGGAACAACGAAGGAAGCAGCGAAAGAAACAGCGGCGGCAGCAGCAGAAGAAAAAGAAGAAGAGCCGGGAGAAAATTCATCTTTGCAAACACCGTCGCCAGAAGAAGAACTGGTTGCGGAGGCGCAACAGGAGGTTTCCGGGGAAGCGGGTTTCCCCGCAAGTAATCTTCAGGACGAAGGAAATGAAGAGGATTAAGAGAACACACCCCGATCAGGGGAAAATAATGATTAATAAGCAGTCCAGAAAAAGCTTAAAAAAGTTGTAGGCTAAAAATGGCTGCTATGTTATTTTAGGAGGATTTCAGAATGGAGGCAGAGAAAAATCTAATGCAATTGGTTCCGGTAGTTGTGGAACAAACGAGCCGCGGGGAGAGGGCTTATGACATCTATTCCCGCCTCTTAAAAGACAGGATTATTTTTATCGGCACTCCTGTAAATGATCTTGTGGCCAATCTTGTTATCGCCCAGTTACTATTTTTGGAATCAGAGGATCCCGATAAAGATATCAACCTTTATATCAATACACCCGGCGGGGAAGTGTATTCCGGGATGGCAATCTACGATACCATCCAATATATTAAGCCGGATGTTTCGACAATTTGTGTGGGGTTGGCGGCCAGCTTGGGGGCGGTGCTGCTGGCAGCGGGGACTAACGGGAAGCGTTTTGCCCTGCCCAATTCTCGCATCATGGTCCACCAGCCTTTGGGTGGTGCCAAGGGGCAGGCTGTGGATATCGAAATTCATGCCCGGGAAATCTTGCGGATTAGGGAAACTTTGAATCAAATCCTTTCCGTGCATACGGGGCAACCTGTGGAACGTATCTCCAGGGATACAGATCGTGATTTTTTCATGTCGGCGGAAGAAGCAGTTGATTATGGATTGGTGGATGCTGTTTTGGAGAAAAGGGGACTTGTAAAGAGGTGAAATGATTTGTTTAAATTCAGCGATGAAAAAGGACAGCTCAAATGTTCGTTTTGTAGCAAAACCCAGGATCAGGTCCGCAAGCTGGTAGCAGGGCCGGGCGTTTATATCTGTGACGAGTGCATTGAGCTCTGCAACGAAATTATCGAAGAGGAATTGGGTGACGATCTTGATTTTAGTTTTGTAGATCTACCCAAGCCCGCTGAGATACACGAGGTTTTAAATAAATATGTAATCGGGCAGGAGGATGCCAAAAAAGTACTTTCTGTCGCTGTTTATAATCACTATAAGCGGGTTAATGCCGCTCAAAAAATCGACGATGTTGAACTACAAAAAAGCAATATCATTCTCATTGGGCCGACAGGGGTGGGAAAAACACTTCTGGCGCAAACGATGGCGCGACTCTTGAACGTTCCCTTTGCCATTGCCGATGCTACCTCCCTGACAGAGGCAGGCTATGTAGGGGAGGATGTGGAGAATATTCTTCTCAAATTAATCCAGGCCGCTGACTACGATCTGGAAAAAGCGGAGAAGGGAATCGTCTATATCGACGAATTTGATAAGATTGCCCGTAAAAGCGAAAATCCCTCTATTACCAGGGACGTTTCGGGCGAGGGTGTGCAGCAAGCGCTTTTAAAAATACTGGAGGGCACCGTGGCTAGCGTCCCCCCCCAGGGCGGGCGCAAGCATCCCCACCAGGAATTTATGCAAATAGACACCACGAATATACTTTTTATTTGCGGCGGTGCGTTCGATGGCTTGGAGAAAATTATTCTGAAGCGTACCGGCAGCGGGGGGATAGGGTTTGGTGCTGATATACGGCCAAAAATTGATTTAAAAATCGGTGACGTGTTGCGTAAGGTACACCCGGAAGATTTAATCAAATTTGGTTTGATCCCGGAATGTGTCGGGCGCCTGCAGGTTATCGCTGTTTTGGATCTTTTGGATCGTGAATCCCTCGTCAGAATTTTAACCGAACCGGTGAACGCTTTGGTTAAACAGTACCAAAAAATGTTTGAATTGGATGGCGTGCAATTGGAGTTTAAGGAAGGGTCACTGGAAGCCATTGCCGATGAAGCCATGCGGCACAAAACCGGGGCCCGCGGCCTGCGCAGTATTATGGAGGGATTTTTGTTGGATATTATGTATGAAATCCCCTCCAGGGATGATATCGATAAATGTATTGTCACCACGGGCGTAGTTAAAAAAGAAGAGAGGCCACGGCTTTTGACCTCTGGGAAGAGGAAAAAGAAAGAGGTTTCAGCGTCTTAGCTCCTAGGGGGTGGCTTCCGCCGGTAGCCACCCTTTTTAGATTATAATCCCCGTTTTTACGATTTTCCCGCCCCGCCTGGTTTTTTGCCCGCCTGTTTTTTTCTTGAACGGTTATTTGCTTCTTTCTCGGGAAATAATAGATCCAGATCTATAGATCTGGAATTAAGAGCAGTTCTGGATCTAAAAGTGTTGTTTAATAAACGATGTTTAAACCGAGAAGGAGGGAGGCATCTTGCCCGGTTGGACCGGTCTGTTTGCTTTAGTTCAGGTAGTAGTTGCTTTGATTATCGGCGTTTATTTTTGGCATCTTTTGCGTAATCAAAGGGGGAGCAAGGTGGCGGTGGAGAAAGAAACTTCGAAAGAAATGGAGGAGCTTCACCGTTTGCGCTCCCTTTCTTTGACGGAACCGCTTGCAGAAAAAGTGCGCCCTGCTTCTTTTACAGAGATAATTGGACAGGAAGAAGGGCTCAAAGCTTTACGGGCAGCCCTTTGTGGGCCTAACCCCCAGCATGTTTTGCTTTATGGCCCGCCGGGGGTGGGGAAAACGGCGGCGGCCCGGTTAGTTTTGGAGGAAGCCAAAAAAAATAATTTTTCTCCTTTTAGGGCCGGGGCCAAGTTTGTGGAAGTCGATGCTACCACTTTGCGCTTTGATGAAAGGGGTATTGCCGATCCGTTGATGGGCACGGTCCACGATCCGATCTACCAGGGAGCTGGCCCTTTAGGCCTGTCCGGGGTGCCCCAACCCAAACCGGGGGCGGTTACCAGGGCTCACGGCGGGATACTTTTTATCGATGAAATTGGAGAGCTGCATCCTCTTCAAATCAATAAGTTGCTCAAAGTTTTAGAGGATCGCAAGGTTTTTTTGGAAAGTGCGTATTATAATAGTGAGGAGCGCAATGTGCCCCGGCATATCCATGATATTTTTCAAAACGGTTTGCCGGCGGATTTTCGCTTGATTGGGGCCACCACGCGTCAACCCGAGGAGTTGCCTCCCGCCGTTCGTTCCCGCTGCTTGGAAATATATTTTCGCATTCTCTCTGCGGAAGAAATAAGTGTAATTGCCTGCAATGCCGCCTGCCGCATCGATTTTGAAATTACGGCGAAGGCTTTGGGAACCGTGGCCACTTTTGCCGTTAATGGCCGGGATGCTGTGAATATGGTGCAGTTGGCAGCAGGGATTGCCCAGGTCGGCGGGAAGAAAATGTTGGATGTGGAAGATATGGAATGGGTAATCAATAACAGCCGGCTATCGCCGCGTCCCGAAAAAAAGATACCGGCAAGCCCCCAGGTGGGGTTAGTTAACGGGCTGGCTGTTTATGGACCTTTTATGGGGGCCATCATGGAGATTGAGGCGGCGGTTACTCCTGTGGGGGAGGGGGAAGGACGCCTGACAATTACCGGCATTATTGAGGAGGAAGAAGTAGGCGGGCCGGGGCGGACGTTGCGCCGCAAAGGGACGGCTCGCGGTTCGGTGGAGAATGTGCTCACTGTTTTGGGGCGCCTGCTGGAGAAAAATATGCGGGATTACGACCTGCATCTCAATTTTCCCGGCGGCGTTCCTGTAGACGGCCCCTCCGCGGGAGTGGGTATTGCCGTGGCTGTTTATTCGGCATTGATGGGATATCCCGTGGATCATACCGTGGCTATGACGGGCGAGCTCTCCATACGGGGGCTAATCTGCCCCGTGGGGGGTGTGACGGCCAAAATCGATGCGGCCCGGGAGGCGGGCGCCCAAAAAGTTTTTATCCCGCAAAAAAATTGGCAGCATCTTTATAGCAACAAAGAAATCGAAGTAATACCCGTCAGCCATATTAGCGAGGTATTAGAAGGAGTTTTTGTGTAACAGGGTATTTCACGGGGACGGGGGCATTGAAACACCTGGCGGAATTTGGAGTTCGTTACAATCTTCACTACCTAAAAAAGAGGAAATCAAGGTAGGTTTATAGAATAAAGCAGCAATTAGCAACTAGTAAATTTTATAATCAATACCGGGGGAGTTACTTGTTAGAGGGGAGGAGGAAACATGCATTCTAATGAACTGCCAGTTTTACCCTTGCGTGGTGTGATTATTTTCCCCAATGTAGTTGTGCATCTCGACGTTGGAAGAACACGCTCCATCAACGCCCTGGATGAAGCTATGTTAAAAGAAAACAAAATCCTTCTTGTGGCCCAAAAAGAAGCGGATACTGATTCCCCGGAACCCGATGATTTATACCGGGTCGGGACAGTTGTAAATATTAAACAAGCTTTAAAGCTGCCGGGAGGCACTCTGCGTGTTTTAGTGGAAGGACTATACCGTGCCCGCATTAAGGAATATTTACAAACAGAACCTTTTTATAGTGTTGTTTTTGAGGAAATAGTAGAAAGTGAATCCAAGAGTTCGGAGATAGAGGCTTTGGCACGCAATGTCCTCGTTCAATTCGAGCAATATGTCAAACTTAGCAAAAAAGTGCCTGTAGAAGTGCTCTCCACGGTGACTGAAATTGAGGAACCGGGCCAGTTGGCTGACATCGTCGCGTCTCATTTAACATTAAAAATTGAACAAAAACAAGAAATCCTGGAAGCGATTTTAGCCAAGGACAGGCTGAAAATACTGGCCAAAATATTGAGCCGTGAGATGGAGATTCTGGAGCTAGAAAGAAAAATAAGCTTGCGTGTCCGCAAGCAGATGGAGAAAACGCAAAAAGAATATTATTTAAAGGAACAGATGAAAGCCATCCAGAAGGAACTGGGCGAAAGAGACGAACGGACGGCAGAGATGGAGGAATACCGCGAGAAACTGGCTGCAGCCAAGCTGCCAGAGGAGGTCGAAAAAAAGGCCTTAAAGGAGATCGATCGTTTGGGGAAGATGCCGCCGGCAGCGGCAGAGGCAGTAGTCATCCATACCTATCTGGATTGGTTGTTGGAGCTGCCCTGGTCTGTGCAGACCCCGGATCTTCTGGATCTAAAGCTCGCGCAAAAAATACTGGATGAAGATCACTATGGGCTGGAAAAGGTCAAGGAGCGCATCATTGAATATTTAGCTGTGCGCCGCCTGGCTAAAAAAATTAAAGGGCCGATCCTTTGTTTAATTGGGCCGCCGGGTGTGGGCAAGACTTCCCTGGCGCGCTCTGTTGCCCGCGCCATGGAAAGGAAATTTGTGCGCATTTCCCTGGGCGGTGTGCGCGATGAAGCTGAAATTCGGGGTCACCGCCGGACTTACGTGGGGGCCCTGCCTGGAAGGATTATTCAGGGTATGCGTCAGGCTAAATCACGCAACCCCGTGTTTTTACTGGATGAAGTAGACAAAATGTCCACGGATTTCCGGGGCGATCCTTCATCTGCCCTTTTAGAGGTCTTGGATCCGGAACAAAACAATGTTTTCAGCGATCATTACATTGAAGTTCCTTTTGATCTTTCCCAGGTCATGTTCATTACTACTGCTAATAACCGCTACAAGATACCGCCGCCATTGCTGGACCGCATGGAGGCGATCTACCTGCCCGGCTACACTGAGGAGGAAAAGGTGCGTATTGCCCAGAGGCACCTCATCGGCAAACAGCTTCAGGAACACGGTTTGACCGATAAACACCTGCGGATCTCCGAGGGAACTTTGCGCTATACGATCAGGGAATATACCAGGGAGGCGGGAGTGCGTAACCTGGAGAGGGAAATTGCCAATATTTGTCGTAAAACAGCAAAAGAAGTCGTGGATAATTCCGATTATCACCTCACTGTGACGCGCAGTAACCTGCACAAATTTTTGGGCCCGCCCCGGTTTCGTTATGGTATGGCCGAGAAAAAAAATGAAATTGGTGTGGCCACGGGATTGGCCTGGACGGAAACGGGCGGCGATCTCTTGGCCATAGAAGTTACGCTGATGAAAGGCAAAGGCAAGCTAATCCTGACCGGTAAATTAGGTGATGTCATGCAGGAATCTGCGCAGGCAGCACTTAGCTTTATCCGCTCACAGGCAGAGACGCTGGGCATTCAGGAAAACTTTAATGAAAATTATGATATTCATATTCACGTGCCGGAGGGAGCCATTCCCAAGGATGGGCCTTCCGCGGGTATCACCATGGCCACAGCGATGGTCTCCGCGCTGACCCGTGCCCCGGTAAATCATCAGGTAGCCATGACTGGTGAGGTCACCCTAAGAGGCAGGGTGCTTCCGGTGGGAGGGGTTAAGGAAAAAGTGCTCACGGCCCACCGTGCCGGGATTAAAACAGTAATCTTGCCGCTGGATAACCAAAAGGATTTAGCTGAGATCCCTAATAATGTACGCCGGCGTATCGAATTTATTCCCGTAGAGCATCTGAACGAAGTTTTTTCGAGGGCCCTAATAGCAGATGGAAAACATACTGCAGAAAAAATCGCTGAAGGTGAGCAAATGGAAAAACCGGCCCCGGAAGAGCACGTCTCGAAAAGGCATCAAAAAAACCCGAATGAACGAGATTTGCATGTCAATATTAATTAGGGGCTTAAAGTAACAATTTTTCGTTTATTTCAAAATATGGTTGGTGGGTAGTAACCCGGCGCCGGACAAACGTTTTTTTACTACGAAACTCAGTTGGGCGGCGGCAAACAATTTGACCAGATCCAGGGGCACAAAAGGAAGGACGCCCATCAGTAAGGCCTGGCGTAGGTTCAGGCCGGCAACATAGGCAAGTTGCAGCGTTCCTAAAGAAAAGTAAGTTAAAAGACAGAGGAACATGCCCAGAAGCAGGGCCGGGTAGGAACCCCTATACTCCATACATTTACCTAAGAAATAACTGCCGAGAACAAATCCCCAAAGAAATCCCCCCGTTGGGCCGAGGATGATCTGCAGCCCGCCCTGGGCATTATGAAAAACGGGTAGGCCGGCGGCACCCAGCAAGATGTAAAGGAACAGGGACACCGGCCCCCAATGTTTGCCAAGAAGGGCGCCGGTCAGAAAGACGGCAAAGGTTTGCCCGGTCAAGGGGACGGGGCTGAAGGGCAAGGGAAAGGAAATTTGGGCCAGCAAAGCCGTAATTGCCGCAAAAAGACTGCTCAGGATCAATTTTTTTGTGCGCTGCATGTTGTCTTTCTCCTTTCTTTCCGGCAAAACAGGCAAACAGGGAACCAGCGAACTAAAGTTAAGTTTCTACGTTTTGAGATGAACTGGTTTTTCCACTAGACGAGTTTGCACATCCGGGGCAAATGCTGGTTTTGTTAAAATCCGCAGTGAAACAGGGGGCTGTCTCCTGTTTTATACGGGGTAGCTGACCATACCCCCCCCTGTGGCGGCACCAACCAGGGGATGCAAATGTTTAAGTGCTAATTTTTACGGTTCAGGCTTGCAAAGTGACCTCTCCGGCCAGAAAGCGGTGGGTTTTTCCCCGTTTGTCTTCTACCAGCAAGGCCCCGTCTGCGGCCAGGTCCAGGGCCCGGCCCCGGATAGTTTCCTGGAGGGTCTTCACTTCTACCTTACGGCCGAGAGTGATGTTGTATTTTTTCCAGGTGGCGAAAATCGGATCTTTGCCGCCGGCTAAGAAATTACGGTAGCAACGGTCTATTTCCCGCAGAAGATCGCGGGCGAGCTCTTGCCGGGAAACGGATTTTTTGTTGTTGGCCAAACAAAGCGAGGTAGCACTGGCCCGCAGCTCCGGGGGGAAATCTTTCTCCCCGCAGTTTACATTCACCCCGATGCCTGTGACGAGGTAATGCAGGAGATCTGCCTCCGCTTTCATTTCTGTAAGAATACCGCAAAATTTGCGACCTTGAAGAAGCAGGTCGTTGGGCCATTTGATGCCTGCGTTGAGTGCCGGCAGTTTGTTTTTAACTGCTTGGGCGACGGCACAAGCAGTTAAAAGAGTAAAGAATGGAGCCTCCCCGGGTGCCAAAGGGGGGCGGAAAAGAACGGATAACCAGATGCCTTTACCGGCAGGCGTGTGCCAGGTCCGCCCCAGCCGGCCCCGGCCTGCTGTTTGCCCTTCAGCAACGACTACTGTACCCTCCGGCGCTTCTTTATCCGCCATTTCTTTTAACACTTTGTTTGTGGAATCAACTTCCTGGTAATAACGGATTTGCTCCGGTGAAACGGCGATCAGTTTGTTGGCCGGTTCCGGTACAATTTCGGCGGGATAAAGGCAATCCGGGCTTCCAAGCAGACGGTAGCCGAGGCGGGTGCTGGCTTCTATGCGATAGCCGCCGGCTTGCAGGGATTGAATATTTTTCCAGATGGCCGTCCGGCTGACCTGAAAGTGGCGGGCCATCTCTTCCCCGGAAAGATAAGCAGGGCCTTTGGCCCGCAGTAATTTTAAAATTTTCCAGCGCATGGCTTACCTCCAGTGCAACGCAATAGGGAAACAGCAGAATACCCTTGAAAATAAAGTTGAAGGGGAAAGATAATTTGCCTAAAATAGTATGCGCACTGTTTGACGGTCTAAGACTTTTGAAAAAAATAGTTACTTTATACCGGGCAAAGCAGAGGAACTACCCTAAGCACTTGAAATACAAGCTCACCTGGCGATTCCCCGGGTAAATTATAATGAATGGAAGCAAGTTTGTCAACCTAATATATTAATATAGTTAACAATTTTTCTACTAAACATAGGCGCTTCTTAGCGCTCCTTTTGCAGGTGAAGCGGATCGCTGACATAATCTGAACTAAATCACCCGTTTTTTCCTAAAAACAATTTTTTTATTCTTTGCACCATAGGAATATGAAATTTAACTACCAGGTAAAGATCACCGGCTTCCCCTCCATCCCTGCCCCTGGCTCCTAAACCCTTTAATCTGATTTTTTGGCCGTCTTTGATACCAGGGGGAACTTTCACTTTTATCTTCCGGGTTTCTCCCCACTTCAAAAAAGAATATTCCACTTTGCCTCCTTTTTGTGCTTGTTCGGGTTTTAAAATGAGTACATCGTCTAGATCACTGCCTTTTTTAGGAGAATTTACACCTAGAACTTTACCCACACGGCGCATTATAAACCTGTTGAGAATACCGGCAAGGAAGCCTCCGGGAAAATGTTGGACATTGCCCCGCTTCTGGAAATTTCCCCGTGGTTCTCCTTGTGGTTTAAAACTGTTAAATTGGATAAATCCTCTGCCAAAAATCCCCGGCCTGCGAAAACTAAAAGTATGATACTTTGAACCGTAAAATTCCTTAAAAATTTCATCGAAGTTTCTAAAACCAAATATGTTGGACATCTCTTCGAAGATCTGGTCTATATCAGAATCCCTGAAGATATCCTCTTCAGAATAATTTTCCCTAAATTTTTGCGAAGCAGAAGGCCCATAATTATCCCTGTAAGCATCATAGTTCTTTCTTTTTTCTTGGTTCGAAAGAACAGCATAGGCTTCATTTATTTCCTTCATTCTCTCCCCTGCTGCCGGATCTTCCTTATTTTTGTCCGGATGGTGCTGCAAGGCCAGCTTGCGGTAAGCAGCCTTAATCTGTTCCTGGCTAGCATCTTTATCTATTTCCAGGACCTGATAATAGTCTTTGGACATATTTTGCACATCCTATCTTTTGATTCTACTGCCTAAGCTCTATTTGCAAGGCGTTCGCTGCAATCAGCTAGTTTGGTTATCTCTATTGAAAATTGATTAACCCTGCGGGTTTTATTTAAAAAAAGCAAGATAAATAACTTTGTATTTAGTACAATAGTATAATATAAAAAGCTATTATAGTCATAATTATTTCGTTTCTTATAGTATGTATTCATTACAATGCAAATAGCACTGTGTTTATTTTGCTGGCCGGGCTATGTCAGGATCAGAACGCCCAGAACGCTTTGTAAAAAATAAACGGGCCTAATTTTTGAATAACTGGTATATCATTTTATTTGGAGGCTACATTGCAAAATGAGTACATTTGTATGGATTGCAATTTTTGCTTTAAGTTCAATGGTTGTCAATAGTCTAGGCATTTGGGTTATCTTTAAAAATAAAGAATGGGCGGAAAAGAACAAGGAATACTTTATGTGTTTTGCGGCTGGCGTGTTGATAGCTTCTCCTTTAATCATAGCTTTTCCGCAGGCGGTAGGGAAAAACCCAAACGCTGGCTTGGCTGCATTGTTGGGTTTTGTATTTATGTTTTTTAGCAATAAGCTGATTCAGTATAAAACTAAACAAACGGCATTGGCTTTTGGTATTACGGCCGTGGAAGGGATAGGGATCCATTCCTTTATTGATGGTGTAATCTATTGTGTGACTTTTAGCATTAACATCCTTACCGGAGTGGCAGCAGGGGCGGGCTTAGTAATTCATGAATTTGCCGAGGGGGCCATCACTTTTTCGGTTTTAATAAAAGGTGGAATGAACGCAAAAAAAGCTATGCTTTATGCTTTTCTTGTGGCTGCCTTGACAACTCCCGTCGGGGCGTTTGTAGCCTATCCCTTTATAAGCAGGCTGGGCCATTCTGTTTTAGGGCTTGCGCTTGGCTTTGTCGTTGGGGTTTTAATTTATATTTCCGCATCCCATCTTTTACCCGAAGCGCGGGAGCACGAAAAAAAGCATTCCTACCTGGCATTTTCATTAGGTGTTGTTTTAGCTTTTTTGATCATGTTCAGTGAAAAATAACGTAATTTTTCAGGCCAACTAAAAGGGGTTAAAAGGGTTAAAGGAAACTTAGCGGATCAATTATTATAGATTTTTAGTGTGTAGCGTTAAGTTGACTTTGCTTAGTTAAAAATGTAATATAAAAAAGGAGATTTAGGGTTTAGAAAAGTTTGATGAAAAGTGAAAAGAAGGGAAAGAGACTTAGGATGACCGTTAATCTTCCGCCTGTTTATGAACCGGCAAAGGTAGAGGACAAGATCTACCAGTTTTGGTTGGAGCATGATTATTTTAGGGCTGGCAGGGAAAAGGGGAAAAAAACTTATACCATTGTTATTCCACCGCCCAATGTTACCGGCACTTTGCACATGGGCCATGCCCTGAACAATACGATTCAAGATGTGCTGATCAGATGGAGGCGGATGCAGGGTTATGATACGCTCTGGCTGCCGGGGACAGATCATGCCGGTATTGCTACGCAGAATAAAGTGGAGGAACATCTGGCCCAGGAGGGCCTTTCGCGGTATGACGTGGGGCGGGAAAAATTTTTGGAGAAAGCTTGGGAATGGAAGGAAGAGTACCACGCCCGTATTTTGCAACAGCTCTACAAGCTGGGCGTTTCCTGCGATTGGTCCCGTGAACGTTTCACGCTGGATGAAGGCTGTTCCCGTGCCGTGCGCGAGGTGTTTGTTTCCCTTTACGAAAAGGGTTTGATTTATAGGGGAGATTACCTGGTGAACTGGTGCCCCCGTTGCCACACGGCGATCTCCGATATCGAGGTGGAGCATGAAGAGAAGCCCTCCACCCTGACTCATATACGTTACCCGGGCCTGGGTTGGAAGGGCGGTATTGTGGTTGCTACTACCAGGCCGGAAACGATGCTGGGGGATACGGCGGTGGCCGTCCATCCGGAAGATGCACGTTACCGGGAATTGGTGGGCAAAAAAGTGATGCTGCCTCTTATGAACAGGGAGATCCCTATTGTTGCCGACGAATATGTCGATCCTTCTTTTGGTTCTGGAGCGGTGAAGATTACGCCGGCACATGACCCTAATGACTTTGCCCTGGGTCAGAGGCACGGGTTAGAAGTTATTAAGGCGATTGGCGAAAAGGGTGAAATTACTGCGGGGATGGGTAAATATGCCGGGATGGAGCGTTACGCGGCACGCCGGCAAATCGTCGAAGATCTGGAAAAACAGGGTTTCCTGGAAAAGATCGAAGATTATTCCCATGCCGTGGGACATTGCCAACGCTGCAAAACAGAGATAGAGCCTCTCGTTTCGTTGCAGTGGTTTGTAAAAATGAAACCGCTGGCCGGACCGGCGATGGAGTCGGTAGAGAAGGAGAAGATACGTTTTATTCCGGAGCGTTTTACACGCATTTACCTGCACTGGATGGAAAATATCCGGGATTGGTGCATCTCCCGTCAGATCTGGTGGGGGCACCGTATTCCGGCCTGGTACTGCCCTTGCGGCGAGGTGATCGTGGCAAGGGAAGATCCGGTGGAGTGCCCGTCCTGCGGCGGGACTGACTTGCAACGGGACACCGATGTGCTGGATACCTGGTTCAGCTCTGCCCTTTGGCCTTTTTCCACTTTGGGTTGGCCGGAGCAGACGGCCGATTTGCAACATTTTTTCCCGACCAGTGCACTGGTGACAGGTTATGATATTATCTCTTTCTGGGTGGCGCGCATGATTTTTATGTCCCTTTCCTTTATGGATGAGATCCCTTTTTCGGAAGTAGCTGTACACGGGCTGGTGCGCGATGCCACGGGAAGAAAAATGAGCAAGTCGCTGGGCAACGGGGTTGACCCCCTGGAGGTCATTGCCCACTATGGCGCCGATACCTTGCGGTTTACGCTGATAACCGGTCAGGCTCCCGGTAATGACCAGCGTTTCCAGCCTGAAAATGTCGAGGCCAGCCGCAATTTTTCCAATAAAATTTGGAATGCTTCCCGCTATGTCCTCATGAATCTAAAGGATTTTCAGCCTGGCGAGCTGCCTAAGGTTTTAACCCGCCACGACCGCTGGATTTTGGCTAGTTTTAACCGGGTGACGGAGAAAACAACGGCGCTTTTGGCAGCTTATGAACTAGGAGAAGCGGCGCGGGCCGTCTATGATTTTATCTGGGGAGATTTTTGTGACTGGTATATTGAGCTCAGCAAAATATATCTTTATGGTGGGGAAGAAGCGGAAAAAAAGAGGGTTCGTTTGGTGCTTTATCATGTCCTCAAGGGTGCGCTAAGCCTTTTGCATCCCTTTATGCCTTTTATTTCCGAGGAAATATGGCAGCACCTGCCAGGCTCTAATGCCAATGCCAACACCAATGCCAACACCAATGCCAATGCCAATGCCAATATAAAGAACTGTGCTGATGTCAATCCCAACACTGACACCAACGTTAACCTTAATACTAACATCAACACCAACACCGGCACCAGTACCAACACCGGCACCAGTACCTCCCTCGGCGGGGAGGAGAAGGCTTTATGTGTTTCACCCTGGCCGCAGTATAGCGCTGAACGGGTGGACGAAGAAGCCCGTCAGGAGATGGAGCTAATCCGGGCTGTGATCCGGGCTATACGGAATCTGCGCAGCGAGGTGGGGCTACCACCCGGGCAAAAATCCCCGGTTATTTTTAGGGTTCCGCCTTCACTGCAGCCACTTTTACGGGAGGAGCAGGTTTTTGTAGAGAAACTGGCCTGGGTCGAGGGGATTACCTTTCTGCCAGAAGGAGCAGAAAAACCCCCGCAAGCATTAACGGCACTGGTCGATGAGTTAGAAGTGTACCTGCCCCTGACCGGGGTGATCGATCTGGAACAAGAAGTTTCCCGGCTAGAAAAAGAACTTAAGGGCACAGAAAAAGACCTGGCAAAAGCAGCGGCAAAAATCTCTAACCCCAATTTTATCCAGAAAGCGCCGCCGGAGATCGTGAAGAAAGAAAGAAATAAAAAAGAAGAGCTGGGCAGGAAATGTGAAAAAATCAGCAGCCGGCTGGCGGAGCTGCGGAAGTTAGCCTAGCACCGGCTTCCTGGTTATCTGCAACAATATGCTGCTTGACGCTGCAAACATATCTAAATGCTCTAAGTGCCAACCAGGCATTATTTGCAACAATATGCCGCTTAACAACTTAAGCGCGCCGGGGGTGTTATCATTGAATTATGAACAGGCTTTGGCCTGGATTCATGGTATCGCTAGATTTGGCATGAACCAGGGTTTACAGCGAATTGAAAAGTTATTGGATCGTTTAGGAAATCCCCACCAGAAATTAAATTTTTTGCATATTGGCGGTACAAACGGGAAAGGTTCCATTGCCGCTTTTGCTGCCGCTGTTCTTGAAGCCGCTGGCTACCGGGTGGGGCTATATACCTCGCCCTACCTGGAGAAGTTTACCAACCGCATGGCGATCAATGGCCAGGATATTGCTCCGGGGCGGCTCGTTGAATTGGTTGAAATCGTTAAACCCTATGTGGCCGAAATTGCGGCCGATCCTGCCTGCGGTCACCCCACTGAATTTGAGGTGGTGACGGCGCTGGCGCTAACCTATTTTGCGCAAGAATCTCCCGATCTCGTCGTCCTCGAGGTAGGTTTAGGCGGGCGCTTGGATGCTACCAACACCGTTAATCCCCTGGTCACGGCGATTAGCACGATCAGCCTCGAGCATACCCATGTTTTGGGCCCTAGCGTAGAGGCTGTTGCCCGGGAAAAAGCCGGTATTATCAAAGAAGGCAGTGCAGTGGCTACCCAGGCCCGCGGGACTGCCTTGGAAGTGATTGCCGCTACCTGTTTTCAGAAAAATGTTCCGCTTTACCGTTTGGGCGTGGATTTTCGAGCAGAAAAAACATCTGGCAATTTGGAAGGGCAAACCTTCGATTATTACGGGCTGCAGCACCGTTTTCCTCAATTGCGCATTGGCCTGCTGGGGAGCTACCAGGTGAATAACGCCGCGCTGGCGCTGGCTGCGCTGGAGCTTTTGGAGAAAAAAGGTTATCCCTGGCCGGTAGAAGCTATTTACGAAGGCTTGTTACACGCAAAATGGCCCGGCCGCCTGGAGATCTTGCAGCGCGAACCGCTGGTGGTTGTGGATGGCGCTCATAATATGGAGGCTTTTCAAAATTTGAAAGCGGTTTTGCAACATGAATTTTCTTACCGGCGCTTGATTCTGGTTTTGGGACTTTTGAGCGATAAGGCACGGGAGGAGATTTTGGCTGAAATATTGCCGCTGGCCGATGTTCTCATTCTTACGGAACCTAATAGCCCGCGTGCCGCTAAGGCGCAGGTTTTGGAGAGAAGCGCACGGGAAATCATGTCGGGGCCGGTTTATGCCCGCGCTGATATTACAGAGGCCGTGCAGCTCGCTCTTTCCCAAGCAGAGGCGTCGGATTTGGTTTTAATTGCCGGCTCCTTGTATTTAATCAGCGATGTTCGCTTGCTTTTTAAGGAAAATTTTCAGCTATTAACGGATGTTTGAAGCTATCCTTTTAACTATTCTGGTTCAGTAATTATGAACGTTTTGGTTTGATGTCTTGTGTTCATCGTCCAGGATGATAAACTTACTGCCAACTATTCATGGGCGTGCCGGTAGGCGATTAGCACCAACTCCTGTTCTTCTTCCTGTTTTTTTGAGGTGCCGGCAAGGCTATTTAATGATTTTTCGGCCTCTTTTAGTTTTTGCAGTTCTTTTTCACTGAGATCTGCCAGGGGATATTGTCCACAAGTCATTTTGTTTCCTCCTTGGTGCATATTATTAAAAGCAAATTTATTATCTGTTAGGCGGGCAACTTTTATACAGCATTGTATAGGATTGTTTAAAAAACAGGGGAGCGGGCAAACTAGTTGACATGATATTGCCATTGGCAATATATAATTTTAGCACGGGGGGTGTGGTGCCGGTCCTCTTTTAAAAAACGACTGGCAATGAGATGCACGATCAGGAATATTTAACACCGGAAGAGGCTTCGAAATATCTCCGGCTTTCTTTGGGCAGTATTTATAAATTTATTCAACAAAATGATTTGCCTGCTTCCCCGGAAGGACGTTCCTGGAAAATTAAACGTTCTGCTATCGAGGAGTTTTTAAATACCTGGGGTGAAAGGGAAGAGTTCCCGGATCATTAGCCCAAAGAGAATGTAAGCACCCTAAAAATAGATGCTTGGAACAATAAAAAGGGGAGGAAACCTGTACACAGTAGCCGGGGTAAAATCCTGTCTTTACAAAAATGTTTTCATCCTTCGAAAAAATGTCATTCCGCTTAAAATGCTGTTGCCCTGCAGTCCTGGTAGTTGACGGCGGGAACCAAAAGGTTAATTTAGGGCTCTAGGGCCTATCCCGGCTTGGAAACGGAAATGTTGTACACAGTGGTAGATAGTGAAAAGAGGGCGATCCAATGAAAATACCGCAAAAATATGCTGAATTAGCCAGGCTGGTTCAAAAGCAGGCTGATACAATAGTATCTCCGGAGGATTTATTTCGATTCGCAGAAAAGATGGAGAACGTGGAACCCAGTGAAAACGCTTTGAAGGTGGCTGCCGGCCGCTATTTTCGCCGCAATGAAGAAGGGGAGATCTGCGAAGACTGGCCGGGCATGCTGGAACGGGTGGCCCGGGATATCGCCACCGGTGAGGACGGGGAAGTTGATGAGGACCTGGCCTATATTTTTAAAAAAGTGATGGCTGCCGGGCTTTTTTTCCCCAATAGCCCCACCTTGATGAATGCGGGAACGCCGGTTCAGCAGTTGCAGGCTTGCTTTGTCCTGCCCATTGGGGATTCCATGGAGAGCATCTTTGAAACGCTGAAACAATCCGCCCTCATCCAGAAAAGCGGCGGCGGGATTGGTTATTTCCTGGGAAAGATCCGGCCGAAAGGTGCGATTGTGCACAGCACCGGGGGACAGGCTTCCGGGCCGCTTTCTTTTCTCTCCGTTTATGACAAAGTGAGCGGTGAAATCCGGCAAGGGGGGCGCAGGCGCGGTGCAAGCCTGGCGACCTTGAACTATGACCATCCGGATATCATGGAATTTATCGACAGTAAGCGCGCAGGCAGGGCGCTAAGCAATTTTAATCTTTCCGTGCGGGTGGACGACAACTTTATGACTGCTGTGGAAAAAGGCGAGGAATATGCCCTGCTCGATCCCCGCAGCGGGGAACCGACCGGGGAAAAACTGTCTGCCAGGCAGGTTTTTGATCGCCTCGTCGAGAATGCGTATCACAGCGGGGAACCGGGCCTTTTATTTGAGGAGGCTCTCAACGCCGAAAACCCCACACCGCATCTCGGAAGAATAGAAGCAACCAATCCTTGCGGTGAACAGCCACTTTTGCCTTACGAAAGCTGCAATTTAGGGAGTATCAACCTGGCAAGGTTGCTCAAAGAGGAAGGGGAGGGACGGTTTGTCCCGGATTGGAAAAAAATACGTTTGGTTACCTGGATCGCGACTATTTTTCTTGACCGGGTCATAGATCGTAATAGAGCGCCGTTGGCCCAGATTGATCAAATTTCACGGGGAAATCGCAAGATAGGTCTAGGCATCATGGGCCTGGCCCAGTACCTGATCCGGCAGGGGGTTCCCTATAATACGGAAGAAGGGTTGGCGCTGGCAGAACAAGTGATGAAAGAGATCGCCGTGCAATCTAAGGTGGCCTCCCGGCAGCTCGCTTTGGAAAAAGGGAACTTCCCCAATTTTGCCGGTTCGGTTTGGGACCGGTTGCAACTGCCGCAGCGCAATGCCACGACGACTACGATTGCGCCGACCGGCTCTTTATCAATTTTTGCCGATGCTTCCCCCAGTGCCGAACCTCTTTTTGGGGTCGGTTTCGCCCGCAATATTTTGGATGGACGCATCGTGCAGGTGGATCACATTTTTGAGGAGATGTGGCAGGCACGTTTTGGGGAAGAGCTGCCGGCGGCGTTAAGGGAGGAGATCGGCGAAAAAGGCCCGGAGGGGATTAGCCAGCTTACCGCAATTCCTGAGGATTGGCGTGGACTGTTCCTCTGTGCGCATGATATTTCGCCTCTGGAACATATCCGCATGCAGGCCTCCTTGCAGAAATGGGTGGATAATGCCGTTTCCAAAACAATTAACGCTCCGGAAGATGCCACCCTGGAAGATTGCCGTGAAGCATTACTCCAGGCCTGGCACCTTGGCGCTAAGGGAATTACTTATTACCGTGACGGTTCCAGGGAGGAGCAGGTCATTACCTCTACTGCAGACCGGCGGAAAAAGCAGGAGGCTAAGGGCGCAGTGCCGCGGGGGCGGCCTGAAACCACTTACGGGCAAACTACCCGTAAACGCATTGGCTTCTGCGGGAAACTGTATGTTACAGTGAATAAAGAGGTTATGGAGGATGGCACGGAGCAAGTTTGCGAGGTTTTTACCTCCGTTGGCGAGGAGGGTTGCCCTCCTTTGTCCAACGCGCTGGCCAAGATCATCTCCATCTCCATCCGTGCGGGCGTGGATATCGATGAGATTATTGAAAAACTGCGGGAAGAAAAGTGCCCCTCTTGTATCATGCATCCGGAAACGACGGTCCTTTCCTGCACGGATTTTATCGGACAGGAGCTAGCCAAGGCAGCCCAAAGGAAAATCCCTTACCGCCTGAATGCTGCCGGGGGCCCTAAAAATATCCGGATCTGTGGTGCATGCAAAATCGGTTACATGATCCCCGATGCGCAGTGTAGCTACTGTGATTACTGCGGTTATACGACCTGCGGGTAGGAGGGGGTAGGGGTAAAATGATTTTCATACAAGGTTAATTACTGCGGTTACACTATTTGCAGGTAGTCACTGTTGTATTTTTACCGGAAAAAACCATAATATTGAATGGTTGTTACCTATTTTTTTTGCTTGGCGTGTTCTCGTTCGATGGCCACGTTATTATACGAACGAGAACATGTTCCAGCTTGCAGGTTTTGTTGGTAGCCAAAGCATTTCAGGTATTTAAGGTATCTAAGTTAAGGTAATATATTGATAAAAGGATGATGGGGGGAGGTTGGAAATTGAGCTTGCCGGAATATCTTGGCCCCAGTGCTTTGGGGATTAAAATGGGTATTATTTTGCCCGGTTGCGATCTAAGCGGCGAAATTTTAGAATGCATGTTAAAACTGGATAGGGATGGCTTACTGGCAAACCGGGATGCGCTTTGTATTACGGAATCTGTGCTGGCCCGTTCCCAGAATAATTTTGTGACGACTGCGGAGGTGGCTGCCGAGGTTAGGAATAAAATGTCTCTTGAGCCTACACAAAAAATTGGTGTTCTTTTCCCCATTGCCAGCCGGAACCGTTTTAACCTTGTTTTGGCCGGAATTGCTGCAGCCGTTCCCCGGGGAGAAGTGATCCTGCAGTTGTCGTACCCTTTTGATGAGGTGGGTAACCAGTTTATGGCCCCCGAAGCTGCCGAAAAATTGGAGGGGCAAACAGGGGGCTGTATCAGATTAGAAGATCTGGAAGATAGCTATTGTCATCCGGTGACCGGTATTAATTATTTAGAATTGTACCGCCAGACCATTGCTCAAACTGGGGCGCGGCCAACAATATATTTATGCAACGATCCTTTAAAAATATTGGAATTTCATCCCCGGGCAGTGATTGCTGCAGATATTCATACACGGGAAAAAACGAGGGAACAACTGGCCCGGCATAGCCAAAACGTTGTGACCCTGCAAGACTTGTTTAATGACAGTATGCAGCGGGCCTGGTCGGAATGGGGGCTCTTGGGCAGCAATATGTCTACTGCAAACCAGATTAAGCTTGCACCCCGTGAAGCGGACAAATTTGCCCTGGCCCTGCAAGAACGGGTTTTCGAGGAAACGGGTAAAAAAGTGGAGATTATTGTGAACGGGGATGGCGCTTACAAGGATCCCGGCAGCGGTATCTATGAGCTGGCAGATCCGCGGCCGGTTTTTGGTGCGACGGCTGGAGTGAACAACCTGCGCCAGGGCCTGAAAATAAAATATCTAATCGATATTTATCACCAGGAAGGAAAATCGAAGGAGGAAATTGCCGCACTTTTAGCGGAGGAAGCTGCCAAGGAAAGGAAACAGGATTGCCTGGAATGGGGGGGCACGACCCCCCGGCGTTTGGAGGATGTCCTTGCCAGCCTGGCGGATCTAGTCAGCGGTTCGGCTGATGCCGGAACGCCGCTGGTGCTGATCAAGGGGATTGTTTCTTAGGGCTGCAGGACGCATTATTTGATTTTTTATGCCAGGAGAATTGCCGCCACTGGATTACTGAATTAAAGGGAGCGTTTCCTAACGGCAGGGCGGCAGCTAAACTGTCCCTGCCATCCACTGCTTTGGCGTGGTAGGTCGGCAGCAAATTGTTCCAACTATCTACTACTTTGACGTTGGCGAAGGGATCTTTTTCTTAAGAAAAAAGTTGTTAAAAAGCGGGCAGCAAGCAACGATGAGCAGTAGCAAGCAGGGATAGAGGAAATAATTGCCCCATAGCTGGTAAAGTGTCCGGCGGTGGGGCAGCTTTGTTTCCAGCAGGGCGAAGCCTTCTTGCAAAGGGGGCAGTGAAAATACTTCCCGGCCAAAGGGATCATAAGATACGGTATAGCCGGTATTGGCGACCTGCGTTACCCCCACACCGGTTTCCAGGGCTCTGAACCTTGCAACGCGGGCATGCTGTGTCAGCCCGTCGCTGGATAGGAACCAGGCATCGTTGGTGAGGGCAAAGAGGTGTTTACTCCCTTTTTGTACGATACTGCGGGCCGGTTGGGCAAAATAAGATTCAAAACAGATAATCCCGCCAAAACGGGAATCGGAAGCATCCAGGCTAAAAGTTTGTGCACATTTTCCCGGCGTGTAAGCCCCCAAAGAGATCTCCAGATGCAAAATTTTTTGCAGTAAGTCGGGAAAAGGGAAGTATTCTGAAAAGGGGACCAACCTGATTTTATCGTAACGTTTTTCTTCCCAAGCATCCTCCCCGTTTTTTTGTAAGAGAATGGAGTTGAATACCGGCCCATGATCGTTAGCGGCAGCATTTTTGTTTTGTTCTTCATAGACGGCACCAAAGAGGATGGACGCATCTGTTTCTGCTGCCAAAGCAGCAATTTCTTCTGCCGCCGCAGAATAATGTCTTTTTCCTAATCCAGCCGAAAAAACCGTTTCTGGCCAGACGATTAAATCGAGAGGGGCATAAAGATCGTGTGCGCGGCGGCTTAGAGCCAGGTATTTTTGAAAATTTTGCAGCGAGAGGGAGGAGTTAAGAATGTTTTCCTGGGGGATGTTTCCCTGCACCAGGGCGATGCGCAGTGCCTTTTCATTTGTTTCTACAGGGAAGAGAGAAGGCAGGCATAAGCCTCCCCCTAGAAGGGCCAGAAAGATCAACAAAGAGGCGGCGCCCTCCAGGTTGCAATAGTTCCTTTTTTTGCCCCACCAGATGTTCCTCTGTTGGGTATTTTTGTTT
>CAZRVU010000019.1:33621-36389 GCA_964603615.1 uncultured Desulfovibrionaceae bacterium
GCAATAGTTCCTTTTTTTGCCCCACCAGATGTTCCTCTGTTGGGTATTTTTGTTTTCCTGTTGAGTGTTTTTCTCCCGGTTAAATTCTTGTTGCCTGTTTACTTGTTGATCACTTCCCCGCCGGTTATTCTCTTGCTGAACGCTTCGACGCTGATTGTATCCTTGTAAAACGTTTTTACGCTGCCGGCTGCTGCTTTGTTGAATACCATCCAACCAGTCATTTTCCCGGTAGCTGCGCCAAAATAAAAAAACCTGGGCCTGAGCGAAAACCATTAAAAAAGAAAGGCCCCAGTAACCATAAAGAGGGATGCATTGTAGTAGGGGCAGGCAATGGTCCTGGGTGTAACCTAGGAAACCGCCGGTATGCCCCAAAAACCCCAGGGCACGTAAAAATTCTCCCAGTACCCAGGCAGAGGGCAGGGCGAGCGCGGGCAAGAGGATCCTTTTGTTCCGTAGGATGAACGAAGCGGCGGAAGAAAAAAGCCCCCAGAAAAGCGCGGAATAAAAAGCTGCTATACAAACTATTAATATGCTAAAATAGCGGGGAAAAAGAAATTCAACCGATAAAGCCAGATAGGCATAATGATGCAGAAAAAAAACCATCCCGCCGGCGAACCCGCCCCAAAAACATTTTTGCCAGGCCGTATCCATTTTATGAAAGTAAAAAAGAAGCGGCAGCAAACAAACCCATCCCAGAACTCCCCGTTGCGGAGCAGAAAAACTAAAAATGAGCAAAAAAGCAGTGAGCAGCGGCAAGATACTATAACCGTATTTTTCCACCCATTGGCTGCTTTGTTTCAAGGAATCCCTCCCACGTATAATAAAATTGGAGATAATTGTGAATGGCAATAGTTTTGTGCTATTTTACTTGCTTGTAATTAATTTAGGCTCTTAACGCCGAACTTTTGTGTGCTTTCGGCCTATTTTTCCCAGTCTTTTGTATAAAAACAGGAGTATTCGAACTTTAAAAGGGGTCCTTTTGCAATTTAACTTTTCGTTCAGGCCGGGCCCGGCGGACCCGGCTAAAATAAATCGCCCGGTTCCGAAATTTCCCCTTTCCTCTTTCCCGTTTGCCTTCAGTTTATCAAATAGTCCTGCCGGAGAAAAGTAGAAAATATGTAATTGTTCAGGCATCATCATCCTAAGCATTAGCGCAAGATATTATCGTTGAGAAATTTGAAAAATGGGATATACTGAAGTAAAAGATATTAAAAACAGGCCTTAAAAAGGCTGGAAGAGAAAGGGAAAAAATATCAAAATGGTTGAAAAGGAAACGGCAGGGTAATTGTGATTATTTTTGTATAAAAACTGTAGCCTTAGCACCTAACGACACTTACGCATCCCGGACGGGGGTAATTGTGATTATTTTTGTATAAAAACTGTAGCAGCAAAATGTTTGGAGGCAACGATGTGGAGCTGTTCTTGAACATATTTATCCTGGTTCTGGCTGTGCTGGTGCTTTTCCTGGGCATATTAATTTTTACGCCAATCCGCTATACAATTCAGGGCGGTTACCGGGAAAGGCCCTATTTAAACATTCTGGTCAAAAATAATTTTCTTTTTAAAATAAAAGCGTGCTTTGATCCGTCACCTTTCTTTTCCCTGATCATTTTAGGTCTGCCTTTTAAAATACGCCCTGGAAAGGCCGGGGGTCAAAGGAAAAAGAAAGAAAAAGAAAAGAGCTCGAAAGAGAGCAAAGGAAGCGGGATAAATGTTTGGATTTTCACCGACAAAAGCTTTTTAAACAGTACCTTGGTTTTTTTAAGTAATATCTTAAAGATCCTTAGCCCGGAACACCTGGAAATCCGGGGTAAAATGGGTTTTGACGATCCCTACTATAATGGCTGCCTTGCTGCCTTCAACTGGTTTTGCCAAACCTCGCTTCCCTTTCAAAGGATAAACGTGGATCTGGAGCCGGTCTGGGGGGAGGAATATAAAGAGGTGGCAGTTATTGCCTGCGGGAAAATGGCTGTATATTTAATCCTTTACCGGACAATAAAATATCTGTTCTCCAAAGAGTTCAGGAATATTTGGAGGGAAATTAGGGCCATTAACAAAAAAAGAAAAATTAAAAAGGAGGCTGTTTTAAGTGGGTGAAAAAGGAAATATTTTCGACAATCTTTTTGAAAAGCTGGAGAAGTTTTTACGGACAGAAACCGTGGTGGGCGATCCCCTGCAGGTAGGTAATATAACTCTAATACCCATTATCACGGTAAGTTTTGGGGTTGGTGGGGGAGAAGGTGCGGGCAAGGACAGTAAGGGCAATGATGGCAGCGGGGGAGGCGGGGGCGTGGGTTGCCGGATCTCACCCAATGCGGTGTTGGTCATCAAGGATGATGAAGTAAGCCTGGTTTCCCTGGCCGGCAAGGGCTCTTTTGAAAAATTTATGAATATGGTTCCGGAAATTGTAAACAAAATTAACCTGCACAAAACCCGGGAAGACTAGCAGGGTGCATTTCGGAATCATCGGGAAAGGCAATTTTTATCATCCCGAATGCTTAGCTGCTAACATGACATCACCAATAACAAATGCTGAAAAGGACTGTATTTGTCATCGCGGGCGAAATACTGGACGTTGTCGGGATATTTCCGTAACGGCTGCTGGAAAAATTAAATTCGTCGCCAAAAAAAGATGCCCTTTTAAAGATGGAACTAGTTTAAATAGAACTGCTTAAGCTATACAAGCGCTAAAAGTGCAAATAGTAATTGACGGTTATCAAGAAATATGCTTTAATATTAGTTGGTTTAGGTTTTTTCGTTATAAAATA
>CAZRVU010000020.1:0-11144 GCA_964603615.1 uncultured Desulfovibrionaceae bacterium
ATGATCAACATGGCCAGTCGCCGGGCAATGTATTTCAGCATGCATGCACCTCCCCCGGTAATATCAAGGTCATAACAAATAGGAATGAAAACATTTTTTGTGACACAATAGGACCGTCAGAAACCGCTGAAAAAGTCCCTTGTGTTTGTTTTTGTAGGGGCGGGGTTCCACCCCCGCCCGTTGCAAGGATGGCAAAGCATTCTTGTGCCTGGCCGGGTAGTTTCCCGTTTTTTGCTGTTGTTACAAACATTATATTCGTGTTACTAATTCTGCACCGTCCTCCCTATCTCCTGCTTGTTTTAAAATATTTTTATTGGAGAAGGGGAAGCCTACCGAAATTACAAACATTACCACACAACAGCAATGGATTCAGGCGCAACAGGCGCAAAGGGATAAAAAAGAAACGACGGCATCCCCGGGGAAAGAGAATAGATCCCATCGCTTCTTTTTTTAAAACATATCTCCCATCTGTAAAGACGCGTCCGCTTCCCGTAAATGCACCGCTAGTGGCAAACATTATTAGGGAAATAACAGAAAACTATGGCCTAATCAATAACCATCGTGTCGTTGCTTTCGTCCCAGCTCACACCCTTTGAAATTGTGAGCTCCTGCGGATCTTTTAACATAGGATAAATTATCATCTTTCCCGAACCCAGATCCAATGAATATTTTTCCACATTCTCCGCCATTTTATTTTCTTCCTTAATACTGCCTTTGTAAATAGTGATCATACACACGTAAAATCATCTCCTTAACAAATTTTTTTATTTATTATGAGCATGCCTTGTTTCCAATAGCTGTAAAAGTCTTGTATATCATACCCCCATTTTAAAAACGTTAACCTTATTTTAAAAATTTTAAACAACGTTGTCAAATTTTATTATCTTTTGAAAATATTTTTCTCCCGTATATGCTCCGGGGCTTGCCCAATGAGGCTAGCCAGCAAAACCGCGTGGTGCTACTTGTAGTTAAATCGTGTTACAATGAAAGTAATTCTACATATCGCCACAATATCCTGCTTGCTTTCTACAATTTATCATACAATCCCTAAAAAAAATGCCCGCCTTTTTTCCGGGCCAACTATTCCGGCAAAACCGGAATAGTTGGAGCTTGACTCTTTTCACCGGCAGCGCTATACTTATATAAGTATAGCGCTGCCTAAAATGTCCCCTCGCCACCAAGTTAAAAGGCTGCCGGGATCAAAAGGGCAGCGGCAGGATCGTCGTTGTTGAAGGGCTTGCCCTGAACGCAAGGCATCCAGACAAGCCCCATGAAAGGAGGGAAGCCAGACGTCAAATTTTTTTCCCCGTTGTTTACTAGATTTTAAGGGCAGGAATTGTTCCGCCTATCACGAATTATTAAAACTAATATGGAATTTCCGAATCCGTAGCCATTAATCCGGCGCTAAAAATCAGGGCTGCAGCCCGGTAAGATGCGCCTAAAAACAAAAACTAGTGCCCTACCCCTAATAAAAAGGAAATTTAAGGCATTTTACCCTCGAATGCCGGGCATCTTTTGGCCATGAGTTTCTTTGCGGGGGCGACATCTCTGCCATCGAAAGATGGGATTATCTTCACAGATATCATTATATAATGGGGTTTCTTTACGGAGAGCGGTCTGTTCCATATTGAAACAGGAGGAAAAAATGAAGAGATTATTAAAATATTCCAGATTAGTAGAAATTACCTTTGTTCTGCTTGCAGTACTCTTGGTCGGAACGGTTGGATGTGGAGGTTTAAACGGTGAGAAAGAAGAGGCGGGACAAGTTCTTTTTGCCTATGTGGGCGCCAACCTTAAGGAACCGGTAACTTCCCTGGCCGAAGCCTATGAAGCCAAAACCGGCGTTAAAATAGAACTGACTTTTCAAAATGCGGGCGCCCTTTTAAACCAGATCGCCACAACAAAAAAGGGCGACATCTATATCCCCGGAGGGATGGCCTTTGCCAATAAGGGCCAGGAAGAAGGCCACGTGGAGAAAATTGCCGGCCCTATCGCCTACCATACGCCGGTGATCATCGTCCCGGAGGACAACCCGGCGAACATAACCTCGGTTCGCGATTTGGCCAATCCGGGCGTAGAGCTGGTAATTCCCGATCAAGAATCTACCGCCATCGGGAAGACCGCCACCAAAATATTTGAAAATACAGGACTAAGGGCGGAGATCGAAGGTAACATCATCGCCACCCTGGAATCACCGGCCAAGGTGCTGGCCGTAATCGGCATGGGGGAAGGCAACGCAGGCCTTGTCGAATACAGCAACGCCGCCAACAACGGCGCAGGGCTGATCGTCATCGAGATCGAACCGGCGTTTAACGAAGTCGACAAGATTCCCATTGCCACTTTAACCTATTCTGAGAACAAAGAACTTGCTGAGGACTTTATGGAGTATGTACAACAAAATGGACCGGCGGTCTTTGAAACTTATGGCTTTAAAACAACCGTTGAATAGGAAAAAAATATTAAATAAGGGCCCTTTATTCGCCTTTTTTTGGGCAATCATGATCTTTACTGTTTTCTTTTACCTGTTATTGATCTTCAGTCTGATCTCTTATAGCGACTGGGAAACGCTCGCCGGTGTATTCCGCGATCCAGAATTTTATTTTGCCATTAAGTTCACTTTCCAGACCTCCACGCTGGCGATAACACTGGCGACGATCGTTGCCTTGCCCTGCGGCTTTCTTCTTTCTCGTTACCGCTTTAAAGGCCGCGCCTTTTTTGATACCCTTTTCGATATCCCGATTATCCTGCCTCCCCTGGTCAGCGGGATCGCACTGTTGATTTTTTTTGGGCCTTTCTTGGGCGATCAACTGGCCCGGCTCGGTATAAATGTAGTCTTTTCGCCTTGGGGAGTGGTCATTGCCCAGTGGTTTATCGCCACTCCCTTTGCGACGAAAACCTTTAAACATACTTTTGCTTCCCTGGATCGACGCATGGAAAAGGTGGCGCGGACTTTGGGCTTCACCCCGGCCATGGTTTTCTACAAGGTTACCCTGCCGCTGGCCCGGAACGGTATTATCGGTGGGATCATCATGGCCTGGGCCCGGGCATTGGGGGAATTTGGGGCCACGGCTATGCTGGCCGGCATCACCCGCATGAAAACAGAAACACTTTCAGTGGCCGTGTTTTTAAATATGTCCATCGGCGATATGAAGTTCGCCCTATCGACCGCCCTGGTAATGCTGCTAATCGCCCTTTTCTTGCTGGTTACTGTAAAAGTATTCTTGTCCGATGAGGTACGAACATGAAGGGAACATCTTTAAAAGTCAACAATATTCGTGTACAGGCCGGGAAATTCATGCTAAATGATATCTCTTTCGTGATGGGAAAAAGCGACTACCTGGTAATTCTCGGTCCTACCGGTTGCGGGAAAACTATGTTGTTGGAAACTTTGGCGGGGCTACGGGCCGTTACTGCCGGTCATATTTACCTAAACGGACAAGAGATCACCGCTTTACCGCCCGAACAACGTCGTTTCGGCTTTGCCTATCAAGATAGCCTTCTCTACCCGTACATGAACGTTCGCCATAATATCCTTTTCGGCGCTAAGGCAATGAAGCGGGATAGGGAACGTGCTGTTCTGGCACGATTAGAAAACATTGCGCAGAAGATGAACATCGCCCACCTTTTAGAGCGCTTCCCCGGGTCCCTGAGCGGAGGGGAAAAACAACGGGTTTCCCTGGCCCGGGCCATTCTCTTAAACCCCCCGCTGCTACTTTTGGACGAGCCCCTGTCGTCCCTGGATCCGAAAATGCGGCAAGCGATGCAAGAGCTACTGAAAGAACTGCACACCTCCGAACAGATGGGCATCGTGCATGTCACCCATGATTTCAACGAGGCCTTGCAGTTAGGAACCAAAGTCCTGGTAATGGAACAAGGAAAAGTTCTGCAACAGGGCCAGCCGATGGAGATATTTAATAGGCCGGGGACCCTTTCCATGGCCCACTTCCTGCTGGTGGAGAACATCCAGGAGGGAGAGGTTATAAAGGAACAGGGCCTGAGCTATTTCCAGAAAAAAGAGAGGGACCTGCTACTGGGCCCCTTAAACGCCCCTGGCATCAACAACACCCCGGAACGGCAAAAAGCCTACCTGGCTACCCGCTCCGGGAATATCCGCTTAGCCCCGACAAACGGGCTGGTAGGAAGCCCGCCGCCCAACTGCTGGCCGGCAGAGATATTACAGAAGAACTTTTACCATACGCATGTCGATGTGCTCTGCAAAGGGTGCGGGCGCTGGAGGGTGGCTCTCGCCCTCTCCGATTGGCAGAAAATGGACTTAGAGATTGGCGCCCCGGTTTGGCTGTCCCTCAAAGAAGAAGACCTGCACGTCGTAGAAGATAGATGAAAGTGAAACTTTAAATATAATTTGGCGAAATATCCTCCAGTAGATATATTTTCCCAAACCCCAACCTTTTGCCCGGGCAGCTCTGGACCAGTTTTCGTGCTATTATCTGACCTGCTTCAGCATGTTAAAACAGGCTTTCAAGCCTGTTTTGATGCGTTTTTGAGCAACTTTTTACGCCGGGGCCTGTAAAAGTTTACAGTTTTGCCGAAACATAAAGTAAAGGGTTTTTAGGCGGTGGACAGCATGGCTGAAAGCATCAGCAGTATCCCTTCATTTTTACTAGGCAATATAACGCAGATGCCGGATTTTAAAATTAGGTCCGGCCAGATCTTGTCCGGCACAGTGCTGGAGGTAAATGAGAGGCAAGCAGTGCTCTTACTGCAAGGCATCAACATAGTGGCTGAACTGGAAACAGCCCTAACCCCCGGAGAAAGGGTTACACTGCAAGTTGAAGCGTTGACGGCTGATGGTAGAATCTTACTAAAAAAATTGGATGGGGCGGAAAACAGCAGCGTTCAAGAAATGGGTGAACAAGAATTAAAGGCGGTGCTGCAACATCTGGGGCTGCCGGAGGGAAAACTTAACCAGTCTCTCGTGGCAGAGATGCTGCGCAGCAGGCTACCCATTGCCGGGCCACACCTCCAAGAAATGGCCGCTTTCGCTGCCGCTAACGATCTTTCTCCCGGGGAGGTGCCGGCCCTAACCTGGCTCTGGTCTCAAAGCCTGCCGCTCACGCCGGAAACGGTGGCCGCCATCCATAACCTTATGGAAAACGGGCCGGATAGCTCCTTCTTGCAGGATCTTTTTGAAGCCTTCGCCGCGCTCCCGGCCGGAGAAACTGAAAATACAAGCTTACGCCACCTCTTTACAGACTGGGCAAACCTGCCGGTTAGCAGCAGTGATACGCCAGCCACGGCAACAGTTAAAATAGAAGCCCTGATCGCTAAGCTGGGATTAAACTACGAGCGAACCCTCCTCCAGCCGCCGGAAACAGTTGAAGCCCACCACCCGGGGGAAACCCGCCATTTAAAAGATGCTCCAACTCATCTTTCAAAACACACTGGGCCGCATATCGTGGAAGATACCCCGGTGGAAAATACCCCAAAGGATTTTTCACCAAATATGATGGGGAACACAACAAAAGCGGCAAAAGACGTACTAAAAGATACTTTAAAAGATATAGGGGAGATGGCAGCAGACCCGGCAAAAGAAAATAACATAGCTACTTCTTTAAAATACACCCTGCTGAAGCTGGCGCAATCACCCAAGGGCATACCCGCATCCGCCCTTGGGATAACGGCCCAAAAAATGCTGGGGGAGATCACCGGCTTGCAGCTACTGAACATCTCCGGGCAACAGGAGGCTACCGAAAGCAGCAGCATCTTTTTGGCTGCCTGGGCCTCCTTTCCAGAAGAAAAATTGCTACCGTTGTTCCTAAAAATTAAAAGATACAAACAACAACATGAAAAAGTAGAAAATCCCCTTTACCAGATCTTCTTCTTGCTCAATACGCGGCACCTGGGCCAGATAATTTGCCGCCTGGCCCTGGAAAAAGAACGCCTAAGCTGCGGCTTTACCGTCAGGGGCAAAGAAGAGAAAAAGCTTATGGATGACTACCTGGGGTTCTTGGGGCAAAGATTAGCAGGCCTGCCCTGGCAGATCGTCATGCACCCTACGAAAATAAATTCCACCGCAGAAATTAAACGCGCCTGGCAGGAAGAATTCTTTGCCAGCAGACCCGGCCGGCCAAAGGCACTGGACGCGCGGGCCTGAAAAACAGGCCAAAGAGAACAAATCGTCCTGGATGAATAAAACCGTAGAAAGTGAGCGGAAGATGAATAAAGATAGAAAGGCACCGAAAATAAAATACGCCGCGGCGCTTAAATACAAAGAAGAGGAAGATAATGCACCGCGGGTCGTGGCTTTCGGCCAGGGTAAACTGGCCGAAAAGATTATGCAGACGGCCCGGGAAAACAATATTCCATTACACAAGGATCCCGAACTGGTCCAGGCCCTAAGCAGCCTGGCAGTAGGGCAGGAAATACCTGTCGAGCTATATCAAGCCCTCGCCGAGGTGCTGGCTTTCGTCCTCTACTTGGACAAAATGAAAGGAAGCTAGCGCTGCATCAACATTACGTAAAAATATCTTCCGGGTCAATGATAGGCCATTCTTCCGAACCCCCGGTTTAAAGATCCGATCTGCCAATTATTGTCCCGGAGCAATTTTTTTGTTAGTTCCCCACAATTTTTCCATTTTTACCTGCAACCCTCCTGCCATGCTTTACGTCTTACATCATGGAGCATCATCTCCGGTCTGTTTTTTTGCATATGATGCTAGCATACCGGCTATTAGTAAACATGTCCAACAACCCAATTACCGCTTTTAACAGTTTTAACCAGTTTATTTTGTAGCTAAAGCTGTTATCCAGATCGGTCTTAAGGGGGAAAGAAAAAGGTATATGCAGCCCATCATCCAAGTAAGCAACCTCGTTAAAAAATATCGCATGGGTAGTGAAGTAGTTGCCGTTTTAAACGGCATCGATCTACGGATCTTTCCCGGGGAGATCCTTTCCATCCTCGGAACCTCCGGTAGCGGCAAAACTACTTTTTTAAATCTGGTTTCCGGCCTGGAACGGCCCACCAAGGGTAAAATTACTATTGACGGCCATAATCTGAACAAGATCAGCGAGAAAAAAATGTCCGCTTTCCGGCGCCGTTACATCGGCTTTGTTTTTCAGCTTTATAATCTTCTCCCCGCCCTCACAGCCCTGGAAAATGCCACGCTCCCCCTGGTTTTGGAAGGAGTCGCCCCGCGCGCCAGAGAAAAAAAGGGCCGCCTCCTGCTGCAACAGATGGGCTTAGGCGAACGCCTGCAACACAAACCCGCCGAACTCAGCGGCGGGCAGCGCCAGCGCGTCTCCATTGCCCGCGCCCTAATCAACAATCCCCGCATCATCTTTGCCGATGAACCCACCGGCAACTTGGATTCCAAAACAGCTACAGAAATATTGGAGTTACTTACCTCCACCATCCGCGCCCAGGGCCAGACCATGTTAATGGTTACGCACGACGCGCAAGTGGCCGGCTATGCCGATCGCGTCATCGAAATGATTGATGGCACAATTACACATAATGAGAAGAAAAATGTATTGGGAGAGGAGAGGGAACGTTGAAAAGATTTTACGCCATAATCTTTTTGTTTTTATTCAGCATTATTTTTGTTTTTCCCGGGGAGGCCCTGGCCGCCGACGATTATTCATTCCTGGGTAAACCGCCCGCGTTAAATGTCATCGCTGTCCGCCTGACCCCGGAAAAACCCGGTCCCGGAGAGGTTTTTGAAGTTAGTTTTACGATCCGTAATCACAGCCACATGGATGCCGTAAACGTTGCTGTTGATTTGGACGGCCTTGGAAATTTCCAGGTGGCCGAAGGTTTAACCAGCCGCAAAACCGGATACCACTTTACCACGGATGACAGCAACTGGGTTCATTACAAGTTAAAAAGCGTACGGGGGCGCAAAAGCAATGAAATACAATTATCCTTTTCATATGACTACTTCCCGGACTACGACAATCTAATGAACTATAAATCTGGTTCCCAGCAGTTAACCGTAACCCTCCCCCTGCCGGAGATCGATTCCGATCTTTTCCCTCCCAACATCGCTGTCCGGGATGTTTCCTTGGAAACAGCCTCATCCGGGGAAGAAGGTGCTTTTAAAGCGATCATCTACTTCGATAATTTCAGCAATACTGCCGCCCGGCAGGTGAGCATCGCAGTTGACGGGCAGGATAATTTCGAGGTAGCCGAGGTCTCTAATCAAAAATTCCTGGCAAATATCGCCCGGGAGACCAGCAACTTCGTCAGCTTTTTATTAAGAACAAAAGAAGAACGCACCAGCAACAGCATCCAGTTAAATCTCTCTTATTATTATGGCGAGGAATCCAAGGAGGGACAGCAAAACCTCCTCGTCAACCTTCCTCTGGGAAAAGCAGAGCCCGGCGGCAGACCGCAACTGAAAGTAAAAAACTTCACCCTCTCCCCGGGCGCCAATGCCGGTGAACATTTTCTGCATCTGACCCTGGCCAACCTCGGGCAAAACCCGGCCCGGAACATTTCCCTCGTTTTAGACGGCGGCCAAAGCGTCTATGTCACGCACAGCTCAAATGTCAGCTACCTGCCGGAAATTAAGGGAAAGGAAGATGCAGAAATAGAATATTTACTGGGACTTAACCCCGGAGAAGGCGCCAACTTTTGTCCCCTCACCTTCAAAACAGAATATGAGGACCGCCTCGGGAACAAGTATAACTCTGAGGAAACGATTGGCATCAATCTTGCCGAATTGTATGGTGCCGGCGGTGCAGGCAAACCACAGGTGATCATCAGCAAATATTCCCTTTCGGAAGAAAAAATCCTTGCCGGCAATGTAGTGACCCTCTCCCTTTTTATTGAAAACACCCATGCCCGCCCCGTGCAAAACATCAAGGTGGCCTTGGGCGTCATCCAGGTGGAAGGAGAGAGCGGGACGAGTACGGGCGGCACCGTTTTTTCACCGGTGAACAGCAGCAACAGCTTTTTTATCGGGCAGATCCCCGCCCGGACAATTTTTGAAAAAAACATTGCCCTTTATGTCGATCCCAACGCCGCAGCAAAAACCTATATTGTCCCCATCACCATTGAATATGAAGACCAACAGGCCAATTCCTATGCTGCCAGCGAAATGGTCACTATACCGGTCACCCAGGAATGCAAACTGCAGATCCTCTCCCTGGAGATCCCGCCCATGGCTTTTACCGGTCAGCCCGTCTTTATCGGTGCTGAATTCGTCAATGTGGGAAAAGTCACCCTGAACAATTTTATTGTCATGCTGGAGGGCGATTTTCATAAAGAACAGGCCTCCTATTATGTGGGCAATTTGCAAATCGGAGAAAGCGATTTCTACCAGGGCACCATTTACCCGGAAAATGAAGGAAAACTAAACGGAAAGTTAATTTTTTCCTATATAGATAACAATAACAAGGAAGTACAACTGGAGGAAGCTTTTGAACTCGATGTCCAGGTGATGGCTCCCCCGGAAGACTTTCCCGGCGAGGAGTACCCCGGCGGGCCGGGAAAGCAGGGCGGCTTTGCCGGCCGGATAAAGAGAGGACTTCTTTGGTTTGGCTTACTGCTCATTGCCGGGGTGGGAACAGGTATCTATTTATGGAGAAGAAAGAATAAAAAGAAAAACGAGGAGTTTTTGGATGCGTAAACAGGATCTCCTGGCCATGGCCCATAAAAACCTCTGGCGCCGCAAAGCCCGCACCATCCTGACCTGCCTCGGAGTAATCATCGGCACCGCGGCCATTGTGGTTATGCTTTCCCTCGGTATTGGCCTGAAAATAAGCATGGAAGAAAGCATGGCCCAGTGGGGCAGCCTCAATGTCATCCGCATTCATCCCGGGGCATCTTATGATGAACAAGGAAACCCCCGCGGGGACGCCCGGCGCCTGAACGAAGAGACATTGGAGGAGCTGAAAAACCTTCCCGGCGTGGTCGCCGTTTCACCGGCCTATGAAGTCCACGGTGAAGCCCGCCTCGGGCGCAAACAGGGCTGGATCAATCTTGTAGGCCTCGATCTTGCAGCCCTGGAGGAATTGGAATTTTCCACGGCTCATGGCCAACTGCCTTCCCCCGGGGAACGCTTTACAATCGTGGCCGGCGCACAGGTCATCAACAACTTCTGGGACGAGCGCGCTTCCCGCATGGGTTCTTATGATCCCCACCAGCCGCCTCCTCAACCGGATCCGGCTGAACTGCTCAACCAAAGAATTACCCTGACAATTATGAACCAGCAGAATCCGGACAAGAGAAAAAATTATAACCTCATGGTCGTGGGCATACTGGAGGATACAAATATGGAACACGCCTGGCAGGTTTATGGCTCTTTGGATGATGTCAAGCGCATCCATGATTTTATGCTGCAGGACACTAAAAGCGGGGGAGGAAGACTTGGTTTTTCTGGAGGCGTCATGGTCGGGGGTACCGTAGCCCTGGAACACTCGGTGTATAAAGAGGAGCCAGCAGGGTCTTCCCGCCGTCAGAAAGCAGAAGATACCAGGAACGATTATGAATATATACTGCTGCGCACCAAAGATCTGGCTCAAACCAAAACGCTTTCAGCCGAACTGCGTGAACAAGGGTTTAATGCCTATTCCATGGCTGACAATCTTAAAGAAATTGAAAAAGTCTCCAAGGTAATCCAAGCCGTGCTGGGAGGCATCGGGGGAATTACGCTTTTTGTCGCGGCCCTGGGAATCGCCAACAGCATGGTCATGTCCATCTATGAGCGCACCCGTGAAATCGGGATTATTAAGGTGATCGGCGCCTCTTTTGCCGATGTAAGGGCCCTTTTTCTTACCGAAGCCGCCTTGATTGGTTTTTTGGGAGGCTTGCTGGGGCTTATTTTGAGCTACCTGACCTCTTTGCTCATCAATGCCATCGCCGCCAGCTATATTCAACAGGGTATGATGGCCAGCGGTGAAACAACCGCCAAAATATCGGTGATCCCCCTTTGGCTGGCCCTTTTTGCTGTTGGCTTTGCCCTCTTCATCGGCCTGGCCGCCGGGTTTTTCCCGGCCAACCGGGCAGTCAAGTTAAGCCCCATTGTAGCAATTAGGAATGAATAAAGAAAAGGTGACGGGGAGTAAGCAGACCTTCATGCCCCCGAAAAAATTGTAAAATCCGGGGGATAAAAATATTTTCAGCATGTATTTTCGGAAGAAGACAGGGCGTGGTAAAGCACATCGCAAGTTTTACGTTCCAC
>CAZRVU010000020.1:11244-36388 GCA_964603615.1 uncultured Desulfovibrionaceae bacterium
TATTTTCGGAAGAAGACAGGGCGTGGTAAAGCACATCGCAAGTTTTACGTTCCACGTGTGTGTCAACACCCCCGTCCCTCCGACACAAGTTTTACGTTCCACGTGTGTGTCAACACCCCCGTCCCCCTGACACGCTCGCCAATTATAAAAACACAAGGAGGACTGTCTTGCTTAAAAAATGGCAATTTCCCGGAACGTTCTCGATCATTTTGGCCCTCCTCCTGTTAGGCGGCGGGGTCTGGTATTATTATTACAGTCATGCTTTTCTGGCCCTGCCCTACAACGATGCCCTCGATTATGCCAGCATGGGCCGCAATATCAGCCTCGGCAGGGGTTTCACCTCCCGTTATTTAACCCCGCTCAGTTTAATGCATTGCGGGGAACCCTTTCCCAACCTCTGGCGGGGGCCACTATGGCCGCTTTTTTTGGCCGGCTGTTTTAAATTTTTTGGCGCTACTGAGCCGGTCGTTGCCGCCGCCGGCGGTTTTTTTTATCTGGCGGCAGTGCCCCCGCTTTTCTTGCTGGGCCGGAAAATAATGAGCACTACCACCGTCGTTTTAGGTTGTCTTCTCTACCTTTTCAGCCCCGTGGCTCTTTTTAATAGTATTTCGGGGATGACAGAGCCCCTGGCCCTTTTTTTAATGCTTCTTTGGGTTTACCTGCTCGGCGCAACACCGGGCCGCAGCCCCTTTTTTTATCTCCTTACCGGTGGCGTTGCCGGTTTTTTTTACCTTGCCCGCTACAACGCTCTCCTTTTTTTGCCCCTTTCCCTTCTTTATCTATGGTTTTCTGAACCGGAGGAAAAAAGAATCCTCCATAGGTTTCCCGGGCCGATCAAACTAGGCAGTTACCTCGGAGGGTGGCTGCTCGTCGTCTTCCCCTGGCTGTGGCGCAACTATCAACTGCTGGGCAACCCCTTTTTTTCCCTGCAATCCTATGAGCTGGCCATGTTTACCCTTTCCCACCCCGGTTACTCCCTTTATATGCTCCCGGAACTGATCGACGTAAAAACTTTTCTGCTGCAGCACCCCGCTGAGATTCTTTTAAAAATCAAAGCAGGACTAAAGCTTTTCTTAAAAAATTTAATAGATCCTACCTTTACGGGACTGGCCCCGTTGATGGCCGGCTTGTTTTTGGGCGGTATCTTTTTCCCGCCCGCCAGAAAGATGAAGTTTTTTATTACCTGTTGTTTTCTCCTCCAACTGGCCGCTCTTTTAGTCATCCATTATATCCCCCGCCTCTTTTTTATTTTTCTTCCCTTTTATATCCTGATCGGCCTTTCCACCACCGAATACCTGCTTGGCCTTCTTCCGGGCCGTGGCTGGCAACCCCTGCTGCTTGGCATGCTCACCGTCCTGGCCCTTCTAACAAACCTGCCCCCCTGGCACAAAAGCAACAGCCACCATAACTGGCCGCAAGACTACGCCCCGGCCATTGCCGATGCCACCGCGCAGATCTCGCCACAGGGCGTTATTCTCTCTAATGACGGCCATATCTTAAGCTGGTATGCCGATCGCCTGGCCTTGAAGCTGCCGGTAAAATGGGCAGAGGTACAAGCGTTAGAAAAAAAAGCCCCCGTCGAGGGAATATGGCTCAGCAACCGGCTTCTCTGGGGAAATACCCCGGAAGTTGAGGAAAGATGGCTGGAGATCATGAGAGAAAAACCGGCGCTACTGGGCAACTACCGCCTCCTTGCCGTTTATGAGGACGGCTCCCTTTTCTATATTAGAATTAAGGGAAGGTGACCATGTTACCTGGCGCCTTCCCTTCTTCTTCATTATTCTTTTGCTCGTCTGTTCTAGATGTTATCGCTAAAAATATATTCTTTTGTTAATTATCCCAATTTAGGAGCGCATTCCACAGGTAGAAATAAGATCCAAAAGCCTGCCACCTGTAGGTAATATCCGTCCCAAAAAGGATTACCTTACCACTGCCGTCCTTTGCCGGGACTTCCACAATCGCTGCTTTACCCGCCAGTTGATCGGCGCCTTCCAAAAAACCAGTTACAAACACGTCGTCGGGATTTGTCGGGAAAGAAGCAACTACTGTTTCTGCTGGAGCGATAAAGACAGGGCTTCCCCCGGCGCTGTAGAAATACATCGTTTTCTCTGCACCGTAAGCCAGAGAATGCGTTAGATCCGGTTTGATGTTCAAAATGGGGCCCGGTGCGTTAAAATCTTTGCTGTCGACGGTAGAGACCCCTGCGATATACTCGTAGCGGATGGGGAGCTCTGTCGAACGGTTATTACAAATCAACACGCCCCCGGCATCTACAAAAGCCTTTAGCTTAGCAATACCGGCGGTTCCAAGGCCGCCCAATCTATTTTTGGTTTGTACCGGACCATAATCAACAACAGGGGGAATATCGCCTGAAAGGCCATCTTTTAAATTGTCTGCCGTGACGTCCGGCAAAAAGATAACGTCGTACTTTTCCTGTAAATTGCCTGCAAGAATATCGGCATTTTGGATAATCGTGTAAGGGACACCGTACTCTTCAAAAGTAAACCTGGACCAACCGCCTGTCTGGATGCCATTCCAGGCATGAAACATGGCGACTCTGGGAGCATTGAACTGATGCAGCTCAACGGCTACCTCGCCGCTGACAGAATGCATGGTCAGCCCCAGTTCTTTCACCAGATCCGCGAGCAGTGTATAGATGCCTTCTTGCCCGGCCGGGATAACCAGATCGCCGGCACCGGTTACACCACTGCCGCCCTCCTTGGCAATATATAAATCGAAGCCTTTTTCAGCTAAAGCAAAAGCCAATGTGACGATATTATTAATGCTCTTGTGTTCAATCACATAATTTCCTGCAGATATTTTGTCGCTGACCTTGCCGCTTAAGATCACGCCGGTAACCAGCGGGGCATTCACGCGCAGGATGCCCGGATCATCGATCCGATCAACCACCACATCGCGCATGAGATCGTACTGCCAGGCTGTAGCATCATACGGAGGAGGCGAACCTTCCGGCCAGGTAAAACGCTCAAATAAAGCAAAGGCAAGGCGAGCATAAGGCTGATTCATTTTAATGATATAGCTGCCAGCAGGGTATGATTTACCTTTTACGACAAAATTTGTACTTGCTTTCTGGATCTCAATACCATTATCCAAGAGGTTCTGGATCATCAACACTGTGTCGGGCATGTCCTTTTGCACTGCCGGTATGACATAGCCATAAGGGTAAGTAATATACCCCGTGGACACAATTTCTGTTTTACCGGGAGATGATACTGCATTTTTTGACTTTATCCAAAAATTCCTAAGGATAGTCTCCCTGTTATTGGCGATCTCCAAAGCAGTAGTCAGGGCTGCCGTCTCTGAATAATTGACGTTATTGCGCAGTGACCAGATAATCTTCTCCTGATCATAAGGTTTAGGGCTATACCAGAACCACGTCCGATCCTTACTGGCAACATCCGTAACCCTCGTGGAGGGGCTATAGCTGCCATATACCTCATAAAATTTGCCGGTTCCATTTCTCAGATGCGCCATCTGTAACTGGTACATGGGGTAGTACATGTTTACATACTTGTATTCCCATACGCCCGGCATGTTAAACTGCTGGGCCTGGTTCAACTCCCTGGCCGCCAACCATTGCCACTCGGTCTGTGTCAGCGGATCGACACCCGGCGTCGTTGGCTCCATCCCGGAAAAGGTAAAAAGCAAAAACATCGATTGGTGGATATCGAGAACCACCTGCGCCGGCCATTCATTATAAGCTTGAACGAGGGCCAGTTGTTCGGGCTGGGAATTCGTGTGCGTATCCCTATTGTTATCATGTTGTGTGTAATAGTTATAAAAAGGCGGGCTACTGCTGTACCCGTATTCTTGATCATACCTATTCACCCAGTTGCTGACCATCTGTGTTCCATCAGGGTTGGGATCTGTGATAAAAACGATGACATTGTCGCGTATCTTTGCAAACATTTCACGCTCATCCACCGCCAACCTGTGGGCAAGTTCCAAAAGCATCTCTCCGGCCCCTACTTCATTCGAGTGAATTTTACCCCAGATCCAGTAGATCGGCTTTACCGCTGCCGCTTCAGAAATTATTTTTTCTGCAGCAGCATCAGCAGCCTGCTCGTTGCCAGGAAAACCTAAAAGCCGTGGGTCAGCCAGTTTTTTTAAATTCTGTTGGTATTGAGCGAGGCGTGCAATCGTATCCGCACTGGAGATGGCAACAACATACATGGGCAGGCCATCACATGATTTCCCTATATCAAACATAGCAACATTTTCAGAGCTATTAGCTAAGGTGGAATAGTAAGCATACATCTCCTTGTATGTAGTCAGGCGCAAGGGCGACCCGGGTAAGTAGCCAAAATAATCGTAAGGGGATGGCACTTTATCCTTGGATGGAATGGTATTTACCCACTCATTACCAAAATATTCCTGGGTAATTAGCTCCCGGGGATCTTTGGTATAGGGATCTCCGGTATACAAAGGATAAGGGGTCGCACCATCATCCTGTGCCAGGGCCAGAGAAACACTCCCCACGCTAAGACTTAAAATAAGGAAAACAAACAATATGCTGCGCCACAATTTAGCCATAATCCACACCCCTTCTTTAATTGTTTGGGGCTACCTGAACTGCTGAAATTCTGCCCCCCTTTCTAAAAAATATGTCAGGTTTTAGCACCCGGTCTTTATTATGGTAAATAAATATATCATACAGGGCCCGCTTGATCAATAGTTCAATTTGACCTGGCCATTTATTTTTAAAACCTGTTGGGAAAACAAAAAATGTTTTCCCAAAGCTGCTCAAACTTATTAAGAATAAAAGAGCGGCAATGATCGTAAATAATGAGTACGTTACTTCCATTGTAAAAAATGTTATTCACGGGGAAAAACATCTTTACAGCAGATTCATTTTTTTAAGAAACCAGGTAACTCCTTGTCACATTAAGGAGGTTGACCAACAAAGGGAGGCTTGAAATAATGTGGGGGCAGGGAACCCGGCTACTGGTAGCATTCTTTTAGTCTGTTTGTTAACCGCCGTCATCCACCTGGTGGAAACCCTTTCCTACGGGGCACGTCTTGCCGGTGTAAAAACCAGGCGCTTATACCTGGCTGCCTGCATCTTCAGCCTGGTTGCTCTGGTAGCACGTGCCGCTAATCTTTTACAGGCACCGCTTTTAGGTTATTATGTGGATAGCATGATCCTGCTCAACAATCTGCCTGTCCTCGAAAAATCCTTTCGCCTGATCATCCTCGCTGCCTCCTTAGGCAGCCTTGCTTCCATACTCATCCTACCCACTTTTATCAATATTTTTATTTATTTAATTGGCTCGTTAGAAGAAAGCGGCTCCCTGGTAAAAATGATTCTCAATATGTTTAACGCCGACCATTTGCTAAAAAAGGTGTTTTCCCATCTGGGAAAAAGTATTAGACACCCGGGGCAGTATTTTTCGCTTCCTTGGCGGGGAAAAAAAATCGCCAGGCATATCCTGCTGCTCTATATTGTCGTCGCCTCCATCAATACTGTCGGCGTCCTTTCCACTATTTATGCCGGTGCATTGCTGCCGGATTACCGCCTCACTGTCAGCCAGATGTCGGGAATTATTAATGGCTTCAGCACAATCGTCCTTACTTTTTTTATCGACCCTTATGCCTCCCTGATTACTGATCACACCCTGGCAGGTAAACGTGGTTTCCCCGACCTGCAAGCTCTGATTGCCAATTTAATCGCCGGGAAAATTATTGGCACGCTGCTGGGACAACTTATTTTTCTACCCTGTGTTTACTTCGTTGTGTTTATGGTCACCCTTTTCAGAATATAAAAAAAACAGCCCTTCCCTGAAGCACCGTTTATTTTATTGCCTCCTAAAATAACTGGAAGCCGTGTTTTTTTATCCGGGAAAAAGTTAAGCCCAGCGCACGATAAAAAAAATAAAAATAGTTGTCATTCCCCAAAAAACGGCGGCAAAGGATGAATTCCAACGCATACCCAATTTATAGGGCGATTTTCCCGTGAGGGATGAAAGAAGGAGGATGAGAATGGAGTAAGGGGAGAGGGCAAAAGAAAGGGACATACCACCCATTAAAGCTATGGCCAAGCCTAGTGCACTAAATTCAAGAGGAGTAGCCAGCAAGGTCTTGGCAATGATAATACCGGAAGCAAAAGGGTGCAGCCCGGCCACGGCTAGCAGCAGGATGAGCAAGGGCACCGCGGCCAGAATAACAACAATATCCACCCGGTCCGTAAGCGCCTCCACTAAGCTACCGATTATTTTTAATACCCCGCCAGCCTCCAAAGCATACGTAAAAAAACCGGCTGCAATAAAAAGAGCGGTCTGATCGGCCGTTTTGATAATATCATGGCTAAAAAAAGAAAGGCTGCGTTTGAGCAGCGGGGAAAGTTGGCGGCTGAATAGCCCCCAGATTAAAATGGCCAACAAGCAACCCAGCGCAATGCTGCTCAAGGAAGGAACATGACAAACATTCCCCAGGTATAGAGTGCCGCCAATCACGCCCAGAAATAATACCAGAAAACTGTACAAACGGTGGGCAGATATGTTAGGAAGATCCTGCTCCTTTGAAGCCGGGTGAGGTGTCAGCCTTTTTTTCCCATCGGGGCGGCTTGTTTCCAAAATAAAAGCAGCTACCAAACCGGCTAAGCTTAAAAGAAAAACCGGTCCTACCATCTGCCACCAGGTTAGACCGGAATATTTAACGGTAATACCCACGGTAGCAGCTACAGGACTGACGATAAGAGCCATAGCGTAACCGCGCACAATAATCGATGTTTCCAAACGGTTGTTTTGCTCCAACCCTAGTTTTCGCAAATTTTTTTGGATCAAATAATAAGAGGGAACGACAGCGCCAGCCAGTGAAAAAAGCGTGAGCACATAGGAGATCAATAAAGAAATAATATAAGGTTGAAAAGGCTTTTGGGCTTTGGCGTAAAAACGTTGAAAAAGCTCTGCGTAGCGCCCCAATTCCAGCGGGATCCCCACCAGGTTGGCTGCAGCCAACAAGGCTACCAGGGGCGCCATCTCTATAAATCCACCGATCACCTCTATAATAGGCACGGTTGTTTTAGCGAATAGAATTGCCAGCAGACTGCTGCCACCAAGGATAGCGACGATGACCCGCGTATAAAGAGATAAAAGAGGGAATATTGTTACAAAAACAGATAATACAACTATCCCTCCGCTAAAGTCGAGCAGTAAACTTCTTCCGTAAAAGTATTCTAAAAGCCCTACGGCTGCAACTGCTGTGCAAAACCAGGGCCTTAGACGCTTTAGATACATCATTTTTAATCTAATCCCTGCCATGTTTAAATCTGATCATTTACATAAAAAACTATTCCCCATAGTACTTAAAGATAGTTCGGTTCCTTTTATTTTTCACGAAAACCGACTTTTAGCAAATAAACCCCGGCAGAAAAAGTTTTTTTCATGTCAAAACCTACCTTTCCCACCAGGCGTAAAACCTTGATATTATCCGGAAGCACCTCCGCCGTAAAACCTAGTATGCCTTGCCGCCTTGCCAAATAAGCCAGGTAAGATACAATCTCCGTCCCCACCCCCTGGCTTTGGTAATCATCCCTTACCACCAGGGCTACATCGGCTGTACGTGTCCCTTCATTGATCACATACTGCCCCACCCCGATCACCGTTTCCTTTCCCTCCCTTTCAATTGTAGCAAGAATAACCATGTCTTTTGTATAATCAATAACTACAAACAAGTCCTGCAACATCTCGTGAGGCATATCCTTGCGCCGTGAAATGAACCTTTTGAACATGGTATCTTCGGAAAGGGAGTATATAAATTCTTTTAGCAGGGGTTCATCGCTTATTTTCACAGGACGCATTAAAAATTCTAGGCCGTTTTTGGTAGTACGAAGGGTTTCAAGTTCACCGGGATATTCACCTGCCTTGCCGGGTATAAAAGCCTGATCCTGATAGATAAGGGATAGTTCCTTAGCGGCAGCAATTAAGCCGGGACGAAAGCGAGGATGGGCAATGGCAATGAGGGACATCGCCCTTTCTCTAATATTTTTCCCGTACAGGTAGGCGATGCCGTACTCCGTAATAACATAATGAATGTCACCGCGGGTCAACGTCGTGCTGGACCCTTCCTGTAACAACGGCACGATTCTGGATAATTGGCCGTCCTTAGCCGTAGAGGGAAGCACCAGGATAGTCTTGCCCCCCTGGGCCAAAACAGCCCCCCGCATAAAATCTGCCTGGCCACCAACTCCCGACATCAAGGTCTTGCCCAGCGATTCCGCAGTAGACTGCCCGGTAAGATCGACCTCCAGAGCACTATTGATTGCAACCATATTCTTATTCCTGGCAATAATAGCCGGATTGTTGGTATAGTCGATCGGCCGAAATTCTATGCTGGGATTATCGTGAAGCAATTCATAGGTCTCTTTTTTACCCATACAAAAAGTGGCCACTGTTTTGCCGCGATCTATATTCTTACGGGAATTGTCAATAACTCCTTTTTTGATTAACTCTGCAATACCATCATTTATTAATTCAGTATGCACGCCAAGATGTTTTTTGTCACCCAGGCTTTTTATAATAGCATTGAGGACATTCCCATAGCCTACCTGGATGGTATCACCGTTTTCAATTAACTGGGCTACATGATATCCAATTTTTTCGCCAACCTCATCCTCAAGCTGATCTTCTATTTCATACTCCAGGAGCGGCTCATCATGCCGTACCAGAAAGTTTACGTCTTTTACATTGATAAAAGTATCCCCATGCACCCGCGGCATATGCGCATTGACCTGGGCAATCACCAGCGCGGCATTTTCAACGGCAGCCTTGACGATATCCACGCTAATCCCTAGACTAAGGTAACCATGCTCATCCGGTAGGGAGGTTTGAATCAGCGCTATATCGACAGGTACCAACTTACGATGGAATAGATCGGGTATACCGGAGGCAAAGACAGGTGTATAATCTGCTAAACCTTGATTAACTACTTCCCTGGCAGTTTTTTCTATGAAAAAGGAATTCAGCCTAAAATTGCGCCTAAAATTATAACCGGCATAAGGCGCAACACCAAAAGTCCAAATCTGCAGAATTTCAGCATCAAAAAAAGCCTTGGGATTAGATTCCACATATTTAATTAAAGAGTGAATCAAATACTGTGGCTCACCACAACCTGAACCAATAAAAAGCCTATCCCCGGCATGTATTTGTTTGAAAATTTCCTCTTCCGTACAAAACTTTGATGAATATTGTTTTTTTATTTGCTCAAAGATAGCATTTTTTTTCCCCCCGATATTTTCACCGTTTTGCACTGCAGTCCCTTCTTTCCTTGAACCTTCTTTAATGGCATTATAACATAATTGGAAACACGAGCCAATTAATGTTTTAAATTAAAATAAATTATGGTATGATCGGCTAGACTTGGTCTGAGCAAAGTAAAAACCAAAATTGACGGAAGGATGAAAAGATTTAAGCGCTGGTTTGAAGATAATTACATGAACTGTAATACCACTATTTAAAACGAGGTTTATAAAATGCACCCCTTTTTTGCTGCCTTGTCATTTTTAACTAAAATTCCTATTCCCCGTCAAAATAAAATTACCGGGGACAACCTGGTAAAAAGTAGCGCATACTTTCCACTGGTAGGAACGGTACTGGGAGGATTACTTTATTTATTATTACAGCTTCTGAGCATCATCTTTAGCGGCAACGCCCCCTTGATTGCCGCTTTACTCCTTGTTTGGTGGATATTTCTCACCGGGGCACTGCATCTGGACGGCTTAGCCGATACTTTTGATGGCCTGGTTGGAGGCCGCACCAAAGAAGACCGCCTGCAAATCATGAAAGACAGTGCCACAGGATCCTTTGGCCTGATTGCCGTAGTGTCAGTATTGCTATTGAAATACACTTTTCTGCAATCCTTGCAGAATGAACACCTCTTAGCTGCACTTTTCTATAGCCCTCTTTTAAGCCGTTGGTCGATGGTCGTCTTGATGTATTTTACTCCTTATGCTAAAAAAACGGACAGTTTGGGAAAACCCTTTGTAGAGCAAATCCAAAGAAAACAACTGCTTTCAGCCACGATGTTGACCATTGCCGCCGGTTTATTTTTTCCCTTTATTTTTTTTCTTATCCTGTTGCCATCTATTATCTTGCTCACGGCCCTTTTCCGCCATTTTTTTATAAAAAAAATTGGCGGCATTACCGGTGACTGCCTGGGCGCCGCCAATGAACTGCTGGAACTTGCCGTCCTCTTCCTGCTGCTGCTCCCCCTACCTTGAAACAGGATTCGACGGTAAACATTTCCCTATATCAGAAGCGTAGAACGGACTGGAGCAGTTGACGGATCGCTCTTTTCAGCACTTTTAATATTTTATTTGGTTTTAACGTAATGTTACTTGCAGCGGTTGTGACACCCCTTTCTTTTCAGCACTTTTAATATTTTATTTGGTTTTAACCCCGCGATATAATACTGCTACGGCGATGAGGGCTGCACCCAGGTAAAACAAAGGGGACAACAAAACCACCGCTGTAAAAATAAAGGCAATGAAAAGAAGCCCCAAACCACCAAAAAGTAGCAGATAGTAGCGAGCTTGTCCTTTTTTAGACCAAAACAAAATTATTAAAATAATGACAAGCGTAATGAACAGATCCATAGATGGTCATTTTTCCCCTTTGTATCTTCGTTTTTTCCACTAAGCGGTGAAAACTGTGGCGTAACAACCAGCAAACCATCTTTTCATTCTCCCGTGGACTTTCTGGCTGAACTCGGAGCTCGCCACAACCACCCCGCTTAACATTGCATAAGGTGGCAAAGGGTTGTGGCGCAGCAACTTGTGCAGCGAAGCAAAGAGTTCACGGTAAGGCGCAGGTCGGAGATGACCCTGCCGACAGGACGTCTTTACCACCCTGTAGATCTATCCTTTCATTCGCCCGGGGGGTTAAAGTTGTGGCGCAGCGACTTGTGCAGCGAAGCAAAGAGTTCACGGTGAAGCGTAGGCTTGAAGACGGCCCTGCCGACAGGACGTCGGCAGCCGGCCTTGGGCCCAAGGAAGGGCACTTGGCCGGGCAGGCCGCCTGAGGCCGTAGCTGAACCGTAGAACTCTCTGAGCTGAACTCGGAGCTCGCCACAACCTTAACCCCCCGGAAACTCTCTGAGCGAAACTCGGAGCTCGCCACAACCTTAACCCCCCGGAAACTCTCTGAGCTGAACTCGGAGCTCGCCACAACCCTTTGCCACTTCATTATACCGTAAGATGCTGCAAAATTAAAAGCAAAACAAATCCCGGCACACCCATTAAGCCGACAACTAAAGCCGTAACCACGTTTAAGCCAATCTGAATGCCCCAATAAGCCCCAACCATATTAAAGAATACTAATAGAAGGCCACCGGCCAATGTATTGATGAGAAAACGGAAAACAATGCGCAATGGAAAATACAAAAGCCGCGCCAAAAGATAAATGACCAGCGCACCAAAAAAAAAGGCCAGAATATAATTAATGTCCAAATCGAACATGGTTACCCCCCACCCATTTCCCTTTCCAGTAATATTTTGCCTTGAATATTTCCTTTCCGGGCCTCCCTCAATAAAAATGCATACCGCCGTTCTGCCGCGTTGAGATTGTAGATAGCATAATCAATGAGATCCTCTGTACAAACATTATTGAAAAGCGAAATTGCAGCCAGCCATTCTTGACGGGCTTTTTCAATTTGGGATGATTGGTCTGCACAACCTCTTTTTTCACCTGAAACCTCGTAATTTCCCCCCGGCAACTTTTGCGAAAAGCCTATAAAATAAGCGCTTAGTTCCTTCACAAATTGTCCACTCCCGCTTTTTCATTATTATTATATGCACTGGCAGGACAAATAATGTGTTAAATTACGGGCATAATCTAGTGTAGTGGTTTTTGCAACGCTATTTTATTATTGTAAATCCAGGCTCCTTTGTTATACCCGGGACCACAATGAGCGGGTAGTCACCTATTACTTCTTTAAATGATATTTTAAATACACACGGTTGCTAAAAACGTGTTCTGTGCATCCAACGAGCCACATTTTACTTCCTTAGGCGATATTTAGAATACTGTTAAACGGGGAAAAATAATATGTCTAAAATTGCGATCATCGGAGCCGGGCTAGTTGGCGCAACCACCGCCTTTGCCTTGATAACGGGGGGAACAACAGAGGAAATAGTGCTCATCGATAAAATAAAAGAAAAGGCGCGCGGCGAAGCTCTAGATTTAAACCATGGCGTCTCTTTTATACAGCCGGTATCGATCTATGCCGGTAATTATGCAGACTGCCGGGATGCCGATATTGTGATTATCACGGCAGGAATTCCCCAAAAACCAGGTCAATCCCGCCTTGAGCTGGTCAAAGTCAACAAACACATCATCCAGCAAGTTGTGACAAATATCCTGGATTATAACACGGATGCTGTATTAATCATTACCACCAATCCTGTGGATATCATGTCTTACGTAGCCTGGGAAGCTTCGGGGCTACCGGCTTCCCGCGTGTTGGGATCCGGCACGGTTTTAGATACATCCCGCTTTCGCTACCTTTTAGGCCAACACTACAACCTGGACCCGCGCAACATCCATGCCTATGTCATCGGTGAACACGGCGATTCAGAAGTGCTGCTTTGGAGCACGGTAAACATCGCCGGCATACCGATGGAGAAATACTGTGCTGCCTGTAAGCGAATCTGTACACCAGAAGATAGGGAATGGTTTTCCCAACAAGTTCGCCAGGCAGCTTACGAAGTAATTGAAGGGAAAGGAGCCACCTATTACGCCGTAGCGCTAGCCCTGCGCAGAATTACAGAAAGTATCCTACGCAACGAACATTCTATTTTGACCGTTTCGACGATGATTGAGGGGTTTCAAGGAGTTGGCAGCGTTTACCTGAGCCTTCCCTGCATTTTGGGGGAAAATGGAGTAGAAAATATTATTTCTTTAGAACTCAGCCCCCCGGAAATAGTTAAATTTTTGCAATCAGCAGAAATTGTAAAAAGCTATACGGTTAATAGAGTTTCCGAACGATCCTAAAACCCATGCCTAGAAAGAGTGCATACCCGGGCAATTACTTATATTAGACCTTGGCCCGGACGATGTCTTTTATTTTCATCAACCGCGTCAAAGCGCCGCGCTCGTTTTCATCCATCTTCATAGTAATATAGCGAACGGTCTCTTGCATTTTAGGGATGAGGATATATTCCAAAGCATTGACCCGGCGGCGGGTTTTTTCAATTTCATCAGCCAAAAGTTGGACGGTTTTTTCTAATTCGGCAAGCGCCAGGAGTTTGGGCATAATCCCTGCCAGGGTTTCGATGGAAGCGTCCAGTTCGGCAGAGGTGCCCACAAAACCATAGGGGTAGATGTTACTCTTTTCCTCCCGGGTGCTGGCTTCCTGTTGCCAGGCGAGGCGCGGGGCATAAACGCTCATAATATTTTGCTTCTCTACGGCCAGGGATAAACGGGTTGTCGGGTACATCAAGGCTTCTTCCAGCACTTCGGCAGGCATGACCGCACGGGCTAGCAAAAATTTCGCCATCGCCGCCGTCAGCTCTTCCTCAATTTGTTCGCGCAAATCCTTGTTTGCCCGCACCCGCTCCAAAAACTGGCTGATGAGTTCATCACGTTTGTCCTTAAGCAGTTTATGCCCCCGCAGGGCCATTTGCAGCCGTTTCTTAAGCTGGTTTAGCTCCATCCGCGTCGGATTTACCTTGATCTCCATCCCTTTATTCCTCCTCCAATGGTAACAAGTACTGAGCGAGGTATTCATCCCGGATCCGTTTCAATTCGGCACGCGGCAACAAGGCAAATAGCTCCCATCCCAGGTTGAGCGTCTCCTCGATCGTCCGGTCCTGCTCTTCCCCCTGTGCCACATAACGAAATTCAAATTCATCGGCAAACCGGGAAAATCTTTTGTCAATATCCGTCAAAGCCGCTTCCCCTAATATTGCCGCCAACTCCTTGGCCTCCTTGCCCCGCGCATAGGCGGCATAAAGCTGATTCATCGTATCGGCATGATCCTCCCTCGTTTTACCTTCGCCGATGCCCTTGTCTTTCAGTCTAGAAAGAGAAGGAAGGACGTCGATCGGGGGATAGATGCCTTTGCGGTGCAGGTCGCGGCTGATGATGATCTGCCCCTCCGTAATATAACCGGTAAGGTCCGGGATGGGATGCGTCTTGTCGTCCTCCGGCATAGTTAGGATTGGCAACTGGGTAATCGAGCCTCTCCTGCCCTTGATCCTTCCCGCCCTTTCATAGATGCTGGAAAGGTCGGTGTAGAGATAGCCTGGATATCCCCGCCGGCCCGGTACTTCTTTACGCGCAGCAGATATTTCCCGCAGCGCCTCGGCATAATTCGTCAAATCCGTGAGAATCACCAAAACGTGCATTTCTTGTTCAAAAGCCAGGTATTCGGCCGCCGTTAAAGCCATGCGGGGTGTGGCGATCCGTTCAATTGCCGGGTCGTCGGCCAGGTTGATAAAGATCACCGCACGTTCGATAGCACCGGTCCGGCGAAAATCACTGATAAAAAATTCTGATTCCTCAAAAGTAATACCCATCGCCGCAAATACTACGGCAAATTTTTCTTCCGTGCCTAACACCTTAGCCTGCCGGGCAATTTGTGCCGCCAGCCGGGAATGAGGAAGCCCTGACCCGGAAAAAATGGGCAGCTTCTGCCCCCGGACCATAGTATTCATCCCATCGATGGCCGAGATCCCCGTCTGAATAAACTCTGAAGGGTAATCCCGGGCATAAGGGTTAATCGGGTAACCGTTGATGTCCAACCTTTTATCTGGAATAATCCCCGGTCCCTGATCCCGTGGACGCCCCATGCCGTCAAAAACACGCCCCAGGATATCCAGGGATACGGGCAACTCGATCCCTTTGCCCAAAAAACGAACTTTGGCCCGGTGGATATTAATGCCGCTAGTCCCTTCAAAAACCTGAACCAAAGCTTTGTCTCCGCTTACTTCCAGAACCTGGCCGCGCCTTATCTCCCCGCCAGGCAGTTCGATCTCCGTCAACTCCTGGTAAGTAACGCCCTCCACATTTTCGACCAGCATTAAAGGGCCGGCCACTTCGGCAACAGTTTTGTATTCCTTAAGCAACTTCTTCCCCTCCCTCCCCGCTTAATTGGCCCACCTGCACTTTGATCTCCGCGTCAATCGTCTCTAGCTCTGCCAGGTCTTCCTCTGCCACATATTTGGCACGGGCAATGCGCTCGCGCACCGGCAAGGCGAAAAGTTTGTCGAGATCCAAATCAAGTTCCCCTTTTTCGACTACCTTCAGCGCCGCGTGGTGGTAATTCAGTATCAGCTCCATCATGCGAAACTGCTTCTCGATGGAAGTATAGGTATCTACTTCGTGGAAGGAGTTTTGATGAAGGAAATCTTCGCGGATGGACTTGGCCGTTTCCAGTGTCAGCCTCTCCTTGGGGGAAAGAGCATCGATGCCAACCAGACGCACGATCTCCTCCAATTCGGCTTCTTCCTGCAAAATGCGCATGGCTTCACGCCGCATCTCTATCCATTGTTCACCTAACAGTTCACGGAAATAGGGATCAACGTTTTCCTGATATAACGAATAGCTCAGTAACCAGTTAATAGCCGGAAAATGACGGCGATAAGCCAAGGTGGCGTCCAAACTCCAAAACACCTTCACCACCCGTAAAGTAGCCTGCGTTACCGGTTCGGAAAGATCGCCGCCGGGCGGTGAAACAGCACCGACCACGGTCAAAGCCCCGCCACGTTCCTCGCTACCCAGGCAAATCGTCCGCCCCGCCCTTTCGTAAAATTCCGCTACCCGCGAACCAAGGTAGGCCGGGTAACCTTCTTCCCCCGGCATCTCTTCTAGACGCCCGGAAATTTCCCTTAATGCTTCGGCCCAGCGTGAGGTGGAATCAGCCATCAACGCAACGCTGTAGCCCATATCCCGGAAATACTCTGCAATGGTGATCCCCGTATAAATAGAGGCCTCGCGTGCAGCCACCGGCATATTGGAAGTGTTGGCAATCAAAACTGTTCTTTTCATCAAAGGTTCATTACTTTTCGGGTCCAACAGCTCCGGGAACTCCATGAGCACATCGGTCATTTCGTTGCCGCGCTCCCCGCAGCCGATATAGACGACGATCTCTGCATCAGCCCACTTGGCCAGTTGGTGCTGCGTCACTGTTTTTCCACTACCAAAGGGGCCGGGAATACAAGCCGTCCCTCCCTTGGCCACCGGGAAAAGGGCGTCGAGTATACGCTGCCCTGTAATAAGGGGAACATACGGCCCCAGCTTCTCTTTGTAGGGGCGCCCCTTTCTCACCGGCCATTTTTGCAGCATAGTCAGCTCCACCAGACCACTTTCCGTTTCCAAACGGGCAACCGTATCGGTTACCGTGGCCTCTCCTTGAGTAATCTCCACGACTTTACCAGCAGCAACCTGGGGAGGAACCATAACGCGGTGTTCTACCAGTTTGGTCTCTTGCACCACACCCAAGATATCTCCGGCTTGCACCCTATCCCCTTTTTTTACACGGGGCTTAAATTCCCACTTACGATCCCGATCCAGGGCGACTGCCTCCACACCCCTGGTAATATAATCGCCGGCCTTCTTCCAGACGACATCGAGGGGGCGCTGAACCCCGTCGAAGATCGCCTCGATGAGGCCGGGGCCCAACTCTACGCTTAAAGGCATCCCCGTATTGTAAACCGGTTCGCCCGGTCCTAGCCCTGCTGTCTCCTCATAGACTTGAATAGAGGCCTGGTCCCCACGCACCTCAATGATCTCCCCCAATAGCCCGGCATCACTGACTCTCACCATATCGTACATCCGGGCCTCGCTCATATTATCAGCAACAACCAGCGGGCCGGATACTTTGATTACACGACCAACCTCCAAGACATCAACCCTCTTTCCTGAATAAAATATCAGCGCCAATCGCTTTTTCTACGCTTTCTTTAATTTTATCCATCCCCATGCCCAGCGTGCCCTTATTATTGGGGATAGGAACGACAACTGGCAAGAAACGTTTATTTAATTCGGCAATAGGATCTTGAAGGTGCTGCACTATCTCCTCTGTGATAAAAAGCACAGCATATTCTTCTTTAGCCACTTGCTTTAAAATAGAAAGCGCCTCCCGGGCATCAACTACGGGAAAAGTCGTTACCCCTAAAGTTTTAAATCCCAAGATAGAGTCTTTATCACCAATCACACCGATTTTATATATAGACATTGCGTAACCTCTCCCTGATCATTGCAATGGGCAAGCCATTAATCTTGCCTACTAAAATCATCCGGATATTTTTTATTTCAATTTCTTTAGCATATAGATAACCAATTAAAGGCTCTGCGCCAAAAGTTTTATGCTTGCCCCGCTGCAAGTAAGCAATCAGCAGATCGTCGGCCCGCTTTTCAAAGTGGGTGATGCTGCCTTTTTCCTGCCATTCGCGTACCCCCGCGCTGATTACGGCAGCGTAATCGCTCAGGGCCAGACGATCAGCCAAAAATTCCAAAGGCTCATCCAACAAACTGCTAAAAAGATCAACGGCAAGCTGACCATGCGGAAGAAACGCCTTTTTCAAAAATTCTTGATCACGGCCGATGCGTTTTATGCGTAAAAATGTTTTGATATTCGTCAAATCTACCTCCCTGACAAAAAGGCCTTCTAAAAAGTCGGAATGCAGCTCCCGGGCGCGGCCGATTAGCATCTCATAAAGCGTTCGATCCAGGGAAAGATCGATCAACTGGGGATCGCCGGAAATAATAAATTCTTCGGCAATCTGTTCTACTGCGGCATACAGGGCTGCGGGCAACTCTTTAAAATTTTCTTCTGCAACGATCGCCCGCAATTTTGCAGAAGGGATAGTACCCATAGGAAATAAAAGTTCATCGCCGGATTCCTGCAGGTATTTTGCTTTTAGTAGCACCTTCAAATTGTGGAGATCATATTTTAAAGAAATCAAATCTGTAAGGTGAACCCGGGGTGTTATTTTCTGTATCAACAGGTAAACATCTTCAAGCTCTGCTCGTAAAATTTTTTCGAAATCGTAAACATGATCCAACCCTGCCATCTTATTGGCGTACTCCGTTTCCGCCAAAATCTTGAGGGCCTCATCTGTCGTAGAAGATTCGATCATTCTGTCCAGTTTGCTTTTATCTAAAAGTCTTGTCTCTAAAACCCTGATCCGCCCAACCGCATAGGCATAGATCGTCTCGCTAGCCGGCACTTTCCCTGCCTCCTTCCCACCCCGCGCCTTTGCACTTATTTTTCTTCAAAAAGCATTGCTGCCACTTCTGACTCCAGTTCCTCCCTTTGTCTAGATAAAAGTGCATTAAAAGAGTTGTTGATCTCCAACTCCTCGGATTGCAAAATAAAACCCCCCTTTATCTCCGGAGATTCCGGCCCCAGAGAACACTTACCGGCGCGGCCTGAATTTATTAGTTCTTTTTTAAGGTCATCCCAGAATTTATGCGGAATTCTTGCTTTATCACGCGGCGAAAGTATAATGGTTTCTGCGCCCGTTTGCATAGAAGCCAGCAACATTTGCCGTAAATACGCCCAATATTCTTCTTCCTCAAGATTAATCAACTTTTGAAGAGCTTGTTGAAAAGCCTCTGTAAGCAGTTCTTGTTTTGCTGCCAGCATATTTTTACGTGCATCTAACTGCGCCAGGCCTAAAATACGTTTTTTTTGTTCCTCAATTTCTTTTTTAGCTTTCTCCAAAATTTGTTCCTTATTTTGAGCCGCTTCTTTTTCTGCCGCGGCTATAACGGCAGCAGATTTCTTGGCAGCACCTGCCAAAAGTTCTTCAGCTTGAGAACGGGCCTCGCTGAGTATGCGCTGGCTAATTCTTTCTGCTCCCTCTCCCCTATCCATCGTCAAACCTCCTCTTTAACTAACTTTTCCTAGATAGTAATCCCAAAAAGCAGCATGATGGAGGCTAATAGGGCTAGCACCGCATAGGTTTCAACCATGACGGCATAAACAATGGCCTTGCCCAGCTCTTCCGGCCGCTTGGCAATCAGGCCCACCCCGGCTGCTGCTGCCTTACCCTGTGCAATTGCCGAAAGATATCCGACGAGTGCAATCGGCAGGGCCGCCATAAAAACGGAAAACCCTTGCTGGACAGTCAGTTCCAGCAGTTCTCCCCCGATAATACCTACTTTTTGCATAATTAGAAACCCGGTTAAGAGGCCATAGATCCCTTGCGTACCAGGCAGGGCCTGCAATAAAAGTGTTTGCCCGAATTTATCGGGGTCCTCCGTGATCACCCCCGCCGCACTTTCTCCTACCAACCCGACACCCAGCGCCGAACCAATCCCCGCCAGGGCTACTGCCAAAGCAGCACCTAAAAGTGCCCATATTATTCCTGCCATAATTGTTATACCTCCCTTTCTTCAATCTCTATATATTTGGTTGTCTTGCAAAAAGGCCGGAAAGGCTGCCCTCCACCCTCAAAGAATTTACCAAAATACTCGATGTATTGTAAACGGCTAGTGTGAACATAGGCACCTAAAGTGTTAATGATCAAATTGAAGGAGTGCCCGCCTAAAAGAAGGATAATCATGGCAAACGTGCCCGCGATTCCTCCTCCCAACAAACCAGCCATCGTATTGATCGCAGAAGCAATGACGCCAGTGGCCAACCCTAAGGCCAAAAGACGCGAATAAGAAAGCACATCGCTTAAAAACCCGGTTACGTCATAAAGGCTGACCAGACCACTTAAAAATTTTTTAAAAATCCCTTTTTGACTGCGCCCCTGGGTCAAAATTAGACCGCTGGCACCGGCAATGGCCAGCCATTTACCGCTGGAGCTCCATTGGGGCAAGAATAGTAAAAGCAAGCCAATCAGGAAAAGATACCACAACCCTTGATCGAAGATTGCATCTAAAACCCTCCCGCGCCGGATGCTCTGGTAGGCCTTGACGCCCATACCCGTAAAAATATGGACGCCGCCTAAAATACAAGATACGATGAGCATGCGCATGGGATCGTCTAACGGGTTGAACCATAAAGGCTTGATTTTTATTAAATCGCCAAACCAACTGCCCAGCAAGATGCCAGCCAGGAATGCAGCGATACCCCCCAAAAAAAGCAACTTGATAAGCTGCTTGCCCATGCCTTTCAGATCCATTTTGCGAAGCAGAAAATAAGCCAACAAGGAAAGGATCACGCCATAACCGGCATCGGAAAGACACATGCCAAAAAATACAAAGAAAAAAGGAGCCATCAGCGGTGTGGGATCTGCTTCATGCCGGCTGGGTGTGCTGTACATGCGGGTTACAACTTCATAGGCATCTGCCACCCGCCCGTTATGCAGCAGCACCGGTACATTTTCATCCGGTGCAGGTTCACGCGCTACAAGCAGCGCTGTTTCCGTTCCCCCGGCCAGCCTTTCTTTAAGTTCGCCGGTAAAGGGCCGGGGTATCCAGCCTTCCAACAAAAAGGCGGAGTCCGTCCGGGCCAGATGGCCTACGGCTTCCTTTTGGGCTAGCAGGCCTCCCAGGTAATCATGGTAAGCCATTAAATGTGCTCTTTGCTTCAGAAGTTCTGCCACCTTTTGTAGCAGGATCCCTTTTTTTTGTTGGATCTTCTTTATTTTATCTTCCAACCTTCTCCTGGAATGGGCGACGGTCCCCGTGAGGCCGGTAAAATGAACTTCGGTGGCCCCGGCTTCCTTCCAAAGCTCACGCACCTGTTCCTCATCATTTTTAAAATAAATGCAAAAAGCGTAAGATAGCTCCCTGCCGGTCGAAATAATTTCAAAATAATGTTCAACTACTAATTCATCCAGCGCTTTTTGCAGACCTGCCCCGCCGCCTGCCGGAACCGTCAAAAGCTGCATCTGCAACCGCACCGTATTCTGTACCTGCTCCAGTGGCAGGGAAAAATCTGACCAGGGGGCCAATTCTTGTAACAGATTATAATAGCGCGTCTCCTCGTTGCGCAGGGTGGTCAAACCTGTGTCCACTTCCCGGCAAACCTGAAAAACAGCTCTGACTTCTTCCCCGCGGGCAATATAATCAGCGTATATTTCCGGCGAAATACTAAGCTTGGCCCCGGTAAATTGTTCGACAAAATTTTTGCGCAAAGGGAAATGCCGCTGTAAAAAATCTAGACAATAGCGAATTTCACCCAGACGGGATTCGAGGCTTGCAGCTTCTTCTATCGCTTCTTCCGGCCTTAGCAGAAGTTGCATCTCCTCCCAGTCGCGGCTCTCTTTTATATCCAACAGCTCTACGCTTCCCAATTCCTGCAGGATATTGATTACTGCTTCCTTCTCCTGCTGGTGAGCAAAAATAAATATTTTATGCATGTCAACGATCGGCATACGTTTTCACAACCTTTTTAACAATCATCTCCACAGCTTCCGGCAGCCGGGTCCTGGCCAGGGCTCTAACCTTCTCAATCTCCTTTTGATGAAGATCCTTCCAGGTTGACGCCTCCTGCCGGGCCCCTGCTTCTGCTTCAGACAATAACGCCTGCTGCTGCCCGCGGGCAGCAGTAATTTTTTCCTTCAACAACTGCACGGCCTGCTTTTCAGCCTCTTGCATCATCTGCCGTGCTTTTTGTTGAGCTTCCCGCCTTAGATCGTCTGCTTGCCGCTCCGCTTCTTTAATGGCTTCCACCAGTTTCAACGTCAAATGCCTCACCACCCTCTTCCAAATCGTATATCTTTTATCCCCTTTCTTTATATAAAAAAAAGGTCTTCTTTGAACAACACTTTTATCAATACATTTTATCACAAATCCTTTTTACTTTCGATTAAAATAAAAAGGAAATATTTTATAGAGATTATAAATATTAATAATGCATGGCTATTGGTTCAAGAGCCTTTTGAAAAGGACGTTCAATTAGGCCCGGTCGAAAAATTTTCCGTCGAAGGGATACTGATTGCAGCGAACACCTTGCAACTAGGGTTTATGCCGTAGAATCATATTTAGGGAAAGGGAATATACTTATTAAATTTTATGATGGAACTTATTACAAAGCTTTGACTGTAACTCCCTCCACGGTAACACTTGATCATGATAAATAACAAGGTGATATTGTCACAGAATAACTACAGGATTTTTTCAAAAAGGGTTGACATCATTTTAATATTCTGTTAACATTGATCTATAAATGAACGGTTATTTAGGTTCAGCTACGCTGCCTGAACCTAAAGAAAACAGTTGCTTGATACCATTTTAGTTAAAGGGAGGAAAGCTTAAATGTCTGCTTCAAAACAAAAAAAGTTTTATACAGGCTGTTATCTCTGTTATCATAGCTGCGGTGCAGAAGTAACGGTTGAAGATGGAAAAGTAGTGCAAATAAAGGGTATTAAAGAACACCCGCTCAACAAGGGTGAACTATGCCCCAAAGGTGAGGCGTTGATCGAGCATTTATACCATCCGGAACGGCTCCAATATCCTTTGAAAAAAGTTGACGGGAAATTTGAAAAAATTAGCTGGGAACAAGCCCTCTCTGAAATAGGGGCAAAGCTAATTGACCTAAAAGAAAAGCACGGCCCCTCCGCAAATGCTTTTTTTTGTGGTTCTATCGGCGTGGAAAGCCTGGAAACGGTTTCGCTTACACATAGATTCCGGGCTGCTCTTGATTCCCCCCAGTTCTTTTCAGTGGAGAGCATCTGCTATCGCATGAGAATACGCAGCAGGCAGATTACTTTTGGCAAATACTTAGTGGAAGAAATGAATTCGCCCCTTTATATCCTTTGGGGTCATAACCCTGCCGCCTCTGATTATCCCCTTTCTTTGGCTATTGAGGAAAACCTAAAAAAAGGTTCCAAAGTAGTCGTCATTGACCCCAGGCGCATTCCCTTTACCGACCAGGCAGAAATGTATCTGGCAATCAGGCCGGGGACGGACGGAGCGCTGGCCCTGGCTTTAATCAATGTAATCGTCAATGAAAAGCTTTACGATGCCGAATTTGTCGAGAAATGGACCTACGGTTTTGAAAAGCTAGTGCCTCACGTCCAGCAATATACACCGGAATGGGCGGAGAAGATTACTTACATACCGGCTGACGAAATTCGTAAACTGGCCCGCCTATTTGCCGGAACAAAAGGGGCAGGTATTTTCCAGGGGACTTGCACACAAGATCAATCGGCCAACGGAAGCCAGACGGACCGGGCAATTGCCATTCTTCAAACCCTAACGGGGAATATCAACGTGCCCGGGGGGTGGGTGCTTAGCCCCAGGCTTAAACTGGCCAACCTTGGCCTACCTTGCGCAAGCAAACCCCTTGGTGCAGAAGAGTACCCTCTTTTTTATGAAATTTGGGGAAGAACCAGCGCCTACGGGGTGCAAAATATGTTTCCCGAGTATGTCCCCGACCTGATTAAGTCGCTAATCGTGGTCGGCGGTAATCCCCTGGTCACGATGCCCGATTCCAACGCCCTAAAAGAAGCATATAGAAACCTTGAACTCCTCGTGGTCTTCGATATGTTTATGACAGAGACAGCAGAAGAAGCCGATTATGTCCTGCCATCCGCCAGCCAGCTTGAATTCTCCTCCCTGGCCTACAATTACAACGTATGCCATTGCCTGCCCTACATGATGTTACGGGAACAGGCCCTCGAACCCCTTTATGAAAGCAAATCTATCCTTTATTTTTACCGTGAATTGGCCAAAGCGTGCGGCTTTGGCGACCTGTTTCCCTGGGAAACAGGTGAAGAGCTGGTTGCCCATGAAATTGGCCCGAGCGGCATCGATCTGGAGAACCTCAAACAACAAAAAGTAGGGGTCTATTACACGGAAAGAAATTACCACGTTGATGAAAAGACCTTCCCCACGCCCAGCGGGCTCATCGAGATCTACAGCGAAGCCTACAAAGATGCCGGCCATGACCCTCTGCCCACCTACTTAGAACCTTCCAAAAGCCCCCAGGGATCCCTCTGGGATAAGCTAGGCACAGAGTATCCTTTAGTCCTTTCCACAGGGGTAAGGACCCTGCACTACAACAATAGCCAGTTGCACAATGTCGCATCGCTGCAGCGCGAGGAACGGCACCCCCTGGCCGAGTTAGGCCCCCGGACTGCCGCTAAATATGTCGTTGAACACGGTGACGACGTCATCATTGAAACAGACCGGGGCTGGATCAAAATGAAAGCGCATGTCGATGAAAGGGTCATGGAGGGTGTGGTTCTCGTCCCCCACGGATGGCCGGGAGAAGCAAACTGCAACCGTTTGACAGACGCTAAATGCCGTGAGCCAATCATGGGTTATCCCCAATATAAAGGCTTGCTTTGCAATATCAGAAAAGCGGACTAAACCCGGGCTTACAAACTAGCTGTGCCTTTTTATACTGCTGCCCTCCAGCTTTACTGTAATAAAACTGGAGGGCAGGTTACGCAAGATAGAGCATACGCAAGCCAAGCATCCAGTTTAGAAACTGGTTAAAGTACAATATGATTCCACTGCAAAAATTACATTCTTCTGCATAAAATAAAATTTGCTTGGGAAAACAAGAAGGGATGCAAAAATATGAATCACAGGGCCTCTATTTCAAACCGGCGGGAGCAGATTATTAACACTGCTGCAGAACTTTTTTTCCAAAAGGGTTATAGTATGGTTTCCATGCAGGATATTGCCGAAAAAATAGGTTTAACAAAAGGCGCTCTTTATAACCATATTGAAAATAAGGAAGAGCTGCTTTTTAATATTCTTACCCGGGGCATAAAAATAATCTTTCCAAAAATTGAAAATATCCTAAATAAATATGACTGCCCGCAAAAGAGGCTAAAAGAAATAATTTATGAGATCGTCCTCACTCAAGTCAATTACAGGATCTTTATTTACCTTTTTCAACAGGAGCATGCCGCCCTATCGGCAGATAATTACCTCAAGTTTATTGAATACCGTGATAGGGTAGATCAAATTATTCGCGACATAATTAAAGAAGGGATCGAGAAAAATCTTTTTATAAACCTTAATGTTAGGCTAGCAAATTTTGCCATACTTGGCATGTGCAATTGGATTACACAGTGGTATAGGGAAGACGGAGAGACAAGTCCCGAAGAGATTGCTGATTTTTATTCAGAGATGGCCCTGCGGATGGTTGCCAAATAAAATTTAAAACCTGTTAAAATATTAGGTAGCTGCCATTGACAACCTCGTCAGAATGTTGTTATAACCTGACTTTTGCAGTTAGATGATAAATAGATGCCGTTAAAGCCTTTTAG
>CAZRVU010000021.1:0-15409 GCA_964603615.1 uncultured Desulfovibrionaceae bacterium
TAAGACCTAGTCTTTTTTAAAAACTTCCCCCTCCCGCTAACATTTTACTCATAGCAACAAGAATCGACATATGCCAACATTAAACGGGGGTTCGCCCAACGATCATTATTGTTATTCTATGGCTTTTTCTTCCTTCGTCCGGTAGTCATAATGCCGGTAAAGATCGGCTGGCCTATCCTGAAGGTAAAGATAGTCATAAGACCTGTCAGTTTGTTGACGCGTGCTGTCATAGCGGTCCCGGGCCTCCTGTTGGCAACGGGAACAGCATTGGATGGGAATACTGATGCAGCAAACTTTAAAACTTCCCCTGCTGCCGGCAGCTTCTGATTTGATCACCAGATACCCCGGGCATTGCTCACAGACCTTCAGTGATTCTGACTGTGCTTCCCGAATCTGGTCGGTATCGTAGTAGATCTGGCGGTAGCGCTGCAGCATGGAACCCGCTTTTTGACGGGCAGCCGCCACCAGGCTTTCCCGCCGCCGGAAAATGCCAAGGAGCTCCTGCACAATTTCTTCCAGCGCCTTTAAGCGCCCCCGCTCTTCCTTCATCAGGCCTTCCTTATTGTCGGGTTCATATAGGTTGGAGTAATCGATACCGGCCATCGCCATGATAATGCCCATATTAACATAAGGAAGCGCTGTTTCGATCGAGTAACCCCCCTCCAGGACAGCAATATCGGGGGCTAGTTTTTCATTTAGCATTGCATAGCCGCGGGCAGAAAAAGACATATTGGCCAGCGGATCACTGTAGTGGTTATCCTGCCCGGCTGAATTCACGATCAATTCCGGCTGGAATTCCTTTAAAACGGGGAGCACTAAATGATCGAGGACAAAAAGGATCCCCTCATCGGTGGTCCCCGGCGGCAAAGGCACATTCAGCGTAGTCCCCTGCGCCAGCGGCCCGCCGGTTTCATCGGTAAACCCACTGCCGGGGTAGAGCGTGCGGCCATCCTGATGAAAAGAGATGAAAAGAACATCCGGATCATGCCAATAAATATCCTGCGTGCCATCCCCGTGATGGACATCCGTATCCACAATGGCAATGCGCCGTAAACCGTACTTCTGGCGCAGGTACTCTACCATCACCGGTTCGTTGTTAATATTGCAAAATCCGCGGTTGCCATGAGCCACTCGCATGGCGTGATGCCCCGGGGGGCGGACCAGCGCGAACCCGTTTTTTATTTCGCCGTTCATCAGCGCATCGGCAATCACGAGGGCACCCCCGGCGGCAATCCTGTGTGCCTCCGTAACCTGCGCCTCAACATCGGGCACACAAAAGTGTACCCTTGCAATATCCTTATTACTGGCCAGGCGCGGCTGGTACTGGCGAATCTGGGGAAGATCCATAATTCCTTCCTCAAAAAGCTGGTCCCTGGTATAGAGCAACCTTTCTTCCCGCTCCGGATGGGTTGGCGAGATGGCCCAGTCGAAAGCTGGAAAAAATACCAGACCGGTCTGCTCAACCTTACCGCCTTCTTTTTTTACCCGTGGCCCGGGTGGCCCGGCAGCTTGAGGCATGTTTTTATGCACCTCTTCAGAAACGCTTTCATACCTGTTATCCTTCATGGTTGCACCCCCTTGTATTCATCAATAACACCGGCTGCAATCTGTATGCCGACATCAAAAAGTTTGCCCGCAGTCGACCAACCCCGGACCATATTAAACTGTTCCTCCAAGAAAAACTCATAGCGGTCCGCGTAGCGTCCAATACCCCGTTTTTCAGCGATTTCCTGTAGCTTTTCCCTAGCCAGCTCCTTAGCCCCGGTTAGCTGAGTCTGCTTAAATTTACCGGCAATTCCCTCTAGATTTAAAGCATAAGATTGCTGCTCCGTATCGGCATGCAAAAGCAGGGAAAGTGTCGGCCTTGCCACGGCAGCACCCAGCGCGTTGGCTACCGGAGAATAGCGATGAACCAGCTCCCGGCAGTCTAACGCTTTCGCCAGGGCAGGAACAAAAGCCCCCGCCGCGGCGCCGATGCCCACCACACATTCCGGCCGGACCTGCCGTTTATGCATAATTTCCCAAACCCTATAAGCTGGTTCCTGTTCCCAGGTTATAAACATAGCCCTGATACCAGCCTCCAGCCGGTCATTGACCTGGCGCATTATCGTTTCAGCCAGATCCTGCACCGTCAAGCCCGCCTGGCGCGACACTTCCTCCAAAGCACGCCTGGAAAGGGCAAGCTCGCCTAGTTGGCCCTTTTCTAAAAAGTTAAAAGCATCGGTGGGGGTTGCCACCGGACCGCCAAAACAGGCTGCCGGCCCCAAACGATCGGGCCCCATAACTAGCTCCTGCCCCTGCCAACGGATAGCACTATCCCCACCCAGGGGGATCGTTTGCAAAGCAAAGGAACGCACATGAGAATAACGCCCGCCGATAACCGCGCCCCTGGAAGCATAAAGCGGTTCGCCGGCGAGAATGAGCGCCAAATCGGTGGTAGTCCCGCCAATATCCACAACCACGGAGGTTTGCCGGTTCATGGTCAGGGCAAATGCGCCCATCACACTGGCGGCCGGGCCGGAAAAAACGGTTTCACAGGGGTAGTTCAAAGAAACCTCCAAAGACATCGTCCCTCCATCCGCTTTGAGAATTAAGGGCGGAGCAACGATCCCCCGCTCGCGCACAGCTTTCCGGATATCGGCTGCAAAGCCAGCCCATTTCTCCCTCGTTACGGCCGTATGGTAAGTAGTAACCGCCCGGCGCAAAAAATTGAGCTGCCCGGACACCTTAAAACCCCTGACTATCTCCAATTGAGGGTGCTTTTCCCGCAAAATATCTTCCACCTGGCATTCCTGGCTGCTATTCCTCTGGGAAAATTTACCTACAATCGCTACCTTTTGCAAGCCCGCTGCAGTAACAAGCTTGCCAACCCCCTCAATTTCGGCACGCTCCAGCGGTTCTGTAATCCGCCCCCGGAAATCCGTTGCCCCTTTTATAATATAAGTATAGGGAAATAAATTTAGCTTTTTTAAATTCAAGCCTGGCCCGGGTATCAAAATCAGTGCCACCGGCTCCCCCCCTCCGGTTGCCAGAAGATTCGTAACCAAAGTCGTACTGAACACAATTTGCTTAATCTCTTCACCTTTTACACCCTGCAGCAGATCATCCAAAACCGTAAGGATTGAACCCTGCAGATTATCCTCCCGCGTCGGATGTTTGGCTACCTTTAAAATTTGGCCCGCCGTGCACAAAACACCGTCAGTGAAAGTGCCGCCAACGTCAATCCCAATCAACATATTATCACCCTTCTTTAGATACTTTGCAGGAAAATGTCTTTTTCATATTATCCCTTGGCTCTGCATTATCCACACTATCCACATTTTCCACACTAGCTCTAGATGACCAGCGAACAATGAACCGCGAACAATGAAAGATGCCTTAAAAATATAATGGAGTCCTTTTGCTATATTTCTGAGTTTTGTGTCCATTTTCCTTCTTTTGCTGCTGCCGGGGACGTTATCAATAAAATCGGGCCCATATTAATTTTTCATGGGGGTAGTTTACAATAATATTCTGTATTTTGGGAGGCAAGAGAAATTTACCATGATAGTTAACCAGGTGACGTCATCATAGAGTAACTGCAAGCCAATATTTTAGCTTGAATTCTATTTTGTTCTGTAGTAAAATGGATTTATACAATACTGAAAAGTGCACCAATTCTGTTATCCCGGAAGAAACTGGATGATTGGACTAGACTGGAAAAAACGTTTACAAAGGCCCCGGATAGTTTTTATCCCGGGAGTCCCAGTGTCCGTGCTATGCGTAAAAGGAGGTTACCATGTTTCCACAAAATTATTATTATGAAACCGACTGTTATACTTTAAACCGCGAAGCACGTCTTTATTGTCCCTGGCCCCGGCGCCTGGCTGATTTTCTCCGGCAATCTTTCTCTTATGATCCGGATCTGCACAACCAGGCTCTCTTGCTTGCCCATAAACAAAAACATGCCGCCATGATTCTCTCAAAAATAGAAACGCTACAACAGGAAATCTGCTGGGATCAAAATCTACTGGACGCTTCCTATGCCATTTTTGACTGTGAAACCACCGGATTACATCCTTTAAAAGGTGATGAGATCATCTCCTTAGGTGGGGTAATCATCGAAAAAGGCAAAATTGTCAATGAACGGGTTTTTAACCAGTTGATCAACCCTTTGCGTCCCATCCCCCCTACAATCACAACGCTAACCGGTATTACAAATCCCATGGTCGTAAAGAAACCTGCTATTGACCAGGCCCTGCCCGATTTTCTTGATTTCCTGGGCAACAGAATTCTGGTCGCGCATCATGCTGCCTTCGATCTGACTTTTTTAAACCTGGTGCTGGGACGTTTCGCACCAGTACGCATTCCCCAGCCGGTCATCGATACCTACCTGTTATCCCGCCATATCATGCCCTGGTTCGGAGAGCATACCCTGGATAGCCTGGGAATATGCCTCGACATTAAAATGAACCGGCGGCACACCGCTTTGGGGGACGCGCTGATCACGGCCCAACTTTTTCTAAAACTCCTCAATGGACTGGCAGAAAAAAATATCTTCACTCTCAACCAATTACGTGACTATTTCTTACTTAAAAAAAATACCGAGGCACCGGCCACCATCCCCGCCGCAACTTTTTAAAGAAAGCGCACACATCCCCCGCTACCCGCATGTTGTTTGCAAGGCCATGAACCACACCCCCAACAGCCTTAGCCTTAAGGCCCGATCTGGAAAAGGGCCCCTGTAAGGCTTTGCAAATGACCAACCATAACCAGGGCCTCGCGCAACAAAGCATAATCGCGGCTGGATAGTTCCCGGGGATTAATATAATTATCCGGTTCGACGCCCGCCATCATCTTGGCCATGGCCTCCCTAATTCGTAGCATCATCAATGTTTCATAAGCAGAATCAATGTGCTCCACATCTTTCTTTTTCAGAATCTCTCTTTTCCCGATCTCCTCCAATCTTTCAAAAGTATTCGTCACCAGTAAGCCCTCTTGCAAGGCAAAGATTCTAATGCTGTCGACAATATGGACGCAACCGGCGCCCTTCAAATTTAGCAGATTACGGTGTTTTCCGGAACGTTCCGTTTGAATTTGCCGGAAAATATTTAGAGGAACCTTCTTTTCAAGGGTATCCTGCGCTAAAAAGTTTAGAGCGGCAGCAGAACTGCGGAAATTACGTGCTACAAAATTTCGTAACAAATTATAAAGGCTTATTTGCCCATAAAGATACCTGAAATCAAGAAATATGGTCATTAAACGCACATCCTGGGGCCGGAGCTCCGCCAACCACTTGCGCACTGCAGCCCGCCAACCTTGAAAGGAACGGCACCAATCTTCGTTATTGGCCATCACTTTTCCCGGGCAGCGCACAAAACCATATTTCTCCAGCCCGGAGACCACCCTTTCGCCCAGCAGCAAAAAATAAGACTTAACTTTTTCCATCTTTTCCGGGGGGACATCCTCGTAAATTATCCCATTGTCCTGATCGGTGCGAGCGTACTGTTCTTTCCGGCCGCTACTGCCCATGGTGATCCAGCAATAACCTACCGGGGGCCAACCATGCCCTTCTCTCACCAGTGACTGTTCGGAGAGAGCGATAATTTTGCGGGTAATGCGATCATAAAACTCTGTCACCAGGGCTGTAATCTCCCTGCTAGTTGCCCTTTCCGCCAACAGGGCCTGCACAACCTGGTCAACCTCTGCCCGTAGTTGACAGAGCTCCTCCAGGCTACGCGAGGACTCGATGCTCTGCACAATCGCCAGCGAACCGGTCTGCCTCGATTTAATCACATCGCGCATGGCAACAATTCCTGTCAGTTTGCCGTTTTCAGTGGTAACGATAATATGTTTGGTCCGGTGTTTGACCATCAACAGGAAGGCTTGATAAGAAAAATCTAACGGCTGGATGGTGATCAAGTTCTTGCTCATAATATCCCCGGCAGTCCGGGCAGCGCTTTCTTGCAGATCTTCTGCCAATAGGATCCGGGAAACCAGGTCCCCCTCTGTAATTATACCTAAAGGCTTTCCTGCCTCCACGACCACGATCGAACTAACATTTTGAGCCGACATAAGCGCGGCTACACGGCGCACATTATCTTTGGGGGCGCAAGTCACCACCTTTGTAACCATTATATCGGCAACATTTTTGCTTAACCCTCTGCCCCTGGACAGATCTTCTCCATCATAGAAGCGCTGGTATAGAATCCGCAGGCGTTCCGTTAACAGCCGCGTGAAGTAAGCAGCAAAATCAGGGTTTTCGGCAACCATAGCGTCAAATTTCTCCCGGAATAGGACAAAACAACAGGTATCTTCCTGTGCCCGGGCTGTAGCAGGATAGCTTTCGCCAGACAGAAAAACTGCCTCCCCCATAAACTCGCCAGGCCCCCGGTATCCGGTAACGATGTGCTGACCGCCTTTATCCACAATAGTTATCTCTACTTTTCCCTCCACGATCAGGAATAAAACATGCCGGGAATCTTCACCTTGTCTCGCAATATAAGCACCTGCCGGATAATACTCCTCTGCCAGAAAAGAGACAATTTTGCCTAGCTGGCTCTCTCCAAGATAGTTGAAAGGCTTGATCTCCTGCAAAAATTTAATCTTGGCCGTGAAATCATATTTTTCCGGGATCATCCGCTCTCTCCTCCTTTACATCTTTTCCCGGTATTGCTCTCTTTTTTACTTGTCTTTTCCCGGCAGTTATAATAAAATTTATACAACGCCAGGCTAAATTTTGTAAATAAATTACGGAGGTCTTAAAATGACAACTGTCCTGCCAATCAAAGGGCTACGTTTTTCTACCGCTGTAGGTAATCTTTCCATGGTTATCACACCGCCTTACGATGTTATTGATCCCGAACTCCAGGCAGAATTCTATACGAAAAGCCCTTATAATATTATTCGCTTGGAATATGCCCGGTCCCAGCCCGGTGACAATACCCGGGTAAACAAATATACCCGTGCGGCAGAAACCTTTCAGCAATGGCTGCAGGAAGAGATATTGGTCCGGGAAGAAGAAGCGGCTATTTATTTATATGAACAACATTTTACTTATCAACAAAAAAAATATATACGCCAGGGTATTTACTGCGGCGTAGCCTTGTCTCCTTTTGAGGAGGGCCGGGTTCTACCCCATGAAAAAACCCTGCACCAACCAAAATTGGATCGCCTCGAACTTTTGCGTCATTGCGAAGCACAGTTCAGCCCTATTCTCGGTCTTTATAAAGATCGGGATAGTTATGTGGATGAACAAGCGGCACACTATAAAAAAGAACAAGAACCAATCATTGATTTTGAGGACGAAAGCGGACAATTACATAGACTTTGGGCTATTACGGACAAGAAATTTATAGATTTAATACAAACTTTTTTTCAGGATCAAAAAATCTTTATCGCTGATGGCCACCATCGCTACGAGACAGCCTTGCAATATTATCTGGATAAAAAAGAAGAGCAGCAAAGCCGTGTAAAATTTGGCCATGCGCTGATGGTCCTAATTAACATCTACGATGCAGGGTTATTGGCTTTTCCCACACACCGCATGATCAAACAAAGTGCCATCAACAGCCAAGATCTGCTTAAAAAATTGCAAAAACGTTTTCAAATCCAACCGTTTTCTTTAACAGAAAAGCGGGAAGAACTGCTTGGCCTACTAGATAGATCGTTAACAGGTGCCACAGAAAAAAAGCTGCGCCTGGGACTTTATACGCCGGAAAAACAATTCTTTCTGCTCACGATCAAAGACTTAAAGGAAAAGGAAAAACCTTTCCCCTGGCTCGATACAGTTATTTTTCAAGAGTTAGTTCTAGAAGAAATCTTTGGCTGGAATGAAACGGACAGGAAAAAAGGCTCTTACATTAGTTATATCAGAGATGAGTGGGGGGCAAAAGAGCAGGTGGATAAAGGTCAGGCCTATTATGTTTTCTTTCTGAACAAATCGTCCCTGGAAGAGATCATCAGTTTAGCTGAAAAAGGGATACGCATGCCGCAAAAATCAACTTATTTTTTCCCCAAACTCGTCAGCGGCCTGGTTGTCCTGCAGTTAGGCCAAGTTTGAACTAAGTTTCCATTTTGTCCTGAATTTTATCTTTGATCAACCTCCACAAAAAAGGATTTTGCTTACGCAAAACTATAGGTCTGCCCTTGTCATTGACAAAAGCGTGCGTGGTTCCGCCCCTGGCCAATAACTTGTCCTTTTCAACGTTAAAAATTTCATACTCGAAGCTAAGCTTGATCGCCTCCAAAAAGTTAAGCCTGGTTATAATTTTGAGCAGTTCATCATAGCGTGCCGGATATTTGTACTGGCAATAGGCTTCTATCACCGGTAAAAAAAACTTATTTTGTTCCAAATATTTATAGCTCACGCCCGCTGATCGGAAAAATTCGCTGCGGCCCACTTCGAACCAGATAAAATAATTGGCGTAATATACCACCCCCATTTGATCCGTATCCTTATAGCGCACCCGATAGGTAGTTTCGTTATATTTCATCTAATATACCCTTCTCCTTTGAACCAGGGCAGATGAGGTTTTTTCTTTAAATGACCGTGGCCCGCCCCCGATAAATCAGGCCCCTGGCGGCATCAACGGTAATCAACTGCCCGCTGGTAAGTTCCGTGACAGCCGCGGTGGCACCGACAATCACGGGTTTGCCTAAATTTAACCCGACAATCGCCGCATGGGAGGTCAAACCTCCTACTTCAGTAATAATAGCAGCGGCCTTCTCCATGGCCGGTAAATAACTTTTATCGGTATCGTTGCAGACCAGTATCTGTTTTTCCTTAATCTGCCGCGCCTCTTCCGCGTGGCGCGCCAGATGAACAATACCGGTCACTGCTGCCTTCCCTACACCCTGGCCTTGAATAATTATTTCCCCGATGGTTTCGATGCGTAGAAAATTTGTCGTTCCAGGCACGCCTACCGGAACCCCTGCCGTGAGGATAATCAGATCCCCATCGTAGATCAATTCCGCTTCTAAAGCAACTCTTACCGCTGTAGCAAAAACTTCATCCGTGTTGGACGTGGGAGGAGATAATAAAGGGTAAACTCCCCAGGTTAGAGTAAGCGCAGCGGCTACTTTTTCCGAAGGCGTTACAGCGATAACCGGTGCCCGGGGCTTATATTTAGAAACCATGCGCGCCGTATGGCCTGATTGCGTAGCCGAAATGATTGCCGCAGCCCCCAGATCTCCGGCCGCCCGGCATGTAGCGTAGCTGATAGCATCCGTAACGGAGCGATCCACCACTAACTGAAAATCTTCCAGCAACTCCCTATAATTCAAAGCCTCCTCCGTACGCTCCGCAATACGGGCCATGGTTGCAGTCGCTTCGCCGGGGAAAGCGCCGATCGCCGTCTCCCCGGAAAGCATGATGGCGTCGGTGCCATCAAAGATAGCATTGGCTACATCGCTGGCCTCCGCCCGGGTAGGCCTGGCAGAACGCACCATGGAATCGAGCATCTGGGTAGCCGTAATAACGGGTTTACCGGCATAATTACAGTCGGCAATGATTTTTTTTTGGACAAGGGGCACATCCTCCGCCGGAATTTCTACGCCCAGGTCCCCACGGGCAATCATAATGCCGTCTGCAACCCGCAATATCTCTGCAAAATTTTCCACGCCTGCCCGGTTTTCAATTTTTGCTATAATCTTCGCCTCCGCTTTATTTTTCTCTATGAGGTAGCGGATCGCAAAAATATCAGCCGCATTGCGCACAAAAGAAGCCGCTATAAAATCAACATTCTCCCGCAGTGCAAATTCGATATCTTTTTCGTCTTCCGGCGAAAAAACAGGCAGGCTAATAGCAATGCCGGGCAGGTTCAAGCCCTTGCGTGAAGAAAGGATCCCCCCATGAACGACCACCGTTTCAATCTCCACAGGTGTGGTTTTTATCACCCGGAGCTCAAGCAAACCATCATCCAACAAAACGCGGTCGCCTTCTTTTAAATCCCCGGGCAAACCCCGGTAGGTTACACCAACCTTGCGTTGATCCCCGGAAATTTCCGCAGTTGTTAAAGTAAAATGTTCACCTTCTACCAGCCGCACTTCTTCCTGCTGGAAATCTTTGATCCGGATCTCCGGCCCGCGGGTATCGACGAGGATCGCCACCCTTTTACCAAGCTGCCGGCTTGCTTGACGGGTTTTTTTTATCCTTGCGGCATGAAGCTCATGGCTGCCGTGGGAAAAATTAATGCGCGCTACATCCATGCCTTTCTGGATCAAGGTTTTAATAGTAGATAATTCTTCTGAAGCGGGTCCCAGTGTACAGACAATTTTTGTCCGCCGCACCAGCATCTCTCCTCTTAGATGGCTAAAACAACGGCCAATTCATAATCATCCCATAAAAATTCTTTTTTACCGCTAAAAATTTCTTGATAGGGCCTGCTTCCAATTTCACCTTGCCAAAAACTGACAGCCCGGTTTCCTTTGTTTTCCAGTAACAGATCCACCGCCTTGCCCCCCATACGACTAGCCAGAATGCGGTCAAAGGCTGTTGGTGTTCCGCCTCTTTGCAGATGCCCCAAAATGATAACCCGTACCTCTGCCTGTAATAGTTTGTTGATCCCCTCTCCAACCTCCGAGGCGCTAGCCGCACCCTCGGCCACTAAAATTATACTGTGCCGCTTACCCCTTTTTATACCCCGTTGTAGGCGCTCACATACTTCCTCAATATTATAAGGGGCTTCGGGAACGATAATGGACTCCGCACCCCCCGCCAACCCGGCCGCCAAAGCCAAATGCCCCGTATCCCGCCCCATCACCTCGATGACGTAGATCCTTTCATGAGAAGTAGCCGTATCCCTGACCCTGTTGATGGCATCGAGGATCGTATTAACCGCCGTACCAAATCCTATGCAATAATCGGTATAGGCAATATCATTGTCGATCGTAGCAGGGATACCTACCGTGCGGAAACCCATCCCTTCGAGTAGTTGGGCTCCCCGGAAAGAACCATCCCCGCCGATAACCACGACGCCTTCAATTTTTTTTGCCTCCAGGAAAGCACGCGCCCTGTCCTGGCCTTTCCCGGTAAGAAACTCCGGGCTTCTAGCCGTAAGCAAAATAGTGCCTCCCCGGTGAATGATATCGGCTACAGAGCCCAGCTCTAAAAGGGATGCCTCCTGATTGATCAAGCCAGAAAAACCACGCTGCACGCCATATATATTGAGTTGATGGAAGATGCTTTTACGAACCACGGCACGAATAGCCGCATTCATGCCCGGAGCATCGCCCCCGCTGGTTAAAACAGCAATATTTTTCACCTGTTTTCCCCCCCTCCACCGGATAGTATTATACCCGTAAACTAGATCCCTTTATTTCAGTATTTGCGAATAAAAAAAATTTACCCTGACCTTACCCGGATATAACCAGAACCAGAAAGCAAAATAGCAAAGTGATAATTTCGCACAAAAGTTCTGAATGATAAGCTTAAAGAGTTTCAGGGGTTTCCAACTGCTGTATTTTATAACAATCCGGGCCTAAAAGACCCTTTAGCGAATTTAAAAATGGCTCCCCTTCTTCTTTAACCCAACATTCCTGCCCCACGAGCAGCAATCTGGCATATTTTTCAAAGTAGAGATAGACTGGAGTACTCCCTTGATGTGAACCAAGTAAATCTTTCAAGGCAACCATCTCCGCCCGGGTAATATCTTCATTGATCCTGATAAAAAGCTGCCGGGGCTCTGCCGGGAAAAAAACTACTTCCCTGCAGATAATTTTGACCTCTCCTTCTTCCTTGTAATCGGTTTGCCCTTGCAGGAGAATGACCCGGTCTAGCTGCAACTCCGCCTGGTACTTTTCAAAAATGTCGCTGAAAATGACGACCTCCACTTCACCGGTGAGATCCTCCACCCGCAAAAAAGACATAGGGCGCCCTTTTTTGGTATAAATGACACGCTGCGAACAGATCATGCCTACGATGGAAACATTGCGGCGATCGCCCACCTCTGCCAACTCCCCAATCGGCACGATACCATGCAAGTTTTCCAACACGGAGCAGTATTGATCCAAAGGATGGCCGGAAATATACAGTCCAACCATTTCTTTCTCCATGGCCAGTTTTTCACGTGGGGAATACTCCTCCAAATCTGGCAAATCATCACGCTGAATGTGCCCGGCAGGATCCCCTGCCTCTAAATAAGTAAACATAGAGATCTGGCCATTTAAGCGATCTTTTTGGTCCTGTTGCCCGTAGGCCATCGCTTTGTCCATGATGTTTAGGTACTGAGCACGCCTGCCGCCAAAGGAATCAACAGCCCCGCTCTTAATTAAACTCTCCAGTACTTTGCGGTTACAGGTGCGCAGATCCACTTTGCAACAAAAATCGTGAAGGCTATCAAATTTTCCTTTTTTCTGCCGCATCTCCATAATGGTTTCAATTGCACCCTTGCCGACATTTTTAACCGCGGCAAGACCAAAACGAATGCGGTTATTTCCAACCGCCGTAAAATTAGTTTCGCTTTCATTTACATCCGGGGGCAAAATCTCGATCCCCTGGCGGCGGCTGTCGGCAATATAAAGGGCTATTTTTTCACTGTCAGACATCACCCCGGTCAATAACGCCGCCATAAATTCCAAGGGGTAATTGGCCTTGAGATAGGCCGTTTGATAGGCAATGAGTGCATAGGCCGCGGCATGGGATTTGTTAAACCCGTAAGAGGCAAATTTTACTATCAGATCATACAACTCTTCCCCTAGCTTTTTCGTGTAGCCTTTCTTTTCCAGCCCCTGAACAAAGATAACCCTCTGCTCATCGAGGATCTCCCGCTTTTTTTTGCCGATGGCCCGTCGCAAAAGATCGGCCTGGCCCAGCGTAAAGCCGGCCATTTTAGCGGCGATCTCCATAACTTGTTCCTGATAAACGATTACGCCGTAGGTTTCCTTCAAAATGGGTTCCAAATCGGGGTGCAAGTAATGAATAGGTTTTAAACCATGTTTGTTTTCAATAAAAGCAGGAATCTGCTCCATGGGCCCGGGGCGATAAAGAGCCACGACAGCGATAATATCCTCAAAGACACCAGGCTTTAGTTCACGGAGAACGGAACGCATGCCACTACTTTCCAGTTGAAAAACACCGGCCGTCTCCCCTTGGCATAAAAGTTCAAAGGTCCGCGCATCATCCAGGGGAATGGTCTCTAAGGAAATTTTTTCTTCGGCTTTATGCCGAACGTTGATTTGCCGCACCGTTTCCCCCATAATCGTCAAAGTGCGTAACCCCAAAAAGTCCATCTTCAGCAGGCCCAGCTCTTCCAATGTGTTCATGGGAAATTGGGTTACAACATCATCATTTGCCACTTTCTGTAAAGGAACGTGCTCGACCAGCGGCCGTCCGGCAATGACTACACCGGCAGCGTGAGTAGAAGTATGCCGGGGCAACCCTTCCACGGCCCGGGAAGTATCTATCAGCAGGCGATAGCGTGGTTCATGCCGGTAAAGAGCGAGAAAATCCTTATTCATCTCCAAGGCTTTATCGATGGTCATCCCCGCTTCATAAGGAATCATTTTGGCCAGGCGATCCGTTTCGCCATAGGATATATTAAGGGCCCGTCCCACATCCCGCACGGCCAATCTGGCTGCCATTGTGCCAAAAGTAGCGATCTGGGCAACCCGGTCCTCACCATATTTTTCCACGACATAGCGGATCACCTCATCACGACGTTCATAACAAAAATCAATATCGATATCTGGCATGGAAATTCTTTCCGGGTTAAGGAATCTTTCAAAAAGCAAACCATAACGCAAAGGATTAATATTGGTAATGGAAAGAGTATAAGCTACAAGACTTCCAGCGGCGGAACCGCGGCCAGGCCCGACTAAAATACCATGTTCGTGAGCAAAACGCACAAAATCCCAAACGATCAAAAAATAACCGGCATAGCCCATCTGATCAATTACCTGCAATTCATAGCTTAAACGTTCTTCGATCTCCGGTGTTATCTGCTCAAACTTTTCCTTCAACCCCGCGTTACAGAGTGCCTTTAAATAATCCTCTGCACTCGTATAAGAAGATGGTATAGTATAAGGAGGCAAGTGCATCTGGTCGAAAGAAAGCTCCAGTTCAATTTGTTCGGCAATTTTGACCGTATTGCTCAGTACCTCTGCCGGGTAATCGGCAAAAATAGCCTGCATTTCTTTTTCGTCCTTGAAATAATACTCGCTGCCCTCAAATTTTAAGCGATTTTCATCTTCTATACTTTTACCCGTCTGGATACAAAGTAAAACATCATGGGCACGGTCATCCTCGCGTTCCAAATAATGAACATCATTGGTGGCTACTACGGGAATACCCGCTCTCTCCCCCAGTTCAAAAATTTTCCGGTTGAGTCCTTTTTGCTCTGGAAGCCCGTGTTCCTGCATCTCCAGATAAAAATTTCCCGGGCCAAAAGTATCCCGGTACCAGCAAGCAGTCTGGTAAGCACTTTCTTCCTCGCCGGCCAACAAAAGCCTGGGAATCTCACCGGCTTGACAGGCGCTAAGTGCAATAAGCCCTGCCTTATGGCGAGCAAGAAGCTCCCGATCCACCCGGGGTTTGTAATAAAAACCCTCTAGATGTCCCGCCGTCACTAACTGCATGAGGTTAAGGTAGCCCTCCCGGTTTTTCGCCAGCAGAACGAGATGAAAGCGAAGATCATCCCTACCCGGTTCTTTCTGTTTGCGACTTCTAGGCGCCACATAAACTTCACAACCAATAATTGGTTTAAGGCCTTTTTGCCGCGCCGCCTTATAAAAATCGATAATCCCGTAGAGGTTGCCATGATCCGTAATCGCTACCGCCGGCATGCCCAATTTGTAGGCTTTTCCCACCACCTGCCCAATGCGTGCAGCCCCATCCAAAAGACTATATTCTGTATGCACATGCAAATGAACAAACAAATGAACTCCTCCGAGCATAAAATAAATTATGCCCTATTATTTCGACCTAAAACAAAAAAACCCTTTAAATGTGTCAGGGGAACGAGGATATTAACACGCTTGAGTATTAATAAATGATTCTACTGCAGAATGTAATCTTTGCAATGGAATCATAAATGTATTTCTACAATAAATAGCCAAAAATAGAACAGCATAATTCTGCCGTAAGGGGGCGGCATAGTTCATTCTCTATTCGTCACTGGCATACAATAAATTAAAACAGGGCATAAAAATATGAATAGAAGCGGGGGGTGCAAACAATGCTCATCGATAAATGGGGTTCCCTCTTGTCCTGTCTTCTTCTAACGGTAGGCATGCTCACCCTGCCCCGGATAGGATTCGCCACTTTGGAGGGTCTTTTTGCCACGGCTTGGACCGTGCTTTGTACATTAGTTGCCGCAGCATTCCTTAGAAATTTTTCCCCGCCCAAATGAAACAAAAAACAAAACAAAAATTAACTCCCTGCCCCATTTCGTATTATGCACCCGGATGGTTATTTCGTATTATTCACCCGGAT
>CAZRVU010000021.1:15509-35965 GCA_964603615.1 uncultured Desulfovibrionaceae bacterium
CGGGTGGTTATTTCGTATTATGCACCCGGGTGGTTATTTCGTATTATGCACCCGGGTGGTTATTTCGTATTATGCACCCGGATAGTTTATTTCATATTATTCACCCGGATGGTTATTTCGTATTATGCACCCGGGTGGCCAATGATTGTGGCAGAGCGACCTGTGAAGCGAAGCAAAGAGTTCACGGCGAAGCACAGGCTATAAAGGTAGACCCTGCCGGCAGGACGCCGGCAGCCGGCCATGTGCCCACGGAGGGGCACTCGGCCGGGCAGGTCGCCGGAGCCGGAGCTAAGCCGTAGAACTCTCTGAGCTGAACTTGGAGCTTGCCACAATCATTGGCCACCCCTATTGTAAGCCCCTATACCCCTGTTGCCGCAAGGCCTCGTAGAGAACGACAGCCACCGTATTAGCCAGGTTCAAAGAACGGGGTATACCGGCTGTCATTGGAATACGCAGGCAGCGCTCCGGCCATTTAGCCAGCAACTCCGGCGGCAAACCAGCAGTTTCCTTCCCAAACACTAAAAAATCGTTTTGGATATAGGAAACCTCCGCATAACATTTTTGGGCTTTGGTTGTAAAAAAATAGAAGTTATTGTCCTGATAGGTTTGGTAAAGGCTTTCAAAATCCTTGTAAGTATAGAAAACCAGGTAGGGCCAGTAATCTAACCCGGCACGGTGCAGGTAACGGTCTGCCAGGGAAAATCCCAGATCCCCAACCAGATGTAAGGTTGTCCCGGTCATTACGCAGGTGCGAGCAATATTTCCCGTATTCGGTGGAATCTCTGGCTCAACCAGCACTACATGCACGCCTTTTCATACCCCCCGGCCAAAAGTATCGTCTTTGGCAAAACCCGGCAGCATTAAAACAGGTAAATAATATATTAATACGCCTAAAAATATTGCACACAGCCCGCCGCTTTCTATTACGCCCGTTGCGTAATATAAAATATATTGCGATCCTCCGGCTCCGGCGCCTCCAGGGTAAAAGCCCTGTAGCAAGATTTGAGCTGCCAACCGGTTTGCAGCAGCAACGGTTCCAACTCCTCCCGTGAATAAGAGCGTTCCCGATGCTCTTCTTGTATCTTCTCGTAAAGCCCCCCGTCCCCGCGCAGAAAGGCCGTCAGCTTTATGCTCCAGATTTTTTCCTCCGGCTCGAGGCTAGTTTCCCAAATCAGGGTCATCTCCTCCTCTTCCAGCCAGGCAACTTGCGGCGTATCCGTCGCCGGGAGCTTTTCTACTAAATTTAAATTAAAAATAAAATACCCTCCCGGGCGCAAAACGGTACGGATGCTGCGCAAAGCCCTTTTCATGTCCTCAGCGGACAAAAGGTAATTCAAACCATCCTGGTAAAGCACAACTACATCAACCTGAAAAGGCAGTTGCAAGTTGCGCATATCCTGCTGGTAAAATTTAACTACCAGATCAAGTTCGCCAGCCCGCTGACCAGCTAGCGCCAGCATCTCCGCTGAAAGATCCACACCACAAACAAAGTAGCCTCTTTGAAACCAGGGAAATGTCGAACCACCCGTCCCGCAGGCCAAATCCAAAATACGGTGGCAAGGCTTTATCTGAAAATGGGAAAAGATCTCTTCCAGATAATCTGCCCACTCCTCGTAGTCTATCCCGCACAGAAGATAATCATAGATGCGGGCCAGCCCACTATAGGGCTGTGCCATTCCCAACACCTTCCCCCGTCTAGTTATTGCATGGATCTTATTGCATAAACCCGGTTAGCTTGATCTCATCGCTTGAAATGGCCCGGCCAAATGCAGGCGGGGGTTGAGAATTAAGGGCCTGCTTAGATGTTGTCAATTGTATCCTCTTGCCCCGCATTTTTTTCCTGCTCATCCATTTTCCCCGTCTCCCGGTTTTTTTTACTGATAAGTTCGTAGTATTCTTTTAAATTTTTAGCGATCAAGGCATTGATCGTTCCCTCAGGATACAGGCCGTCTTCATCACGTTCGCCTGCCGGCAAACCGGTAAGAACCTCCAGACCTTCATCGATAGTTTTTACAGCATAGAGATGAAATTTGTTTTTACGCACCGCCTCCAAAACCTCTTCATCCAGCATCAAATTAACGATATTTTGATGAGGAATAATGACCCCTTGTTCTCCGGTCAGGCCTTGCAATTTACAAGTGGCAAAAAACCCTTCAATTTTTCTGGTAATCCCGCCCACAGGCTGAATTTCACCTTTTTGGTTGACAGAACCCGTCACGGCAATATTTTGCTTTAAAGCAATGCCGCTGATACTGGAAAGCAGTGCATAGAGTTCCGCGCTGGAGGCACTATCACCGTCAATTCCCTCATAGGATTGTTCAAAACAAATACTGGCCGAAAGCGTCAACGGCATTTCCTGGGCATATTTTTGTCCCAGATAGCCACTGATAATCAACACTCCCTTATCGTGAATCCGGCCGCTTAGTTTGCTTTCCCTTTCAATATTAACAATACCGCGTCTCCCCAAATAGGATGCCGCCGTAATGCGCGAAGGTTTCCCAAAAATATAATCCCCGAGATCAATCACAGCCAGGCCATTGATCTGCCCCACTTTTTCCCCGTCAAGATCTAGTAGGATTTGGCCTTCTTCTACCAGATCGAGTAGCCTTTTTTCGTATTTATCCGAACGGAATATTTTTTCCTTAATCGCCTTATCTACATGTTGGGCACTTACATAGTTATCACCTTGCAAGCCGGCCCAGGCATCGGCCTCGTAAAGTATTTCTACAATATCATTAAAGCGGGTCGACAATTTTTCCTGATGCTCCGACAAACGCGAACTATATTCCACAACCTGTGCCACTCCGGCACGATCAAAATGCCTTAAGCTTTCCCGCCGGCAATGTGAGGAGATAAAGTTGGCCATCTTGACCACATTTTCAGTCGAACGTTCCATTACAACGTCAAAATCTGCCTTTACTTTAAAAAGTTTGCGAAAGTCCTCATCATGGCGGTACAATAGATGATAGAGCAGGGGATTGCCAATTAAGATCACCTTAACATCTAAAGGGATCGCCTCCGGTTTGAGCGTCATCATCGCCAACAACGCGTACTGCTCCCCGATAGTTTCAATGCGCGCTTCCTTGGTTTTTAAAACACGTTTTAAAACCTCCCAGGACTGGAAGTTCATCAAAAGATCATTAGCTTGCAAGATCAGATAACCGCCATTGGCACGGTGAAAAGCGCCGCCTTTGATCATGGTAAAATCGGTGGCAACCATCCCAAAAGCATTTTCATGCTCAATCCTGCCAATCAGATTATAATAAGTCGGGTTGGATTCGACAATCACCGGCGCCCCTTTGGTATCACGGTTATCGATAATTAGATTTACAGCATATTTTGTTTCTGCCGTCCCGCGGCCAAAACGCTTAGGCCAGGGAAAAGGAAAGACTTTATCGTCCTCATCCTCCTTAAAATCGCTGATATTTTCCAGCACGTCTTCACGCAAAACCTCTAAATACTGGATAACTTTAGCAAAATCTTGATACTTTTCCTTGAGATCATCAACGAGGTGGCCGGTAGCATGAAGGATTGTCTTATAATCTAGCTCTTTAAATTTTTCTCTTAAATTTTTCTCTTCATTTTGAATGCGCTTGGAGATCTCCATCGCCTTAAATTGAACTTCTGTCGATTTTTTCTCCATTTCTTCCTTTTCTTTTTTTTCCAACTGGTTAAATTCTTCTTCGTCTAGCTCCTGGCCATCCTTGAGGGGCACGCTCAAAAACCCCGTGCTGCTGCGTTTGAGTAAAAAACCTTTTTCCCGTGCCGCCTCGTTCAAGCTATCCATCAGAGCATTTCTTATTTCCTGGAACTCTTTGACGATAACTCCTTTTTGGCGCTCGTATTCCTTGGTATTTAAAGCCTTGGGGATGGCTTCTTTCAGTTCTTCCAGAAGATTATGGATATCCCGTGCAAAAATGCTGCCCATTCCTGCCGGCAGATTTAAAGCCATAGGCTCATCCGGATTTTTAAAGTTGTAAAGGTAACACCAATCATCTGGAACGGGCTCATGGCCGGCCATCTCTTCCGCCACCGCACGTGCATAGCTGGTTTTCCCCGTGCCGGTAGCACCCGTCATAAAAATGTTATAACCATGGCCTTTGATTTTTAACCCAAAATCCATCGCCTTGACCGCTCTCTGCTGCCCGACAATACCTTCCAACGGCACAACTTCCTCTGTTGTATTAAAGGAAAATGTTTCAGGAGGGCATTTTTTATAGAGCTGATCTACATTCAATTTCCTGTTGTGAACCATTATTTTCCCCCTCCCCCATAGGGTTCTTTCTTAAGCTTAATCTGGCAAAGCGAAACAAAATAAATTATTTATAATTATTTTTTTAAAAACTTCAAATACAACTGCTACGACTACGGCACTATGATCGCTCGAAAAGCTTGCCCAATACAGGCAGAAGTATTAAGGTTGAGAACCTGGGCGATATTTTGGGCCACTAATTTTTTGCTATTAAATAGTGTTTATTCTTGTTCCATCGAACATTTCCCTTTTGAAATATTAAATTTTATTTCATTTATCACTAACTGCTTCTACCTGCTAGGCGTGTTGTGACGCGTTAAGAAAACAAACGTTTTTGGTGAATAAAGGGTAAACTATCATTGCCAGGTGCATTTCGCCCTTACTTTTCAGCGGTTTGTGATGAGGAAAAGAAAGGCCTTTTGTAGAATAAAGGACAGGTTTTGGAGGAAAAATAAACCGGAATATAAGGAACCTAGGGTATAAGCGCGCAGCGGGGGGCAGAAAACTTGTTTACAAAAGAACGAAAACTACACAAATTTTTTCAACCCAAGGGCATCACTGTAATCGGAGCCTCCCAAAACCCCGCCAAGGTAGGAAATGCTATCGTAAAAAATCTACTGGAAAGCCATTACCCGGGCCCGATATTCCCGGTTAATCCCAAAGAAAAACAGATTTTGGGATTAAAATGCTACCCCAGCGTGAAAGAAATACCCGGCGTCAAAACCGGCAAAGCCGGAAAAAGCAGCGAAAATAATGGAAAAAATAATGGAAAAAATAAAATTGAAAGCAGCAATAGTAGCAAAAGCAACGGGGGAAAAAACCACAACGGCAACTGGGCCGGCAAGCCTGCCAGACCAGTCAGCAGCGAATATGATGCTGGTAATGTAGAATTAGCCGTAATAGCCATCCCGGCACGCGGGGTATTGGCGGCTGTCCGGGAATGTGCCCAAAATGGCATTCATTGTGTGATCGTCATCACCGCCGGTTTTAAGGAAACAGGCCCTGATGGAGCAGAGTTGGAAAAGGAACTGGCAGCCTTTTGCCGTGAACAAAAAGTGCGCCTTTTAGGACCAAATTGCGTGGGGCTCATCCACACGCATACACCGCTTAACGCTTCTTTTGCCCGGGGAACCCCCCGGCAGGGCAATGTTGCCTTTATTTCCCAGAGCGGGGCTATCCTGCTTTCTATTTTAGATTGGAGCATGATCGCCGGAACCGGTTTTTCGTATTTTGTCAGCCTTGGCAATAAAGCAGATCTGCAGGAAACTGACTTTCTGGCCTATGCAGCCCGGGATCCATCAACTAAAGTTATCCTTTGTTATCTGGAAGACATTGTTGAAGGGCAAAGGTTTTTGGAGGTTGCCAGTCGCATCTCCGCCCGTAAACCTATCATCATCCTGAAGGCCGGAGCCAGTCCAGCAGGCGCCAAAGCAGCCTCCTCGCATACCGGCGCCCTCACCGGAACAGACCACGCCTATGAAGCTGCTTTCCGGAAAAGCGCCGTACTCCGGGCCAGGAACATGGGCGAACTTTTCGATCTGGCAGTAGCCTTTGCCCACCAGCCTCTACCCGCCGGGGATAAAGTAGCTGTCATCACCAATTCCGGCGGGCCGGGCATTTTGGCTACAGATCAAATTGAAAATATTGGACTACAGATGGCCTGCTTTACTACAGAAACGAGCAAAAAACTACGTTCCTTTTTACCGCCGGAAGCAAGTATTTACAACCCCGTCGACGTCCTTGGCGATGCCGACGCCGGACGTTATTCTTTTGCCTTGGGAAAGGTACTTAATGACCCACAGGTAGAAGGGGTAATAGCCTTGCTTTGCCCTTCCGCCATGGTAGATCCTTTGGAAATTGCCCGGGCTATAAAAAATACCTGGCATGATAATCCCCAAAAACCCCTGCTTACAGTATTTATGGGTGGTAAAGAAATGCAATCCGGAAAAATTCTTTTACAGGAAGCCAACATACCCTGCTACACCTTTCCGGAAAGGGCCGTAACCGCCCTGGCTGGCATGGCCCGTTATATGCAAAATAAAGTCGTCCTGGCACAAAGGGAAAATCGCCAGGAAAATTACTACAGAGAAATTCGGGAGGACCTTCAGGAAAACAAACAACCTCACGCCAGTTTTCACCAGAACTTCTCCCGGAAGAAAAGAGATACCCCGGCAGACGCCCAGCCCACTCAACTTGAGCAACGCGAGCAGCGCTTTAAACACGCCCAGCTTGATAAACGCGCTAAACCTGCTGCACCGGCACCCCGCCCCACATTGTATAACACAGCACAGGTGAAAGCCGCTTTTTATGACGCGCTAAAGGAAAGAAGGGTGGTATTGCTGGAACACGAAGGGGCCAGGGTTCTGCAAGCTTTTCAGATTCCTGTTGCCACCACATCTCTGGCCGGAGATCCCCGGGAAGCGGCACAAAAAGCGGAACAAATGGGCTTCCCCGTTGTGCTCAAAATTGCATCGCCAAAGATTCTACATAAAAGCGATATCGGCGGGGTAATACCAAATTTAACCAGCACCACCGCCGTAGAAAATAGCTTTCGCGAAATGATGCAAAGAGTCCAGCATTTTTACTCCGATGCCCCGCTACATGGTATCACAGTGCAAAAGATGATGCCACCGGGAATGGAAGTCTTCATCGGCTCCTCCGCAGATCTTCAATTTGGGCCGCTTTTAGTCTTTGGCCTTGGTGGCATTTACGTTAACCTTTTTGAAGATGTCTCCAGGCGTCTTGCCCAAAACCTCTCCGCGCAGGAGATCGAAGAAATGATGAAAGAAACAAAGTCATACCACCTGCTAAAGGGATTTAGGGGAAGTAAGCCCCTGGCACTTCAACCCTTAAAGGATGTAATTTTACATACTGCAAGGCTAGTCACAGAATTTCCTGAAATCGAGGAGATGGATATTAACCCTCTTTTAGTCTATGAAAAAAGCGTCTGTGCCGTCGACGTAAAGATCACCCTTTCTCACCGCCTGATGGATCATACCCGCCCTCCCCGGGAACAGGCGGAGCTTTCAGGAGCATTCAGTTGATGGTATCTTTAAAGAGCACACACACTGCCCGCTTGAAAGTAAACACAAATAGGGAAGTAAGAACGGCAGCCACGCGAAAAGTAATAACGTGAAAGAAAGCTTGCATGAAAATGACATCAAAAGAAAGAAGGGCTTGGCTTGTGCAAAAAATTATTTCTGGCAGGCGAGGCAGGAGCCGGTAAAACAGTCATCGCCCTGAGTTTCGCCCTGCACCTCCGGGCAAAAGGACTGAAAGTAGCCTATTTCAAACCCAAAACTACCGGGCATCACCTGCCCCACAATGAAGACACCGACGCCATCCTTTTTAAAAAATTGTTGGAACTTCCCTGGACGTCCCAGCAGATCGCCCCTTTGAATTTTGAATCCATTTATATTTTCGGCCCGTCCGAGCATATCCGGCTTTCTGCGAAAAAAATGGCGGATAGGCTGGAAAATAGCTTAAAAAAAATTAGCACTGGTACTCAAATCTTGTTGATTGAGGGAGGGGAAAACCCCAGCGCCTGTTCCTCTCTTTCTCTCGATGATTTAAGCCTTGCCAAAAAGTGGCAGTCGCCAATCATCCTGATCTCTAATTTGGCCAAAGATATCGATCTAGATCGTCTTCTCTTTTACAACAACCTTATACAGGTCCTGGGCATCTCTTTGCTAGGGAATATTTTTAACAATATCCCCCGGGCCATCATAAACAAAGCACGGGAGGTATACCGCCCCCTGTTAGAAGAAAAAGGCCACAAACTTTTGGGCATTATCCCCTCTCACCCAGAGATAACCTTACCAACCGTTGCCGAATTTCAGGAGGCACTAAATGGTGAAATCCTAACAGGAGAAGAAAACCTGGGTTTGCCGGTAGAGGAGATCGTCATCGGAACCATGACTATCGAAGGAGCCTTACGTTACCTCCGGCGGGCAATCAATAAAGCCGTAATCACCGGGGGAGACCGCAGTGATATGGCACTCACCGCCCTGGAAACGAGCATCTCCGTACTTATTCTCACGGGGGGGCTTTATCCCGACATCCGGGTCATCACCCGTGCCCGTGAGAAAGCAGTACCTGTCCTACTCGTGCCCGGCGATACGTACACGACCATCAGTTTGATGCAGGGCGTCGTCCGGCAGATTCGCCCGGACGATAGCAAAACCATCGCCTTACTTCAGAAAGAAGTAATCCGACATTGCCCCTGGGAAAAAATTGCCTTAAAATAGCAGAGGCTATATTAACCCCCGTACCATCTTCATACAAAAATGTGGCTTCAATATTTTTTAATACAGAAGTTGCCACTTTATATGTTTTATATCCTGCTTAGGCTTATAATTTTCTACTACCTTTTACTTTGGTGCTTTCCCATAGAAAATTATTTTTTTTTTAAAATACAGGAAGGAAAGGTAAAGATGTGATATAAATATATGAAAAGATAAAAGTCCTTTAAAAATTTATTTGAAAGCAGGGATCCCCTTGAAAGATCAATCAAAAGAAAACAATACTTACGAAATCGCCAAAAAGAGCCTGAAAAACGCTACAGAAGAGCTGGGCCTGTCCACGGAAGTATATGAACGCTTAAAGGATTGTGATCGCGTCCTCGAAGCAACCCTCCCCGTAAGAATGGATGATGGCTCGCTGCGTATTTTCAAAGGTTATCGTGCCCAGCATAACAACGTGCTTGGACCCTACAAAGGAGGCGTTCGTTTCCACCCGGAGGTTGATCTAGACGAAGCAAAGGCCCTTTCTATTTGGATGACTATTAAGTGTGCTGTGGCAAGGGTTCCTTTTGGCGGGGGGAAAGGAGCCGTTGCCTGCGATCCCCTTCAAATGTCCCCACAGGAGATCGAACGCCTGAGTCGCCAATATATAAGGTCGATGTCTTCTGTTTTGGGTTCAAAAATGGATATTCCGGCACCAGATATTAATACCAACGCGCAAATCATGGCCTGGATGGTCGATGAATACTGCAAGATCAGGGGATGTGACGAGCCGGGCATGATCACTGGCAAACCCCTCGAACTGGGCGGCAGTGCCGGGCGGGAAACGGCTACCGGACAAGGTGTCATGATCGCTGTGCGCGAGGCGGCCAAAACCCTGGGCCTCCCGCTCAAAAACGCAACTTTGGCCGTCCAGGGTTATGGCAACGTAGGTTCCTCCACAGCCCGTTTTCTGGTTAAAGAAGGTTGCAAGCTGATTGCCGTCGTCGATATTTTTGGCGGGGTTTATGATGAAGATGGTCTCGACGCCGAAGAGCTTTACCAGTACTGCCGGCAAACAGGCACTGTCAGGGACTATCCCAATGCCAGGGGCAGCATCACCACAGAGGAACTTTACGCCCTGGATTGCGATATAATCGTGCCCGCTGCTTTGGAAAACCAGATTACACCGGAAATAGCCCAAAGCATCAAAGCTAAACTGATCGGCGAGGGAGCCAATGGACCAACCACGCCCGCAGCCGATGAAATCCTTAAAGAAAAAGGCATCTTCGTCGTCCCGGATATCCTGGCCAATAGCGGCGGGGTCACCACTTCTTACTTTGAGTGGGTTCAAAATAATTATGCTTACTACTGGACTGCAGAAGAAGTCGGCAGGCGTTTGGAATTAATGATGGTTGAGGCCTTTCATCACATCTATGACTACCAGCAGAATTTCAACAAAAAAATCACGATGCGTGAAGCAGCCTTCATGTATGCAGTACAGCGCCTGGCCGGAGCCATGCGCCTAAGAGGATGGGTCCTCTAAGCATAAGGATCGGAATAAGGACCGTAAATTGAAAAAAAGGAGGTTTTTTGCCTCCTTTTTTTATTCGATTTTCATCAATTTCCTATCCCCTTGTTATCCTAAAAATCTATCAGAGTATGAATCCAGGGTATAAATTGCCGCCGCAAGTAGATTATGAGCTGAGCATTTCGTTTCAACCCACCGGGCATTAAGGTACGGCCGGCAGGTACAATTGGAGCTCGCCACTATTTTGGAAAGTGTCCCTACCTATGAAACAATAAGCCGGCAAACGCCGTGTTATTCGCTGGTCTTTTTCCTCAACCAGGAAATCATAATAAGTAAAAAATACTTCCTGGAAGGTAAAATCAAGCCGTGCCGCAGAGGCGTACCATTCAACCTCCTTCGCCCGTGCAAAAACTTGAGCCGGTGACAGTAAGGGATAAAAACCGGGTTGCCAGATTCCTCCCTGCTCTTGATAGTAATAATTTATAATGCCTTTCCCTTCTTCATAATGCAAGATCAGCTTTGGCCCCGGCTCACCGCTTTTCTGTGAACTATAAAATATTTCAACAAAATTCCCCTTTTGGGTTTCCTGGTAATTTGTCACGAGAAGATCCCCTTCCCGGATAGAAAAACCTTCATTCGAAAGTATTTCCTGTGCCCAGGCCGGCGTGCCAATGGAACGAACCTCTGCCCCTGCCATAGAAGCTATTGTTTTACGCGGTTTCCAGGCGTAGTTGACATTTTCCAGGGGAGCGGCTGCCTCTGCCCTGGTCGTATTGTAATAAACCGGGGGTATATTAATCTTACCGGCCAATTTTATGCTCCGCATGTTTTTTTCTACTGAAAATACCGGTGCCGTCTTGAGGGGAACCTCAGGATCATTTTCCGGTTCAGGAGGCATAAACTGGTCCGGGGTTTTTCTTTCTCCCGCCACCGCTTCCTGCTTCCCGGGCGGCAAGCCCTGGGAAGGCGGATCTACCTCCCCCTCCTGGCCGGGAGATACAGGTGATGTTACCGCAGGCCCATCCTCTTCTAGGCCTGTTTTACCTGCTTTGTTGTCCGGGAGGTCGCCTGGCAGGGCCTTTTTCTCTGCAGGGGGGAGATTCTCTTCGCCTGCAACCTGCTCCTGCTCGTTCTGTTCAAACATGGCAATGAAGGGATTCAAGGGAGCGTGCTTGCCCGGCCCGGGTTTCGTTGCACCCTGGTTATAAAAAACAGTCAGGGCTATGATGGCCACAACAGCAGCGGCAACTGCAGCCGAGTTGATAGAACGGGAAAAAAACCGGTGGAAATATTGCTCCATTCCGACAAACAAACGGGACTTTTTCTTTTTCCGGCCGGCACCCTCGAGCATAGCCTGGCTTTTTTCTAGTAAAGAAGCCTTTAACTCAGACTGAAAAGAAGAAGAAGGTTGCACCCGCGGCAGTCCGGCAAGCAAAGAAGCTATTTTTTCCAACTCCCTGGCCTCTTGCGATGAAGAACAAAATTCACGCCAGGCCTTATCCAAAAAAATATCATCTGGCAAAGCCTCGTCTGGCAAAGCCTTAGCGAAAATCCGACCATCTTCATCATCATATTGCCGCACCGCAATCCCCTCCTTCCGCCAATATTTTACGTAAATTTTTTAAGCCCCTGAAAAGAAGCGCCTTGATCGCCCCTTCATTTTTATTGAGCACTACAGCGATCTCTTTTATTTTCAAGCCCTCCTGAAAACGGAGCAGCAAAGCGTCCTGTTGATTCGGAGTCAGGGTATGAATTATTGTGAACAATTCTTCCCTCGTTACATCTTGCAAAACCTTATGTTCAGGATTATCGTTTTCGGGGGCAACTGGCTCCCAATTGTCTTCCTCTATCAACTGCGGTTCCTGCTTGCGAAACTGGTCGATCACTTGGTTACGGGCGATAGTATAGAGCCAGCCTGCAAAGGAATAGCCTTGTCCCTGCCACTTAAACTTATTAATGTTGGCCAGCGCTTTGTAGAAAGTCTCGGCTACCAAATCCTCTGTTAATTGCGCATTTTGCACCCGGCGATATATATAATTAAAAATTTTAGGGAAATAATGATCATAAAGTGGAGCGAAAGAACAAGGGTTTTCCTGTGCCTTAAAGATCATTTCCCGTTCTATTTCTTCTGACAACAACCGGACCTCTCCTTAAAAGGATTAAGTACTTTTTTCTAGAATAAAGTACACCTCCTTTGCCCCGGAGCTCGATACCTCCAGCAGGAAATCCCTGTCGAGAGCGATCACAACCCGCAAAAAAACTTGGATAAGGGCTGGGGTGTACCAATTCACACGCTACTTATTTCTACTCTCGTTTGGTTTACTCCTGCTTACCGGGCAAAAACCCCGTTGCCACGCCACCGCTAAAAATCGGCAAAAAAGGGAGATCCATAAATTACCTTTGTCAACCAATGCATTTCTTCATCTACTAGATATAACGGAATTTGATGAAAAAGGTTACTGCTAAAGAAATTTAAACTTAGATCTGATTTTACCCCCAAAACCCCTTCAGTAAAAGGGTAAAGGATATTAGAATCCGCAATACCTTCTGAACACCAGCTAGTTAATTGCAGGGCAAAAACTGCTCCAGAAGAGCGAGCATACCCCTGACCCCGGCCTCTTCCCCCAAAACTGCAGGGACAACCTTTACCATTTCTCCTGAAGGTTGGATTGCATTTGCCTTTAAATGGCGGCGCACCGGCGTAAAAATAATCTCCCCGGCCCGGGCCATCCCCCCTCCCAGCGTAATTAAATCAGGGTTTAAAACATTGACCACCGCAGCCAGGGCGCGCCCCAGGTAATAATTTGACCTGTCGATAATTTTTATTGCCTCCGCATCGCCTGTCTTTGCTGCCTCGAAAACGTGGTAGGCCGTTATTTCTCCCCCGCTTTGCACCACTTTTTGCAGGGAAGTCTGCTTATCCCTGGCGATTACATCACGGGCATCCCGGGCTATTGCCGTCCCCGAGGAAAGGCTTTCCAAACAGCCGCGCCGCCCGCACCCGCAAAGCGGCCCCTCCGATAAAACCGGCAGGTGCCCGATCTCCCCGGCAAAACCGCCACTTCCGCGGTAAATTTCTCCCTCAACAATGATCCCCCCGCCGATACCCGTTCCCAGGGTAATATTGATCATGTTTCTTACCCCCCTGCCGGCGCCAAAGGTATATTCACCAAAAGCGGCGGCATTGGCATCGTTTTCTGTCAACACCGGCAAATTAAGCCTCGACCCCAACTTTTCCTCCAAAGGAAAGCCTTCCCATCCGGGAAGGTTGGGCGAGCTAACTATCGTCCTCGTATAAAAGTCAAAAAAACCCGCAGCACAAACCCCTAACCCGGTTAATTTGTGCCAAGGAATCCCTTCCCTGCCCCTAACCTCCTCCAGGCCGGCAAACAGGTTGCTCAACACATGTTCCGGGCCGGCTACAGCTCCCGTCGGAAATTTCTGCAGCCTCACTATTTTTCCCCCTTTTTCCGCCAGGGCTACCAGTATTTTGGTTCCCCCCAAATCCACACTCATTAAATATTCCATTCATTATCCTCCGTATCCTGATCCCTTATACCTTCATCGCTTATAAATTTATTTTTCGCGTCCCATTTCAATTTCTTTTCATAATATGTTTCAACTTTTTCCAGTTTAGCCCGGTCCACCTTTAGAATTTATTTGAACACAGCCCCGACCATGTATGTATAATTTACACTTAAATTGTCTAGATTATTAATACAGCCGAGAACAGTAAATCTCCTGCGCAAAGCAGGGCATAGCCTTCCTGGAAGGTTAGAATTTACACATTTTCTCGGCTGTAATCATTTATTTTTTTATAGTCCGGGTGAAAACACCCGCCGTTGAATATTTCTCTTTCATCAAAACAGGGTTTTCAAGGCAGCATTACAGGATTGTCCTGCTCATTCCTTGGGCCGCATCGTGGGAAATAGAATAACATCCCGGATCGAAGGCGAGTCGGTCAGGATCATGATGACCCTGTCAACACCGATCCCCAACCCGCCCGTGGGAGGCATACCATACTCCAATGCCGTCAAAAAATCTTCATCCATCATATGCGCCTCTTCATCGCCGGCTTTTCTTTTTTGAGCCTGCTGCTCAAACCGTTCCCTCTGATCCAAAGGATCGTTTAGTTCCGTAAAGGCATTGGCCACCTCTTTCGCGGCCAGAAATGCTTCGAAGCGATCCGTGAAATCTGGATTGGCCAGGCTACGCTTGGCTAAAGGCGAAACCTCCACCGGGTAATCCTTTACAAAAAGAGGCCCCCATAGCTTTTCCTCACAAAATTCCTCAAAGAAGGTAAAAAGAATTTCGCCTTTTTTTTCATCCCCCTCAATCTCCAGGCCATGCTCGAGGGCAACCTTCCTTGCCGTTTCATCATCGGGAATCTTGGTGAAATCCGTATCTGTATGCTCCTTTACCAGTTGGAGAAGGGCCTTACGGGGCCAGGGGGGGGACAGATCCAATTCCCGGCCCTGGTAACTTATTATCTGGGTACCCAGAATCTTTTGTGCCATAAAAGAGATCAGATTCTCCGTAAGCCTCATCATATCTTCATAGTCAGCATTGGTCTGGTAGATCTCCACAGTCGTAAATTCGGGGTTATGGTTGGTGGAGATCCCTTCATTCCTAAAAATGCGCCCGATCTCAAAAACCTTCTCCATACCCCCCACGATCAGCCTTTTTAAGTGCAGCTCCGTTGCAATCCGCAGGTAAAGATCGAGAGAAAGCGTCTGATGAAAAGTAATGAAAGGACGGGCGTTGGCACCTCCGGCGACCGTATGCATAACCGGGGTCTCCACCTCCAAAAAGCCGGCAGCCGTGAGATACTCGCGCATGGCCTGTATCGCCTTGCTGCGAATCATAAAAGTCCGTAACGCTGCCGGGTTAACCATAAGATCGAGATACCGCTGGCGGTAGCGCAGGTCTACATCCTTTAGGCCATGCCATTTTTCAGGCAAAGGGCGCAAGGCCTTAGCCAAAAGTTGAAAAGAAGCAACATTAATCGTGACCTCACCTGTTTTAGTTTTGAATATTTCCCCGGTGACCCCGATAATGTCCCCGATATCCAGCTCCTTGTACAGAAGATAACGATCCTCCCCGACCCGGTCCTCCCGGATATAAATCTGAACTTTGCCCCTTCCATCCTGGAGATGGGCAAAACCGGCCTTACCGTGCCCCCGCCTGGTCATAATCCTACCGGCGGCACTAACCACCTGGCCTTCCAAGTCGTCAAACCCTTCCACAACTTCTGCCGAGCTATGGGTAACGTCGTACTTTTCCCCGTAGGGTTCTATACCCTGTTCTCTTAACCACTCTATTTTCTTGAACCGCACAAAAACCTGATCGCTTTGCCGATCTTCAAACATAGAGTATATAAACCCCCATACAATATTATTTTATGGATTTATTTTATGGCCATAATTTGATATGTGATCATCCCTGCCGGAGTTTTGACCTCCACGGCCGTCCCGACCGGGTTACCAAAAATCGCCTGGCCCACTGGTGACTCATTGGAAATTTTATGATTTAAAGGATCTGATTCTGCGGAACCCACAATGGTAAATTCCAGCTCCTCATCATTATTGATGTCTTTTAAAGAAACCCTCGAACCAAACCCAACCTTTTCCTTATTAATTTCCTCATTGTTAATCAAACGGGCGTTGCGGAGCATTTTTTCCAGTGTTATAATCCTTCCTTCCAAAAAAGCTTGTTCGTTTTTAGCATCTTCATACTCGGAATTATCGGTGAGATCACCGAAGGAGATCGCGCTTTTTATGCGGCTGGCAATCTCCCGTCTTCGAACTGACTTAAGGTAAGAAAGCTCTTTTTCCAGCTTATTTAATCCATCCTGCGTGAGGATCACCTCTTTGGGTGACATAGTTCTCTCCCCTTTATTTCAATTAATGATAAACGGGCTCTGGAGAAAAATTATATGTCTTTAATAAAAATACATAACCCCTAAAAGCTGGCCAAGTTTTCCGGTTAAGTCCCGGTTAAGCAAGAATAAGTGTCAAGACCTCTTGACACTTAAAGAATACAATTTGCCTCAAGTAAATTCTTACCTATTATAGGCTGATCTTGATCATTTGTCAACGCAAATCTAGCGCTATTGTAGTTATTCTATGATAATGTCACCTTGTTAATTATCATGATAAAATGTCACTTATTATGTCACTTATTATAGAAAAAAAAACAAACCCATTTTGTTTAAAAAAGTGGACCGTTTAAAAAATCCTATTAAAATGCCGCCTATGAAAAAAGTCAAAGCGCTGGTGTTACAGGAACACAATTGTTGGACTTCGATTAAGCCTGGCTGTATTATTGAAAAGAAACAAAATGTTAATGTCACTGAAACAGCTCAGCCGGTATGTTGCAGTTCAAAGAAGTACAAAGTAAGGGCCTCAGTTTAATTTTTCCCTTTTCAGGCGTGCTTTTTCTTTGATTTTTTGGATGGTTTCTAGGGAAACGGGGCGTTCAAAACTGCGGAAACCCGCCAGCTTAAAGCCATGTTTTGCCGCCAGGGCACTGATCTCATCAACCCGCGAAACATGCAGCTCCCTGCCCAGCGAAAAATTTTCAAATCTTTTTTCCAGTGCCAGGATCATCGTTTCTGCCATACAAGCATAAGCCGTTTTGGGAGGAAAACCAAAATTAAAGTTAAAATCCACATCCCCGGGGACCTCTACCAGGCCCCCTTCAATCACCAAAACATCATCCCGTACTTGCGCCACTTTAGCAGAAACATCACGTGGCCTCGCTACATCGCAGACAACAGCCCCCGGCTTTAGATCCTCCGGGTCGATCACGCTGCCGGCAGCACTGGATACTGTAATTACAATATCCGCCTTGCTGATCGCTTCTTTCGTCCGGTCGGTAACTTTTACTGCCAGACCGGTATCCTGGAAAATGTTTTCCGCTAATTTTTCCAGGCGCGGTATATTGCGGGCTATTAATGTCAGGAAATTCACATCCCTTGCCAGGATCCGTGCACAGGCACTGCCAATTGAGCCGCTAGCCCCTAAAACAGCAACTTCTGCCTGTTCAATATCCAGCCCCATCAGCTCCGCCGCTTGGCGGGTCCCCTCCAAGGCAGTGGCTACGGTATAGCTGTTACCAGTAGTCACGGCAATGTTTAGATTGCGCGCTACAGTCACACCGGCATCGCCAACCACAGCCGTCATTGCCCCCAGCCCGATAATCTTAGCCCCGGCCCGGGCCGCCTTCTTCCCAGCAGCAATAATTTTACGTATGGATTTTTCTTGCGGCAGTCGCAGAAGCTGCTCCGTAGTAAGCGCAACACCAATAAAGCATCCCTCGATACTAGCATAGGGCGAAGAAATGCCAGAGATATAGGAGGCCAATACCGGCGGAAAAAACGAGGCAGCAGCCCTGGCCAAAGAATGAGGTAGATTGCGCATAAATTTAAACTTCTTAAAGATATCCTCCATGTTCAGAGGATGCACGATAAAAGCAAATTCAACTTGTTTCATAAAGATTTGGCCCAATAACCGCCACAACCCCCTTTTATTATCTAATTTAAAAGGCCACCACCCGTGGTTTAAAATCCAACTCCTGCAGCAAAAATTCGTATTCTGCAGGTTTCAACTCTGCCTTATTACCGGTATATGCAACTAGCAGCGCCTCCATGACATTGGTCCCAAAGGAACGCCCTTCTATCTCCGGCGTAGTGGTCACCAGCAGCTTAACCCCTTTTTTGCGCAGCATCTCCAGATCCTCAGAGGTAATTGTATTCGTGATAATAATTTTATCCGGCAGTTCTGCTGGCATACTACGCCGCATATAATGAAAATCGCCGGCAATAATCTCCGCTTCTTCGAAAAAACGGGTATGGCGCGACTTTGTATTTTCCTGTTTATCTCCGGTTGGATAGATCAGCGAAAAGGGCAGCAGGCGAATAACCGGCACAGCCAAACGGGCAATTAGGGCGAGGGAGCGCAGCGATTTAAGAGGAATGGGCAGGTTTAAAATAAAAATTAGATCCCCGTAGCGCATCTCACAGCCGGCTTCGGCCAATCCCTGGGCCAGTCCAAAACGATCCATGGCGCTAACTACCAGTGCTTTTTTCTTTGTTGTAAAAATATCCGTTTCCTTTTTTAAATAGTCCGCAACACGCCGCTCCAAAGTATTTTTCAACCCCGAACCGTCAACTATGGGCGTCTTTTTAGCTGCATTAGCAACCTTCAGCGCATCGCGGATCGTGTAGCGGCGATCCACAGCTTGAAGATAAAGATCCATGCCCCCCAATCCGAAAGCATCGACCTTCCCATCATTTTCACGGATAAAGCGAATCATTTCCCCCAGATTCCCATCAGTGCCGATGCGTTCTATCTGAAAGGATTGCCCCATCAGCTTCACTGTCGCGGCATGATCTCTTTTCGATGAGCCCAAACTGATACTGATCACTTTTTTCAACTTTCTTCATCCTTCTTTCGCTACTCTTTTTGATCGAGTGTGACCTTGTTGACTATATCCAGGAAGCCGTCCGGATCTAACCAGCAATCCTTTTCGATCGGGGATGGCCCCAACTCTAGAAAGATAACCTCATTGTTAAACAAGGCCCCCGCAATCTTTAACCAGCGCTGTGAACTGATCAGAATCATGATCTCGTACGTCTGCAGTTTAGCGATCAACTCCATGACCTCATTAAAAAATTGCAGTGCGCTTTTCCCTTTAACCAGATTCCATCTTTCCTTCTGATTTAAAACATAAACAAATTCTATGCCCGCCCCTTGGGCGATCTCGATTATTTCTTCCTTGTTTTTCACTGGAAAACCGAAAACAGCAATTTTTTTACCCTTACGGATTTCACCGCTGCTCTCAAGACGGGAAATAAAAGTCCGGTCAAGGTGCAGCAGGTTGGCAACCTCCTGCTGCGATAAACCCGAGGCGCGCAGTTGTAAGATTTTACGAACATTTTGTTCGATTTTGGGCATACTGATAATTTTATCACCGATGCGCACCAACTCCTCTGCCAAGATACCCGCCCTCCCTTTCACTTTTTCCTTTTTTCCCCTACCCCACCTTTTTTCCTTTTCCTACCGTTACTTCCTTTTCCTTCTAAGAACAGGGTTGTGCACAACCCTGTGTACATTAGTATTCTAACAAATTAATACAAAAAAAACAAGCTGGTAAACCCACAAAGTATATTTAAATTGTGGTTTACCAGCCAATAATTTCCTCATTCCCATGTTACCCTATGTTAACGCTCTTTATAGCCTTCGCGGAAAAAACAAAATCAACCCTTTTAACCATCCTTCGTGAAAGCGGTAGCTACCCTAACTATTAAGCCTGCAGCTTTCAATTGTTTCAAAGCATCCGGTGCGCCCTTGAACAAATCGACCTTATCACGATATGCTTTCAACCGTAAACCTGAAATAATTCGTCAGCACTGCGCAATAATTTCTTTTTTATTGCCAATTCTTCCTGCGGGCAGTAACCCACCCTTACACTAGTGCAGGCAAAAAGGCAGCACAAGTCTATAAAGAAATAGCCAGGGCACTTCTACCCTGGCTATTTCTTAAAAACAAACTACGCCGCACCACCATCACAGTCACAGTCACAGTCACAGTCAATACTATCTTTATTTTTTCTGCCCAAACCTTACGCTATTCCTCTTCATACCTGAAAGAAAGGGATATCCTTGCCCGGAAAATCAATTTGTCATCTCCAACCCTTATGTCCAACTCCTTAACCTCTGCCACCCTAACATCCCTTAACGACCCCACGGCTGTCTCCACTGCTGTTCTTGCTGCATCTTCCCACGACTTTTCACTTGTTCCTATAACCTCGATCACCTTATAGGTGCTACTGCCGCCGCTCATTATTTTCCTCCCCATTAGCCTTTATCATAGAATAACATAAATAAATTGAATTGTCAATGGATTTGCAAAATTCTTTATAAGTAATTTTTTACCGCATTATTTTTAACTTTCCTCCTAAAAGCTGTCACCGAAACGGGACCTACTGGTACAATAGTAGTCACCGCCGCCATCAAACTCCCCCTTGCTGTATCCGAGGAAATGTTATTTTTTACGCTATTTGCCTTTTTTATTCGATTATTTTGTTTTTTATGATATTCTATTATCGGCGGTAATATTCCGGTGTTGTTTTATCACCAACTTTATTGTGGCGTCATGAACGGGCTAGAAACCGCCGCCCCGTTTTGCCAGGCGATAGGGGGCATCCCGGGGTGCAAATTTCAGGAAAGGGTGGTGATGCTGATAAATCCCTTACTTAATGCTTAAACGATGCCTAAAACTATCAACAAGCAAAAGGTGGATTCTAAAAACAAATGTGTAGAATTAAACGGATGAAGGCCACTGTGGTTTTAATGATCATCGCCCTGTTTTTTACGTTTATGCCCCTGGCTGCCCTGGCAGAAAGCCTTGGCGATATTGAAGGGCACTGGGCGGAAAGCACGCTTCAGCAC
>CAZRVU010000022.1:0-33997 GCA_964603615.1 uncultured Desulfovibrionaceae bacterium
TCCATATCTGTTTTTGTTCCATTTTTCCGATTTTTATTGTGCCGGTAAAGACAAAGCCGCGGTCGTTTTTCGCGGGAATATTGTTATTTTTCGTTCCCGCAGGAAGGATATTAGAAAATAATTTTAGGAAATTCCTATCCACTTGACAAATGTTACCAACCCGGTTATAATTATTTTTAAACATTCGTTTTTTACCCCGGCACTACCTGCCGGGGTAATTTTTCATCTCCTTTTTTGTTTTGTAGAAATTAAAAACTCCCGGCAAAAAGCCGGGAGCAATCGTCGCCAAGGAATCGCCAAATTAATCGGAAACTGTATGGAAAATATGTAACTCAAAGGAGAATATGTATTGTCCTTTCTGTGGCAAAGCCGATAAAACCAGTATTCGTGAAACAAGATGTTATGTTTTGATACTCTGTAGAATCGAAACCACCGGATTCCTAATCCGGGTGTCGCAGGTTCGATTACTGCCAGGCGTACCAGATAAACCCCGTGAACATCACTGTTTACGGGTTTCCTAATCTACAAGAAATATTAAATGGGTATGACAAGGGCCATAAAAAGTAATACTAAAACCATTACTTTGGGCAAAGTTAGAAAACTCACTACTAAACAGTTGGTATGCCACAGGATCAAAACTGCAATTTGACATATTCTGAAGTAAGTCTGTAACATTATCAAATATGCCTAATACCAAGGTAATCACTGGTAAACCTTGCTATACTCTTTATAAAGGGCTTAAATCACCTGAAATAGAGCTAGACAAATAAAGGATATTCTTATAAACTTTAATCAATAATTGGGGGTGCTACCTCTTGAAAACTAATCATGCCCTTTTTATTGGCGATGCAAGCCGCATTATTCCAAAATTGGCTAGCCGGAGTGTTGGCCTGGTAATAACCTCTCCACCCTACTGGAATATAAAAGATTATGACATAGAAAAACAGATAGGATATGATCAAACATACGAAGGATACATAAGCTCCCTAAAAGAGGTCTGGGAAGAAAGCAAAAGGGTACTGATGCCAGGGTGCAAGCTTGTAATTAACGTGGGCGATCAGTTCCTTAGAGCAAAAGACAACGATGGTATCTATGAAATCAAGCCCATTCATGCAGACATAATTAAAACATGTCAAGACCTCGATTTTCTATTCCTTGGCAACATTATCTGGAAAAAAATTACCACAACAAATCCTTCAGGTGGATGCAGTTGGATGGGCAGTATTTATTATCCCCGGGATGGTTATATCACTTACGAACATGAATATATCATGCTTTTTAAAAAACAGGGGAAAGCTCCTAGGCCACTGAAGAAGGCTAAGGAACTCAGCCGTTTACCCAAAGAATTTCGCTCAAAATGGTTTAGGGGAATATGGGATGATTTACCCCCGGCAAGGCAGGATGTTCACTGTGCAATGTTCCCCGAAGAACTTCCCATGAGAATAATACGCATGTTTTCATTCGCGGGGGATACAGTTTTAGACCCCTTTGTAGGAAGCGGAACAACAATGGTCGCCGCTGAAAAATGGCATCGTAGTTCCATAGGAATAGATATTAACCCTGCTTTTATTAGTCTTGTACAGACTAAAGTTAAAAATGTAGTTGTGCTGAATGAGACCAGCATCTGGGAACAAGCAGTTCGATAGAAATGGGCATTTAAATAAAACCGCAATAAAAGGTGATTATAAGAAGGGTATTTTTGAAAACATTTTTAAAATGCATGTCCATTTAACAAATGCAACCATTTCGGTTGTAACTAAGACATTTTATCAGGGTTTTACCCTGGACTGGACACCAGGGTAATTTTTTCATTTCCTTTTAAATAGAATGCCCCAGGTTTTTGCCGGGGGCTATGTCGGAGTGAAACATGGGATAGATAGGATCCCATCCCATTTTCCAGCCGATACTTCAAATATAACACGCGCTAGCCTGGTGCAGTAAATGGAAAATAGCGGCATTTTTTTATTTACCCGTATGCGGCCAACCCAAAATAGGGTATAATTATTATAAAAAGACTACGGTAAAAAAATGTATTATTTGACGGGTACAAGCTTAATTCCAAAAAACTGGAAGGATTTGAAAACTAAAGTGGCCAGGCATGAGGTGTTCTTTAAAGAAGAATTAGGTAAAAATATTCGTAGCACAATTAAGGATGACAATGCCCGATATCTAACTTCTCAATTTACGGAACCTTCAGGCAACAACTTAAAAAAACTTGAAACAACTGGTGCAAAGGAGGATAGGCAGTACAAAAAATAATAAATCAATCTTAAAACAAATGTCAGCTCATTATCAGAATAATTATCTTTAAATTCAGTAATATCAGTATCCATTTGCTGTTGGTTAATTGTTATTATTATATTCTTTTGGGAGGTTTTAATTTGACAAATAAAGATAATTTACAGCATGATGATGAAAGTAGTGAAAAACACAAATTGATAGAAGCATTGAAAATAGCGGCCCCGTTTATGCAGAAAATTTTCCCCTTTGACTGCATGATTGGTGTGGCTGACGAAGATAGCAGATTTGTAGCTTATCTTCCTTCAAAAACAGTAAACTTAGGAGATGTTGTGGGGACAATAATTCCCCCCGGGGATCCGATTCGTGAGGCGATTCATACAGGATCACCACAGCAACTTACCGTTCCCAAAGAAACTTTTGGTGTTCCTTATAGGGCCATAGGTGTCCCTGTAAGGGATGAGAACGATAACATTGTTGGGGGAGTAGGCTTCGGGATGAGCTTACAAGAAAAGGAGGATCTAACTGAAGCCGTCGAAACATTTGCCTCCGCTTCTGAAGAGGTGGCTGCAACCTCGCAAGAGCTTGCCAATTCTGCCCAGGAACTATCTTACGAAATGGAATCGCTAACTTTACTACAACAAGAAATGATTGAACAGGTCAATAAAACTAACGTAATGCTTGACTTAATAAATAAGGTTGCAATGAATTCAAACCTTTTGGGGTTAAATGCCAGCATTGAAGCTGCAAGGGCAGGTGAACATGGGCGCGGCTTTGATGTTGTGGCTAAAGAAATTAGGAAAATGGCGGATAACAGCGCCAACTCTGTCAAGGAGATTCAAGTTATTATTGCCGAAATAAAAGATAAAGTGACCTTAATTAACACCGCGATAACAAAGGTTTCCGATATATCCCAGCACCAGGCAGCAGCATCGGAGGAAATAGCTGCTTCTATTCAACAATTAGCTGCTTCTGCAGAGAACATCCAGGTAGTAGCCGATTTATTATAGATTAATGTGTCAGATTTAAAAAACAATTTCAATTAGGGACGGTTAGTGTGAAAGTACGGGAATTAATGGAAGCTTTCATCCATTCTACTATGTCAAACATTGTCATGGTTGTTCTTGGCTTGACCCTGGTTAGCTGGTCCAACTTGAACTTCGGTCTAATTTTATTGGTTCAAGCAGCTCTAAATATTGTTTATGGCTCGTTACAAGGATTGTTTTGCCCAAAATATTGATCCTTTTTTCCCTTTTTGCTAAACATCCATCAATGTAGTTGCTATACTTTATAATGGCCATTGACAGTTTTTCTGCTAACCATACGTACTTCACCAAATGGTCAGGGCGTCTGGCTTTGTCGTAGTAATGCCGGATAAAACCTCCATACATTGATATGTTTGGTGTAACATTCTCTCCCTTACGCATCATCAGGGAAAAATAACAATTAAAAAAATTAAATTGCATATAACCCGGAGTTTCGGTAACTTCAAAAAAATTTTTGTACTTGGGGGCAATTTGTAGTTTGCGAAAAACCGATTTTTGGAGTAACACCCTCGGGTAAACAGCTATATTTGTTTCTATTCTCACGGCTTGAATATAGGCCGGTCCCCAAATATTTTGTTCATGATATATTTTACCCAAAGCTATGGCGCCTCGTAGCAAAAGACCCGCGCAATAAAGTGTATTCATAATATCGACAAGAACTGCAAACAATTGATTTACATTTTCCTTTGGCGTTGTAACAATGATTGAATCCGATACCCATAAAAATTTAATGCCCATTTTACTTTGCCGTTCAGATGAATATTTTTCAATGAATTGGCTGTATATTACATGTAAGTTAACAATCGAAACACCTTTATCATTCTGGGTTACATTTTTATTCTCCATTACGGCATTACTAAAACCTATTATGTCAGCAAACAGGACTAATTGATCGTTTTTTAAATTTAAATATAACGCCTTATTCATGCTTTCACCCCATATTCATCTTACACAGGATCGCCTTTACCTCAATTACCCGGCTGTTTAATTCAATTCAAAAACCATCCCCGTTTGATTCTTGACAAATCGAAACAAATATCTCCACCAGTTCGGGATCGAATTGGATACCAGCACACTTTCTTAACTCGGCAAGAGCATCACCCGGGGGAATGGCTTCCTTATAAGGCCTCCCCCCTGTCATCACTTCATAAGCATCAGCAAGAGCGATAATTCTTGCCAGCAAAGGGATCTTCCTCCCCTTCAATCCCCGGGGATATCCTAAACCGTCCCAGCGTTCGTGATGTGCTAAAATATCTTCCGCGAGATGGGCATACACTTCCGTGGCCCGGGCAATTCTGCACCCGAACTCCGAATGTTTCTGCATAATTTCCTTCTCTTTTTTTGATAAAGCTCCTTCTTTGGCTATCAAGTCCCCGGGAATATTTATTTTTCCGATATCATGTAGTGTAACCAATGCAGCTAACCGGTCGAGCTCTGAATCAGAAAGTCCGATTTTTTTTCCCATTTTTAGCGCCATGTTTTGCATGCATTTGATGTGTGTTACTGTTTCAAAGCATTTTTCTGCCAGTATTTTAAGCAGGTAGTTTAAAACAGTATCCCTCGTGCTATGATATTCTGCAAGTTTATGCTTATACATTTCATTTTCAGCCTTCCTTAAAATTTCTAAAAGGTTATCTCTTGTGTTGTTTTTGAGCGCGACACCTAAAGCTATTGAAATGGGGATGGTTTCTAGATGAATTTCGCTGCAGTTGTGGATAATCCTTTGGCAGACATCTTCTGCTTCCTTGAACGTAGTTTGTGGCAGCAGGATTATAAATTCGTCACCGCCCCAACGGGCAACTAGATCCTTTTTGCGGCAGGATTTTTGTAAAAGCTCTGCTGTACGACACAGCATTTTATCCCCAGCATCGTGCCCGCAGGTATCATTAACCAACTTTAAACCATTTAAATCTGCCATGATGATGCTGATGGGCAACTGCATTTTATTTGTTTCCATTTTTTTCATTTCTTCTTGCAGATAATAACGGTTAAAAAGCCCTGTGAGGCTATCATGTAAGCTTAGATATTGCATCTTTTTTTCGGCTTCCTTGCGTTCGGTAATATCCATCAGTACGCCCTGGATGCCAATTGTACGCCCTTCCCTTATGATTAGCTTGGCAGATGTTCTCACCCAGATAGCGTCACCTTTTTTGGTTAAAAAACGATATTCGGTAGCTTCGTTCGCTCCCGATAATATTTTAAGAAATTGTTCCATACGACCTTTCAAATCATCCGGATGGACAAAATCGGTGAAACGCTTTCCTGCTAATTCGGAGATAGTATAACCGCTTAATTGCTCGGCATTTGGAGAAACATATACTATTTTAGCCCCTTCATCGAGGATATAGATTACTTCGTTTAAATTTTCCACTAGTTTCCGGTAACGGGTCTCACTTTCTTGCAGGGCCTGTTCCACTTGCCTGGCAGCAGTAATATTACGGAAAATCACGGCAAAATAACCACGTTCTTCACTATAGGCAGTTATTTCATACCAGCGGTTTTTCAATTCAAAGAATTGTTCAAAACAGATTTTTCCACCGGTTAAAGCTACCTTACCAAAAATATTGATCCAGTTGTAACCAGAGGCCCCGATACCAGGATATACTTCTGTAACCTTCCTGCCCAGAATCTTACTCCGTGAAAGACCGATCATTTCTGTAAAAGCATCGCTAACATTCAGGAAGGTATAATCAACGGGTTTACCAGCATCATCCGTTATAATTTGACAATAAGAAAAAGCATCAGGCAGATTATTTAACAACACGCGGTATTTACTACCTGTTTGCTCCATGTTATATACCTCATTCCTTTTTTTCAACGTTTAGTTCGTCACCATTTTCAAAAATCCCTGCCTGAGCATAGAATATTTAGGAAATTATTGCCCCCGGGTGTGTCATATAATTGTTTACCCTGTTATGCTATAATATGGATATAATAAACAGAATCGCTAGCTGCCGTGAGTAAGGGGCAAACAAAAGGGCTTGATATAAACTTTGCTGTAAGCGAAACCACAAAAATTATGGAAGAAAACTGGTATCGTGGCGCAGAATACTATCCTAATGCTGAAATGAACTTTATTACAGATATAATAACAACCTATAAACATTTTCAAAGTTATCGTACTATGCGAGGAGTGCTGCAAATTAGATACATTTGTTACAATCTGCAGGGTTTGGGGCAGCCACATCCAAAACGTAGAAAAATTATTCCAAAACCTACCCCTGATGATCCCAAGAGTTATCGCCAGTTATCACGAAGTCCAAGAACATGCCGCTATTCATGGCATAAAGTACCAGGACAAAAGATACGAATGGGTTAAAAATATCACGTACGATTTTATACAGCCCCCCGGCTTCGCCCCGGAATGACAGATGTTAAAACTAGCTTTTCTCAGTGGTTCCGAGCCCATCTTCTATCTGAATTACTTTATAAAGATGAAGCGCCTTAAACATTTTCCTGGTATATTCATTTTTGACATTTATAATCCGCAGTTCGATACCACACCCCTTAAGTTTTTTCTGGAGCATCAGCAATTTTCCCAACCCCGTGCTGTCAATACCGGTCACACAACTAAAATCAAATATGATGACCTTATAGCCCTTTTCATAAAGCGGTTCCAACTTTTCTTCCAAAAAAGGGAAACACGAAAGATCGATTTTCCCTTTTACAACAATAAAAACTAAATCCTTCCCCTTAATTTTAATCTCCAATTTCTACTCCCCTTAGTTTTTTAACAATTCAACATTATTACCCTATATGACTTGTTTCCCATAGCTAATAGAGTAACGACTAATACAATCCCGGAAATAAAATTATTTCAAGCCATGCCCTGGGGATACATCACTTTTACCTGCTCGTTGATTGGACGGAATTTTGAATAATTAGAGATCCTCATTTTTAAAACATCGGTTATTTCGCTCCCCTTGGGAACAAGAACTGTGCCTGTGTCATCCCTGATGTCATCGAGCAGTACCAACCCCGGAAAAATCTCTGTTAAAGGAATAGTTTTAATTACCCCGGAACCCGCTATTTCTTTTTCCAAAGCAGCCAAAACGTCCGGATCGTACCAATGTAAATGGTTGTTCATTATTTCCAGGGCTTTAATGCTTGTATTTCCTTGGTTTCTTAACGTATCAAAATCAATTACAACTTTTAAAATTCTAGAAATGATCGGTATGGCCGTATTTCTGATATCATCAGCGGGTACCCCACCTCCATCAAACTGTTTTAAATGGTATTTGATAGCCTCAGCTATTTTGTTTAAGCGTGGAATGTTGGCCAGTAGCTGTGCTCCAACTAGCGGGTAATCCAGATAGATCTTATTTTACTCCTCTGTAAAGGAAATACCCTTAGTTTTTTTTTCGATAATTTTTGCGGGAATCGTAATACAACCGATGCGGGAAAACATCGCGGCAACTTCTACTTCCCAAAGTTTTTTAACCTTCAGACGCATAGCCAATTTTTTAGCTATACAGGTTGGGCGGGAATCCTGTAAACAACAAACCCCGGGGCTTAAAATAGAAAGAACATCTGTGAGCACTTTTATGCTTTCCTTTAAGGTTTTTTCCAGAAGTTCCCGTTCAGCCAAAACCAGCTTGTACTGTTCCACCGCCGCGATCAATGCTTTTTTAAATTTTCTGGGTGCACAGGGCTTGGTCAGAAACCAAAATATATTACCCTCATTCACGGCATTTATAGCAATATCCAAATCGGCGTAGCCGGTAAACATTATCCGCACTGTATCGGGTTCAAATTGGCGGGCTAGAGAAAGGAATTGGATACCATCCATCCGGGGCATGCGGTAATCGGCTACAACAACGGCAAACGGGCCCTGTTCCTTGAGGACGCTAATTCCCTTAGCACCGTCCCCTGCTAAAGTTACATGAAATTGCTCGCGCATATGCCTTTGATAAGCTAAAAGAACATTAACTTCGTCATCTACTAGCAATATCTTTTCCATAAATAACCTTCCTTAAAAAAACCGCTTTACTTTCGTTTACTTTTCATTTTAAAAAACAAAGGCTTTTGTTTGAAGCAGTTTTACGCAAACATCCGCCACTTCTTCATCGTATAGAATGCCGGCATTTTGTGAAATTTCGTCCAACGCTTTATCCAAACCAGAAGCCTGCTTATAAGGGCGATGGGAGGTCATTGCCTCAACAACGTCAGCCACACTGAGAATTTTAGTGGCTGAAAGAATTTCATCACCCTTGAGCCCTTTTGGGTAACCAGAACCATTTAATCTTTCATGATGCTGTAATACGATCTCCTCAATTGGCCAGGGGAAATTAATGAGCTGCAGTATTTCATACCCAACTTGTGGATGACTTTTGATGAAAGAAAATTCTATTGCACTCAGCTTGCCGGGTTTGTTCAAAATTTCTGCCGGGACATAAATTTTGCCAATATCGTGAACTGTTGCCGCCAATTTCAATCCTTCAACTTGATCTTTGGCAAATCCGATCCCCCGTGCTAATGCAACCGTAAGGTGGGCCACCCTCCGCTGATGATTGGCTGTATAAGGATCCCTTTTTTCAATTAATAGATCCATCGACTGGATAGTATTTTCAAATGTACTTTTTAATTTATCCGTTATTCTGGCCAATTCTTCCTTTACTGTTTTTTGGGGCTCTTCCAAATGGTGAGATTTTAACGCTTTATTTACAAGTTCACGCTCGGCAATGATCAACTTGTACTGCTCTACTGCTGCCATTATATTTCCCTTTAAAATTTTGACCGGGCAGGGTTTAGTTAGAAAACGAAAAACATGCCCTTCATTAATTGCGCTGATAACTCCTTCTAGATCTGCATAACCAGTGAGCATAATGCGCACGGTATCTGGAGCTATTTGGCGGGCACGTGCAAGAAACTGGACACCATCCATATCCGGCAAACGATAATCTGCTATGACAACGGCAATCGGGCCCTGCTCTTGTAAAACATCCAGACCCCTTAAACCGCTATCTGCAATTATCACTGTAAACATTCTGTCCAAAGATCTTTTAAAGACTGAAAGTATACTTTGATCGTCATCAACCAGCAATATCTTCTTAACCATACGCTAAACCCTATCCCCTCTACATTTCAGAATAAATAATAAATGGTTCTACTGCCTAAATTCTATTTGCAAAGCGTTCGCTGAAATCAGCATCCCTTCGACTGACAATTTTTCACCCGGGCCCATTGAACGTCCCCTTCAAAAGGCTATAAAAATGGCGTCCTGCCATTTTTGCTTCAAGATTGTGGCCTCTTCAGGGGCTGATTTTTACAGCTCCCGCCCCAGCAAATTTCGTTTTATGCAGCAGAATATAATTTTTGCAGTGGAATCATAAATATCCAAACAAAAAGGATTTTTTTTCCTAAACCCACATTACTTCATAAGGTATCAGGGTTTTACCGGCAGGATTTTACCGGCAAACAAATTGAAAATAATGTTCCCTTTCCTACTTTTGAATTGACCTGAATGTTACCCTGATGCCTGGTTGTGATAATGTCCCGGGCAATAGCCAGACCCTGACCGCTGCCTGTGCCGACCTCCTTGGTAGTAAAAAAAGGGTCAAATATATTATCAATCACCACCTCAGGGATGCCGATCCCATTATCATATATTAAAATATTTACATAACCCTTATCATTGCTTGTGGTTATTTTGATTTTTCCTTTGTTTAAAAATTTATTTTTTTGTGCTTCTTTGACGGCCTGGGCGGCATTAACAATTAAATTTAACAAAACCTGGTTTATTTCGTCCGGCACGCAATGGACCAAAGGCAGGCCGGGTTCAAGATCGGTTTCCAGCTCTGCGACGTATTTCCATTCATTTCTAGAAATAGTAACTGCACCTTCGATTACTTTATTGATATCGGCAGGACTTTTTTCCTTCTTGCCTGGATGGACAAATTCTTTTATTGCTTGAACAAGCTTGTTAACTTTTGCAATCCCTTCTTTCATTTCCTGAATTACCTTGGGGATTTCCCCTAAAAGATAATTGATCTCCAAATCTTGTTCCTTTTTTGTAATTTTGTTGATTAACGATTCAACATTTTCTTGAGTTGTCCGTGTGTTTTTCAACTGTTTGTAATCGTCCAGCAAATCATAAATGATATCATTGATTGTATTCTGTAAAAAACCAAAATTTATCCCAATATACTGCATGGGGGTAATAATTTCATGGGCAATTCCGGCAGTCATTTCACCAATAGACTGAAGTTTTTGGGAAAATAACAGAGGGGTTTCAAATCTTTTTTGCCTGGTAATATCTTTAAAAACAATGACATAACCAACTGTGTCCTGCCTTTTATCCCGGATCGGGTCAGTATTGGCAAAGATGGCTTTTCTGGCTTTATTTTTAGTAAAAAGTTTTATATGACCAGCCAAAACTTTTCCTTGGTCATACCTTAACAGCCTGCCCAAGGGGTTTTTACATATAACTGATTCTCTTTCGTCGAGTATTATTTGGAAAACATGTTGAAGAGGTTTGCCCAGCACTTCTTTTCGCTTCCAGCCTGTGATTTTTTCGGCCACTCTGTTAATTGAGAAGATATTACCCGTGATATCGGTGGTGATCACCCCGGCGTCTATGCTGTGAAAGTTAACGGAAGGAGGTTCATCTTCCTTTGCTTTTAGCATCCAAAACAGATTCCCTGGCGATCTCCAAAAAATATGGCTGGCTATGGTTTTGTCCGGGTCTTCTTTTAAGGAATACAAAAAACAAGGCCCAAGACAAAACAATTTTGGGCCAAATATGAACATGATATTTATTTGCTTATAAAAGCGCCGGGGGATACTTAGAGAGAGAGAGAGCAAGTTCCATGCCAACCTTTGCAATTGATGACATATTTCTGCAAAATATTTCTTAAATTTTAGGTTTAAATGAAGGTGCTCTCCAACGGTATATACATATCCCAAAAAGTTAATGCTATTGGAAGGCAAGGTTGGTGTGTACGTCATCAATCATCATTCCTCTGGACGGCTTGGTCTAGGGACAGAAGAAAAACAACGAAGGACTTCTTCAATAAACGACGTCATCGGCACCGTACCAAAGAAAGAACCTGCCATACCGGCAGGCCAAGTATCAAAATATTATTTGCGGCAACCGGCTGTCGTGGCAGTAAATACTGTTTTAGACCCTTGGCTTTGCGCCCCCAACTTTCATTGGGTTAGCCTTTGTCGTTTATCCTCTGTAAATTTTTACCCCTTTAATTCCTTATATTTCCTTATAATTCGACATGTATAAATTTAATCCTTCTTTTATTTATCTAAAATTCAGAACCAGGGGTAACATCATCTGCTGCCAGATTAAACTAAAGAAAAAACTACCTGGCCGGTCACATCGCTTTCTTGTTTAACGATTCCTTTCACTGCAAGGTAATGTAAGTGAGCCAGGGCCTCCCCGGTGGCAAACCATTTTTGCATCAAGGGGAACGCTTCCCAGTCGTCGGAGATGATATCCCAGCTCATCTGCGAGGCCACCGCGTAGGCATCCCGGGCACCATTTGAAAGAATGGCGCGTATTTCATTCAGGCGTATCCCGTGGTGTTGTTTTAGTTCCTCGATCCGGTGCTGACAGTCCTTGATCGGGCGCCGGTGGCCTGGCAAGACAAGAGCAATATCATAGCTTCTGACTTTCTCCAGGCTGGCCAGGTAATTGGCAAGAGGATGGTCATAGTTTCCCCAAAAAGAGATATTGGGGGTGATATCATCCAGAATATGATCACCCGCGACAAAGATCTTCCTATTCCGTTCATAAAGACAGAGGTGTCCCCGTGTATGCCCCGGCGTTTCCACGCAAGTAAAGCGATAATCCCCTGCCTCAATTTTGTCCCCTTCCCCAACGATAGTGAAAGAAAGGTTCTCTACATTTTGGTAACGCTTACCCGGATGATTTTCAATCGCCTGCTGCAATATTGCTGCAGGGAAGCCATTTCGCCGGGCTACTGCAGAAGTGCAACCCCATAAACCGCCCCGGGAAATACTGGCAGCATCAGGCCCATTGAAATAGATTCTTGAAGAATCAGCAGCAATGGTGGAAGCAAGACCAAGATGATCGGCATGCAAGTGGGTAATAAAAAGATCTGTCCGCCTTGGCTTAACTTCAAGCACGTGCAGGGCATGCTCAAGCGCTGTTTTACATTCGTCCCGGTTCATGCCCGTATCAATAATTAGGTTGCGGTCCCGCCCTTTAACCAGGTAAGAGTTGGTTGCTTTAAGAGGGTTCCCTGGTAGAGGCACGGCAATGCGGTAAATATCCGGCAAGATTTGCTCAATCATCTGTTTTTCCTTTCACGGGCCAGCAACATACCCTTTTTGATTTATACACCACGGAACTATAATAATTGTCATTGCCCGGCCATTGTCATCCTGAGCATAAACGAAGGATTTCGGTTTCAATTTGTCATGTTTTTGACTTTTTCATACCTAACCTTCCCTATAACATGTTTGTGCTTGCCCCGGAATAATAAAATCAATTTTAGTCTTTTTCATCTTTGAAGAATGGCGGCAAACCCTTCTAGCCAGGCAGATTATTTAACAACACGCGGTATTTACTACCTGTTTGCTCCATGCTATATACCTCATTCCTTTTTTTCAACGTTTAGTTCGTCACCATTTTCAAAAATCCCTGCCTGAGCATAGAATATTTAGGAAATTATTGCCCCCGGGTGTGTCATATAATTGTTTACCCTGTTATGCTATAATATGGATATAATAAACAGAATCGCTAATTGCCGTGGGTAATGGGCAAACAAAAGGGCTTGTCTTTTAATTGCCGGGTGTAAAAACTTAATCTTGAAATGAATTGAGTAATACCGGAAGCGCTTACAGCCCCCAATTACCAAACAAATTTTCATTTTTTCTTGACTTAATAAATTTAATAAGGAGTGTATAACCTGTGTTTCTGTATCTTCGTAAACGTAAATGTAAGAAGGCTCTAAAACAAAGTGGAAACTGTTTTCGTATATGCTGTGCGCTATTATTAGCATCTTTTTTGATAGCATTCTCGCTTGTTGGATGCACCTCTTTTTTTCATGGAGCTAAAGAATTAGAGACGTCTTTTACCGGGCATGAAAAAGATCCCGGGCAGCATTCAAATGTACCACAAGAAGCAGCCAACACTGAAGAACAAGCAAAAGCAAAAAAAGAATCGGGGCAGTTACATGTTGTCATTGTTGAAGAAGATAGTTTTTTATTAATACGTAAAAATCCGGGAGCAAAAGACAAACCCGATAATGATATTATCGCCCGTGTGCCCGGCGGGTGGCATCTAGAAGTAATTAATAAACATGAAAACAAGAAAGTTCTCGATGATAATATATGGTGGGAAGTAAAAGACCCCTTATTGGGGATAACGGGATGGGTAGCAGAAAATTTTCTTCGAGCTGACACGATTTCCTTAGATACATTATACCAAACTCCGTTTAGTAACAGTGAAATATTTGCAGCAGGGGCAAGGTTGGGAATGAGTGAACAAGAAGTAATAGAAGCCCTCGGGGAACCAATAAACAAAAGGACCGAACACTTCGAGGAATCTGGAGAAAGCTATCTGATTATGGAATATCCTTTTGGTAAATTTACCCTCACCGATGCCTATGATGACGACTACTACTGGCTTTGCAGTATTGAAATAAATAGTAAAGGAGTGACCGGGCCCCGGAACATTCAGGTCGGCGAGCCTTGTCATTCGGTTTTAAAAAAATTTCCAAATAAAAATGCAGTTGGAGAATATAGTAATGAAACAATGGAAGTTCTTTATGGGGAACACTTGCACGGCGCTAATAACGGAATTGCTTTTTATGATAACCAAAAATTAAGCGAAATAATGTTTGCCACCGATGAATTCATCGGCCTAAGAATTACGGTTGAAAATGGCGTTGTTACGCATTTCATCCTTTTTGTGCAAGTTAGTTAGGGTGAAATAGGCAGGTGAAACAGGGGGACGTTCGAAACAGCAGAAATATTCAATTCAAGCAGGGACAATTCAAGTCAAGAACCGTCCCCATTTGAATTGTCCCTGCTTGAATTGACGTTGATATCGACGTGTTTGAACTGTTGGACGTCGAAGAGGCCTTTGTCTGTTATTTTCAGCTCCGGGATGACGGGCAAAGCTAAAAAGGAGAGGGTCATAAAGGGATCGAAATGGCTGTGGACACCCAGGGCCCGGGAGGCGGCAAGCAGTTCGGCCAGTGCTTTTTGCACTTCTGCCAGAGGCCGGTCGCTCATTAAACCCGCCAAGGGCAAGCTGACGTATTTTACAGCCTTCCCGCGGGAGGCGAGGACAACACCGCCCCCGAGCGCTTGCAGTTTCTCCACGGCGCTCTGCATATCCCCGTCGTTGTCACCCACAACGACGATATTATGGGAATCGTGGGCTACTGAGGAGGCAATGGCTCCCCATTTCAATCCCAACCCGGCAACCAGGCCCAGCCCGGTATTGCCAGTTGCCCGGTGTCTTTCGATGACAGCGATTTTGAGGAGCGCTTCTCCCTCCCCGCTGTAATAGCGGCCGTTTCGTTTTTTTACCCGGCTGATAATAGTTTTTGTCAGTAAGGAATGGGGAACGAGACCCATTATTCTCACCGGATTGTCGCCAATGTTCAGAACAAAACTGTTCCCGGATAATTCTTTAATATGGATCGAGTCGCGCATCTTGTGATCGTCAGGGGAAACTGCCTCGAACAAAGCTTTACCTTTTTTAGCCACCAGCCGGCCCTTTTTATATACCCGGGCTACCTGCACGCTCGCCAGGTCGTCCAGGACCAGCACATCGGCAAGATAACCGGGGGCGATGCCCCCCACCCGTTCCAACTTATAGCAATTGGCTACATTGATCGTGGCCATCTGAATGGCCGTCACCGGATCGAGGCCGTTTTTAATGGCCACCCGGATGTTGTTGTCGATATGGCCTGCGTTGAGGATATCTTCCGGATGGCGATCGTCGGTGCAAAACATACACCTGTTTCTGCTGGTAACGTTCAGGGCGGGCAGCAAGTCCGCCAGGTTTTTTGCCGCCGAGCCCTCCCGTAAAAGAATATGCAGGCCCAGCCGCAGCTTTTCCACAGCTTCTGCGGGGGTGACGGATTCGTGGTCCGTGCGGACACCTGCCGCCAGATAGGCGTTCAGCCTTTTCCCGCTCAGACCCGGAGCATGACCGTCTATGAGTTTGCCCGCAGCCCGGCAGAGAGCTATTTTGGCCACAACTGCCTCCCCGGCGGCAACAACGCTTTCAAAATCCATCAACTCCCCCAGGCCCAGTACCCGGGGATGCCCGCTAAGCTTGGCCAAATCTTCCGCCCCCAGGCTGCTGCCGGAGTTTTCAAAAGGTGTGGCCGGCACACAGGAGGGCAGCATCATATAGACATCGAGAGGCAAATCTTCGGTCTCCGCCAGCAGGTATTCAATGCCGTCCAGCCCCTTCACATTGGCGATCTCGTGCGGATCGGCAATTACCCCGGTTGTGCCCCGGGGCACAACGCCCCTGGCAAATTCCCCCGGCGTGACCAGAGCTGATTCCAGATGCAAATGGGCGTCGATAAACCCCGGGCAAAGATATTTGCCCTCCATGCCGATCTCCTCTTCACCCTCATAGGTACCCACACCGGCAATATAGCCATCGTGAAGAGCAACATCTGCCTTCAATATTTCCCCTGTAAAAACATTGACGATCATACTGTTTTTAAAAACCAACCGGGCCTTGACCCTGCCGGCTGCAACGGCGATTAAAGATTTAATTTGTTTATGCAAGGCGGACTCCTTTACAATCTAATAATTGAGAGGGGCTACCATTCCCGGAAGGACGGTGATCCTGAATCTCAAATCCCGCATCCCGGAAAATGATAAGCCCCCCGTTCCTTCCCCGTCCTTTAGATGAAAAACCGAACAATGAAGATCAAGGATAACACATACATAACAACGGATACTTCCCTTGCTTTGCCCGTAAATACCTTGAGCAGGGTATAGGAGAGCATTCCAAAAACAATGCCTTCGGCAATACTGTAAGCTATGGTCATCATCAGTATTGTAAGAAAGGCCGGTATCGCTTCCGTATAGTCGCTAAGGTTTACTTTAAAAATAGGCTCCATCATAAACAACCCCACCAAAATCAATGCAGGAGCCGTGGCCGCCCCGGGAATAATCAGGAAGATGGGGGACAAAAAGAGCGCCAGGAGAAACAGGACGCCCGTAGTCAGCGCCGTCAACCCCGTTCTGCCCCCTTCAGCAACACCGGAGGCACTTTCCACATAAGTTGTGACGGTGCTAGTGCCAAAAAGTGCGCCCAGCGTAGTACCGACGGCATCCGTCAGCAGCACCCGGCCGGCCCGGGGAAGCCTGCCCTCCGCATCCAGCATCTCCGCCTTGGAGGCAACCCCGATAACTGTCCCCACGGTGTCGAAAATATCAACAAAAAGAAAAGTAAAGATGATAATGAGAAAATCAAGACTAAAAACAGTAGCCCAATCAGTCCTTAAAGCCGCCAAAAAAGTAGGTTTCATGGACAAGGGCGCCTGCACAATGCTGGCAGGAAGTTCGGCCACTCCCATAAAAATTCCGATCACCGTAGAAAGTAAAATACCGATAAAAAGAGCGCCTTTCACTTTTTTATAAAGTAGAACACCTGTGATGATCAGGCCGATGATCGCCAGAATAGCCGCCGGGTTGGTCATATCCCCTAACTGGAGGATGGCACCCCCGCCCTCGACAATGCCCGCATTAACAAAACCGATAAAAGCGATAAAGAGGCCGATCCCTACGCTAACTGCATACTTTAGGTTTAAGGGGATGGAATCAAGAATCGCCTCCCGCACCTTAAAGAAAGACATAATAATAAAAATAAGACCTTCAACAAAAACTGCCGTTAAAGCAAGTTCCCAGCTATAGCCCATACCGATAACCACCGTGTAGGCAAAAAAAGCATTAAGTCCCATTCCCGGCGCAAGGGCAAAAGGATACTTGGCATAAAAGGCCATAAAGATCGTGGTCAGCCCCGCTGCGAGGCAGGTGGCAGTGAGCACGGCTCCGAAGTCCATGCCTGCATCAGAGAGGATGAGAGGATTTACAATAATGATGTAAGCCATGGTCATAAAAGTGGTGATGCCGGCAATAATTTCAGACCGGACAGTAACATTGTGCTCCTGCAGCTTGTAGACCCTTTCTAAAAAGCCTCCACCGGAACCTGTCTGTAAAGTCACTAGATCGCCTCCTGCTATTTTTTACGTAAACACCGTCAATAAAATAAGCGTCTCCTTTCCAGTATATTTGTTGTTTTTCGTCCCGACAATAGCCCCACTACATTTATAAACGGGAGAATGCCGGGTTCTTTCCACCCAATATTGTAGCATATCAGGGAAAGTTTGTAGCCGGTATTTCACCTATTCAGTTAGGCTTTTATTTCTATCTCTGTAACACATTCGCTTTTGATTTTTTCGACCAGAAATTGCAGGGCCCCCAGAACATGGGGCCTGATGTCGCCGCCGATCAGCACATACATAATATCCTCCCCAACTGCGAGGCGGCCTTCGTTTAGCCAGACCTTCACCTGGCAGATGCCCTTCATCTGATAGGTTTCGGCAATCGCCTCCTCCACCTTGGCTGCATCATGGGAAAAAAACATCCCCTCCACCAGGGTTCCATTATCGACCCCCTGGCGCACCAAAACCCCCGGTGTCTGCCGCACAATGCCGTTATGAACCAAAAACATCCCTGCCCGGGAAGTGGCAGGTTCCGCCTTGGCTTCACTAAGCCATTTATCAATGGAAGGCGGCGCTTTTTTATCAACCATCTGTTATCCATCCTTTGATCTAATTCATTCACGAACATTCTATAATTTCGACAATAATACCGGCTTTCCTTTTTTAATTTTTATAAGGCAGGACCTACCACACGAAAAGGCTTTCCCGACACTGCATATGGTAGATGCTTGAATATCCAGCAATACCGTCTGCAGGCAACAGTTACCATCCGTTAATAATTCATGGCTAAGGTGGTTCGGAATTCTTTGCTGCGTTCAGGATGACAGGCGCTTCATCCATGGTGACAACCTGGTGTGAATGGCGAAGCAGTGTTTTTTGCTGATGCCCAAAGTTAAGAAACCTGCTTGGAGAAGAGCCCCTACAGGTTCCTCTTTGTGCTTCCTCAATTTTTGTGCCTGCTCAATTTATGATCTATTTTACCAGGTTTCAATTTAAATGATACTTTACGCTGGTTTAAAATGTGACCTAGTACTAGCCACCCACCGGCACATTTTGAATGTTACAGGGTACTAGCCTTTTACCGGCACTTCTTTTTGCAGGGCGGCAAAAAATTCCTCTATTTCCTGCGGCGAGAGGGCATCCAGTTCATCCAGCAAGGCGGGAAAAAGGGGAGGATAAAGCCTGTAAAGATACCTGTACATATTTTCCACCATGTATTCTGTATCCGGAGCTTGGGCCCAAACTCTTTGCAGGTGTTCCGTAGCCATAAAAACCGCCTGGCAGTAATCGCGCAAGGCCAACAGTATTTTTTTCATCCCGTCAGGCCCGGCAAGGCCGCTTTTGTTGGCCCCATAGAGTTCAACTGCCTTTTTTAAGGCTATCTCTTTCCAGCGGAGGACTTCTTCAATTTCCTGATTAAAAGCAGCCAGGTCCGCTCCCTTTTCCGCCGCATACCGCTCCATTCCATCCCGCAGGTAATTAATCCTCCCATCGATGAAAACTTCCAACGTCCTGATGATCCCGACAATATTTCTTTCGTCAATTTTCTTGGGCCGTTCATGGAGGATGAGTTCCTCCGGGCATTCTGCTAACTTTTTTAAAAGGGTCGTGCAGAACAAATAACCTTTGAGACAGGGAATTTTTTGACGTCCTTCTGTTGGCCTCCAGCCCCAGTTGCAGGCCCTTTTCATTAGGCGCAGGTAGAGAACGGCCCTGGTGATGGGGTTTTCCTTGTTAAGGTCATAGCCGGTAATATTGAGGCGCTCTCCGTAGGCCGGAATATCGAGGGAAATATTAAAATTATCGGCCAGCGTATCGAAGATGCCACAGAAATACTTCCCATTTTCCCAAAAGACATGCGGATGCCGGCCCAGCCCCGTTTTTTCCAAATCATAGGCGCCCACCCCGGTAACGCCCAGGGGAGGATAATGCCCGTCAACCCTTAAGATCAGCCTAATTTCGGGGGCCCAGGTCATCTCTTTGAACTTTAGCACCGGCAGCTCTTCAATTTTTCCCCCTTGCAGAACGTCATCGATATATTGGTCGGGTGTAACAAAATGGATACGCATTTTTTCCCGCATTTCCGGCAATACCTCCTGCCAGGCCCGCTCCATGATCACAAGTGCAAGATCGCCAAAATCCATCAGCTCCAGATCCTGGATATAGACCAGCACACCACCGGAGGGTGCCTTTTCCAGTTCCTGCCGCAATACTTTTTTGTATAATTCCACGCCGGCCGCCAGATCGATGGGAAATTTTTCTTTTTCAGGATGCAAGTACTCGTTCCCAAAAACAGGAAATTCCCCGAGCATATACCCCTGAAACTTCACTTCTTCCCTTTTCATCCTGGTAATTGGCCGCCATATTTCCTGGGAAATAGGGAAATTTCGCGGAAAAGCAAGCAGATCCCCGTGGTCCGTTTTTAGCCAGAAAGGTTTATAACGGTAATCACCGTCGCCCTCCAATTGAAAAGGCGCTTTCATGGCACTAAGGTGCGGGAAAATGACGTAGTCAATATTTGCATCTCTGATGCCTGCCATCTTATGGTAACTATAGGAGGCTTCGGGTGCAAAAAGACCATTATACTTGGGATAGGGAACTTCCATCAGGCTATGCAGGTATTGCATATTCCAGAGAATTTCCTGGGTTATCTCCTTCTCCCGGAGCAAGGAAACATGAGTATGGTGCGCATGGCCGTAAAGAGGATAAAGCCTACCCCGTGCATAACCTTCTTTTAGCTTCTGAAAAGCCCGGGGCACAATATCTTCTAGCTGGTGCAGAAGCTCATTGGAATACTCCACGCAGAGAGGCGCATTGAGGTTATCGCCAAATTTTATACTGAGAGCATAGATGTCCCGCCCCTCATCTCTTCTTTTTTCCAGATAGTTTTCGTCGAGAATGGTATCCTTCATTGGGTTACTTTCATCCAAGGTGGAAAGCAGTGTTTCCGGTAAATCCCAGAGCAGCTCATGGGCATGAAAGGCTAAAATAACATAAATGTCCTTGATAAAAACCACCTCCCGCTATTTTCACCAATAGTATGCCAAAAGCAAAAATTTTAAAACGGTGTTAGCAGGGTTTTTTTCAATAACATGTTGCTGCAGGTAAAAAAAAGTAGTCAAGAAAGAACACGGAATCCTAAAGAAAGCAGCAGCCTTTTACAAAACAAAAAGAACATAAGCAGGCATTTTTTAACGCATCCTCAATTAAGGCAGAAACTAAACGCCCAACGCCAAACCGGCTCCCGCCTTTTTAGCGGGGCACCCCCCCATTTTTTGCCGGGACAGCGATCCCTAATCCGGAAAAAGTAGCCATTTCACGTAAAATTTTAAGGGAAGCTTCAATAATGCTCATCGCCAAAGCTGCACCCGTTCCTTCCCCTAAACGCATCTTCATAAAAAGTATGGGCTGAACGCCAATCAGTTCCAGCATCAATTTGTGGCCCGGTTCATCGGAAAGGTGTGAGGCCAGCAAATAGTCCCTGACAGCAGGATGCAGCGCCACGGCCACCAAAGCAGCCGCCCCCGAAATTAAACCATCGAGGACAACAGGAACCCGTTGTACCGCGCCGGCCAGGATCACCCCCACCAGGCCGGCAATCTCCAGCCCCCCTACCCTGGCCAGGGCAGCCAAAGGTTCACCTGCTGTTGGACTGTTTACCGCCAGGGCCCTTTCGATTGTTTTTACTTTAAGCCTTAGAAGATCGTCGCTGGCCCCCGTTCCCCGGCCGGTTATTTCCTCCACAGGCGCCCCTGAAAAAACGGCAAGCAAGGCGGTGCTAGGGGTAGTGTTACCGATACCCATTTCACCAAGGCCCAGCAGATCGGTTCCCCCGGCAAGACATTCCCTGGCAACTTCAAAACCGGTGGCAATCGCCTGCAAGGCCTGGCCGTTGGTCATCGCCGGCCCCCTGGACATGTTTTGGGTCCCGTAGGCAATCTTTTTTTTCAAAAGGAGAGGATGCGCGGTAAAATCAACGGCCACACCGATATCCACCACGAGAAGTTCAGCCCCTACATGCCGGGAAAAAACATTCATCGCCGCTCCTCCGTTTAAAAAATTTTGCACCATTTGTGCCGTTACCTCCCGGGGATATGTATTGAACCCTTCCTCCAGCACCCCGTGATCTCCAGCCATCAAAATACAGGTTTTTTTGGCGATGGCCGGCATAGCCTGTCCGGTAATCCCCGCAATTTTTTTAGCAATTACCTCCATTACCCCCAGGCTGCCCTTGGGTTTGGCCAGGTCATCGAGCCGGGCCTGGGTTTGAGCCATAGCCCCCTCCGCCAGGGGGCCGATTTGCGCCAGTACCTTTTCCAAATCAAACATAGATCCAACCTTCTCTCAATTATTATTGTTTTTCGGTATATTTTTAAAAAAAAGACGAAAAATAAAAAGAAAATCTAATAAAAGCATCAATTGTTGCGAAAGGAGCGTTAAATTATGGAAGAAAAACGCTATGACGAAACAAAAGTCATCAGCTATGCAGCAATCAGGTACGGTAGCTGGCTGCTAGGTTTAATTATCATTCTTTATTTCATCGGGCGCCATCTTTTTCCCTTTATCCGTTCCCTTTTTTAGCCCTTAGCCCGCAGGACAATCCATTTTATCCCATAGTATTGTTTTTTTAACTATTTTATTAATAAAGGTTAACATAATGTTAAAAATAATAAAGATTCAAAGCAGAGCAAGCCTGGACAAGCTTGCCCTGTTCCTTTTTTTAGGTATAATATGAGTTAACATAAATTTTCCTGATTGTGGGGGTTGCGCTGAACAGCGCGACCTTTTGGCAGGAAATATTTAAGGAGGAAGAAAATACGCATGCTTAAACGAAGATTTTGGCAAAAAGCATTAACATTATTCTGCATATGGGGGGCTCTCCTTATTTTTGGCACAGCCGGTGCGGCAGCACAGTCATACAGTGTCGCGCCCCATGATACTCTTTTTTTAATCGCTCAAAAATTCAATACCACAGTTGAACAGTTATCTCAAGCAAATGGCATTGCTGACCCGCAAAGGATTTACCCCGGCCAAGTACTTTCTATTCCAGCCCCAATACATACCGTTCTTCCCGGAGAAACCCTCTGGGGTATCTCACAAAAATATGGGCTAAGCCTGGCCATGCTTATTACCGCCAATCCAGCAATTTCACCTGAATATATCTCTCCGGGCCAAAAAATAAATATACCGTCTGGCACAAGTTCATCGTCCGGCGGCTCGTTAACTTCACGCGGGGGTAGAAATTTTTCCCAGGGTGAAATCGATCTATTCGCCCGTCTCGTCTACTCTGAAGCAGGAAGTGAACCGTATATTGGACAAGTTGCTGTCGCTGCCTCCGTCTTAAACAGATTGGCCAGCACCCGTTACCCCAATACACTGGCCGGTGTTATTTACCAGATTATCGATGGTTGCTATCAGTATAGCCCTGTCCTTGACGGTAGAATAAACCTGCCGGCCAACAAAACCGCCTATCAGGCTGTTTACGATGCCCTGGGGGGCTGGGATCCATCATGCAATGCTCTGGGCTTTTACAACCCGGCCAAGACCAGCAATCAGTGGGTTAGGCAGCAGACAGTAACAACTGTAATTGGCAATCACATTTTTTTCCGTTAGCCCCTGTCTGTCAACAATAATTAACTGTTTCCCGGCAATAAAAACAAGCTGCGTTCCGGCAATAAAACTTAGCTTTCACCCGACAACAATAAGGGGAGGGTAAAATAAAAGGTGCTACCCTCTCCTACTTTACTTTCCAGCCAGATTTGCCCTTGGTGCAGTTCAACCAACTGTTTGGAGATATGAAGCCCCAAACCCAAGCCTCCCGGACACTTTTGCCTCGTATGGGAAGACATAAAAAAACGATCAAATATCTGAGGCTGTTCCCCCGTAGCAATGCCAGGACCCTGATCGCAGATAGATATTAAAGCGTCCCCTTCCTTTTTTTCTACCGTAATAATAATCGTTCCCCCGGAAGGAGAATATTTCACGGCATTAGAAACAAGATTTTCTACAACTTCTTTGATCCGTACAAGGTCAGCTTCTACTGCCAATACACCTTTATTTTCAACACCGAGCAGAACAATGTACTTATCGGCCATTGTCAGCCTTGTTTCTTCTACAACAGTTTTTAGCAGGTCCTCAAGTAAAAATTTTTGTTTGTTTAAAATCACCTTTTCTAAATCCAAACTGGCCAGTTCGAACATGCTATTGATCAATGCCGTCATCTGCTTTACAGATCTGGCGGCCGCTGCCAGATACTGGTAATCCCTGTTAAAAGATAACCCTTTCTCCAGCCTTCCATCTCCGGAACTTAAGTATTCCAGCCCCTTTGATTTTTCTTGAAACGAAATATGGAATAGATCCAAGCAAGCACTAATCGTGGCCAGGGGGCGGCGAAGTTCGTGCGAAATATGTGATACCAGACAGATAAACCGATCTTTAAAGCGTTCGTTTTCCCAGCAAACCGAATCATCCCGGAAACACACCAGATAAAGATCTCCCTGCAGGCTGCTTACGGTATATTCCACTTTCCTAAACTGACCATCAAAAGTTTTTAACCCCACCCCTCCGGAAGTAATCCCCTCATACTGAACCTGCCTCCTCATTTTTATCCAAAATCTTCTTTTTTTCTCGAGGTTAAGGTAGTCGCTTATTTTTTTGCCAAGCAGTTCTTCCCGGGAACATTTCATAAATGTAGTTACCGCGGCGCTAAAATCAAGAATTTCCCCCTGGGAATTAAAAATACAGAAAGGCATAAAAGGACTTTCCATCATAATGCGATAAACAGAAACATCTTCTAAAACATCATCACGCTTTAAACCTTCTATACCTTTTGATAGGCCGGATAGCTCATTTGACACGCTCATACTTTTTTCCCCAATCTTGTCCTTCATATTTCCCTAGGCAGGCAACCGTTGACATTTATAGATATGCTAGTCAGTAAAAAATATTTAGGAATATACTGCTATTTGTTTCTAATCGAAAAAGATACTAGGGATGGATGATATTTCATGTTTTCTTTTATAATTATATATTCTGCCTAATCCGAAATTTTCCTTTATTCCCTTAAAATATTCAAAACTGGGCGAATGTTTTTTCCCGACACGAAATAACAAAAAATGCCTGCTATCGCTTATATAGCAGGCCTAAAAGTTTCCGTTTCAGAAAAATCTAAAGCGTGAAAAGGGGTGACCCCTGAAATTGTTTATTTCACTGCAAAAAATAGATATAGATCAGCGTTCATCAAGAGTAGTATAGCCGCCCTTGGCCGCAACATTTTTATAAGCAGGTCGAATAATACGCCCCCCGCTGACGATCTCCTCCAGGCGATGCGCAGCCCAACCGGCAATCCTGGCAATGGCAAAAATAGGTGTATAAAGCACCATGGGAATATCAAGCAATTTATAAACAAACCCGGAATAAAGGTCAACATTAAAGGAAATGGGCCGGTACATTTTCCTCTCCGCTGTAATTACCTGCGGAGCCAATTTCTCTACCAGGGTGTACAACCGGTACTCCTCTTCCATTTCCTTTTCACGGGATAGCTCTGCCGCCTTCTCTTTCAGTAAAAGCGCCCGCGGATCCGAAAGAGAGTAAACAGCGTGTCCAATGCCATAGATTAAACCTGCTTTGTCAAAAGCTTCTTTATTCAAAATTTTTTTCAAATAGTCGGCAAGCTGATCTTCATCCTGCCAATTTTTTACGTGATCCTTTATATCCTTGATCATACGCATGACCTTAATATTGGCACCCCCGTGTTTAAAGCCCTTGAGAGAACCAACTGCCGCCGCGATGGCGGAGTACGTATCTGTATCCGCAGAAGATACGACATGAGTAACAAAAGCGGAATTGTTACCCCCGCCGTGCTCGGCATGGAGAATCAGGCTTAAGTCCAAAACTTCCGCTTCCAGTTCACTGTAATAATTATCAGGTCTAATCATGTACAGGAAATTTTCCGAAACACTTAAATCTTTCCTGGGATTATGGATATATAAGCTTTTATTGCCGTAATAATGCGCTTTGGCCTGATAGCCATAGGCAACCATCGTTGGAAAGCGAGCTATCAGTTCAATTAACTGCCTGAGGACATTATCCACGCTATTATCGTCGGGATTAGGATCATAGGAGTAACTTGCCAAAACGCTGCGGGCCAGTTTATTCATTATATCGCTGCTAGGAGCTTTCAAAATCATATCCTCAGTAAAACCGTTGGGAAGCAAGCGTTTCTCCGACAAGATATTTTTAAATTGTTTTAATTTTTCAGGAGTAGGAAGGACGCCAAACAAAAGTAAATAGCAAACTTCTTCAAAACCAGGCCTTTTTTCCCTCTGAAAACCTTTGACTAGATCTTTTATCTCTATGCCACGGTAAAATAACTGGCCATCAACGGGCGTTCTCTTCCCTTTTTCATCAACAACATAAGCATGGACATCTCCTATTTCCGTAAGACCAACCAAAACCCCTGTGCCGTCAAGGTTTCTTAAACCACGTTTAGTATTGTACTTTTCATATAGCTCCGGGTAAATATGGTTGTTTTTTATAACAAGGGAAGCCATTTCCTTTAAAATAGCTTCGTCTATACCAGAATTTAACTGTAAGGCAACAGAATTATTAAAAACCATCTTCCTTTTCCCCTTATACCCTAGATTATATTCTATACTGCTTTATTGCTGATCAAACCCGTCCCAACAGACAACTTCCTCCAGTTTTTTCCTCTTTGTTGCATGACGCTCCGGATCTGTGCTTTCTGCAGGGTAGCCGAGAGGCAAAAGCGCTATGGCCTCCACGTGCCCGGGTAATTTCAGTATCCGGTGGCACTGCATAGCATTAAAATAGCACACCCAGCAAGTTCCCAGGCCTATTTCGGCCGCCGCTAGTGTCATGTGATCGATGGCTATGGCAGCATCAATGTTACAGTGATCCTTACCATCGGGCCGCCGCCAGGATTTACTGTGATCGCCGCAAACAACGATAATCACCGGGGCTTCTAAAAGCCACTTTCCCCGGTATGTAGATGCTATTTGTTTTCTTAGCTCTTCATCCCGAACAACGATAAAATACCATGGTTGAAAATTGACTGCCGAGGGAGCAATCCTGCCAGCTTCCAAGACGTGTCTTAATTTTTCCTCTTCCACATTTAAATCCTGATAATGCCGCACAGAAAACCTTTTTTTAGCCAATTCTAAAAAAGACATGTTTCTTTTTCATACCCCTTCTTTCAATAGTATAACTCAATTATAGCATAGTTTAAAGCAAGTTAAACTAAATTTTTGCTGCGATATTATTACCACGGCTCTTAGGCTATCTTTTCCAGTTTACGGATAGCCAGTTCTAGCTCCGACCTTGAAGTAATGCGATCATGCAAGCGCAAAATTTTTCTTTCCTGGAGATACTCAATCCTAATTACCTCTAGATCCCTGCAACTGCGGGCTTCCTCAATTTCTTTAATCCGCCGGTTAAATTTGCTGATCACCGACTGCAGTTTGTTGTATTCTTGAATTGCTCTATCGTGTTGTTTTTTTAAAAGCTGTAAATAGTTTTCCGGGGTCATTTTTTCACATATTTTTCTGGTTTCTTTTAGTGGTACCCCCATTTGCCTTAAATACCTAATTTTGCTCAATCTTTCAAATTGATCGAGAGAATAATAACGGTACCCGTTTTGCAAATTTTTTTGAAATGGTTTAAACAAACTAATTTCATCGTAATAGCGCAATGTCGCTACCGGAATATTGAATATCCTGGCAATTTCTCCGATAGAAAATAGTTTTTCCATATTATTTGCACTCTCCTTTCGGGTAGTGAACCCCGGGCCAGGAGTTTACGCATAACCCGGTTTATCCAGAAATAACCGGCGTCCGCAATTTATACAAAAAGCTCTGCATAATTACAATCCATTAGAAGACCCGCTATTCCATTGGGGCAAAAGTTTAGGATAAAATGCTGCTAATCTGTAATACTTTAAAAAAATACACTGCACGCTTGTACAGTGCTTTTAAAAAAGCAACTAACATGGGCAAACCTATAAAACGTTAAGTCAAAACAGGACCCACTAAAAAATAAACATGAGCAAACCTATAAGCCGAGTTCTGTACTCCCTGCAGGAAGTGGCAGCCATCTATCTAGGGTGCCAGTTGCCTGGCCCCTCCAGCGACTCATACCCGGGGGACTCGGCGGGCAACGTCATCTCCCCCCTATTCAGTCTTGCTCCGGGTGGGGTTTACCTAGCAGGCCGGTCGCCCGGCCCCTGGTACGCTCTTACCGTACCGTTGCATCCTTACCGGTAAAACAGTTTCTACCGGCGGTTTATTTCTGTGGCACTTTCCTTGGGGTTGCCCCCACTGGGTGTTATCCAGCACCCTGCCCTGCGGAGCTCGGACTTTCCTCGAAAGTATCGACTACTCTCGCGGCTGCCCGGTTTACTCATGTTCATGTTCATAGCCAACATAATTATAAATTATCCATAACACCGTTGATATCCAGCAATATTGTTGTTCCGCTAGCGGTATCAACTATCGCTAGTTAGGCCGCTGCCCCAGCCTTAGGTAGTTCAATTTTAACACAGAATTCATTCTTTGTCAAAATATTAGCCCGAATTTCAAAGAAAGGCAAAGATACTACGAGGAAACATAAATATTGTTTAAGCTGCGGATGCCAGGGGCAGCCTAGCCACCTTTGAATGTGCATTTAGGGTTTCCAGGAAACCCAGGGCTTCCTCCAAATTGTTTACAGGGATCACTTTAATACTGCGGGCAGCCCGTTGGGCTTCCTCATGGTTCTCAGCAGGCACCAAAAAATAATCTAGGCCTGCTTTTTCTGCAGACAACACTTTTTGTTTGACCCCACCGATACCGCCCACTTTTTCATTGAGCATAATCGTTCCTGTGCCCCCAATGCGGTATCCGCCGGTTAATTCCCCGGGCAGCAGTTGATCCAAAATCTCCAAAACAAACATCATCCCGGCTGAAGGACCGATTACAGGGCCGGTTTCGATACTGTATTCCAAAGGAAAAAGGGGCTTCCAGTTCAAAGTACGCACATAGAGCCGCAGAGCCGCCAATTGTGGATCATCAACATGGGATCCCGTTAAAATCTCCACCTCCCCGTTCTTTCCTTTGCGCTGGAACCCTACTCTTACTTTTTCACCAACTCTTTTTTGCTGAATAAGGGCAACCACTTCTTCCGCCAGGTAGATATTTTCTCCTTCGATCGCCGTGACAAGATCCCCGGGTTGTAGTATGCCTTCTGCCGGGCTAGCTGGGAGAAGTTCCACAATTTCTACACCATCGCTGGTAATAGGAACTTCGTAACCGGCACGGCGGAAAGCAATTACCCCTGCCAGATTTTTACTGTCCTGCATCCAACTCTGCATCAGTTCGTTATACTTTTCACGGGTCATCTGGGGCGGGATTGATTGGGAAATAGAACGCACATCGAAAGAAGGATGGCCATAACCATAAAGAAGGCCCCAAAGGTTGGCCGGATGCTGGGCAACAGTCAGCATGTAAAACTTTCCCTGCTGCGGGAGTTGTTCTCGCTCTTCCCCCTGCTGCGACGGTTTTTCTCGTTCTTCTGGTTGCCGCTCCAGCCCTTCCCGCTGGTGGCCTTCAATCTGAATAAGGCGGCCCAGTTCTTCAGCGGTGCCCGGTTTAATCACGTAGTAATCCGTCCGTACTAGAAATCCTAGAAATAGGACAGCCAATAAAATGAAAACGTAATTAGCTACTTTACGCAAAAACATCCCTGCTTCCCGTGGTCTATATCTCCTTAAAAACAATATACATTTTATTAATAGTTTCTTTCTAATTTCACTGCAAAAAATTAGTTTTAAACAACTCAATTAATTATGGGGGAAATTATGCTTACTAAGGTTTTTTTTATTTTACTCGGCTTATTATTTTTTACCTTACTTTTATCACCTTTTAACATGAAGAAAAAGATGCTGTTTTATTACCTACCCGCTTTTTTAGCCGTTATCTTAACCATTAGCATGATCCTTTACCCTAAAGAAGCTTTCGAAGCCGCGCTAAACGGCTTATCCGTCTGGTGGAAAATCGTCTTTCCGGCGCTACTGCCATTTTTTGTGCTTTCGCAGGTACTCATTGGCCTCGGAGCAGTGCATTGCCTGGGTGTTCTGCTGGAACCCGTCATGCGCCCTCTTTTTAATGTTCCAGGCACCGGTTCCTTTGTTCTAGCAATGGGCCTCTCTTCAGGTTTCCCCCTTGGTGCAGTTCTCACCAATAAACTGCGCCAGGATCGGCTTTGCAGTAAAGTCGAAGCAGAAAGGTTGCTTAGCTTTACCAATACTGCAGATCCCTTATTTATGTTTGGCGCTGTAGCGGTCGGCATGTTGCAAGCGCCCGGGGTAGGTGCACTCATCGCCGCTGCTCATTATCTTTCCAGCATAACTGTCGGCCTAATCATGCGCTTCTACCGGGCAAATACCGAAATTGATAACTCGCAACTAAAAGGGAAATTAACCAAAAAAAGAATAAAACAGGCCAACATCTTCAGTCAGGCCCTTACCGCACTAGTTAAAGCGAGAAAAGAAGATGGCCGCCCGTTTGGTCGCCTCTTGGGGGAAGCAGTCAAAGAATCCGTCAATACCCTGTTGCTTGTAGGGGGCTTTATCATCCTCTTTTCCGTAGTAATCACGATGCTAGATTTGGCCGGCCTGGTCAACGCGTTAACAACGGGTTTTTCTTCCCTGCTTTCTTTTGCCGGCTTGCAGACCAATCTTACCCCGGCCTTCATCAGCGGTTTCTTTGAAATCGACTTAGGGTGCCAGTTGGCCGGCTCCATTCCAGAAGCAATTCTAAAAGAAAGGGCGATTGCAGTCAGCGCAATCATTGCCTGGAGCGGCCTTTCCGTTCATGCCCAGGTCGCCAGCATTATCAGCACCACAGATATAAATATTATCCCATATATTTGTGCTCGCATCGGGCACTCCATTCTGGCCGCACTCTACTGTTTTTTTCTGGCAGGGAATACTCCTTTAGCTTCATACATTTCTTCCAAAACCTTGCCTGTTTTTTTACAGTCAACACCTACCAGCCAGCTACCTTACTGGTATGAGAGAACTCTTTTTATCGGTGAACGCCTGTTCATCACCCTCGGTGTTTTGCTTTTTATCTCCTTGCTGCTCTACTACCTTGGAAAGATAAAAATCAATAAAACTTAAAGGGTAAGGAAAAGTCTAGATGGTACTATTATATACTGAAATTTTATTCATAATCATATCATAAACCTGCGGGGGGACAAGCCCTTTGATATCCCCGCCGTAACTAGCTACTTCTTTGACGATGCTAGAACTAATAAAAGAATATTTATTATTGGTCATCATAAACATGGTCTCCACATTACAATTTAGTTTTCTGTTAGTTAGAGCCATTTGAAATTCAAATTCAAAATCGGAGATAGCCCGTAATCCTTTAATGATAATGGCAATATTATTATTCTGGGCATAATCCACCAGCAACCCCTGGTAAAAATCTACCTGCACATTATTATAAGGTTTAATAATACTTTTAAGCATATATACCCTTTCTTCCATAGAAAATAGAGCATCCTTCCGAGGGTTCTCCAAAACGGCTACCAGAAGATGATCAAAAACCTTGCTGGCACGATCGATAATATCCAGATGTCCATTAGTCACTGGATCAAAACTTCCCGGGTAAATAGCCCTAACCACTTTTAAGATACCTCCCTTTTAGATTAAAATTTACTTGGTACGCTTATTTCTTCGTTCTTATAAATTAATAAAAGAGTACTACCGTAAACTTTTTTCTTCCAAAGGGGAAAAGGCGCTTTTTCCAGAACACTGTCGGCAATCCGGAGACTATTATCCCTGACCCGGCGCCCACTTTTATAGAGCTGGAAACTGCTTTTACCTGCATGCAACCCGTTGTTACCAGCCCAGGAGCCTTTTTTATCAGTACGTATATGTGGCCCGATTTCACCGCCGGCACAGCGGACCGGCAAGCTACTTCTTTCCACGCCGATCATACCCCCGGCCGCGATGAGGCTTTTTTGGTAAAGATAATGCATTATTTTCAGGACGTCTGGGCTTGCAATTTTATAGGGGGGATCAACATAAGCCACCATAAAAGATTCTTTATCTTTACTTAAAAAGTAGAGCGCACGCCCGGCATCCAACGGCAAAATTTTGGTTTGCGCTTGTGTGCCAGTAAGTTCAATATTCTTGCGCAGCGCTTGCAAAGAAAGGCGATCGTTTTCAACAAAAATAGCACGTCCTGCCCCCCGGCTTAATGCTTCTAAACCTATGCTTCCCGTTCCGGAAAAAAGATCCAGGAAATCAATCCCTTCGAGGCAATCACCAATCATACTAAAAAATGCTTCCTTCACCCTGCTAGATGACGGGCGAATTTTTTTACACGAACCAGAAGGTGATTTTAATATTCTTCCTTTATACTTACCTGCGCTTATTTTCATCTGTCTAACTTCCAAAATAGGGACAATCTTTCTTTTTATGTGGGTATTTTAACATCATCTACAATAAAAAGCAAGAAAACTGTTGGATAATATTACCACATAAACTTTACGCATAAATTCCCAAAAGCTGTAGATAATATTAATGCATCAACAATATTCCCCATAAGCTCTTCCTCCGGTTTCTCCTCTCCCAACCCCTATGAGTATGTTATTTGACTCATAGGGGGTTTTTTAACCCTTTCCCCGAACATTTCTATTCGAGGCTAGTCAGATCCATGATCTTAAATTTTTACAAAATAATGAAATTACGTCACAAAGAAAATATGAATAAAGAAAGTAAAAATGGAAATAAATAATAGCGGGCCGGAGCCCGCTAAGTAGTTACAGCAGTTGTGACCTTACAGCAGTTTTAACCTTACAGTAATTGTGTACCTTGGGGCTGTTTGGGAACCGGTTGCCCGGTAAGTTGAGAATACTGTAGCTGGCCTCCGGCCAACTGACTTTCAACTTGTTGAATCATTTTCCTGACCATGGTACCGCCAACATAACCGTTTTGCCGGGAGGTAAGCTCCCCTTTGTCTATACCGTTGTAATCAGCAATACCTAGTTCATTGGCGATCTCGTGTTTAAAATCTTCCAATGCTTGCTCCGCACCAACTACGAGCACCCTGTTACGTCCAGTCTTACTTCTACTTGCTGGCATTTAGTTTCACCTCCTTCCCACCGAATTCTATTTCTATTATTTCTTTTGGGGCATTAAATATACTTAGAAAATTATCCTAAAACCATAGTATTATTCCTATAAATAACAAAAAAATTCCTTGAAAGCTTGTTTTTTTCAAGGAAAATTTAGGAAATTATTTTTTATTTTTTATCCCTTTAAAACATCCGCTCTAAAACATCCGCACAACATTTCTTCAATCTGTTCCATTAACATTAGAACCTTACCTTTTATAGGTGACATTTTTCACGATAATTAACAAGGTGACTTCATCACAGAATAACTACATTTTTGCAATCTGTTTCTTGTTTTTAAAAAGAAACTATGGTAGAATTTATATTGTTCGTCTTGGATTGTGCCTTGGATTGAAAAGGAGGTCGGTTTAGAATGGCCAATAAATGTTTCTACTGCGGAAAAGAAAAAGCGAGCGGCTTCACCATCAGCCACTCTCATATTAAAACCAAACGCACCTGGAAACCTAATATTCAAAAGGTAAAAGCAATGATTAACGGCGTTCCCCAAAGGATCAAAGTATGTACACGTTGCCTAAAAGCAGGAAAGGTCAAAAGGGCTCTTTAAATCATCCACCTGTCCGGTGCTACCCGGAATACCTCGTTGGATGTGTTAGGGTGCTAGACTACTATCTTACAAAAAGCGCAAAATACTGGCTTAATATTAATCATCACCAGTTTTCGCATAACAGAGAGAATTTCTCACAACAAACTGTAATAAGGTGGCTCACCATTCATTGAACAGGCGCTACTTACTACAGTCTGGCGCTAACATTCAGAAGGGAGTCACCGGCTGCCTAGACTAGACCCTTGCAATTGCCCGGCGCTACTTACTACAGTCTGACGCTAACACTCAGGATGACATTAACCGGGCAGTTGTTTTTTAATTTTTGCCCAGCAATGCTTTTAGTATACGGCTAATAAAACTTGGTACTTTTATCACATAAAACCTCATTATTTTACCCTCCCTTTTAGTTCTTCTCCAGTTTTCTCTAATTTTCCCCCATGGTCTTTAATCTTCTTTTTTCCCTTATGCTCTTTAGATCTTCCTTGATCTCCCTTTTTTAATCTCCTTAATATTAGCGTTTTAACATGTAAGAATCTTACTTGCACAAATAACAGCTACAACACCATGTAAAGACGCCACCCCACCCATATTAGCAAAATCCCCAACAGTAAGGGCCATAAATATAAAGGCAGGGCGTTCACAACCAACCCTATTCCGGCCACAGCAAGAATAACGCCACTACATTTGTAAAAAACACTATTGATGCGAAACCTACTCAGTATGAACACCCCGCTATTTTTTTTATTTAGTGTATTATATTCAAATAGGAACAAAAGGTTAAAAAACCG
>CAZRVU010000023.1:0-8373 GCA_964603615.1 uncultured Desulfovibrionaceae bacterium
CGATTGCCTTTCAGGATACCTTAACGCTTCTCAACGACCAAATGATCGCTACAATTTACCGCATCCCTGCCGGGGACGTGGTAGCACAGCAGGTGTATGCCAGCACTGGAGCTACCGCCGAGGAAATCGCGGTATTTGAAGCGGTTAGCGCAGAAGCAGCGCAAAGAATTGAAACGGCCGTTTGGCAGCGCGTTGCGGAACAAAAAGTAAGTTTTGAGGATTACCTGCCGGCGGAGCTGCCCAAACTTGCCGATCCTTTTGTCCTGGTGAAGGATCGGTATGTCATCCTCTGTGTTTCTGACTGTAACGAGGAAGTAAAAACGGAGCTGGAAAGGCTTTTAAATAATACCGCCTAAAAAATGCGGTGAAAAATAGCAATTGGGCCCGGCCCGAAAAGAGCAGCGGGGGTGTTTTATCCCGGCCCGGCGGGCAGTGTTACTAAAAGGGCAAATTTTGGTTATAATTTTTTAAACAGTTAAACCGGATCCTTCGCCCAAAGGACAAGATATAATGGTCTTTAGCAGCCTGTTCTTTCTTTTTATTTTTTTGCCGCTCGTTCTCCTCGTTTACTACCTGGTTCCCCGCCGTTTTAGAAATTGTGCCTTGTTTATGGCCAGTTTATTTTTCTATGCCTGGGGCGAACCGGTCTATATTCTATTGATGTTTTTTTCCATTGTGGTGAACTATGCCCTTGGTTTGCTCATTTACAGGTATAAAAGGAATACCAGGATCGCCCGCTTGGCCCTGTTTTTCGCAATAATAATCAATGTAGGGCTCCTGGGATTTTTTAAATACGCAGACTTTTTTTTGCAGGCTGTCAACAGCCTGCTGGGTACAACTTTCGCCGGTCTGGATCTGTCGCTGCCCATCGGCATCTCCTTTTATACCTTCCAGGCGCTTTCCTACGTCGCCGATGTATACCGCGGCGAGGCGGTCGCACAGCGAAATTTCATTGCCTTCGGCACTTATATTTCGCTTTTCCCCCAGTTGATCGCCGGCCCGATCGTGCGTTATCAAACGGTTTCTGCACAGTTGTTACAGAGACGTGAAGGGTTGGAAAGTTTTGGCGAGGGGGTCAGGCGCTTTGTTGCCGGGCTGGGCAAGAAGGTTTTACTGGCAAACAATGTTGGTCTGTTCTGGTCGCAAATTCAGCAGGTTCCGTTTTCCGAACTCACTGTCTGCACGGCCTGGCTGGGGATCGTTGCTTTTGCGCTGCAAATCTATTTGGATTTTAGCGGTTATTCGGATATGGCTGTTGGTTTGGGCAAAATGTTTGGGTTCACATTCCCGGATAATTTTGATTACCCTTATATCTCGCAAAGTATTACAGAATTTTGGCGGCGTTGGCATATCTCGCTGGGAACCTGGTTCCGGGAATATGTTTATATACCCCTTGGAGGAAACCGCTCCGGCCAGCGGGTGCTTTACAGAAATCTGGCCATCGTTTGGTTCCTGACTGGATTATGGCATGGAGCGAGCTGGAATTTTGTTCTCTGGGGACTCTACTACGGCCTTGTCCTCGCCCTGGAGAAGGCTTTCCTTTTAAAATGGCTGCACCCGGCCCCCCGGTTTGTCCGCTATGCCTACACTGTTTTGCTGGTACTGGTAGGTTGGGTTTTGTTTGCTTTTGAGCATTTCACTGCGGGCTGGCAATACCTGCAGGCCCTCTTTGGCTTGCAGGGGGGAGGCTTTTTCGACCGGCAGGCTGTTTACTATTTTTATACTCACGCCCTTTTAATGGCGCTAGCCCTCATAGCATCTACGCCATGCATTAAAAATGCCCGGCAAAAACTGCTGGCGCGATCAGCAACGCTTTATTATGCAGCGGCAACGCTGTCTTGTTTATTGGTGTTGTTCCTTTCCACGGCCTATCTGGTTGATACAACCTATAACCCCTTTCTGTATTTCCGTTTCTAAAAATTGTTCAGGAGTGATCCCTTGCATCTTTTTAACAGGCTATTGACTGTTACCCTGCTTGCCTTTTTGTTCACTTTTTCATTGTTGTTTGTTCTAGGGCCCGAACGGTTTTATTCAGAAACGGAAAACCGTGTGCTGCAAAAAAAACCTCATTTTTCGTGGGCCAATTTCATCTCCGGCAAATTCAGTTTTGCTGCTGAAAATTACCTGGCAGACCAATTCCCTTTCCGGGATAGATGGGTCAGCACCAAATCTGCCAGCGAGCTCATGTTACAAAAAAAAGACAACAACGGTGTTTATTTTGGACGGGACGGCTACCTGCTGCAAAAGCCCGAAAAATTGGATGAGGTTTTACTGGCAGAAAACATTGCCGCCATCAACCAATTTGCCGCAAATCTCCATCTTGCCGGAAGCCCCCATCTTGCCGGAAGCCCCCATCTTGCCGGAAGCACCCATCTTGCCGGGAACTTTCCGGCCCGGATTTACTTCCTTTTGGCGCCGGCTGCAGTGCAAATACTGGGCGACAAGCTTCCGCCGTTTGCCGGGGCCGATCCAACGACCGGTCTCTATGCTTTAATCAAGGAACAGCTTTCCCCCGGCATACAATTTATCGACCCCTGCAATGCCCTGACCGCACACCGGCAAGAATATATCTACTATAAAACCGATCACCACTGGACATCGAGGGGAGCATTTTATGCCTACCGGGAAGCAGGCCCTGTGCTCGGTTTCAGCCCCCTCGGGATCGACGATTTTTCCATTGAAGAAGCCAGTGATTGCTTTTTAGGCACGCTTCATGCCAAGAGCAGCCATTGCTTTGTTTCTCCTGATGCCATCCAGATTTTCAAACCCCGGAAAGATTTTTGTTGTCAAGTAGAATACGTTAATGAGAAAATAACCAGAGACAGCTTGTATGCCAGGGAACATTTACGGCAAAAAGATAAATATGCCGTTTTTCTGGATGGTAACCACGCCCTGCTCAAGGTTACTGTTCAAAATCAAACAAACCGGAAACTGCTCCTGGTCAAAGATTCCTATGCCAACAGCCTCGTTCCTTTTCTGGCCAACCACTACGCTGAAATCCACATTATTGATCTGCGCCATTTCAACCTTCCGCTTCTGCCCTATATTGCCCAACACGAATTGCAGGAGATCCTGTTTGTTTACAATTCCCTCTCTTTTGCCGGAGATCCCGCGGTACGCAAGATCTTGGCTGGAAACGAAGGATAAGGCGCCAGTTTGATCGCTGGTCCAGGGCCTGGCGATGTTTTATGTGATGTTTATGCTGATGTTTTTAAATAGGAAGAAATAAAGCGGTTCTTTCTCTTTTTCTCTCAGCTTTCTTCTCCCCTATTAAGATAACTTACGACCAGATCGCCGATTTCGCTCGTGCCGGCACCCATCTGCCCGGCGGAGAGGCTTTTAATCTGGTTGGCACAGACGGCCATGACCGCTTTTTCCACGGCTGTGCCTGCTTCTTTTTCTCCGAGGTGTTCCAACATCATTCCCCCGGCACAGATTGCCGCCAAAGGATTAATCATATTTTTGCCGGTATATTTGGGGGCCGAACCACCGATTGGTTCAAACATGGAGGTTCCTTGCGGGTTAATATTGCCGCCGGCGGCAATACCCATGCCTCCTTGCAGGATGGCGCCCAGATCGGTAATGATATCGCCAAACATATTGTCGGTGACGATCACATCGAACTGTTCCGGATTTTTGACCATCCACATGCAGATGGCATCGACGTGGGCGTACTCTCTTTGAATATCGGGGTATTCCTCCCCCACTTCATGGAAGGCCCTCTCCCAGAGGTCGAAGGCGTAGGTGAGGACATTGGTTTTACCGCAGAGGGTCAGGGTTTTACCTTTGTTGCGTTCCCGGCAGTACTCAAAGGCATAGCGCAGGCAACGCTCCACGCCGGTGCGGGTATTGATCGACTCCTGAATGGCCACCTCGTGCGGGGTTCCCTTGCGCAAGAACCCTCCGCTGCCCGTATAGAGGCCCTCCGTGTTTTCCCGCACGACAACAAAATCAATCTCCGCGGGCCCTTTATCTTTTAAAGGGGTTTCCACGCCGGGATAAAGTTTGACCGGGCGCAGGTTTATGTATTGGTCCAACTCGAAGCGCAGGTGCAGGAGGATCCCTTTTTCAAGGATACCCGGCTTTACTTCCGGATGGCCGATTGCCCCAAGGTAGATCGCCTGGTATTTTTTTAGTTCTTCAACAGCCCCTACCGGCAGGACTTCACCGCTGCGCAGGTAGCGCTCGCCGCCGTAATCAAATTCTTGAAAAGCAAGGTCAAAAGCAAATTTTTTCGCCGCAGCTTGCAGCACCTTAATCCCTTCCCGCAGCATCTCCGGGCCCGTCCCGTCCCCCGGGATCAAGGCAATCTCATAGCTTTTCATTTTCATTTCTCCTTCCTTGAACAAAAAGTTGGTGTGATGAATAAACATTTTTGCCATCCATACAACGAAGTTGTTGTAATATAAAGGTTGTTACGAGTAATTTAAAATATAAAACAGGCCGCAGCTCAACCCGGTCAGTTCCCCGGGCAGATCCTGTGTAAGGGGGAATTTCCGGCCTTTTTTTAAAACGGCATCCAGCGGGTAGTTTTTCCAGCCTGCTATTTATGTTATACTTAAAAAAAAAGGAAAGGTCAAATATAACCTCACCGGCGTGGTTAATTTTAATAGCATCACCTTGTTAATCAGCGAGTCCCGGTGTAAAGAAAAAGGGGTTGCGCAGTAACTGCCCATTTTTTGTCATCCCGGGGGTGAGCGTAGGATCCAATAGTTAAAAAGGATGGAGGCTATTATCGAAATGAAAAAACTGTATGCGGATATTTTACACTTGATTTTGACGCGGGCTTACGAACAAAAAAAGGTGCGCCTTACTTCTGGCCGGGAAAGCGATTTTTATGTTGATTGCCGGCGGGTGACATTGACGGCAGAGGGTGTACATAAAATTGCCCAATATGTTCTGATGTTTATTCAGGAACAAAATTTGATGGTGAAGGCAATCGGCGGCCCGGCGATGGGGGCGGTGCCTGTAGCGGCAGCAATCAGTGCCCTTAGCTACGCGCCTCCTTTTAATGAGCAGCCCCTCGACACTTTTTTTGTGCGGGCCGAACCCAAAAAACACGGCTCGGGGAATAAGGTTGACGGGCCCACGCTGCGGGAAGGTTTGCCTGTATTGGTATTGGATGATGTCTTGACCACCGGGGGGTCGTTGCTAAAAGCCGTGCGTGCTGTGCAGGACCTGGGCTGCCGGGTGGAAAAAATCCTGGTGATCGTTGATCGTCAGGAGGGGGGCCGGGAAAACCTGGTGAAGGAAGGCCTGGAAGTCGTGTCTATCTTAACGCGTTCGGATCTGGAACAGGCCCGCAGTAATAGCAAAAAAGATTGAAAATCTGAAAATCTGTTAAATAGAAAGCGGGGTTGAACCCCGCTTCTACAACAGGTAACTTGTTAAAAGCGGGCAGGGTAGAACCCCGCCCCGATCAACAAAAAACATTTTTATCCTTCCAGTAGAGCTATTGCCCCCCGGTGGCGCGGGGGCTTATCCCACAGGTCCGGCAAGAGAAGCAGCTTTTTCCTCAAGGTCAATCAGATCTTCCATTTCCATAATTTTAATCAGTATTTCTGTTTTTTCAGTGTTACTGGAAAGGAGAAGCTGACGCAACAGATCCTCCCTCAGATTGCGTAGTCCTGTTAAGAGCGGTGTAGACATTATTTTCCTCCTTTGCCGGGTTATTGTTCATCGTTATTTTTTACGTGTTTTCCCGGTAATCTTTATTCTTTTCCAAAAAGTATAAAAATATGTGAAAGGTGCGTGAAGGAGGCCTGATTTTCTAAAATATAATTTTCCAAAAACGTTTCCCGGCGTAAAAAGGTTTGAAGAACATTGTCAGCAAAATAAAAAACTCCACCTACTCTAATAAAAGGCGGAGCTTTTTAGATTGCTACCGGGATACGAATTATTTATGATCAGTATTTAATTTTTCTTTTAAATTTTTCCCGGCTCTAAAAACTGGAACAATGCTATCGGGGATAATAATTTTTTCCCCCGTGCCAGGTTTTCTTCCTTCCCTACTTTCTCGTTTCCTGGTCAAAAATGTCCCAAAACCTACTAGTTGCACTTTATTCCCTTCGATTAGTTTCTCTTCGACTGTGTCTACAAAGGCGTTAATAAATTCCGCAGCCTGTTTTTGGGTTATGCCAGTTTTTTGGGCGAGTGTTTTTGCCAGTTCGACTTTACCTGTTGTTGCCATTGCCATTCTCCTTTCCTCTTATTACTGTTCTGTTGCGCTCATATATTGAACACAGCAGTGAAGCGCACCTGCTTGCAGCTTAAGACCTGCGCCTTTAAAAAGTATGGTGAACCCTATTATTCCCAAAAATCTTATTTTAAATATGATCGCAGGGTTCTTTCGATAAAGATATTTCTGGCAACACCCTGCCTTTTGGTGGGCAGGTCTAAGCCAACCGCAAAGCTTGTTAATTATTTTAAAAATCTTCTTTAAACTTTTAAGTTCGACAAAAGGTAGTAATTTCCTGCATTTTTAGCTTAATAATAAATATATTTATCTTTTTAATAAAAGAGGGCGCTTAGAATCCTTTGAGATGATATCCGGCATCAACAAAAATTGTTTCTCCGGTAATACCGCTAGACAGATCACTGCATAAGAAAAGAGCTGCTTTGCCTACCTCGTTTCCTTCAATATTGCGCTGCAGCGGGGTGTTTTCTCCAGTATAATTTAAAAAACTGGTAAATCCTTTGATGCCGCGGGCAGATAACGTATGCACCGGCCCGGGGGAAAGTGCGTTGACGCGGATCCCTTTTTCACCGAGATCGTAGGCAAGGTAACGGACGGCTGATTCGAGAGCAGCCTTGGCAACTCCCATAATATTATAATGGGGAATGAAGCGCTGGCTGCCGAGATAGCTCAAGGTTATAATGCTTCCGCCGTTGGTCATCAGGGGCACTGCCGGGCGTACGATGGCCAATAAAGAATATGCGCTAATTTCCAGGGCTTTTTTAAAACCGGCACGGGAGGTATCGATCAATTTTCCCATGAGATCTTCCTTTTCGGCGTAGGCGATGCAATGAACGATAAAATCTAGGCGGTTAAAGGTTTGCCTGATTTGTGCGTAGACATTTTCAATCTGCTGCTCATCTTCTACATCACAGGGTAGTAAGAGGGGAGGGGATTGTAAAAAGTTAGCACTTAGTTTTTTTAGTTTTGTCTCAAAGCGCTCACCTTGGAAAGTCAGTATTAGCTGGGCTCTAGCCTCTGCCAGGGCTTTGGTTATGTGCCAGGCCAGGCTATGCTGGTTGGCAATGCCCAGGACCAGGCCCACCTTACCGTTAAGCATGGTATCACTTCCTTTAGCAGTAATTTTAAAAAGGCCTTGGATCGACCTCAAAGCCTATATTTAGCAGTATAGCATGGGTTGTGGATTTTGCAAGGGCGGGCCAATATTTATGTGTCAGTATCTTCCTGCGCTGTCAAGTATCTACCAGGAAAATGATGTGCCCAAAATAAATTTTTTGGTGGTAAATTATTTTTTTTTGTGAAGGATATCTGAACATAACAGTCGAATATAACTACATAGATGTGCCACAATAATAATATTTGTAACACACGGAACCTAGATCTAATTCCGGCAAAATGTTAAGGTCTTGTTTTGGCTAATTAAGTGTTCTTACCTTCTCGTTTAAGGGTTTCAGATAAATTCCGGCGGGCTGCCAGCCCGCCGGAGGCCCTCTTTTTTCTGGTTAAAAGGCTATCTTATAATTTTTTAGTTAATCTTCTAAAACCAGGCTACAAAGTTCTTTTGATGAAAGGATCCGGCCTTTCTTCATCACGCGCATGGCGTCACCGGAGATTTCATCTATAATTATTACCTTTCCATCTACCTCGCCGTACTCAAGTTTGATGTCGATCAGCTCCATTTCTTTCACGGATAGATCGGCTTGGATCAGCGCTGTGACCCGGCGGGTGGTATGTTTAATAAAGCGGATGATCTCCGGGGTCAGGATCTGCAAGGCAATGAGGGTATCTTCAGTGATCAGGGGGTCGCCGCGTGCATCATCCTTTAGGGTGAATTCCACTAGCGACGGCAGGGGGGCGCCTTCCCGGGCGTAGTCGCCATAGCGGCGGATAAAGCTGCCATAAGCCTTATCGCGGCAGATTACCTCCAGGTTAAAGGTGCGCGCTTGCCTGACCAGCATGCTGTTTTCTGCAGGTTGGGCGCTCAGGAAATGAGTAGGCAGGCCGGAGGCCTGCAGCAGATTGAAATAATAAACACTGAGCCGCAGGGAGGCATTACCTTTGCCGCTTATCTCCCTAAGCACTTCATTGGCTCCCGGGTCAATTTTTCCTTCCCTTCCTGTAACCGCATCCTTAAAATAAAGGCGCAGGTAGCCATCTTCCTGCAGGAAAACATCTTT
>CAZRVU010000023.1:8473-30271 GCA_964603615.1 uncultured Desulfovibrionaceae bacterium
CCGCATCCTTAAAATAAAGGCGCAGGTAGCCATCTTCCTGCAGGAAAACATCTTTGGTTTTACCACTGGCGATCAGTTTTGGCAACTGTTTTGCCTCCCTTGTATAACAGAGTAGCTTTATTGAAATAATTATTCAGAAGTAAACACTTACAAAGACTGGATAACGGCAGGTGCGCGTTAGTATCAGTTAATAAAGATAGCTTGTCACTCAAGGACACACCACGGGTATATCGTCCCTGGATGTGCTTTAGTATCAGTTAATAAAGATAGCTTGTCACTCCGAAGGTAATAAGAAGTTATTTAACAACGCCCATTTGTATTATAATCAGCATCTGCAGGTATTGCAAATAAAAAAAGGGAACACACCGTTTTTTGAAGACGAAAAGTAAGCGCTGACAGGTGGTTTAGAAATGGCCTCACCCGGCAAATAACCGCGCTATTTTTTTGAACGTTTTGAAAAGTAGGGTGCTGGCATTTTCAATGAATGCGGTGGGGCTGCCCACCGGGATATCCATGAGTATAAGAATACCCAGGGTTAGGCCCAGCAGGGTGAGAATCAAAAAAACAAGGAGGTCCTTGTAACGCTTTTGCCGGTAAAGAGGAGGGGTTTCATAAACGATGATCAATGTTCCTATTAGTATTATTCCCACGAAAGTCATTACTCTTCCCCCCGTTAGTTTTACTTGCCAATTGTTTTAACTACCAGGCCAGAAAGCCGGATATGGGTTTTGATTTTTAGGGATACCTCCAGCCGGGGAAATTCAGTATCCCAGCGATCTTTTAATCGCTTCCATTCCTTTGGATGTGCACGATTGATGGCTGCACCAAAACCAAAAATATCGGTGTTCAGCTCCCGCTGGCAGCGGTGTAAAACTGCTTTAATTTCCTCTTCGACAACCTTTGCCAGGCGGTTTTCAATTTTTTTAATCAGTTCCGGGTGTTTTTCGGGATCAAACATTCCTTGTACATCGTCGATGTTGCCCTCAAGTTCGATTTCAACTTGAATGTGTGGTTTCCCTTTGGTTACAGCGGGAGTTACTGCGCTGCGAGCGCGTATTACTTCCACGCCGATCAAGCCGGTGGTATTTGCCGGATTTTCCACGATCAAAGACGTGTTTCTTATATCCCCCCGGATCCATTGCAGACCCCTTGTTTCTTCCGGGCCCAGCCATCCCTGCAGCCGGCTTCCTTTAAAAGCGGCGGCCCCGTAAATGATGGGGCTCTGGATAATTTCCTCCCTCTTTAGTTCGCCTTCTAGTGGAACCGGTCTCTTGGGAATGACCTCCCAGCCTCCGGCTACCGGTTCAACACCTTCCTCCTCCAGCATAATTAAAAAATCATTGATATTTGTATCCACGGTTGTGCCCAGGCGACGGATGGTATTTTCAATTGTTCCCAGGCCGCCTTCCGGCGGTAGCGGTACCATTTCGTACTCCGACTTTAAAAATTCAGCCGCAGTCATGCCTTTGGCTACAATCAGGCGGGATGTGAGCCGGGGTTCCCGGTCCCGTTCAAAAAAATCAAGTATATCCTCTACTCCTTCCCGGGCGCTTTCCTCGCCAAAAACTAGCACGCGGCTATGAGCACAGAAAAGGAAACGGGGCGTGAAGGTAGCAAAATTGCACATGGCTTCCAGCATATTCCGGCCACTACTGCTGGCCAACCAGAAGGGCCTCTCCATGCTTTTCCCACCCTCTCCCGTCGATGTGGCTATGGCAAAGGGTTTAACGATGACAGCCGTGGCCAGGATTTCACCATTTTCTTGCCGGTCGACCCCCCAGGCGGTGAGAAAAGCAAGATCCTCGATTTCCCTTTTATCCCAGCAACCGGTGCTGGAAAAGACGATCAGCAGGGTCAGGATGAGGGCCAGGGCTCCAAAAACATTGGGCGGTTTGTCTTTTTTTTGCCGGTTTGCCGGCCTGAACCGGAGTTTACCGCTGCCAACGGCAACGCTTACCGCCGGTCGGTGCACGCATTTTAATGGGGGACGATTTTTCCACATAAAGTTTTTCGTTACTGCTCACTCCTTGTCATCCCGGGCGTATTTAGTGATAACCCGGCAATAAGGTTAAAGATAAAAAACGCCAGTAACGCTGTTTTTATTTTTCAGGAATTTTTCCCCGGGTATTGCCCTTCTTTCCATAGAACAAGGCTGCGCTGCCTAATAGCAAAAGCAGCCCGGCCTCCAGCGTTATAGAATAGGCGCCCCAGATGCGAGGGGTATAAAAACGGGTGGCTGCGGCAAAGTTTTCAAAGGAGACGATCGCTAAAATGACTGTAATAAAACCGAGGGGAAAAGCAAGTTCCCGGTAGCCCTGAAGGTTGAACAACTGGCTTAAACCAAGCATGCCAATCCACAGGTAAAAAGCGGTTTTGATCAAGGCAATGATCGTCCAGACTGCGAGGACGATTACTTCAATGCGCTCGAGGAAATTGCCAATGCTGATCATCCGCGCCAGTTTAAAGGGTGGCAGGGTCAAGTTATCTGCAGTCGGGCCAAAAACGGCAATAGTGATCAAAGTGAAAAGAAGGATGATCGTTCCAGTGGTTAGTACGACGTAAAGTAAGATGCGGGTTGCTTTTTCGGGCCTGGTCAGGTAAGGGAAAACCATGTTGGCGGCAACATATTCGCCCAACAATCCGAGGGGAATCAGGGCGGCCATCAATACAGGGGTAATCCCCCGGGCCAAAACCGGCTGCAAATATTCGAAGTGGGCAAAATTCAAAGGCAGAAAAAGAGTTATTAAAGTAAAAAAAACAATAAACACAAAACTGCTTTCTGCCAGCCGGCTGATCACCTCGATCCCGCTCCGGGCCGTGGCTACTGCCAGCAGCACCAATATGATAACCAGCACGATAGGCGGGGTTTGGGGGAGCATGCTCAGGTTGAAGCCAACCGCGGATTCGCGGACGACCAGGGAGGCGATATGCACAAAGAACCAGATATAAAGCAAACCGGCAAGAAACCCGAGCGGTTTGCCCAACAGAACGTAGCTGTATTGAACCAGGGTTTGACGGGGGAAACGCCGGCCCAGCCAGGCAGCAAGGAAACCCAGGGGCAGTACGGCGAGGATAGCCAGTAAGACGGCTAGCCAACTATCCCGGCCGGCCACGGCAGTGGTAAGGCTGGGGAGGATCGAAGTCGTGGTTTCAAGGTGTGCAAGAACCAAAAGAGCATATAATTGTCTCGGGCTAATTTTACCGCCTTCCAGGGATTTCAAATGTCTTCTTCCTCCTTTTCATTTTCATGCCCGTCCCCGGGATCTGCCGGCGGTTTTGGTTTTAAGTCCGGCGCCTGCCGGATTATATCGCGGGGGACGACGAGGCGCGGCCGGGTGCGCATCGCCCAAAAAGGCACCCTGATGAAGGAATCCTTCAAGTCAGAGGCAATTACCGGTCCCAGCGGTTTGAGGTAGGGAAAACCAAAGGAGCGCAAGGATACGAGGTGGAGGGCGATTGTGTAAACCCCGGCGAGGACACCGAAAAACCCCAGGGCTGAAGCTAGAAATAGGAGTACAAAACGCAGCAAACGCGTCGTAATTGCCAGGCTAAAAACCGGTGTGGCAAAAGAAGCGATTGCTGTCAGGGCTACAACCACCAACATGAACTGGGAAACCAGGCCGGCCTGGACAGCGGCCTGACCGATAATGATTACACCTACAATGGTTACGGCCTGGCCAATGATTTTGGGCAGCCGCAGGCCCGCTTCCCGCAGGAGTTCAAAGGCCAACTCCAGGAGGAAGGCTTCGACGAAAGTCGGGAAAGGGACCCCTTCCCGCTGGCTGGCAATGCTAAGGATTAAAGGTGTCGGCAGCATCTCCTGGTGAAAAGTGATGATCGCCACATAAAGTGAAGGGAAAATCAGGGAAATAGCAAAAGCCATATAACGGATTAGGCGGACAAAAGAACCAATAAAATAGCGTTCATAATAATCTTCCGGGGTGGTTAAAAATTCCGGCAGGAAGGAGGGAACGAGCAGGACAAAGGGCGTGCCGCTTGTCAGGATGGCCACCTTCCCTTCCAGCAAGAAAGCTGTAACGCGATCGGGACGTTCGCTGCGCAGGAGCTGGGGAAAGGGGGATAAGGGTTCGTCTTCAATGAACTCCTCGAGGTAACCGCTTTCCAAAATGCCGTCTACTTTAATGCGCTTTAACCTTAGTCTTACTTCCTGTAAAAGTTTTTCTGAGGCAAGGTCCTGGATATAAGCAAGGGCAATCCCGGTCCTGGTTAACTCGCCAATTTTGAATTCTTCGATCCGCAGGCGGGGGCTTTTCAAACGCAGGCGCAGCAAGGCTGTATTGTCACGCAAGTTTTCGGAAAAACTATCCCGCGGCCCCCGCACTACCGACTCAGTTGCCGGTTCCTCGATGCCGCGCTCTTTCCACCCCTGTGTTCCCGCCAGCAGGGCACGGTTGTTTTCCTCGACGAGGATGACCGTTTTACCGCCGGGCAGCCCGTCAAAAATATCAACGAGACTTGGTGTTTCACTGATATCCCCGGCTTGCAGGAGAGTTTTTTTTACGTTTTCATAAAAATCCACGGCGGTGTTTTCCCCGGCGGAGAGTACAGCGGGCGGCGTCAAAAGGGGAGCAATGATGCTTTCGGCAACCGTATAATTGTCAACGAGGCCATCGATGAAGAAAATGGCCAGCTTGAAGGAGGGAACGGTGGCTGTTTCAATTTCACGCACGACCAGATCTGCGCTTTCACCGTATGCTGCTGTGATCCGGGCAATATTGGCAGCAAGATCCCTGCATAATTCAGCATCAGATATTGGGGCGGAAACACCACCCGGGTTTTTTTCCGGCCGGGGAGCGCCGGGTGCCGGGTGGCTTTCCTGCCACGGGGCATCTTGCGCCTTGCCGCCTTCTGTCCCCGGTGCCGGTTTTTGCTTTGCCTTGCTTTTTAAACGGAAAGGGCGCAAAAAACTTTTCCAGAACAAGCAATCACCTGCCTAGTTTAAAATGATCACAGTGCAACTAAAATGCTGCTATACTTTTCTAAAATAGCCTAAAACAGAAAAATTATACGGTTTCTGGCAAGGATCTAACTGGACGAAAGAATTTTCCCGGCCATAAATATGTTAAAATAAAAGAAAGGAGTGAACAAAAAAATGAACTTTGAAAAGGGGGACAACCCTCTTGGTTTGGCCTATTCCCTGGCGGTTCCGCAAAAAGGAATTGTTGCCCTTTACGGTGCAGGCGGGAAAACGACGCTTCTTTACCGTCTGGCGCAGGAATTGGCCGGGAAGGGGGACAAAGTACTCCTGACGACCACGACAAAAATATTCCGCCCGGAGGGAATCCCGGCGGTGATCGAAAGCGATTTTAAATTAGCCCGGGCTGCTCTGCACAAAAAATTTCAGTGCCATAATCTAGTTATCTTAGGAAGCGCTTTGCTGCCCAACGATAAATTTGATGGGATTGAACCGGCCTGGCCAAAGGAGCTTTTGACTTTGGGGCTGGCTTCCCATATTCTGATCGAAGCCGATGGGGCAAATCACCATCCGGTTAAAGGCTATGCTTCTTATGAACCCGTTTTGCCCCGTGAAGCCGATTTAATTATTCCGATTCAGGGCCTCGATGCGCTGGGTTCAATCCTAAATGAAAAAAATATACACCGCCCGCTACTTTTTATGCAAGCCACCGGGGCCTTTTGGGGGGAGCCCTTGACCCCGTTTTATTTTTCCCGGTCTTTGTTGCAGATGATCGCCCGCGGGCGGGAACAATCTCCTCGCGCCCGGATCGTGCCCCTGCTCAACAAAGTTGATCTGCTTAGGGATCACGAGCAGTTGCAGGTTCTGGCTACAAAGCTGGCCTCTTCTTCGCTACTGGGTAGCGTGGACCGGGTTTTATTTACTGCGTTGCAAGAAGAAAACCCGGTAAAATATGTTTTTGCTCTTTCCCCCGGTTTTGCTGCGCCTTTTGTTTCCTGTGTGCTACTGGCGGCGGGGAGTTCCCGGCGCATGGGAAAGGATAAGCTATTTTTGCCGTTAAAAGGGAAAACTGTATTGGAGCATGCGCTGCAAAATGCTGTTGCGGCGGGAATGGGGGAAGTGATCGTCGTAACCCGGCCAGAAAGCTACGGGCTTATGAAGGGGATCGTGGAAAAAGTGGTGAGGGGGGCGCAGGAAAATATGAAGCGGGTGACGCAGGAAGTAGCGGAGGGAGCCGGGGAAGATATTGCCGGAAGAGTCCCCGCCTTTGCCCCTGCCCCCGCCCGGGTGAAAGTGATCACCAATCCCCGGCATCACTGCGGTATCTCCAGTTCTTTACAGGCCGGCCTTGCTGCCGTCAACCCTTTAGCCCAGGGGGCTATCTTTGCGCTGGGCGATCAGCCCTTCATCCCGGCAGAGGTGTATAATCTGCTGTTGGAACATTATACCCGGCACCTAAACCTTTTGACCTATCCCCGCTATGAAGGTCAAAGAGGTAACCCGGCTCTCTTTGACCGCCGCGCCTGGCCGGCGCTGATGGCTTTGTTCGGGGATGCCGGGGGCCGGCAGGTTATTTCCTCCTTCCCGGTAGAAGAGGTTTGTGCTGTAGATACCCGCTACCCGGGAATACTGGCAGACCTCGATACGCCTGAGGATTGGGAAAAATATAGCTCCGGGCGCGGGCCAAAAAATAAGTAACGGCTAAGAACAAAAAAAATGTATGCGCTGCATCTGCGAAAGACAGATCGCCCGGGTTTAGATATCACCGCAAGGATCCGGGAGGTGTTAGATAAGCCAGATTATGCGAACGGGGGTGTAAGATAAATTGTGCGGCCGTTTTTCTTTGTCGGATTTATTGGGCCTGCTGTTGCGCTTTAAGCTAAATTTGCCCCGCGGCATCAAACCCCGCTATAATATTGCTCCCGCGCAGGATATTCTAGCTATTATCAATGACGGGGGCTACCAGGCGGTATCTTTGAAGTGGGGTTTGGTTCCCTTCTGGTCCAAGGATGCTACGCGTGGTTTAATTAACGCCAGGGCGGAGACGGTTGAACAAAAACCAAGTTTTAAACAAAGCTTGCAAAGCCGGAGGTGCCTCATCCCGGCGGATGGCTTTTATGAATGGGGAAAGGAGGGGGGCCGGAAAAAGCCCTACCGGATCACCTTAAAGGATAAAAGCGTATTTGTTTTTGCCGGCCTTTGGGATATCTGGCGATCTCCCGGGGGTGAAGTTATCAGCACATGTGCAATTATCACCACTGTAGCCAATACATTAATCAGTTCCCTTCATAACCGCATGCCGGTTATTTTGCCTGCAGATGCAGAAAAGGCCTGGCTCGATCGGGAGACGGCTATCCCGGCGCTTAAAAGCTTGCTAAAACCTTACCCTGCTGTAGCGATGGAAAGCTATGCAATATCATCCCTGGTCAATAACCCCCGGCACGACAACCCGGAGGTCCTCCGGCCTGTTTAGATGGATTTTAATTATATTCAATTATAGTGCTTTTACTGCTGTTTTTTTAACTCCTTAATTTCGTCTTTTAGGGCCTGGATTTGATCTAGCAGTTTCAAAATTATACCCGTTCCGGCCAGGTTTATATCCAGCGTGCGATGCAGGCGGATAGCCTGGAAAATACGCCGGATCTGGTCCACGCGGATCTTATTTTCACGAATTTCAATAACGCCCAGTTCATCCATTTCGGCAATTACATCATAGGACAATCCCACAGTTTCAATTTCTATCCAGGCATAATCTTCACATAGTTCCGGTTCAAAGCAATATAGCTGCAGGTAAGTTTTTTTCATTTCCAATCAACCCTTAGCATGTAATTTGGCGAGCTCCTGGTAAAGCTCCTTTTCTGCGGCACTTACTTTTATAGGTAAGTCGATAACCACCCTGTAGATAATATCGCCGCGCCCACCGCCCTTTTTGGCCAGTCCTTTTTGACGCAAGCGCAGTTTTTTATCCCGGCGGGTTTGCGGGGGGACGATGAGGCGAACACTGCCATCAAGGGTGGGTACTTCTATCTTATCGCCCAATACGGCCTGCCAGGGGGAGAGCACGAGGTCTGTTTCTAAGGTATCACCTTTCAAGGTAAAGACCGGATGCGGTGCTATTTTTATCTTCAGGTAAAGATCGCCCGGTTCTCCGCCGGCGGAGGAACCACCTTGCCCTTTCAAGCGTATCTTGCTGCCGGGACGGGCTGTGGGCGGCACTTTAATTTTCAACGTTTTAACCTCGGGGATCTGTCCGCTGCCGGCACATTGCGGGCAGAAACTGTTACCGGTAATCCCGGATCCGCCACAGGAGGGACAGAGGTCTTGAGCGGTTAGCTGGATTGTTTTTTCACTGTTCTTAAATATTTCATCCAGGGCGACCTCCAACTCAGCTTCCGCATCCATTCCCCGGCGTGGTTGCCATTGTGTTCCGGCCCCCGCCCTTGCTCCGGCTCCGGCACCGGCGTCATAAAATGTTTCCCGGGAAAATCCTTCCCGGCCCAAGCCTTCAAAGATAGCTGAAAAAAAATCACTAAAGCCGGAATCACCGGCACCACCGCCAGAAGTATAAAACCGGAAGCCGCTTCTATCAGCACCGGCACCAGCGCCAGCAGCGCCTTGACGTCCGAAATCCTGGTAATCAAATTTATCCCCGTGTTGCCAATTGGCCCCCAAACGATCGTACTTGGCTCTATTCTCCGTATCCCCTAAAACGGCATAGGCCTCATTAATTTTTTTAATTTCTTTTTCGGCCTTCCCTTTATCTTCATCTGCATGAAGATCGGGGTGGTGTTTACGGGCCAATTTCCGGTATGCTTTTTTTATATCCTGCTGGGAAGCATCCCGGGGAATACCCAGGATCTCATAGTAATCCTGAAACTCTACCGCCATTTTTACGTTCACCGCTTTCAACACTATTACCCTTATATTGTATCTCATATTCTATAAAACAGCGCAAATTCCTTTAAAGGCGGCAGTATTATTATATTTGTAACCTCATCTGCGCCTTGGTTTCTTGAATGTAACTAAAATGCACTATTCCGGGATGAAAATTTGCTTTACCTGCAGGGTTTTAGTAATGATATAAAGAAATAAACTTTGTTCGGGTTTAAAAAATGAGCCGGTGTTGAAAAGGGGTCTACCTTTATGTGTTTTTAAAATTTCCAGGTAAAATGGGCAAAAGGCTCCGGGGTTTACCGCAGTATTTAGAATGATAAAAAAGACGTTGTTGGGCATTGAAATGTGGTTGGATAGTGGACCGGGCCAAGAGGATATCTACAGTGTGTTCAGCATTTTCGCCGATTGTACTATAATTTTTGGCCCAGAGCGTTAGCTTTATTTTTTTAATTTCAATGGTCAGTGGAGTATCGATTTGTGAAACAGCTACTTTTGGCTATAGAAAACCTGAAAACTTATTTTTATACGGATGCCGGGGTGGTCAAGGCAGTTGATGATGTGGATTTAAAGATCAAGGCAGGCACTACCCTGGCCCTTGTAGGCGAATCGGGATCGGGTAAAAGCATCCTTGCTTCTTCGATCATGAGGTTAATTCCCCAACCCCCTGGCGAGATCGTATCCGGACGCATTTTCTTTCAGGAACAAGATCTGTTAGATCTGCCGGAAAGAGAGATGCGCCATATCCGGGGGAATAGAATAGCAATGATCTTTCAGGAGCCGATGACCTCCTTAAATCCTGTTTTTAAGATCGGGCGCCAGATAGAAGAAGTCCTGGCCGTCCACCAGGAGGTTGCCAGTGGGGAGATAAAGAAACAGGCCATCGAATTACTGCAGTTGGTGGGGATCCCGGCGGCAGAAGAGCGCAGCCAAGACTATCCACATCAACTGAGCGGAGGTATGCGCCAAAGGGTGATGATCGCCATCGCCCTTGCTTGTAACCCCAAGCTACTAATTGCTGATGAACCGACCACCGCTCTCGATGTGACTATTCAGGCCCAGATTCTCGATCTGATGAGGAGGCTCCAGGGGGAATTTGGCACGACCATTTTGATGATCACCCATGATCTGGGAGTTGTGGCGGAGATGGCTGCGGAGGTAGCTGTGATGTACGCCGGGCAAATAGTGGAATATGCCGGCGTGGATACTATTTTTCAATCCCCCGGGCATCCTTATACCGCTGGTTTGCTGCAGGCTATCCCGCGTTTGGATTTAAAACAAGAAAGACTGCTAGTCATCGACGGAGCAGTTCCCAACCCCGTTTCCTTCCCCTCCGGTTGCCGTTTTGCTCCCAGGTGCAGCAAAGCGGTGCCGCGCTGCAAAAATGAGCACCCGGACTTGCTGCCCTTTGATTCACTGCACGATGCAGGACATCTCGTCAGATGCCATTTTCCAGAAGGGAATAGCCATGCCTGATACGGATTATTATCTTGAAGTAAAAAATTTAAAGAAATATTTTCCCGTCAAAAAGAAATTTTTCGGGGGCAACGCTTCCTGGCTAAAAGCGGTGGACGGGATCACCTTTGAGTTGACCCGTGGGGAAACCATGGGGCTGGTGGGCGAAAGCGGTTGCGGTAAATCTACTTTGGGGAGGTTAATCCTCAATCTATTGAAACCTACCGCGGGGGAAGTGTTGCTGGAAAAGCAGAATATATTTAGCCTCAATGGCGAAAAGAGAAAAAGATTGCGCCGGAAGATGCAGATAATTTTTCAAGATCCCTACGGCTCACTTAACCCGCGGATGAGTATTGGAGATATCATTGCTGAACCACTGTATATTCACAACCTGGCCCGGGGAAACGGCGTCGCAAAAAGGGTCCAGCGCCTTTTGGATTATGTAGGCCTTAGCCCCCGCCATCTAAACCGTTATCCGCATGAATTTAGCGGTGGACAGCGCCAGCGCGTGGGCATTGCCCGGGCCCTGGCTGTAGAACCCGAGCTCATCGTTTGTGATGAACCGGTGTCGGCTCTCGATGTATCTATTCAATCACAGGTCTTAAACTTACTAAAAGATTTGCAGCAGGAGTTGAATTTAACATACCTTTTTATTGCCCACGGGTTAAACGTAGTTAAACATGTCAGCACAAGGGTGGGTGTCATGTACTTGGGCAAGCTGGTGGAAATTACGGAAAGCGATGAGCTCTACACTAACCCCCTGCATCCCTATACCAAAGCCCTTCTATCAGCCATTCCCATCCCGGATCCCAGGCTAAAAAAAGAACGTATTTTGCTCAGTGGTGATGTTCAAAGCCCGATCGACCCTCCTCCCGGTTGCCGTTTCTGCACGCGCTGCCCCGCAGCTTTTGAACTGTGTGCGCAGGAAGAGCCGGAGTTCATCGACTATGCCCGTGGACATTATGTAGCCTGCCATTTATTTGGAGGGGGGATGCCCGGGGAAAAGCAATACAACATCCATAATATACCATAATAAAGATTTGCCCGGCTGGCCGGTGTGGGGTAGGAGGGTAGTGAAAAACTTAGAGGGGGTAGATAAACTATGAAAAAAGTATCTTTTATGTTGGTGTTGGTGCTGGTGCTGGGGTTGCTGGTTCTAACTGTTGGCGGGTGTGGCGGCGGCGTTCAGCAAACGGTGGGGGAAGGGAAAACGGTCATTATCGGTATTCAAGCGGAGCCAACCAGCCTGGATCCGGCCCAGTTGACGGATTATAATTCCAGCCGGACGGCCATGGAGATGTACGACAGCTTGCTTAGATTTAAAGATGGCAGCACCGAGTTGGAAGAAGGCCTTGCCACGGAGTGGAGCGTTACGGATGACGGTTTGGAATATACTTTTATGCTGCGCCAGGGAGTTACCTTCCACGATGGCACTCCTTTTAATGCGGAGGCAGTGAAATTTAATATTGATCGCCAGATCGATCCGGCACATCCCTATCACGATACGGGTGAATTTGCCTATGCCGAATTTACCCTGGGGATGGTTAAGGAAGCCGTCGTTGTGGATGAAAATACTGTCAAGATTATTTTAACCGAGCCCTTTGCTCCTTTTCTGGGCAATATCGCCATGCATTCGGCGGCGATCGTCAGCCCGGAAGCAGTTAAACAATACGGTAAAGATATTTCTCAAAATCCCGTGGGCACCGGCCCCTTTAAATTTGTGAGCTGGGATCCCGGGATCGAAGTAATTTTGGAAAAAAATGATGATTACTGGCGGGGGGCGCCGGAGATAGAAAGGCTTATTTTCCGCCCTATCGTTGAGGATCAGACCCGCCTTGCCGAATTGGAGGCGGGGAGCATTGATTTCATCGTGGGTATACTGCCCGATGATCTGCAACGCCTGCAAGATAACACAGACCTTCAAATCTTGGAACAGCCCGGCATGCATACCTGGTATCTGGCTTTGAACTGCCAACAGCCTCCCTTCGACGATGCACGGGTGCGGCAGGCAGTCAACTATGCCATCGACAAGGAAGCGATTGTGGACAATATCCTCAAGGGCACCGGCGTGCTGGCCAAAAATATTCTGCCACCGGTGATCTGGAGCTATACTGACGCTGTTCAGGATTACAGCCAAAATCCCGAAAAAGCCCGGGAGCTGCTTAAAGAAGCCGGCTACGAAGATGGCTTGTCCATCGATTTCTATATACCCAAATCCGGTTCGGGGATGCAACAGCCTGTGACTATGGCTACGGCCATCCAATCTGACCTCGAAGCGGTGGGGATCACCACCAAAATCCAGCAGGTGGAATGGGGCTCTTATCTGGACAAAGTGTTCCAGCCTGTGGACCAGGTTGATGTCCTCATGCACGAGATGTCCTGGCTGGGGGATAACGGTGACCCGGACAACTTCCTCTATATTTTGTTAAGCGGGGAACAGTGGCCCACTGCCGGGTTCAACGAATCTTTTTATAAAAATACGGAAGTAGACAAACTCTTGAGCGAGGCCAGGGTTATCTCCGACCAGAACAAAAGGGTCGAGCTCTATCAACAGGCACAAAAACTGATCATGGCTGATTCACCCCTCATCGTGGTGGATCATGAAATTCAAATCGTCGCCATGAAAAAGAACATCGAGGGGTTTGTGCTTCACCCCACCGGGGTTTTCCGTTTCCAAAAAGTCAAGGTTGAGTAGGCCAGATGTTCATGCCGCCCTTTAATTATTTATAGGTTGGCTTACAAGTGCCGGGTGGGACTAGATGTTTTGTACCCCCCCGCCCGGCTCCTTGTTGCTGTGTTATTAAATCCGGTGACGGAGCCGTTACCGGAAGAGGATCTCCCGGCTCTTTGTTACAGGGTTGTTACTGTGTTGGAACAGGAGTAATCTGAGATGCTTAAATATCTTCTTAGACGCTTGTTGGCATTGATACCGGTCTTGATCGGGGTCTCCGTTCTGGTATTTTTAATATTGCACTTATCACCGGGGGATCCCGCACAGATCATTTTGGGGCCGAAAGCAACCCAGCAATCTTTGGATGCTTTACGGCACCAGTTGGGGTTGGATCTGCCGCTGTACAAGCAGTATTATCAGTGGATCACCAATATTTTAAAAGGCGACTGGGGGCGCTCTATCCAGCTAAAACGGGAGGTGTTGCCCTTAGTTTTGACCAGGTTTAAAGCCACCGTGATCCTTACCTCGTTTGCTTCGTTTATCGCTATTTCTTTCGGTTTGCTCGCCGGGATTGTTTCTGCTACCAGGCAGTACTCCTTGTGGGATCGCCTTCTGATGTTTATGGCCCTGGTGGGTTTTTGCCTGCCGGTTTTCTGGCTGGGGCTAATTCTTCAGATCTATTTTGGGCTCAAGCTAAGCTGGCTGCCGGTTTCGGGGATGTATCCCCCGGGTCAAGCCGGCCTGGGAGGCATTCTCAAATATTTAATACTGCCGGGTTTTAGCCTGGCTGCAGCTTCAATGGCGGAGATTGCCCGGATGACCAGATCCAGCATGCTGGAGGTTATTCGACAGGATTACGTGCGCACGGCCAGGGCTAAAGGGTTGTCGGAAAGAGTGGTGATCTACAGCCATGCTTTGAAGAACGCTTTGATACCGGTCATCACTGTAGCCGGCATGCAGATTGGGTTTCTTTTGTCCGGGGCGGTGTTGGTGGAGATCGTCTTTGCCTGGCCGGGGATCGGTACATTGATGGTCAACGGTATCCTCGCCCGGGATTTTCCTTTGGTGCAGGGAACGATCCTCCTGGTGGCGACCACTTATGTTTTTGTGAACTTGATCGTCGATATCGTCTATGCTTTTCTCGATCCTCGCATCTCTTATAATTAACGGGAGGCTGGTTGGAAATTCAGAAAGAAGCCGATCTAAAAAACATTCATAAGCCGGAAATGCCTGCCGCTGATCTGCCTGCCGCTGATCTGCCGGCCGCCGGTTTAGCTGCAGCAAACGAGCCTGCCGTTGATCTGCTGGCCGCAGATGCGGTTGCAGCAGATGCGGGTGCTGATGATTGGGAAATCAAACCGGTGCACCCCGCACGGGAAGTGTGGCGCCGGTTAAAAAAAGACAAGATGGCGGTCGCCGGGGGCTGCATCCTCGTGGCCATTGTCCTCTTATCCCTGGCCGCGCCGCTTTTAACCGCCCATCACCCTTTTACTGTAAATATGGTTAACCGCTTGTTGCCGCCCGGTTCCCCGGGCCATCTCCTGGGCACGGACCACCTTGGCCGGGATATGCTGACGCGCTTGCTTTTTGGTGGCCGCGTCTCCGTGGCAATTGGATTTACAGCGGTGCTCATCGCCATGTTTTTTGGCATTTTGATCGGGCTTTTGGCCGGCTATTACAAGGGTTTCTTCGATGTTCTGGCCATGAGATTTATCGATATTTTAATGGCTTTCCCTTATGTGCTCTTAGCGATTGCTATTATTGCGGCGCTCGGGCCGGGGCTGTTTAACGCTATGATCGCCATCTCCATCGTGGGTATACCTTATTACGCCCGGATCGTACGGGGTACTGTTCTATCATTGAGGGAACAGGAATATATTGAAGCCCAAAAGGCTCTCGGTTCTTCCAATCTGCGTATTTTAGGCAAACATATCCTCCCCAATGCTCTTTCGCCCATTATCGTTGCCGCCACGTTGGATGTGGGCTGGATGATCATCGCCGCCTCCGGCATGAGCTTTTTGGGATTGGGGGCGCAACCACCCATGGCGGAGTGGGGGGTTATGCTCAGTGACGGGAAGGATTTCTTGCGGGTGGCACCGCATATCTCCCTTCTGCCCGGTATGGCGATCTTTATCGTGGTTTTATCGCTCAACCTTCTGGGGGACGGTTTGCGGGATGCCCTCGATCCCAGGCTAAAACAGTGAGTCCAAAAACTGAAAGACGGTCAGACTGTACGAAAACCCCTCAAAAAATCAGAATACCCTCTAATTTATGATACTGTTACTTATTACTGGGAGCAAAACTGATCGCAGTAGTGTCAGAAAAGCAATGCACGGCGCGCCAGGCATGGAAAGTGCGGCGGGCAATATTGTTATAAATAGCATGAGAGGTGTAGAGAGCATGAAGAGCATAACAGGCGCAAAAAAAGTAGAAAACTTAAAGGGCGCGGGCGGCGCGAAAAACAAGGGAAATCCAGTCGCCACCTTTTCCATCGTAGCTGCAGACCCGGAGACGGAGGAGCTGGGCGTGGCAGTGCAGTCAAAATTTTTGGCAGTGGGTTCTGTCGTGCCCTGGGCCAAAGCCGGCAGCGGTGCGGTAGCCACCCAATCGTGGGCCAATACCAGCTTTGGCCCCCGGGGCCTGGCGCTGCTGGAAAAAGGGCGCTCCCCGCAGGAGGCGCTGGATGAAATGCTGGCAGCAGACGCAGAAAAGGAATACCGGCAAGTGGGGCTGGTCGATGCCGGGGGCAGGGCGGCTACTTTTTCCGGGAAGGAATGTTTCCCCTGGGCCGGAGGGATCACCGGGCAAAACTATGCCTGCCAGGGCAATATCCTCGTCAACAAGGAAACGGTAACCCGCATGGCAGAAGCTTTCGAAAAAGCCGCCGGGGATTTGGCTTCCCGCTTGCTCAAGGCCCTGGCCGCGGCCCAGGCCGCCGGCGGCGACAGCCGGGGTAAGCAATCTGCTTCCTTGCTGGTGGTCAAACCGGCGGGTGGCTACGGCGGGTTTAACGACCGCTATATCGATCTGCGGGTAGACGATCACCCCGAACCGATCAAAGAACTTACCAGGTTATTCGAACTTTATAAACTCTACTTTTATAAAACTAAACCCGGGGATCTCCTTAAAATTGAAGGTGAACGGGCCGAAATTATGGTCCGAACTCTCCGCAAGTTGGGATACCTGCCGGAAAGCTCCCCGCGGGAGAACCACATGCAGGAGAGTACCCCGGGTGGGGCCGGCTGGTTCGCGGAAAATCAGGAGGCCCTAAAAAGGTACTGCCTCACAGAGAACTTTGATGAACGCATCGCCGCGGAGGGATATATTGACGGGGAAGTATTATCTTTTATGCTCGACCAGGCCAAAATGTAGGAAAAGCATAAAAAAACGTAAGGCCCTGAAAAGGGTGCGGGCGCCGGCGGGCAGCTCTAAGTCCCGGGGGATACGTAAATAAAACGTAAGGGCGCGTTCCTTGCCAGCCTGACATTAGCAAAGGGGGAGATTGTATGCTCGAAGGTTTAATGCCAGGTATAATTCTTGGACTATTTTTCGGTTCGATCCTCACCTGGTTTTTTCTTCGCCGCCGCGCAGAGAAGGCTTTTGAACGGGGCCGCAATGAAATGCAGGCTATGCAGGCCCAACAGCAAGCCCAGCAGCAGGCCCAAATAGAAGTGAAAGAGGGGCAACTTGCGGAGCTAAAGGCTGCTAGCGACAAATTAAAGGGCGATCTTGGAAAAAAGGAGGAGGCGTTAATACAGGAGATAGCGGGCCGCGCTGCCGCCGAAGAAAAAAATACACGGCTGCCGGCTCTGGAAGATTTAGTAAAAGAGCTTCAGGAGAAGGAACTGCAAGATCAAGCGGAATTGGCGGCGTTGCGGACACGTTTAACTGCAGAGCGCAAATTGAGCGAGGAAAAACTTGCCCTATTGAATGAGGCCCAACAGAAGCTCTCCGCTGCTTTCAAAGCACTCTCTGCCGATGCCCTTCAAAGCAATAACCAGTCTTTTATCGAACTGGCCAAAGCCACGCTGGAAACATATCAACAAAGCGCCAAAGGCGATCTTGAAAAAAGGCAGCAAGCAATTGACGAACTGGTCAAACCGCTTAAGGAATCATTGGAAAAGGTTGACACCAAGATTGTCGAGCTGGATAAGGCCCGCCAGTCTGCTTATACCGGCCTGGAAGAACAGATCAAACAGCTCGCCACTACCGGCAGTCAACTGCAACAGGAAACAAGCCGCCTCGTAACGGCGCTCCGCAAACCCAACGTCCGGGGGCGGTGGGGAGAGATACAACTTAAACGCGTGGTAGAGGTCGCCGGCATGCTGCCCTACTGTGATTTTAGCGAACAGGTATCTGTTGATACCGAAGATGGCCGGTTAAGACCGGATATGGTCATAAACTTGCCGGGCCGCAAACAGATTGTCGTAGATTCTAAGACCCCGCTCCAGGCCTATTTGGAATCCCTTGAATGTGAAGACGAAAAGAGCCGCCTGGTCAAGCTCAAAGAGCATGCCCGGCAAGCACGGGATCACCTCATCAAGCTGGCTTCAAAATCTTACTGGAACCAGTTTGATGCCACGCCGGAATTTGTTGTGATGTTCCTGCCGGGCGAGACGTTTTTCAGCAGTGCGCTGGAACAAGACCCCGGCCTCATTGAATTTGGAGCGGATCAACGCGTGATTATGGCCACGCCCACAACGCTCATTGCTTTGCTGAAAGCAGTAGCCTATGGTTGGCGTCAGGAACAGATTGCGGCAAATGCGCAGGAGATCAGTAATTTGGGCCGGGCCCTCTATGAGCGTATCCGCATTTTGGCAGGCCATCTGGGCGATGTGCGCAAAAACCTTGACCGCACAGTGGATTCCTATAACAAAGCCGTGGGTTCACTGGAAAGCCGTGTTTTGGTTTCTGCAAGAAGGTTCAAGGAATTGGGGGCAGCCAGCGGCGAGGATATCGAGGTTTTAGATACAATCGATAAAACAACGAGGCAGCTTCAAACACCGGAGATGACCTCCTTACCTGTGGTAGGGGAAGAAGTTGATGCGGCTGGATAAAATGATCTCTTTGCCGGGCGTTCACTACATACATGCCAACTATTTGTGTCAAGGTGAAAGATGGGTAGGCACCTCGAAATCAGAGGGTTGTTCACTACATCCATTCCAATCATTTGCCCCCGGCGGGATCTTATTTGTAGGCTAAAGCACTTATTCTTCTAAACGTTTCAAAATAGGTTCCTCCTGGCTGTTTGGTCTGCAGCAGCATCAGGTGGGTGAAAATACACCCGCTCCAGCATGCATTTCCGGGGCAGTTACCTGTTCATTTTAAAAATCCTTGCAGGATGATCTCTTCAGCCTCTTTTTCTGTAAGTCCCAGGGTCATAAATTTATTAAGCTGTTCAGAGGCGATGCGGCCGATGGCTGCTTCATGAATAAGCTGTGCACCGGCATGAAAGGCGGCGATCTCGGGAATAGAAGATACCCGGGCTTGATCCATAATAATGGAGTCACACTGGATATGCCCCCTGCAATTGGTGTAACCGTGCATGCTCAGATGAAAGATTTGTTTGGAGCGATCCTGCGCCACAGAACGGGAAAGGATCTGGGCCGTGGAATTTTCCCCTTTTAAGCTCACCCTGATCTTTGATGCGGCATTTTGTTCCAGGTTGGTTAACAGTTTTTCTGATATAATTAAACGGGCGTTGTTTCGCAGGACGATCTCTGTCTCCCGTGTGGTTTGATCTACCCCTTTGATTTGGATCATCTCCAGCTCAGCAACCCCGCCCTCTTCTATTTCAATGCTGGTTTTGGGATTGAGAACCCTTTTGCCCCGGCCATCACCCTCACCGTAGTGTTTTTCCACGTATTTCATTTTAGCGCCCTTACGGACGAAAAACTGGTGGATGCCGTCATGTTGGGCTTTATTATTGCCGGGGTTGTGAATGCCGCAGCCGGCCACAATGACTACATCTGCACCGGCCCCGATCTCAAAAGTATTATAGACCTTATCCTCCAGACCCTCCGCAAGGATCACGGGGATGTGCACGCTTTCCCCCACAGTTGCCGGTTTTATGATAACATCAATGCCGGGCTGGTCTTCTTTGGTAACGATACTGATGTTGTCAGTCGAATTCTGATCGATACTTTGGCCGTTGCGGCGGATATTAAACGCTCCGCGGGGCAGTTCATGTAAACCGGCAATCTCCGCCAATAATTTTTTATCCACTGCATTCAACATCTGCTTTACCTCCAATCAAGGTGCAGTCGTTCCTACACCTGCAAATAGAATCGAGCCATTCGATCTCTTCAAGGAATTTTTCCCGGCTGGTTATTTTGCTGATCATCCCGTCCGCCACCAAGATTACCTCGTCTGCAAGGTTGAGTATTCCCCTTTGGTGGGAGATGAGTATTATCGTCGTGTCGCTTTTCCGGCTGAGGTTTTCAAATGTTTCCGTCAATTTTTGGAAGCTCCACAAATCGATCCCCGCTTCTGGTTCATCAAAAACAGCAACCTGCAGATCCTTGGCCAGGATCGTGGCGATTTCTATTCTCTTCAGCTCACCGCCGGAAAAACTGGCGTTGATCTCCCGCTCCAAATAATCTTGGGAACATAACCCCACATCATAAAGAAGATCACATAATTCCATTGTATTGCTGGAACCGGAGGACAACTGCAGCATGTCCTGCACCTTAATCCCTTTAAAATGGGGGGGATGTTGAAAGGCGTAGCCAATGCCCAGGCGGGCCCTTTCAGTAATGTTTTTATCGGTTATATCCTCGCCATTAAGGAAAATTTTCCCCGTTGTTACAGGATAGATGCCCATGATGATCTTAGCGATAGAAGATTTTCCTCCCCCGTTGGGGCCGGTAATAACGTAGATTTTCTTTTTTTCCAGAGTAAGGTTGATCTCTTTAAGGATTTGGACCGTTCCCTTTTCGTTATGCAGGGTGAGTCCCACATTGCGCAGCTCTAACATCTTTCTTCCCACCTTTAAAAATTTATTTTTACATTTGATCATTAATTATGCAAAGAACCTTAAATTCCTTCTCTCATTGTAAATTATGTGGACACCAGGGATTGTATCTCTCGTTTTCTTTCCCGGAACCCCACCTGGCCGGTGCTTACCTGGGCCAAGGGGTATTGAACAGATCAACTAATACACGGGGCAATAGTTTGTCCCCTAACAAGGTTTTGGAAATAGTATGAAGAATTAAAAATAAAAGATCACCTCTATGATACCATCTTTATGACATCAATAAAAATTTCAACCAATATTGAAAAAGATAATAAGAAAGTGGGAAAATACAATAAGGCATACCAATGAAATAGATTCGATTTTATTGCTAACGGGATTGAAGGAAACGTAAAAATAAAATAATTTGTCTTAAATCGCTCCAAATTTGTGAAAATTCCCCCTAAGTAAGTCGATATAAGATCTAAGAGGGGGAATAGATTTATGCTAGAAAAATTGGATTTAATCTTTTCAATATTGCTTTATTTAGCTGCAGCATTTTACCTATTTTTTGGATTATATGTTATTTATATGAATCCGAAAGAAGCTATTAACAGGGTATTTTTAGCTTTATGCGTTTTTTTGTGTCTTTGGGCCATAGGATTTTCGATTGCAAATTCTGCTGCAGATCTAGAAACCTGTTTAATTTGGAGAAGAGTAGCTTCTTTTGGCCGGTGCGGTTTTTATAGCTTGTTGCTGCATTTCTTTTTATTATTTACAGGCAAAAAATACAAACGCAAACACCTGAAATTTTATTTGCTTCTCTACCTGCCTGCGCTTATAAGCATCTATGTTTTTGCTATTTCCGGAAAGCTTGCTTCAACTTTATATGAATTCGTAAAGGTAAAAAGTGGTTGGATAAATGTTTCCGGGCAAAGCGGCTGGTACATTTTCTATTACATTTACTATATCGGTTATATGCTGGCCGGATTCATTGTTCTTTTATTATGGAGAAAAAAGGCATCCGATCCTATTATAAAAAAACAGGCTAATATATTACTTATTTTTAGTGTTGTTGCCTTTTTGTTTAGCAGTTTAACAGATGTGGTTTTAAATACGGTCTTCAAGGGGCCCTTCCCTCAAATGGCTCCGATATTCATACTAATGCCAATTACAGTAATCTGTGTATTTATAAAGCGTTACGGCCTGATGAGAGAAATAACAAGGAGAGAAAACGGGTTTATTCTTAGTGAAGAAGCTCGTTCAAAACTTTATTTTTATTCGTCCTTTTCTTTTTTGGCGGCGGGCACTCTTGCCGCTTTAGTTTACTTTTTGCCGGGCACAGTAAATGAAAGAAGTTCAAATGCAATTCTTTTTGCAAGCTTATTATTATTATTTTTTGGGATGAGTATTTTTATAAGCCAATTTATAAAAAACAAGAGAACTAAGGAAATCATTGTATTAGTAGCGGTAACATGCAGTATTCCCCTTATTACTTATCAACTGATAAATTTTTCGGCGATAACATTTTGGGTTTTTCCTTTAATTTTCATTGTGATTGCCCTCCTTTTTGATACGAAATTCCCTTTAATTTGCCTTACAGCAACTGCTGTTAGCACACAGTTTTTGGTTTGGTTCTGCGCCCCCAGGCGTGCTGTATATGTAGGTGAATTTGACTATATAGCAAGGATTGCTATTTTCTTAATTATTTTTTGGGTGGGCTTGTTTGTAAATGATAATTACATTAAAAAACTAAAAGAAAACAAACACCGGATGCAGTTTCAAAAATTAATATCCGATATTTCTTCTGATTTTGTTAGTATCAATCAAAAAAATATTAATGAAAAGATTCACGATATGCTGCATAAAGTAGGACTTTTTTTTCGGGTGGAT
>CAZRVU010000024.1:0-28512 GCA_964603615.1 uncultured Desulfovibrionaceae bacterium
TCTCTGGGCCACCAAGGGACCTTCCTACCGTGACGTACGGGATCGCTTAAAAGACGATCTTATAATCATTTTCTGGAATGAGGATAAATTACCCGCTAAGTATTGACACAGTGGAGCCTTTTGGGAAAATTGAACCCTTGAAGTAGGAGGTGTATGCTATGTATGTTATAGATGGAATTGCGTATGCGGGGGAGATGAAGCCTTTGTTAAAAGTTAGCGGCGTTCGGCCAATGGATGATTTTAAACTGTGGGTGAGGTTTAATACCGGTGAAGCTAAGATTTTTGACTTTAAAGCGCTTCTCAACACGCCAGCATTTGCACCTCTTTCCGATAAGGCCGTTTTTGATGGGGTTTACATTGATTATGGGGTTCCGGTATGGAAAGATGGAGACATAGATATCTCCCCTGAAATGCTCTATGATAAAGGAGTAGAAGTAGAACAATAGTTTTAGATTCTATTTATTCCTCGCTTTGGGTGCGGCAATGTGCGCTGGTATTGGCGACGGTTTATTCAAAAATTGTCAGGATGCTGTTGCCCAGTGTGTTCACATTAGTAAAACTTATACTCCAAATGAAAAAGCAAGTAAAGATTATGCGGAGGCATTTAAACAGTGGGAAAAGTATTACTCAATTACAAATAGTGATATTTATATTTAGTAGTAGTTTATCTTACCCTGGCCTAACATGTTTTGCTTTGATATGAGTGTTCAAAATTGTGTTTGTTTTTTTAACGAATGTAGCCGTTATTTTACCTAGTTTACAAGGAATGAAAAGTGCCATTGTCACAATCCAAACAAGCGGCAAAATCTGTGTTTATTATAATTATTTTTGGCCTGGGCAGTAAACTGCTGGGCTTTATCCGGGAAATGCTGATTGCGGCGAAGTTCGGTTCCGGCATGGAGACCGGTACTTTTTTTATTGCGCTGGCGGCGACCGGCTTTATCACGTCTTTTTTAACCGGTTCTCTGAGTACGACTATGATTCCGGTATGTCGGAGGTGGAACAAAAAGAGGGCAAGGAAGGGAGGAAGAGCCACACAAATAATTTATTGAATATGAGCAGGGTCTACTATGCGCTGCAGGACACTAAAACGCCCATGTACAATGGTATTTTAGCCCTTGCTTTGAACATCGTCTTGAACCTTATTTTGATCAGATCTATGGCCCATGCCGGGCTGGCCCTGGCCACTTCGATTGCCACGACTGTTACGACCGGATCGCTTATCTATGGATTAAAGAAAAGAATTGGCCCATTGGGGCTGATGGAGCTAATCAGGTGCGGTTTAAAAGCACTGTTTTCTTCTTTGATCATGGGTGCGTTGGTATATCTGCTCTACTATCCGCTAGAAAGCAGGGTGCTGGGAAACACTTTGCTGGAGTTGGCGTTACTGCTGGGGGTTGTTGCGCTCGGCGCAGCCGTTTACTGCGCTTTGATCTATCTGTTGAAGGTTAAAGAGGTAAGCTGGTTTGTCAACCTGTTCAAGAAAAAACTTGGGGAAAGGTTTTTTCATATATAAATAGTTATAGTATGCCTAAATGGCAGGCCGCTTTCCCCATCCCATACTAAAGGTAGAATCAATGGAAATTTTATTAAAAGGGCTACTTAATTTCGTATCGGTAGAGCTAACAGTAATGCTGACTGCGGCGTTGCCCGTTGTTGAGCTGCGCGGTGCAATTCCAGTTGGTATGTCCTTGGGGCTATCCCCTTTACATGCCGCTGTTCTTGGTTTTACCGGAAGCATGATTCCGGCGCCTATTATCTTATTTACGACCAGGCCTTTTTTTAGCTATCTCAGGCGGGCAAGAAAATTTAAAAGGCTGGTAGGTAAAATCACCGCCAATTCAGAACAAAAGAGCCATCAAATTCAAAGGTACGGGGTATGGGGCTTGGTACTGCTGGTTGCCCTCCCGTTTCCCGGCACAGGGGTCTGGAGCGGGAGCCTGGCGGCAGCATTCCTCGATATGCGGTTTAAATGGGTCTTTCTAGCCATCTTGGTTGGCAACATGATTTCCGGCCTTATTATTTTAGGTGTAAGCAACGGTGTATTCAAGGTGGTGGGCGGGTAATTGTAAACGGCAGGCTACGGAAATAATTTATGGAAATAAAAATAAAACCTTTGGGAACTGAAACCGTTTTTAAGCCTCGTTGCAAATCGTTGTGCAACGGGGGCAGTAAAATCGACATAAAATGCAACGAGGGATGCAACGGCAAGGTTGGCGTTGCGCAAGATATATGTTTATGGTAGAATCTTACTATAAATATTACAGGAGGGCAATGCCTGTGGATACCCGGGAAAGATACAACCTAGAATTTAAAATAGAGGTTTCAAGAACCTTTTTAAAGACTGTGAGTGCTTATGCCAATTATAATGACGGGGAAATAATGTTTGGCGTTGATGATAATGGAAATATGGTAGGCCTAAATAATGTAAGGGGCGAGTGTCAAAGGATTGAAAACATGATAAATGATTCTATCGCGCCCGTTCCTAATTTCCGGGTGAATATAAATGAAACAGATGGTAAGATGATTATTGTCCTTATGGTCAAAAAAGGCAAAGACACACCATATTATTATCATAGAAAGGCCTACAAGAGATCTGGTACATCTTCTGTGGAGGTAGATAGGTTTGAACTTAGGAGGTTGGCTGTAGAGGGCATTAATATAGATTACGAAGAGGGAAGGGCCACTGCCCAAGATCTGGCCTTTAGTAAGTTAGAACACATGTTAAAGGAAAAAGCAGGGATAAATAAAATTAACCTGGATATTTTAAAGACTTTAAATTTATACAATAAAGACGGGTATTACAATATTGCCGGGGAACTTTTAGCCGATAAAAATGAGATGGCTTTTTCGGGAATTGACATAGTTAAATTTGGAAAGGACATTAATAAGATTCTTTACAGGGAAACTGTTAGTTATAAATCACTGCTTTCCCAATATAACAGGGCTGTAGAAATTTTTGAACAGTATTATCTATATGAAGAAATAGAGGGTTATAGCAGGGCAAAAAAAGAGTTAATTCCCAAAGAAGCCTTTAGAGAGGCCTTGGCTAATGCAATAGTCCACAGGGTTTTTGATACAAAGAGATATATTCAAATAGCTATGTATGAGGATCGTATTGAAATCAATTCTCCGGGGGGGTTGCCCAAGGGTATTGATAAAGACGAATATTTGTATGGAAACATTTCCGTGTTAAGAAATCCTATCATTGCCGGTGTGTTTTTCAGATTAGCTATTATAGAACGGTTTGGTACCGGGATAGCAAGAATAAACGATGAGTATATCGAAAGCATATCTAAGCCCCATTTTGATGTAACTGAAAACAATATAAAGATAGTATTGCCGGTTACTGAAACGGATCAATTAGACTTATCGGAGGACGAATTGACTGTTTATGGCCTATTAAAAGAAAAGATAGAGCTTAGAAGGGGAGAAATTGATTTAAAAACCGGATTCGAGAAGTCAAAAACCATTAGAATCCTAAACAACCTTGTAGATAAAAATATTGTTCAAAAACTGGGCAGTGGCGCCGGGGTAACCTATAAGTTAAAATAAAAACCACAGATAAATTTTCATAAATATTTATCATCCGTCAGGAATTCTGGCAGCCTGTGGCGAACATGCATACGCACCATAATATGTTCGCATGTTTTTTCATATGCAGCAATGCGAAGATATGCTAAAATAGAAGAAAGAAAAAATGTTTTGATAATATTCGATACTCTGGTTTGATTGGCGGTTGTAAAGATGCCGAATTTAACGGGAAATTAAAACGGGCTGTTTTGGTTTTAATCGACATTTTATTGGTGGGTGGGTCCCTGTACCTGGCCCTGGTTTTGCGTTTTGAGGGAGATATACCGGCGGGGTATATGGTTGTTTTTGAGCGCCTGCTCCGGCCGGTAATTTTGATCAATCTGCTGGTTTTTTTTCTGGCAGGCCTTTACCGGCGGTTTTGGCGTTACGCCAGTGTGGACGAGCTCTTATTTGTTTTCTTGGTCGTTTGGGCCGCGGCGGTAGGCAGTTATCTTTACAGTGTGCATGCGGGCTTGCTGTTGCCGCGCAGTGTTTATGTCATTTTTCTTTGCTTGTTGCTGTTTTTGCTGGGAGGATCCCGTTTTCTTTTGCGGGTTTTGGCCGATTATCTGAGCCGGAGGGGTGCCGGCCTGTCCAAAGGAAACGCGCCGGTGCTGATTCTCGGGGCCGGGGATGCCGGGGTGCTGGTGGCAAGGGAGTTTAAAAAGCACCAGGCGGAACAAGGTGTACGGTTCGTGGGTTTTATTGATGATGATCCGGCCAAGAGGGACCAGGTGATCCAGGGTTTTCCGGTCCTGGGGGCAAGGGAGGATCTCCGCCGCATCGTGGAAGAAAGGGGAATCAGCGAGATTGTCATCGCCATGCCTTCTGTTCCTTACGTCAAGCTGCGGGAGATTATCGAGCTTTGTGAGGGCCTGCCGGTGAAAATAAAGACGGTCCCCGGCGTCTATGAAATTCTGGAGGGGAAGGTCAATCTTCAACATTTGAAAGAGGTCGAGATCGAGGATCTGCTGCGGCGGCCCCCGGTGGAGAGCGATATGGAGGGAATCTCCGGTTATTTGGCCGGCAGGACGGTGATGGTGACCGGGGCCGGTGGTTCCATTGGCGCGGAGCTTTGCCGGCAACTGGCCCTGTTGGGGCCCGCCAAGCTCGTGTTGCTGGATCAGAGCGAAAATGACCTTTTCCAGACGGAACAGGAGCTGTACCGGGATTACCCCGGGCTGCACTTTTACCCGCTGGTCCGGGATATTAGGGACCGGCTGCCTTTGGAGCAGGTTTTTATTAATTTAAAGCCCCGTGTGATTTTTCATGCTGCCGCTTACAAGCATGTGCCGCTGATGGAAAACAATCCGGAGGAGGCCGTGAAGAATAATGTCCTCGGCAGTAAAAACCTGTTAGATTTGGCGGTGCGGCACGGGGTGGAGCGTTTTGTCGTCATCTCTACAGACAAGGCGGTAAAGCCCTCCAGTGTGATGGGCGCCACCAAAAGGACGGTGGAGATTTATATGCAAGATAAGGCCCGGTTCCAGGCACATCAAAATAGTGCTTGCGCCTTTTGTGCGGTGCGCTTTGGTAATGTGCTGGGCAGCCGGGGCAGTGTGGTGCCCATTTTTAAGGAGCAGATTGCCGCCGGTGGCCCGGTGACGGTTACCCATCCAGAGATGACGCGCTATTTTATGACTATCCCCGAGGCGGTGCAGTTGGTGATTCAGGCCGGGGCTTTCGGCAAAAATGGGGAAATTTTTGTGCTGGATATGGGCGAACCGGTCAAGGTGGTCGATCTGGCCAGGGATATGATTATTTTATCCGGCCTGCTGCCGGAGAAGGATATAGCGATTGAGTTTACGGGGGTGCGGCCAGGTGAAAAGCTGACGGAAGAACTTTTCAGCGACAGGGAGAACTTTGCGCTGACCAAACACCGGCGTATCTTTGTGGCACCGGATGCGCTCCGCAGCGAGCGGGAAAGAGATGCGGAGCTGCATGCTCTGGGGGCGATGCTGGGGGCGGATCTGGGACGGCTTTTGGGCCCGCAGGAGTCGCCGGCCGGGTCGGGGCCGGTCAGTTTTGCCGAATATAAGGCCAACCGCGGGGAAAGCCACCGCTGATGGCCTGCCGGATGGGGCGGAAGCCGGAGGGGCTCACTTACATATAATCTAGTATGTATATTTTAGGATAGCATGAGGTGGTTTGAAAAATAATGATGGAGATAAAAAAAATTAAGAAGGCAGTCATACCGGCGGCGGGTCTGGGGACCCGTTTTTTGCCGGCAACTAAGGCCCAGCCCAAGGAAATGCTTCCGATTGTGGACAAGCCTACCATCCAATATGTGGTGGAGGAGGCGGTGGCGGCAGGCATTGAGGATATTTTGATTATCACGGGGCGGGGCAAGCGGGCGATCGAGGATCATTTTGATTACTCTATGGAGCTGGAGGCGCTTTTGGAAGAAAAGGGGCGGGCGGCGGAACTGCAGATGATCCGTGCCATCCCGGAGATGGCCCAGCTCTACTATGTGCGGCAAAAGGAGCCTTTGGGACTGGGACATGCCGTCCACTGTGCACGCAATTTTGTTGGCCGGGAACCTTTTGCGGTACTGTTGGGGGATGATGTGATCGACAGCGCAGTACCTTGTATTGGGCAGCTGATGAATATTTATGCGGAGAAGGGCGGGACGGTGCTCGGCGTTCAGCCGGTGGATTGGCCGGAGGTACATAAATATGGCATCGTAGAAAGTGCGGCGGGGGAGGGGCCTCTTTGGCAAGTGAAAGGGCTGGTGGAAAAACCGGCACGCGAAAAAGCGCCTTCCAATCTGGCCGTGTTGGGGCGCTATGTGCTCGAACCGGAGATTTTTGACGTGTTAGAGCATACCAGGCCGGGGGCCGGGGGGGAGATCCAGCTTACGGATGCCTTGCACGCGCTGGCCGCCACCCGGCCGGTCCGCGCTTATTCCTTTACGGGCAGGCGTTATGATGTAGGGGACAGGCTGGGCTTTTTGCAGGCGACGGTGGAGTATGCGCTGGGGAGAGAGGATCTTTCCCGGGATCTGGCCGCTTACCTGCGCTGCTTGGTGCAAGAAGATCCGCGCCTGCAAAGTGATTATAAAAGCGGGGAAAATGAGAATTAACCGACTTGTAATTGAACGCCACTGCAAAAAATACATTCTGCTGTCTAAAAATTAAATTACCAAAAGGTTTTAAGCGCTACTACTAACCGGGGACTCGGAAATTAAGCATAAGGTTTTTTATATCGGCCTGGAAGTTAATCTGGCTTTAAGCTGCAAGTTTTGTTACTATAAGATCACCGATATTTGAGGCGGTTACTGATACTATCTAAGGTTGGCGGGGGACAATTATCCATGCTGGGAACGGTCGTAAATGCTGTAGCTATTCTTGTCGGTGCGCTTCTAGGGCGTTTTGTCAAGGCGGGGTTGCCGGAAAGGATCAAAAATATCATTCTGCAGGCGATAGGGTTGATCACCATTTTAATTGGCCTCCAAATGGTTTTGGAGGCGCGCAACGTTTTGCTGATTTTAGGTAGTATGCTGGCTGGTGCAATTAGCGGGGAGCTTCTTGCCTTGGAGGAGAGGCTCCAAAAGTGGGGCGAATCCCTACAAAGGCGTTTTTCCTCCCCCGGGGGGACGGGTGCAACTTTTACGCAGGGGTTTGTGACGGCGAGCTTGCTTTTTTGTGTGGGCGCCATGGCTGTGATGGGCTCTCTTGAAAGCGGTTTGACCGGGAAGCACACGACGCTTTTTGCCAAGTCCATCTTGGATGGCATTACTTCCATTATGCTCGGTGCCGGCCTCGGTCCGGGGGTGGCCTTTGCGGCGCTGCCGGTTTTTCTTTACCAGGGAAGCATTACGCTTTTGGCCGGTTCGCTGCGTAGTTTAATGACGGAGGCGGTTTTAGCCGAAATGACCGCAACCGGCGGCTTGTTAATTTTGGGGATCAGTTTAAATATCCTGGAAATTAAGAAGATCAAAGTGGGCAATCTTTTACCTGCTTTGTTGTATGCTTTTATTTTGGCTTTCTTTTTTGGCTAGGTGGATAGCCCCGCCCTTTCGAGCTCAAGGCTTCTAGGATCTGGGAGGGTAAAGATACGTTAAATTCAAGAAGGATAGGAAGATAGCCAGCGCCATGCCCTAGTGCCGCCCTTTCAATCAGGAAAAAGGCGGCACATGTGTTTGTCAAAGCATTTGAATTTAGGTCAGGTTTTATAATTCCCGTGCGGGGATCAGGGTATGTGCAGTGCACCGATCTCTTTAAGGTCGGCCAGGGTGTTGGCTTTGATCCGGCCGGGCGAAAGGGTGTAGAGGGTATCGCCGATGTAGAGGATGCGCTCTATGTTTTTATCGCTGTCGTACCAGTGCTGCCGGCTTTGAGGTAGTCTTCTTCGTTCAGGTGGGTGATCTTCCCCCGGAGCTGGAAGCCTTTTTGTAAGTCCAGGTTGTAAATATAGGCGCCCTGGAAGGTGAATTCCCCGTAGCAGCGAAAGCCTTGCGAGGTGCTGCTGCTTTTGGCTTCCATGACGGTTATAGGGAAGGCCAGCAGGTTTTTTTCTTTGCTCCAAAGCAGGGCCTTGTGATTCTGGAGTAGCTCAGAGTGGGTGCCGGGCCCGCCGATCGTTGTTTTAAATTTCTCTACGGGGTTCTGCACATCGCTGACGTCAAAGAGGGAGAGCTTCAGGCCTAGTTCGATGACGTTGCTGCCGGTAATGCGGCCCTGGTGATCTTTCAGCGGGATCTCTAGGGTATCTTTGCCGAAACCAAGCAGGTGGTTTTCATCGTAAGGATGGAGGTAGTCGCTGTAACCGGGTATTTTCAGGGCGCCCAGGAGGCGGGGCTTTTGCGGATCCTGCAGGTCGAGGACGAAAAGGGGATCGACGGTGCGGAACGTCACGAGGTACCCTTTTTCCCCCAGGAAGCGGGCGGCATAGATTTTTTCGCCGGGAGCGAGATCTTCCACCCGGCCTGTGATCTGCAGCCCGGTGTCCAAAACGTAGACGTTGTTTTTAGAAACGCTGGCGCCAATGTCCCGGGGGGCGGTTGTCGTGGCCAGCCGTAGGTGCCCCCGGAACTCGTCCAGGGAAAACTGGTTTAAGATCGTGCCGGGGACCCTGCCCCGGGCGCTGTATGCTATTTTACCGTTGTCCAGGGCAAATTTGTAGAGCATTGTGGCCGGGCCGGGCTTGGAAATGATTGCCGCTTTTATCAACTTGACGGAAGAACGGCAGGAAAAGTTTCCTGTTCATGTGAATATTTGATTCTCTAGCATAAACTCTATTGGCAAGGCGTTTGCTAAAATCAGCATCCCTTCGACTGACAATTTTCGCCCGGGCCCACTGAACGCGGTAAGTCATACCGGTTTTTAGCATCCCATGCCCCTTCGACTGACAATTTTTCGCCCAGGGCCCATTGAACGCCCTCTTCAAAAGGCCCTAAAAATGGCGTCCTGCCATTTTTGCTTCAAAATTGTGGCGTTTTCATGGGCTGATTTTTACAGCTCCCGCCCAGCAAATTCCGTTTTATGCAGCAGAATGAAATTTTTGCAGTGGAATCATCTTTTAATTAAATTGTTGTGGCGGCATTTTGTCAAACGTCTGCTGGACAGGGCTATTGTCTTGGCCATTATTCCGGTTTTTTTTGTTTAGGCTTTTAATGTGATAAAATGAAAAGAGTTTGCATGGTGATTACTTTTTTTTGCTACCTATTCTTGGGGGTGTTGTCTTGGAGAGTAGAAAACAACTGGAAACCAGGCCAAAGGCTCCCCAAAAAAACTATTTTTCGCTGCTAAGGGCGGCGTTCAGCCTGCTGCGTCCCCGGCAGTGGACGAAAAATTTCTTTCTTTTCGCCGGGCTGGTCTTCTCCGGAAACCTTTTCCATCTGCCGTTGCTCTACAGGACGTTGCTGGCTTTTGGTGCGTTCTGCCTGCTTTCCGGCGCAGTTTATATTGTGAACGATATGGTGGATTTGGAGAAGGACCGGCAGCATGATCGTAAACGCCACCGGCCCCTGGCTGCGGGCCGGATCCGCCCGCGGCAGGCCCGGGTCATTTTTGGGGTGTTGTTGGCGATTTCGGGGGGCCTTTCTTTTATATTGGGAAAGAACTTCTTACTGGTGGCAGCGCTTTATTTTCTGCTGGTTACGGCTTATTCCCTGTATTTTAAACATATTGTCATCATCGACGTTTTTGCGGTGGCCTTTGGTTTTCTTTTGCGCGTTGTGGCCGGGGGGGTGGCGATTAGTGTGCGTATTTCGCCCTGGCTGCTCATCTGCACGCTGCTGTTGTCTCTTTTTCTTGCACTTGCCAAGCGCCGGCACGAGTTTATCAGCCTGGGGGAGGACGGGAGCGCGCATCGCCCGGTGCTTGCCGATTATTCCGTGGCCTATCTCGACCAGCTCATCAATATTGTCACGGCAGCTACGATTATGGCCTATTCACTCTATAGCTTTACGGCCAGCCCCACGCAGGATCTGATGCTGACTATCCCTTTTGTCGTTTATGGCCTTTTCCGCTATCTTTTTCTGGTGCACAAAAGGGACCGGGGCGGTAGTCCTGAAGAAGTTTTGTTGCAGGACAAGCCCCTTGGCGCCAGCATATTTCTTTGGGTTTTAGCTTGCGTATTCATCCTCTATTTAAAGGCGGCGGGGCAATAACATGGAGCAGGCGGCCAAATACAAAAGATCTTTGGGGGTAGGGATAGCAGCAGGGCTGGTAGTTATCGCCGCCCTTCTAATTTTAGGGGATCTGCGCGGCATCTCCTGCAATTTTTTATCTTTGGACCGGCGCTACCTGCCGGCGATTCTTCTTTTGGCGCCTTTAAACTATTTTTTTCGCTATATCAAATGGAACTATTACCTGCGGCGGGCCGGTATTTACCCGCAGGCCAGGATGAACAGGCTAATTTTTATGAGCGGGCTGGCGATGACGATCACGCCGGGCAAGGTGGGAGAATTGTTAAAGTGCTATCTGTTAAAAGAGCACTGCGCCGCGCCTTTCAGTAAGACGGTGCCCATTGTGTTGGCGGAAAGGCTCAGCGACGGGTTGGCCCTGGTTCTGCTGGCTGCCGCCGGTTCGATGGCTTTTCCTTATGGAAAGTATGTCCTGCCGGCCGTTTTTCTTTTTTTGGTGCTGGCGATGGCTGTCTTTCACTTTGAGCGGTTGTTCCGCTCTCTTTTGCGGCTATTGAAAAATAAAGGGCAGCGGTGGGGATGGGGCTGGTTGTTGGGGACGGCCTGCTTTCTCGGCGAGTTCCAGCAGACGGCGCGCCGCCTCTTTTCTTTACCTGCCGTTTTGTATACGGTCTTTCTCGGTGTGTTTTCCTGGGGTTTGGAAGGGCTGGTTATTTTTTTGGCCGTCAGGGCGTTGGGCGGGGAGATCCCGCTTCTCGTTTCCATTTTTGTGGTTTCTTTTTCTTCGATCGTCGGGGCGCTCTCTTTTTTACCGGGAGGGTTGGGGGCAGCAGAGGGCAGCATCATGGTTTTGCTGCTCCTGGCGGGTCTGGGGAAGGAAATGGCGGCTGCGACGACCTTGATCACGCGCTTCTCCACGTTGTGGCTGGGTGTTTTGTTGGGGTTGGCGGGGTTTTACTATACCCAAAGGGAGCTTTTTAAAAGGTAAGGTTTTACAACTGGCAAATTTAAAAGAACAGCTTGGCTATTTTCAATATTCCCTGTTTCCAGGGAACCCGGTGGGATACCCCGGCGGTGGAGTTAAATTTTTCCAGGTTGTCCAGGTACCACTGGTAGTTTCTAAGCAGGGCTTCCTGATTGGAGTAAACAGGTTTAAAGCCAAGCTTTGCCTTGGCTTTGTCAATGGAAACGAAAGAATCCCTGGCCGCCGTTTCATAAACCCACTTGTATAAGGGGGAGAGGCGCAGCGCTTCCAGGGTTTTTAAGATCCAGATTACCGGTGCGGCGGGGAGGCCGACCACTTTTTTACCAAAACCGGCTTTATCCAGCACCGCCTGGTAATCTTCTTTCATCGTGGCGAACTTTTCTGCCCCGATATTGAAGGTGTCGTTGACAATATTTTCGTCCAGGGCTGCACAGAGGTAGATTGCTGCACATAAATCATACACATCCAAAAGCTGGTACTTGTTGTTCCCGCTGCCGATCAGCGGGAAATTTTTACCGTCCTTGGCCCAATCGTAAAGTAAGGCAAATACGCCCAGTCTTTCGGGCCCGACGAAGGATTTGGGACGGATTACCGGCACGCAGAGGCCTTTTTTGCGGTATTCAAGGCAAACCCCTTCTGCCGCTATCTTTGCTTCCCCGTAAGGCCCGACCCCTACCAGTTGATCATCTTCTACCAGCGGGTGGTGGACAGGTATCCCGTAAACTGCGGTGGAGGAGATCATGATCACCCTTTGCACGCCGTTGCTGAGGGCAGATTCAAGCACGTTCCTCGTCCCGTCAACATCTGTTGTCCAGATATCGCTTCTGGAATAAAGGGGCAAGGCTGCCGCGGTATGGACGACGATGCCGCACCCTTGCATTGCTGCGGCCAGTGGTTGGCGGTGGCGTATATCCCCCCGGACAATTTTTACGCTGTCCAGATTCTTTTCAGGATAGCTAAATTCCCCAAAATCATAAGACACGGCCGTATGTCCTTTTGCAAGCAGGTAGCGTATCAAGTTGATGCCCAGAAATCCTGCGCCGCCGGTAATAAAATATTTGGCCAATATTCAGATCCTCCATCCCTGCTGAACTACATCTTGCGGGGGCGATTTTCTGTTTTACTCCCCCGTTTCATGTCCTCCCTTCACTTCACCGGCGGGCAGCTATCTCCCAGATGATCAGCGACGGCAGGAGAACGTGATCTTCCGTGGGCAGGTAGTCGGCGGCGGAGGCATCGTAGAGGATGTTTGCCGTCGGCGGGAATTCATCATCGCCGGCCCAGAAAACAAAGGTGAGCGGCAGGCGTGGAAAAGGGTAAAGGGTGACGGCCTGATCGCCAAAGGCGGCGCGTTGCCCGCCCAGATCTTCGGCCAGGGCGACAAATTTTTCCGGTTGGGCGCCAAAATTTTGCAAGAGGGGCCGCAACGTCCGGTTTTGGTAGGGGCCGGTATAGATCTGCCCTCCGGGGAGTTCCTTAAAGGTAATCCACTTGTTTTGCAAAGGGGTCCCGCGGGCGCCGCTTAGGTAATGCAGGAAGAGAATCCGCAGGTGAAGGGATACGGCCGCCCCTGCCCCTGCCCCGTCGCCGTTGCCTCCGCCAGAAAAAGGCTGTACCTTGCCGGTATGATGGTGCACATAGTACCTGCGGTTGAGGTAAGGCAGGATATAGCTGTCCTCCTCCCGGTTAAAGATCACGGCGCTGTTCAGGCAAACCGTGCGCGGCTCACTTTGGGCCAGCTCCGCGATTGCCTTTTCCAACGTCACGTTAAGATTATATTTTTCTTCCTCAGTTAAATTTCTGCGCAGCATAACTGCGCCCCCTTCCTTTTTTGACTGTTACGGCTACGGCGTACTTAGTATTTAGTGCTTAGTGTTAAAATCAGGTAATTTTTTGCAGGATCTCTGCGGGCACCTTTCCCGGAAAGCGCCGGATCATTTTTTGATGGTTAAAGAGCGAGTAAAGGCATTCCTTGAACATTTGCAGCCGGTAGCAAAAACCCTTTAGAAATCCCAGTTTTTCCTCCTTGGTGACATGAGAAATGCCCTGGAGTTCCGGGTGGCGGACGGTTTGCCCGGCCAGTTGGGCGTATTTGCTGAGCAGTATCTCTACCCCGAAGCGCGACCAGCGCAGGTCGGGCAGGATATTTACAAAATCGCGGTGCAAGGCGCGCTGGCCGTTGAGTATAGAAAAATAGTGCTGCGCCAGGTTAACGCTTGCTTTTTTGCCCTGGCGAAAAGTGCCGACAGTCATGGCCGCCGGCTGCTCCCCGCCTAAGGGATTGAGAAGCTGTGCGATATGTTCGTGCTTGAGGCGCAGCAGATCGGCATCGAGGAAAAGGTAATAAGCGGCATCTGCCGCTTTTTCCAGGCCGGCTTGCAGGGCGGCACCTTTGCCCCGGTTCTTTTCCCAGCGCAAAAGCTCCACGGGAAAGGAGGCGGCCACCTTCGCCGTTTCATCTGTGGAACCGTCATCGATCACAATGGTTTCATCTACCCGCGGGCTGGTCGTGATGACTTCCAAGACGGCAGCCAGGCGGGGCCCCTCATTATAAGCCGGCACCAGGGCAACCGTTTTAGTGGGATGCACAACCATCCCCCCTTTCTTTTTCAAACTAGTGGACCACTGCAATTACTCAGTCGTTGCCGCCCCTTGAACGTCCTCTTCAAAAGGCCCTAAAAATGGCGTCTTGCCATTTTTGCTTCAAAATTGTGGCGTCCTGCCATTTTTGCATCAAAATTGTGGCGTCTTCATGGGCTAATTTTTACAGCTCCCGCCCGGGCAAATTTCGTTTTATGCAGTAGAATGTAATTTTTGTAGAGGAATCATCCTTAATTTTATTCTCTATCAGCAGGCGATTCCCTTTTTCGGGCCTACAGTGGTGCTATGAAAAGGCGCCCAAATTTTCTTTAACGTCCTTGTAACCCTGCAGAGGCAATTTGTATATATTATAGCAGACTGCCAGTAAAATTGAGTTGAGAGGAGGGAAAAATATTGTACAGTGGTTTAGTTGTTAAACGGAAGCTACTTAAAGTTGAACGGGTTATTGGCGAAACAACAGTGCGCGAGGCTGTTGAAGCAGAAGTTCAACTGCCTTACAAAATAGAAAAAGTTTATGAAGTGATTACCAACGTGACAGATGTGGAAACGGAAGTGCGTTCCGGCGGGGTTTTGGTGACCGGTATCATTGACAAACAGCTTTTTGTCGTGGATAAGGGCGACCTGGTGCACCATATCCCTGAAGAAATGCAATTCCGGGTTTTTGTCGATATCAAAGGTGCCGAACCGGAGATGAACGCACATGCAGAGGTGCGGGTGCTCAGTGTCGATACACATCTCAGCCATTACGAAACTTTAAGGCAGACCGTTGTGTTGGAAATTTTTGTCAAAGTTACCGTGACAGAACAGATTGAAGTGGTTATCGACGTGGAGGGCAAAGGCATTACCGTTGAGAAGGAACTTTTAAAAGTTGACAGTGTGGTGGGCGAAGACCGCCTCGGGCAGACGATTAATCCCAAATTCACCCTGCCAATTACAGCCAAGAAAATCTTTAAAATCCTCCCCACAGTGCGCGATGTCAGCGCCGAAATTAAGCAAGACACGGTTATCGTGCGCGGGACGATTCACAAGCAGATTTTCCTGGTGGATGAAGGTGATCTCGTGCGCCATGCCGCCGAGGATGTGCCTTTTACGAAGACAATTGATATTCCCGGTGCCAAAACGGGTATGGAGGTGCAGGTCAGTGTCAAGGTTGTCGTAGAGGATTTTGAATTGTACCATCCGCCCAGCCGCGAGCTGCGCCAGAATTTAATTCTGGATATATTTGTCAAGGTTACGGAAACATTGCAGATTTATGTGGTAACCGCTGTAACCGGGCCCGGCATTGAAGTTTACAGGAAACTGCTAAAAGTTGAACATGTCGTGGTAGATGTGCTGCAGAGGGAGACGCTCCGTTCGGAGATCACCCTGCCCATGCAGGCCATTAAGATTGTTGAAATTTTAGGGAAAGTTGTAAACGTTGAGGCGGAGGCACGTACAGATCAGGTTCTCGTCAAAGGGACGCTGCACAAACAAATCTTTTTCGTGGATAAAACCAACCTGTTGCGCCATTTAAGGGAAGATGTGCCCTTCCGCTTTATTAAAAATGCCAAAGAAGCCCGTCCGGGAATGAACGCACAGGTGCGTGTCCAGATTATCGGTGATATTATGCACCGGCTGGTGTATGAGAAGAAGCTGGAGCAGACGGCTGTGCTGGAGATCTTTGCCAAAGTGACCCGAACGGTGCAGTTGGAAGTGGTTGTAGATGTGCGGGGCAAAGGGACGCCGTATCCTCCGGGGCCGCCGCACCCGCCTAAGCCACCGAAACCGCCGGGGCCCCACGGGCAAACCTATGTTGTGCAAAAGGGCGATACGCTTTATCTGATAGCCAAGCGCTTTGGTGTGCCGTTGGATACTTTGATTCGTGCCAATCCGCAGATCAAAGATCCGAACCTGATTTATCCCGGCGATGTCATTAATATTCCGCAGGCGCCGCAACCGCCGGGGTCTCACGGGCAAACCTATGTTGTGCAAAAGGGTGATACGCTTTATCTGATAGCCAAGCGCTTTGGTGTGCCGTTGGATGCTTTGATTCGTGCCAATCCGCAGATTAAGGATCCGAACCTGATTTATCCCGGCGATGTCATTAATATTCCGCGGGCGCCGCAACCGCCGGGGCCGCCGCACCGGCCAGGGCCGCACCCGTCGTATCCGCCGGAGCGTCCTGAATCAGAATACCCGCCGCACCGGCCGGGGCCGCCGGATCGTCCTGAGTCAGAGTATCCGCCGCACCGGCCGGAAAAACCGGAATCGGAATACCCGCCGCACCGGCCGGAAAGACCGGAATCGGAATATCCATCGCATCCGTCATATCCATCAGAGCGTCCTGAATCAGAATATCCGCCGCACCGGCCAGGGCCGCATCCACCGCATCCGCCGGGGCGTCCTGAACCGGAATATCCGCCACACCGGCCGCATCCGCCCAAGCCGCCGCACCGGCCCCACCCACCGGAAAAGCAAACCTATGTTGTGCAGAAGGGTGATACGCTTTACCTGATAGCCAAGCGCTTTGGTGTGCCGCTGGATGCTTTAATTCGTGCCAATCCGCAGATCAAGGATCCGAATTTGATTTATCCCGGCGATGTCATTAATATTCCCTGGTAGTCTGGAAAAGCGGGCGAACCCCCGTGTTCTCCTGTGTTCCCCAACTGCGGGGACGTTATAGAAAGGGCTGGAAACTCCATCCGGCCCTTTTCTTTTTTTGTGCTTTTTGGCGGGCGGGTGGCTGGTAAAAAATGCTATAGGCAAGCATATTTTAACATTATTTCCTAAAAAAGCAGCAGCAGTTTTTTTTAAGGATAGCCCTCTGCGGGGGGTATAAAAAGGAAGGAGAGGCCTTTAGAGGCAATTTGAGTAAACAATGGTAAAAAGTTATAATTGGATTGTATTCCCCGCATGGATTTAGGCCACGAAAGGAGAAGATTGGAGATTATGTTTACCAGAAAAAAATATCAATTATTTACGGTTGCACTGCTTTTCTTGTTTTTGTTTGCCTCTATTTCTCCAACTGCTGCTTGCACGAATGCAAATTGGACGGTTAAATGCAATGGCCGGGATGTTCCTGTGCAGTATGTGTGGCAGGGGGAGGAAGCCCGGCCTGTTTACCGTTTTCAAATCCCTTGCCTGGAAGGGGGAGGAGCTGGATCTTCACAATCAGGAACCAGGACCATTCAGGTTCCTTGCCAGGGGAAGGGTGGCAGTCAAAAGGTTACGATCTATTATCACGTCGGCCTGCGGCTCGTTGATTCCAATTTGAAACCCGCCCCTGCCCCGGTTCCTGCCCCTGATCCACGGCCAACGCCGGATCCTTCGCCAAAACCGGCTCCGGATCCCCGGCAACCACCGGTGGTGCCGGCTCCGAAACCAAAACCACAGCCCCCCCGGCCGGATCCCACGCCGGTGCCGCAACCGGAACCCTGGCTCCCTGAGCCGGATCCTGTGCCTGCACCCAATCCTGAACCGCAGCCGGGTTATGCCGAACTTTCGGCAGAAGAACTGCAGCTCCTGCAACTGGTTAATGAGGAGCGTTTGAAGGCGGGTTTGGATGAACTAAAAATTCAATCCGGGTTGGTTGAACTGGCCCGCCTGAAAAGCAAGGACATGATTGCGCTGGATTATTTTGACCACCAGTCCCCTACTTATGGTTCACCCTTTGAAATGATGCAGCAAGCGGGAATCGCTTATACTTATGCCGGGGAAAACCTGGCCGGTGCCCCGACTGTGGCACGGGCTCACACCTCGCTGATGAATAGCCCGGGGCATCGTGCTAACATTTTGAACCCCAATTTTACCCACGTGGGCATTGGCATTGTAGATGGCGGGCCCTACGGGAAAATAGTGACGCAAATGTTCATTAAACCGAGATAGCATCTCAAAATAATCATTTCCTGCCATTTACTTGGAATTTTATAGAAGCGAAGGAACCGCTGCAAGGTTCCTTCGTCTTATTCTATGAGGGTATGTGTAAGGGCATAGTGCACAAGGGGACTGTCCCTGCGCGCCCCAGGGGACTGTCCCTGCGTGTCCCAGAAAGTCACAACAAATACCTACTGTAAACAATGGGAATCATCCGCGCATAAAATGAACATCAGAAATTGGCATATTGGAGTGCACAAGGGGACTGTCCCCGCGTGTCACCCAAGGTTCCTTCGTCTTATTCTATGAGGGTATGTGTGAGGGCATGAAGGGTAAAGGGTACGGTGCACGAGTGTACAAGGGGACTGTTCCTGCGTGTCGCCCTTGCCTTGCATGCCCTGCGTTGATAAAAAATCAAAATAAGACTATAATATCCTTGTAGGGATTATTCAAAGGGGGTAAGGAAGAATGCATAAAGTAAAGGTATCCAGTAAAAACCAGGTTACCATACCCATAGAAATTTGCCGTGAGCTAAATGTAAGAAAAGGAAGCAGGCTGGTCATGGAGATAGCAGATGGCAGGATTGTTATCACTCCCGAACCGGACAATTATACGAAGTATTATTATAGTATGGCCAAGGGGACCTATGGCAACACTGTTGAGGAAATTGAGGCCGGTGTCCAGGCTGAAAGGAGAACCTGGGATTGAATTCCATAATCGAAAAACTGATTAAAAGGAAAAAGGTTATGATTGATACGAACATAGTAATCTTTTTTTTAGAAGGGAATGAAGTGTTTGGAGACATTTCTAAAGAAATATTTTTTGCCGTTGAAAAAGGAAAAGTAAAAGGATTCATATCGGTTATTACGGTAGCAGAAATATTGGTTAAGCCAATGAAGCACTGCAATAGCCTTTTAATTGATCGGATAAAAAAGTTTTTGCACACATTCCCGAATTTATTTTTGGTTGACGTCAATAAAACGATAGCGCTGGAAGCTGCTAAAATAAGGGGTAAAACAGGCCTTAGAATGCCGGATGCGTTAATAATTTCTTCAGCCAAGATTTCAGGTTGTGCTATTGTCGGAGCTGATAACCAGTGGGAGAATAAGGATTTAGGTTTGGAGTTTTACAATATTGGCCAGGGCTAAACATAGCATGTCTTTAACTTCCATGGATTTAGGCTAATTAAAAATAATCATTCCCCGCCATTTACTTGGAATTTTATAGAAGCGAAGGAACCGCTGCAAGGTTCCTTCGTCTTATTCTATGAGGGTATGCGCGAGGGCATGGAGGGTAAAGGGTAAGTGCGCAAGGGTAAGTGCACAAGGGGACTGTTTCTGTGTGTCCCCCAGAAGTGCACAAGGGGACTGTCCCCGCGTGTCGTGGCCCGCGTGTTCACCCGCATATTCAAGTGCACAAGGGGACTGTCCCTGTGTGTCCCTGGCCCGCGTGTTCACAAAGGGGCTGCCCCGCGTATTCCGCGTGTTCAAATGCTTAAACAAATTGAGGGGGGAATTTTTTTGGTGCGCAAAGAGCTGGTGCAAGGCCAAAACCGTGGTCAAGGTCAGGGCCCGGGCCGGGGTAAAGGTATAGGCAAAGGTAAAAGTAGGGGTAAAATAATTTTTCATGGATGTATCCGGGCGCTCTGTATTGTGTTTCTAATCACTGCGGTGGCCGGGTGCGGCGGGGGGGCTGTGCAGCCGGGGGAGGATTCTGCCAGTGGATCTGCCGGGGAAAAAATGATCCTGCCGCTGGATCTGGCTTTGGAGTTTGCCGCTTATGAGGAGGTACCGGTGGATTTTACGCCGGCGGTGCCGCCCTACAAGGTGGAACCCGGGATGGGCAACATCACTAACCGGGAGATGTTCGATCTTTCCCCGGAGGCGGAGCGGCTGCTGGCGGAAAACGGTTTTGTGGTGGTGCCCGGTCAAAATCACCGGGAATTTTTTATGCTTTATGAGATGAACAGTTATGAACCAGCACCCGGTTTGATCACGACCGATTCCATGCTGCACAATTACCACTTGTTTTTCAGCCACCTGTTGCGGGTGGTAGAGAAAGAAAAACTGGCGCCGGAGTTGAAGGAGCTTACGGCGGCGATGCTTTCCGGGTCCGAGCAGCAATATGCTGCGCTCAAGGGCAGCGCTTGGGAAAATGCCGCTAAAAGAAATATGGGGTTTTTTGCCGTGGCGGGGAAGCTGTTGGACCCGGCAGCGCTTGTCCCCGGGCCGGTGGAACAGGTGGTGGCGGAGGAGCTCAAGTTGATTGCCGGGCATGACGGGATTGCGGAATCCCCTTTGATGAATATGGGTCAGGATTTGCAGGGCCCGGAGAGGTTGTTGGAAGACTATTCCCAGTATATCCCCCGCGGCCACTATGATACAGATGAACTGCTCAAAGCATATTTCCAGGCCATGATGTGGTGCGGGCGCATGACTTTCCGCTTGAAAAGTGAAGATGAAACCAAATCTGCTGTTTTAATGACGCTGGCGCTGGCCGAAAGCGACAACGGGCAAAAATGGGATTGCATCTACCAGCCTACTTCTTTCTTTGTGGGCCGGAGCGATGACCTAACTGCCTTGCAGTACCGGGAGTTGTTGGATAAAATCTATGGCGGCGCCGGTTATGAGGATGCCGGTAGCGGTGATGCCGGGTACGGGCTGGAGGAAGTGGCCTCCGGCGGGGAAAAATGGGAAGCCTTCCGCGAGGCGGCAGCAAGGCTAGATCCCCCGGCCATCAATTCCGTACCTATTTTTGACGAAACAATACAGCCCGACCGCGAACAAGAGATCAAAGGTTTTCGCTTTATGGGACAGCGCTTTACGCTCGATGCAGCTATTTTCCAGCGGCTGGTTTATCGCGAAGTGCAAGAAAATAGCCAGGGTGAGCGGAGAATGCTGCCCAAAGCCTTGGATATCCCCGCGGCCCTCGGTTCTACAGAAGCCTACGCCCTGCTGGAGGCAGAGGGGGAAACGGATTATGAGAACTATGCCGGTAATATGAGCAGGCTGCAGGGCTATATCGACGGGCTGGAGCAAAACACCTGGGTCCAGAACCTCTATTGGGGTTGGCTGCATACTCTGGAACCTCTATTGGGAGAAAAGGGGGAAGGGTTTCCTTCCTTTATGCGCAGCCGGGCCTGGGTCAGGAAAGAGCTGAACACCTTTTTGGGCAGTTGGACCGAGCTCAAGCACGACACGATACTTTATGCCAAACAAGTTTATGCGGAAATGGGCGGCGGCTGGGAAGATGTGGACGACCGGGGCTATGTGGAACCGAACCCGCACCTCTATGCCCGCCTGGCGGCACTGGTGAAGATGACGCGGGAAGGGCTGGCTTCCCGTGATCTTTTGAGCGATCAAGACGGGGAGAGCCTGGCGCGGCTGGAGCAGTTGGCCCTTTCCTTGAAAACTATCTCAGAAAAGGAGCTCGGCAACATCCCCTTGAGCGAAGAGGAGTATGATCTGATTCGCTCTTACGGTGGGCAACTGGAGCATCTCTGGATCGAGGCACTGCGGGACACAGGTGTGGATCATCGTTCCGCAGCCTATGAAAATCCGGCGGCCCTCGTGGCGGACGTGGCGACGAACCCCGGTGGTTTTGTGCTGGAAGAAGCCACGGGGCACGTTTTTGAGATCTACGCCGTGGTGCCTGTTGACGGCAGCTTGAGAATTGCCCGTGGCGGCGTCTATTCCCACTATGAATTTCCCTGGCCCCTGGCAGATCGCCTGACGGATAAAAAATGGCACGAAATGCTGGATGCTGGCCAAACGCCGCCCCTGGCCTGGTGGACGGAAACCTTTATTACTCCGTGAGGTTCTTCCATGCTGTCCCGAAACCATGTTTTGTTGGGGCCTGGAGGTTTATGTTGAAAAAACACTTTTTCTTGCTGCCGCTTCTTTTTAAAGTATGGGCACGGCGAATTAAGGATCGTCTTGCGAAAATTATCCGACTGCTGCCGGTTTTTTTAGCAGCGGCCTTGCTGGCATGGTTTCCGGGGCTGTTCAGCGGTTTAAAAAATTACGCGGTGCTGCAGCACCGCGCCGGCGGCACCAACACCTTTAATCTTAGCGGTGGCAGTTTCAGCATGTGCTACGTTAACGGGGACTACAAGACTGTTTGTGTTGGCTCCAGCAATTGTTCCGGTGGAAACGGCGGTAGCAATTTTAATGATGGCGGCAACAGTGCTGGCTTCGGCTTGGGGCGTTATGGTGCGAGCAGTAGCGCCGTTGGTGGTGGTGGCCCCGCCGGTGACGACGGGGTTTTTTATGATTTTGCAGCCTTCAAGGCGGCCCGCCTGTGCCTGCCTGAAAGGCGGGAATCTTTCTGCCCTGCAGTTTGCGCGCCGGGCAAGCCGGGGGCGTCGTCAGATCCGGGGATTTTGCCGGAAGCCAGGTATCTGGTCCAGGGACAAAGCGAATCAGGGCAGCCAGATCGGGAGAACTTATCCGGGTATAGGCTATTACAAAGCCGGAGATGCGACCTCGACGGGGATGGCATCACGGAGGAATATACCTTGCGGGACGGGGTCGTCACAGTGCAGGCTGGTTCCCGCCTGCTCTGGCAGTCACCGGAAAATTGGTGGGTGGACTATTTCTTTTTGGGCGATGCAGATAACGATGGCCTGCCGGAGCTGAACCTTTTAGTCTGGAAAGAGGGGAGCTTCGGCCCGCAAAGGCCTTTCTGGGTGGAAGGGGAAGACACCGCCGTTAAAAACCATCTCTTTATCTTCAAGCTGGCAGGGGGGCAGGTCAAGCCGGTTTGGCAGTCTTCCAACCTTGATTGCCCCATCTACTGGGCCGCCCTGGCCGATCTTGACGGCAACGGGGAAAACGAACTGGTGGTTCTTGAGGGCAGCTATACCGATCCCGGTAAAAGAAGGGTGACAATCTGGCAATGGAACGGTTGGGGTTTTTCCCGCATGGTATAATTAAAATAAGGAAGAAGGAAGAAGGAAGAAGGAAAGAGGGGGATTTATTTGCTTTGGGAAAGGAAGGGGCGGCAAAATACTGTTTCTACCGTAAAGGCGGCGCTGGAGCGGGCCCGGGAGTTGGGGGTGCGGCATATAGTTGTTGCCTCCAACAGTGGGGATACGGCGGAAAAGTTTTTGGATCAAGGCCTGGCCGGAAAATCTGTTGATCAGGGCCTGCTTAATCAGGGCCTAGAGGTGGTCTGCGTAACCCACCATACCGGTTTTGCCGTTCCCGGCGAAAATGAAATGGCGCCGGAAAAGAGGCGGGAGCTGCAGGAGAAGGGCGTGCAAGTCCTCACCACGACGCACCTGCTGGCCGGTGTAGACAGGGCTCTCCGCCTGCAGTTTGGGGGGGTGTATCCGGCCGAAATTATTGCTACTACGCTGCGCATGTTTGGGCAGGGGGTTAAAGTTTGCGTTGAAATCGCCACCATGGCCCTCGATGCCGGGCTTATCCCCTACGGGGAGGAGATCATTTCCGTAGCCGGCAGCGCCAGGGGGGCCGATACCGCCTGCGTGATCGTTCCCGCCCATGCCCACGATTTTTTTAAAACCGTCGTCAAAGAAATAATTTGCATGCCGCGCCAGAAATAGCCGGCTTTGTTTGATAATTCGTTATTACTCAGGGTGATGCAACCCGGGTTTTGCTTGCAGGTTTCCTAGTGCAGGTGCCGGATGCCGGTGTTTTGCTGTTAGTTAGATCGCTATTTGTCCTTGTTCAAATTAAAAAAGTAAGTCCTTTGTGACTTACTTTTTTAATTGCATACTTCCTGTCTTTTTTGTGACTAAACCTCCACGATTATTTTTTGGCTTTCAGCTTTAGCGTGGGGTATTTTTGTTGCCACACTTTTTGCACCAATGGTAATTGGGTCCCACTATTTTAAAAAGCCTTCGCTTATTTTTATTGTTGTCGCACAGCCTGCCCCGTCTCTTTTAGCCCCGTCCCTTTTAATCGAGTATCATTTGATTAAGCATCATTATGAAGAGAACTTACCTAACTTTTCTGCTATCCAAAATTTAATGATCGATTGACGGGGAACTCCCAGGCGTTTAGCTTCTTTATCTAAGGAGTGTAGCATCCAAAGTGGAAAATCAACGTTTACCCTTTGCTGTTCTTGTCCGGGCCGGGTGGCCTTTGAAATTTCTAAATAGGCGGAAAGGTCCTGGTTTTCTTCAAATTTTTTCTCGAAATCCTTAGCTTTCATAGATATCAACCTCCTCAGGCCGGGAACGACGCGTGGAAATAATCCTTATTTTTCCTCCCCGGTAGGTAATTATTGCCGACCAATATTTGTCTAGAATGCGGCCTATTACCAAAAATCGTGGCTCATCAGCGGTTTTGGCTGGAATTATGATCAAATCAGGATCAACCCAAAGTGCTTGGGCTTCCAGAAAGTCAATTCCATGTTTTTCTTTATTCAGGATACTTTTTTTAGAATCAAATTCAAACATCATGGTATAATTAATATACTATATTTATACCACATTTGTCGAACCTTTATGTAAATAATGAAAGCAGCGGATTTGAAAAAAAAATAATTTGCATGCCGCGCCAGAAATAATAGGTTTCAAGGCCCCGGGGAGATTGACACCGGCTCTTTTTATCTGCTATGATCAGGAAAATCCCACGGTAAGGATGGGTTGGGGGTGCAGATTTTTGGAAGAGCGTTTTAAATTTGAAGAGCGCTTTAAAAAGGAAGGAATCACATTTGATGACGTGCTGCTTTTGCCGGGTCGTTCCAAGTCGATGCCCCGGGATATATTCATTTGCACCAGGTTGACACAAAATATACGTCTTAATGTGCCCATTATCAGTGCGGCGATGGATACAGTAACGGAATCCCGTATGGCCATAGCCATGGCCAGGGAGGGCGGTATTGGCGTGATGCACCGCAATATGAGCATCGCGCGGCAGGCCGAAGAGGTGGACCGGGTAAAAAGATCTGAACACGGGGTGATCACCAACCCTTTTTTCCTTTCGCCGACACATACGATCAACGATGCTGCTGCGCTGATGGAACGTTACCGCATCTCTGGCGTACCTATTACAGAAAACGGCCTGTTGGTGGGGATCTTTACCAACCGTGATCTTCGTTTTGAAAGGGATTTTAGCCGCCTCATTAAAGATGCCATGACCAAAGATAACCTTGTTACCGCTCCGGAAGGGACCAATCTACAAGAGGCCCAGGAAATTTTGGCTCACCATAAAATAGAAAAACTGCCAATTGTCGATCAGGATTTTATGCTTAAAGGCTTGATTACCATTAAAGATATCGAAAAAACGATTGCTTATCCCCGTGCTGCCAAGGATGATAAGGGCAGGCTTTTGGTGGCTGCTGCCGTGGGGATTGCCAGGGATACCCTGGCACGGGTTGCCGCTTTGCTGGAAGCGGGGACTGACATCCTCGTGGTGGATACGGCGCATGGCCATGCCGAACAAGTTTTGCAAATCGTAGCGACGATCAGGCAGGAGTATCCGGAAGCAGAGATCATTGCCGGAAACATCGCTACGGCAGAGGCGGCCCGGGATATGATCCGCGCTGGTGCCAGCGCACTTAAAGTAGGGGTGGGGCCGGGGTCGATCTGCACGACGAGGGTAATTGCCGGCATTGGTGTTCCCCAGATAACCGCCATTTATGATGTGTCCCAGGTGGCAAGCCGTTTTAAAATTCCCGTCATTGCCGATGGCGGGATAAAATATTCCGGCGATATTACAAAGGCTTTGGCTGCCGGTGCGGATTGTGTGATGATTGGGAGCCTTTTCGCCGGGACGGAGGAAAGCCCGGGCGAAATGGAGATATTTCAGGGGCGCAGTTACAAAGTTTATCGCGGCATGGGCTCCATTGGGGCGATGAAGGAGGGCGGCCGGGATCGCTATTTTCAGGAAGATGAACAAAAGCTGGTGGCCGAAGGAATCGAGGGCCGCGTGCCCTACCGCGGGACGGTTTCCGATATAGTTTTTCAAATGGTCGGAGGGCTGCGCGCCGGAATGGGTTACTGTGGTGCGCGCAATATTGAGGAGTTGCAAACTAAAACCAAATTTGTCCGGATTACCAATGCCGGGTTGTTGGAGAGCCACCCGCACGATGTGCAGATTACCAAAGAAGCACCCAATTATACCTTGCGCTAAATTTTTTGTGCCCGGAAAACGGTTCCGCCGGGGCCGGGTAGGCCGGCTAGTATCAATGTTTGGTGCCAGTGTTTTTTGTGGATGGGTTTATTTACGGTAAAAAATTTCTTTTTCCCCGACCGCCGCCAAGGCGGTTTTGTTGTTTTGTAGGTTTATAGCAATATGCGTAGGGCTGTTATTGCGGGGCAGATCTTGCTTTGCCGGTGCCGGTATAGGACAGGAGTAACCGGACGAAAAAAAAGAAGGCCCGGTGGGCGGGGTAATGAAAAGCAAAAAAATACCATTGCCAGGCCGGCCAGTAATTTTTAATTTTAGTAAACATGGCAGGTTTTTACATTTAAAGCGGGGTGTTGATCATTAAAAGTAAGCGCTGGGAACAGGGGGAAGCCCCCCTTTTTGCTGCGGTCCGCTCTCACTTGCGCCGGGGATATCATTCGCTGCATGTTCCCCTGCATGGCGGGGGGGCCGGTGCACCGGATTTGCAAAAGAGCGGTTTTTCCGGCGTTTTGCGCTGGGATCTGACAGAGGTAGGCGCCTTAGACGATCTACACCTGCCGCAGGGGGCGATTGGACGAGCCCAGGAGCTGGCGGCGGCTCTTTTTGGGGCTGGAGCTACTTTTTTTCTCGTTAATGGTGTAACCGGGGGCCTGCTCTCCCTTTTTCCAGCATTATGCCGCCCCGGGGAGAAAGTTTTGTTGACCAGGCTGGCCCATAAAGCAGCCTTGCATGGGATTGCGCTTAGCGGGGCACGGCCCGTTTACCTGCCGGTGGAGCGGGAGCGCTGCAGCGGCCTCCCGCTCAATGTTTCTGCAGGTACCGTGGCCAGGGCGTTGCAGCAACACCCGGAGGCCCGGCTGTTGCTGGTCACTTCGCCATCTTACTGGGGGGTGACGGCAAATTTGAATGCCCTCCGGCGCATCACGGCGCGGCACGGCGTAATTTTGGCTGTCGATGAAGCGCACGGGGCACATTTTCCCTTTTACCGGGGAAAATTGCCCCACAGCGCGGCGGCGGGAGCGGATGTCTGGCTGCAAAGTGCCCATAAATCCCTTGGTTCTTTGACGCCGGGGGCCTTTCTACATCTTGGTTCCGGGGCGTTGCCTTTTGCTTCTGCCATCAGGTTTTGGTTGCAAGCTCTGCAGACTAGCAGCCCCTCTTATCCTCTTTTGGTTTCCTTGGATCTGGCCCGGCGCCAGGCAGCCTTAAAGGGGACAGAGCTTTTCACTGCAGCATGGCGCTGGGCAGAGCGTTTGCGCGGGAGACTGGTAAAAAGCGGTTTTGCCCTGCTGGCGGTTCGCTGCGGCGGTGAATTTAAGCTGGATCCTTGCCGGGTGACTATTCTTTGCCCCCGCGGCGGGGGAGAGGCCCTGGCCCGGAGACTGGCCCAAAAGTACCGCTGGCAGGTGGAGATGTCTGGCCGCAGCTATTTGCTGGCTATCGCCGGCCCGGCCCTTCTTTCTTTTTCTCCCCGTAAACTGGCCCGGGTGCTGCAGGGAGCCGGGGCGGGGTGCGGCTATTTTAGCCCTGCTGTCAATGGTGAGCATCATAACGTGTCGAACATAATAGAAGATTTTCCCCCTTCATTTTTCCGGACGGAGGATGTTTTGGCCGGGGGACAAAGCCAAATAAAAACAAAGGGAGGGGGTTTCCCGGTTTTTCCCCTGGCACCGGCGGAAGCGTTCCGCCGCCCGGTTCATAATATTTCTTTACAAGCTGCGATGGGGAAAATATGTGCGGAGATGATCGTGCTCTCTCCTCCGGGGATACCGCTTCTCGCACCGGGGGAAAGGATCTGCGCGTCAGTGCTCGCACATCTATTGGAGCTGCGGGCGGACGGGAAACTTTTCCAGGCTGCAGCCGATCCGGCTTTGCGAACAATAAAAGTTGTGAGAGAAGAGGCCTCTATGGTAGAATAAGCATGCAGTGATTAAAATTAATGCAGTTTTAACAGTAAAATCCCGCGGTTGGCTGTTCTAGCTTTTGACAGTTTTGCCGGAACGGATACAGAAACAGCGGGGTTGGCCAGTGGCCAAGCCCCATCCGGGCGGTGCCCCGGGTCTGAAGGGAGGAAGATGGCTTCCGATGCTGGAAAATGAGGCGCGACAGGCAATAAATGAAAAAGAAGAAGGCCTGTTTATTAGTTTTGAAGGGCCGGATGGTGCCGGTAAAACAACGCAGGCCCGTTTGTTATCAGAGCGGCTCAAGGACTGCGGGCTAGAGGTAGTTCTCACCAGGGAGCCGGGAGGGACGCCGATTAGCGAAGAAATCCGCAAGGTACTATTAAACCCTGACTTTGCGGAGATGACTGTAGCTTGTGAGGCCCTGCTTTATGGTGCAGCCCGTGCGCAGCTCGTCAACGATCTGATTCGCCCGGCTTTAAAACGGGGGGAGATTGTGATCAGCGACCGCTACCTCGATTCCAGTTTGGTCTACCAGGGTTTGGCCGGGGGAGGAGACCCCTCGATGATTATCGGTATTAATTATTGGGCAACGGGGGTGCTAATTCCCAGGGTTACCTTTCTATTGGATCTCGAGGCGGAACAAGGGTTGGCCCGCGTTCGCAGTGAAGCTACTACTACAGATACCGCGGATGCCGCCTCCCGTCCGGGAGACCGGGTCGAGCAGAAAGAACTGGATTTTCACCAGCGGGTACGGCAGGGTTTTCTCCAGTTAGCCTCCCGTGAAAAAAAGCGGTTTTTTATCGTGCCGGCAGGAGACAAGCCGGAGGCCGTCCAAGCACAGATCTGGAAAATAATGCAGGAAATATTAGAGCAGAAAGAACTGCTTCCTGTGTCAAGGGGACGGGGGTT
>CAZRVU010000025.1:0-28035 GCA_964603615.1 uncultured Desulfovibrionaceae bacterium
TTAGTGGCCATGGTGGTTCTGATTTCGGCGAGATCATCTTTAGTGGCCATGGTGGTTCTGATTTCGGCGAGATCATCTTTAGTGGCCATGGTGGCTCTGATTTCGGCGAGTTCATCTTTAGTGGCCATGGTGGTTCTGATTTCGGCGAGATCATCTTTAGTGGCCATGGTGGTTCTGATTTCGGCGAGATCATCTTTAGTGGCCATGGTGGCTCTGATTTCGGCGAGTTCATCTTTAGTGGCCATGGTGGCTTCCATATCAGCAATTTTAATCAGTATGGCTTCCAACAGTTCTCGATCGGTCATTGGCTTCACCTCCTATCTAGCTGTTAGCTTAGTTCAAATAATTTAGGAAAAATAAAGTTTAAACATTACAGGCGGGGTTCATATTGTTGCCAATATTCCCCAACCGTTTAATTTGTTTTAAACTAAATTTATTTTCTTGATCTATTCTAGATTCTACTGTATAAACTCTATTTGCAAGGCGTTCGCTGAAATCAGCATCTCTTCGACTGGCAATTTTTCGCCCGGGCCAATTGAACGTCCTCTTCAAAAGGCCCTAAAAATGGCGTCCTGCCTATTTTTGCTTCAAAATTGTGGCGTCTTCATGGGCTGTTTTTTACAGCTTCCGCCCAAGCAAATTTCGTTTTATGCAGCAGAATGTAATTTTTACAGTGGAACCTATTCTACTATATTTCTATTTTCTTAACATTTCTCCTGCCAAATCTTTTAATATGATTAAGCTTAGCTGCTCTCGAACGTTTTTGCACATGAAAAATGTATTTACTGTCCTTCTTCGTAATAATCAAAAACCGTGCAAATCGTGGGCCAACCGTGGGGAAACCACGCAAATTGCGGGCCAACCGTGGGGAAACCACGTAAATCGTGGGCCAACCGCGAAGTCGTTTTTCCCGGCCGTACGTATATTAGCATAACCGCTGCCTTATTCAGGATATAGGGCTGGCGCCGGTTCATCCATCAGGGGTATGTGTCGCTCGTACAACGTATACCAGATGAGCATAAAGATGCCTCGCAGTGCACCTGAAACGGTGATGCCCAACCACAATCCGTTTAAACCCATCCGCTGTGTAAACCACCAGCATAACAGCGGTCGTAACAGATTTGCTGTGACGCTGCTCAAGCTAGGCGGCAATGTTTTCCCTAGCCCCCGGAAAGTGCCGGCACAGGCTTCTTCCAACGCCATAAAAATCTGGCATCCAGCCAGGATGCGCAAGTAAGTAGCGCCCATATCCAGGATTACCGGCGGTTCGCGCAGGAAGAGGGAAAATAAAAAGCGCCCCCCCAGCAGCAACAACAGTGTCACCAGGATTTCCCAGATCAGCAACGTACCCAGTGCAATACGGTAACCGCGGCGTATGCGTTTCCATTGGCGTGCCCCATAATTTTGTCCCACGAAGGCGGTAACTGCCGAGGAAAAACCACCGCCGATTAACCAGGACAGTGATTCGATCTGGCTGCCCACGCGCTGCACGGCTACTGCTGTTTCACCATACCAGGCAGAGGCCATGGCGGTTACAACCATGGCGAGCGCTGTGAAGGCCCCGCTTTCCAATGCAACCGGAAGGCTCCAACGCAGGATCTGGTCTATCTTTTTGAGGTCCATCCGCCCCAGGATATGGAAAAAACCAAAAGGTCTTTGCGTATGTCGTTTTGCGAACCATATAAAGATTACCAGCACCATGCCCTGGGCAATTACCGTGGCCATCGCAGCACCCTTAACGCCCCAACCAAAAGTGAGGATCATGAGGGGGTCCAGGGCCATGTTAACCAATAACCCCGAGGCGTTTGCCCAAAAACCTAGTTTGGAATTACCGGCCCCGTTAAACATGCCGGTGATGGCAGCGGACGCATAGGTGAGCGGGATCCCCAGCCCAACGATACGCAAATAGGCACAGGTGTTTTCAAAAACATTTAACTCTTTGACCTGCAACAGGGAAACCAGTGGCCCGGCCAACGTTAGCAATATCAGCCCATACAAGATGCCCAGGATTAGCGCGATCCGGGTAGAGTCTTCTGCGTAGCCGCGTGCGGTGCCGGTATCGCCCCGGCCCAAGTTTTGCGCTGTGCCGATCTCTGCTCCCATGCGCCCGATCATCATCAAGGCCATGCCCAACCAGAGGAACATTCCTCCTAACCCGCCCGCTGCTACTGCAGATACCGAGTCCTGCATGCGCCCCAGCCAGAACATATCGGTTAGATTATAAGCCATCTGCATTAGTTGTGTGCCCATAATCGGCAGTGCTACCAACAAAAGTTTTTTTAGGATATTGCCCCGGGTTAAATCATAGGTGTTTGCTAGCATCAAATTGCCCCATTTTTTCTTCCATATTACCGTTTTATTATGTTTGATTAAGAAAACGCTGTCAAGTAGAACAGCAGAGTGAACCGGGGATACTTTAAACAGGAACCAGGCTTTAGCCGGTTTTTTGCGGGTAGCGCCGATCGGGCCATAAATTGTTTTGCTGCAAAAAAAATTCTTGACAAAAAAATACCTAATGGTGTAAAATTAAAATTAATTAAAGTAAGAATAAAACCGATGAAGGGGAGAAGTAGGCAGTCTTAAAGATGGCAGAGAGCCGGAGGCGGGTGCGAACCGGTATCGGTAGATTGCTGAAATACACCCCGGAGCAGCAAACCGAAAGCAACTGCTGAATAGCAGTTGGCAAATGTGTTTAGAAGTAGGCTTTGACGGAAACTTCCACCGTTAAGAGGAAGGGGGTATAAGGCTGGAGCGATGACCAGTCCGTACCCTGTAAAGAGGTGGGGCCTTTTGTGCCCAACCAGGGTGGTACCGCGCGAAGACAGACTTCCGTCCCTATGGGGCGGAAGTTTTTTTATTGCTGTTACCGGTATTAAGTTATCTATTGTTTATCGTAGCTTTGCAGGTTACTAAAAATAAATTGAGCCATAGGCACAATTTACAGGTACCATCCGAGAAATACCAAATCTTTAAACTCCGTGGCAATAAAAAAGTTTTTAATTTATTGATATTTATAGAAATCTTATTTTAGCCGGTGACTTAATAAAGTGTGGGCCCATGTAAACGGGGGTGGTGGAAAGGGAAAAAGAACTGTTTTTACCGGAGGGTTTTGATTTACAAAGGATGTTTGCCCGTGCAATGATTTATTTTGGTTTATGGAATTTATTCATCAAAAGTGTAGGAGGGTGAACGATGATCGTCGTTTTACAAAAAGGCACGTGCCAGGAAGATTTGGAGGAAGTTGAAGAACTGATTAGAAGTATGGGCTACGGTGTCCACCGCTCCAATGGTGAAAACAGGACGATTTTGGGTGCGATTGGCTCCCCCCGGAAAGAGGCTAAAGCTGTTTTTGAGGCCTTGCCTGCTGTGGAGAAGGTTGTTTTTGTTTCCCATCCCTTCAAGCTCGCCAGCAAGGAGTTGCAAGAGGAAAAGACCGTCTTTAAGGTTGGTGAGGTGGAGATCGGCGGCCCTAAAATTGTTTTAATGGCCGGACCCTGTGCCGTTGAAAACGAGGAATCTTACCTGCAAACAGCACTGGAAGTTAAAAAAAGAGGGGCAGATATCTTGAGGGGAGGGGCCTATAAACCCCGGACTTCCCCTTATAGCTTTCAGGGGCTGGAGGAAGAAGGTTTGAAGATCATGGCCTACGCCAGGGAGGTAACAGGCTTACCGATCGTTACCGAGGTCATGGATCAGCATTCTGTTGAAACTGTAGCCCGTTACGCCGATATCCTGCAGGTGGGGACGCGCAATATGCAGAATTTTAAACTGCTAAAGGAATTGGGGCAGGCAAATAAACCGGTATTAATCAAAAGAGGCATGTCGGCGACCATTGAAGAATGGCTAATGGCAGCAGAATACCTGCTGAGTAGTGGAAATTGGCGCGTAATCCTTTGTGAAAGAGGAATACGCACTTTTGAAACATATACCCGTAATACATTGGATATTAGCGCGGTGCCCGTTGCTAAAGAACTTAGCCATCTCCCTGTATTTGTAGATCCTAGCCACGGGACGGGCAAATGGAAGTGGGTTCCCCCGATGAGCCTGGCGGCGGTAGCGGCTGGTGCTGATGGGCTCATGGTCGAGGTACATCCTTTCCCGGAGAAAGCGCTCAGTGATGGCCCACAGTCTCTCTTGCCAGAAAAATTTTCTCAAATGGTCATTTCCTTACGGGGGGTGACCCGGGCTGTTGGGCGTGCTTTCTAAGCCGTTGTTTGGCAAATGTTGTCTTATTGGCTTGGGGCTGATGGGTGCTTCGGTGGGTTTAGCCTTGAAAAAGTACAAGGTGGTGCAGGAATGCTGGGGCTACGATGTCGATCCACTGGTGATGGCTGAGGCACGTGCCAGAGATGTTGTCGATCAAACTGCCGGTTTAGAAGAGGCCTTGCGGGGGGCGGGGCTAGTGATTTTGGCGGCACCTGCCGGGGAAATCATCAGGACCTTACGGGAAAAATCCTCTTTTATATCCCGGGGCGCTCTGGTTACAGATGTGGGCAGCACAAAAAAAGAGATTGTTGCTGCCCTGGAAAAATTTTTACCGCCGGGCGTAACTGGCATTGGAGGCCATCCGATGGCCGGTTCTGAAAAATCGGGGATTGCCGCCGCCGATCCTTCGATTTTGGAGAAGGCTGCCTACCTGCTTACCCCGACGCAACAAACGCCGCTGCCGGCGCTGGAAAAACTTAAAAAAACGGTCCGGGCGATGGGAGCAATCCCTTTTATAATGGATCCGGAGGTTCACGACGAGTTTGTGGCCGTGGTCAGCCATCTTCCCTACCTCGTTACGGTTGCTCTCGTGCAGACCCTGCAAAGTAGCAGTTTTCCGCCGGAGCTGCTCATCCATCTCACGGGGAATGGTTTTAAGGATACCACCCGGATTGCCCTGGGGGAAGCAGCGATGTGGCGGGATATTTTCCGGACCAATAAATATTTCATCGGGGATGCCCTAGAAAAATTTCAAAGGAAGTTGTGCCAGTTAAAGGAAAGCATGGCAGAAGAAAACCAGGCGCTGGTGAGCGGGGCGCTCAAAGATGCTGCACTTTTCAGGCGCTCCCTGGAGGCCGGGGAAAAGGTAAGGTGAAAGAAAAAGGGATGAAGATCACGCTGCAACCCAAAGAACAGGTGCGGGGCCGGGTGAAAATGCCGGGGGACAAATCCATCTCCCACCGGGCGCTGATGGTATCATCCTTGGCTGAAGGGACGGTGGAGATCGAAGGTTTGCTGCTGGCGGCAGATGTATTGACAACGCAACGGTGCCTGCAGCAGCTTGGCGTGAGATTTTTGGTAAAAGGGAAGGTGCTGGAGGTCCAGGGACGGGGCTTGCGGGGATTGCAAGAGCCGGCCGATATTTTGCAGGCCGGAAATTCCGGCACAACAGCCCGCCTGCTGTTGGGGATTCTTGCCGGGCAGCCCTTTTTTTCAGTTTTGACGGGTGATGATTCACTGAGAAACAGGCCGATGGAGAGGGTTGGCCAACCCTTGCGGCAGATGGGCGCCATTCTGGAGGGGCGCCAAAAGGGAACCCGCTTGCCGCTATCTGTACGGGGCGGAGACCTGCATCCTATTTCTTACCATTTACCGGTAGCCAGCGCCCAGGTTAAATCGGCCCTCCTCTTTGCTGCACTTTATTCCCGCGGCCGGAGTGAACTTTACGAACCGGCTCCTTCCAGAGATCACACGGAGAGAATGTTTGCTCATTTTGGTGGCAAGATTGGAAGGAGCCCCGGGGAGGGAATCGTGTTGGAGGCGCCTTTTAAGCCGGCGGCTAAAAGACTGTTCATACCCGGGGATCTTTCAGCGGCTGCTTTTTTCTTGGTAGCGGCGGCGCTGGCCCCGCGCGGGGAACTTTTCTTGGAGGAAGTGGGTGTGAATCCGACTCGTACAGGCATAATCGATGTTTTAAAAGAAATGGGGGCGTCAATCCGGGTGCTAGGGCAACGGGAAGAAAACGGCGAACCGCTGGCGGATCTTCTGGTGCAAGGCGGTTGCCCGTTAAAAGGTGTGGAGGTTGAAGCAAAGATGATCCCGCGGCTTGTGGATGAGATACCGATCCTTGCTGTTGCGGCCCTTTTTGCTGAAGGTGAAACCGTGATACGTGGGGCCGGTGAACTGCGCTTAAAAGAAAGCGACCGCTTACAGTCCCTGGCCCTGGAGCTGGGAAAGATGGGTGCAGCTATCCAGGAACTGCCCGATGGTCTGGTGATTCAAGGCGGTAAAAAAATAAAAGGAGCAGTTTGTTCCAGTCGTGGCGACCATCGTATTGCCATGGCACTGGCCGTAGCCGCCCTTTTTGCCGGCGGTGAAACAACTATTGAGGGTGTCGAAGCAGTAGCCATATCTTTTCCGGACTTTTTTACACTATTAAAGGAAGTTACGACGTAAAGTGCAGCAGACATTACAGGAGATCCCGTATTTTTGCAGCGGGGCCTCCGTGGATCAAAACAAACAAAGGGGGTGTGGTAGCAATCTACAGGTTTCGTCTTTATTCGACAAATTATCCAGCAAGCCGGACCGCTAGCTGGAGCTTGTTGATTAGTCTGCTTGCTGGCTGCTAAGCAGTTAGCCTGTTTGCTTGCTGATTGATTGTGCTGGCAGCTCTTGCCGGTTGACTGACCGGCTTGCAAGCGGGCTGGTTGTATGCGGCGATGTGTTCTGGATTGCTACCTGTTAGAACGATGCGTTATTTAACAGCAGGTGAATCCCATGGTCCTGCTTTGGTGGGCATCATTGAAGGTTTACCGGCCGGGTTGAGGATCGAGGAAGACTATCTAAACCGGCAGTTAGCCAGGCGCCAGGGAGGTTATGGACGGGGGGGGCGTATGTCCATTGAAAAAGACCGCGTCCAGTTTCTCTCCGGGCTCCGCTTTGGCCGGACGACGGGTGCTCCTTTATCCCTGAAGATCGAAAACAAGGATTGGCCAAACTGGCAAAAGGTTATGTCGCTATCTCCCGCCGCGGAGACAGATGACAGGGCGGTTACCTGCCCCCGCCCGGGACATGCGGATCTGGCTGGCGGCCTAAAATATTTGCACCGCGATTTGCGTAATGTGCTGGAGCGAGCCAGTGCACGGGAGACGGCAATGCGGGTGGCTATCGGCAGCGTTGCTGCTACCTTATTAGGCTGTTTTCGGATAAAAAGTGCCGGATTTGTTTGCTCTGTGGGGGGGATTACCGCCGCGCCGCGGCTGCCGGCCTGGGATGTAGATATAATTAAGGAGAAGGCGGGTTGTTCCCCGCTTTATTGTTTGGACAAAAAGGCGGAACAGATGATGATCGCGGCGATCGATCGGGCCCGTGAAGCGGGCGATACCCTGGGCGGGGTGTTCGAAATTTTAGTAGAAGGCCTTCCGCCGGGGCTCGGCAGTCACGTCCAGGGGGACAGGCGGCTGGATGGCCGCCTGGCTGGTGCGCTCATGAGCATCCCCGGGATCAAAGGTGTGGAGATCGGTTTGGGTTTTGCGGCAGCCGGAAGGTACGGCTCTCAAGTGCATGACACATTGTTCTGGGAAAAGGCGAATCGGCAGGAAAAAGGAATAGCCCGTTCTTCCAATCATGCCGGGGGGCTAGAGGGAGGAATGACTAACGGTGAACCCCTGGTCCTCAGGGCGGCCATGAAACCTATTCCAACTTTAAAAAAAGCGTTGCCCAGCGTCGATTTGGCCAGCGGGGAGGAGAAAAAAGCTGTAGTGGAGCGTTCCGACGTTTGTGCTGTGGCAGCCGCCGCCGTGGTTGGTGAAGCACAAGTAAATTGGGAGCTGGCGCGGGCGTTTCTCGAAAAATTTAAGGGGGACTCCCTAAGGGAGATTGATGCAGCCTGGCACCATAACCGGCAGCTTAGGCAAGAATACCTGGGAGGTGGCGGGGCCCGGCATGTTTAAAATACAAATTTGCACACCGTCAAACAGTTACCCGGTTTTTCTAGGCCGGGGGTTGCTCGCTCATACTGGTTTTTTGCTCGCCAGGTACCTGCCGGCCGGCCCGGTTCTGGTGGTCAGCGACCAAAATGTGGCCTCCCGCTATGCATCGCCATGTTTGCAAAGCCTGCAGTCTGCAGGATTTAAACCTCACCTGAAAGTGCTGGCGGGGGGAGAAAAGGAGAAATCCCTGGCAGTGGCAGCCAAACTTTATACGCGGGCTCTGCAGGCCGGCCTCGACCGGCGCGCTGTCGTCGTTGCTCTGGGTGGAGGAGTCATCGGGGATCTGGCCGGTTTTGTGGCGGCGACTTATTTAAGAGGGATCCCCTATGTGCAGGTGCCGACAACGCTGTTGGCGATGGTTGACAGCAGTATCGGAGGCAAGGTGGCGGTCAATCACCCCCGGGGTAAAAACCTGATTGGTGCCTTTCACCAGCCCGGCCTGGTGATAAGCGATGCAGCAACCCTTGAAACGCTGCCGGCGCGGGAACTTGATGCCGGCTGGGCCGAACTGGTGAAATATGCTTTTATGCAGGGCGAAAAATTATTTGTGCGCCTCGAAGCGCAAAAACGGGAAAATATTTTTAAAGGGGGCCCTTTAATCCAAATTGATCATCCCCGGTTATTAAAGCTTATTCTCCAGGCCATCCGCATTAAGGGAGCTATAGTTTCTCGCGACGAGCGCGAAAAAGATCTGCGCCGCCTCCTCAACTTTGGGCATACTTTTGCCCATGCCCTGGAATCCGCCACGGGTTATACCTTTTATTTGCATGGTGAAGCAGTGGCCTGTGGAATGCTCATGGCGGTCCGGCTGGCCGTTTTGTTGCGGGTTTTAAAACGGGCCCCCGCCTGCCAGATGCGTGCTTTGCTGCTCCGCCAGTTGAATTTTCCCCCGCCCCCGCCGGGCTTAAACACGCCGGCTGTGGCCCGGGCCCTTCTTTACGATAAAAAGAAAGAAGGCACAGAGACGGTATTTATCCTTCCGCAAAACATCGGCCGGCTGGTAGTTTGTAAAGCCCCACCATTCAAGATTGTGCGGCAAGTGATCGACGAATACCTGCAGGGGAAACTTTGTAAAGATTTTTAAACCTTTGTGGCAGGTATCTTATTTTGCCCACAGTGAAAATTTTGGGATCGGTTTTTCGTTCGGGCTCTTAATCCTGAATGTTAAATTCCCGTGTACATTCGTTCATATTTTTCCAGGCAATTGCCTAAACACAGTGGTAACGATATTTAGATATATTTAAAAGGGATCATTTTACAATCCAATTTTTTGCTTCTAATGGCGCTAGCTTTAGGAAGGAGGCGGTGGTTCTTGCTTCACGGGAGATTTGAAATGCCAGTTAACGGCAAGACAAAAGTAGTAGGCCTTTTGGGCGACCCGGTCAGCCATTCTCTTTCGCCGGCAATGCACAATGCCGCCTTTCAGGCGGCGGGGTTGAACTATTGTTACCTGCCCTTCCGTGTTTTGCCGGAAAATCTAGAGCAGGCGCTACAAGCCATCGTTTCTTTAGGGATGGAGGGCGTAAATATCACAGCCCCGCATAAAGAAGCGGCGCGGCCTTACCTGGCCGAATTGTCCGCGGAGGCACGTTTTTTGGAGGCGGTGAACACAGTCAAAAATATAGAAGGCCGGCTGTATGGTTATAACACCGATGTGGATGGCTTTACCTTTCTGCTGGAAAAAAATTTTGGGCGCGATGCCTTTCAAGGACAAAAAGCATGTCTTTGGGGAGCGGGAGGGGCAGCCAGGGCGGTTTCCCTTGCTTTGGCCCGTATGGGGGTGCGCTCGCTCTTGATCGTCAACCGTACCGTAGCCCGCGCCGGAGCCCTGGCCACGCTATTAAGGCAGGGCGGTTTTTTCAGGGCCGGGGGGGTCGGCATTTTAAGGCCGGGCGAAAAAGTTTTTCCCGGAGATCTCTCCGGGGTTTCTTTGCTGGTCAATGCTACGGGTTCTGATCTGCTGGCATACGAGTCTGTTTTGGATAGAATTTGGACGGATTGCCGGGCGGCGGTCGACCTGCGTTATAGCCCCCCGCAAACGGAATTTATGCGCCGGGCGGGAGCAAGGGGCATTTTTTCTATAAACGGGCTGGATATGCTGCTCGGTCAGGGCCTGAAGGCGTTTGCTATTTTTACAGGGGAAGAGGCCCCGTTGGAAGCTATGCGCCAGGCCCTGCCGGTTTAAGAGGGGGACTCATCTTGCTCTTAAAGAAAAATATTTGCCTTACGGGCTTTATGGGCTCCGGGAAAACCACAGTAGGCAAAATTCTGGCCCGCTGCCTGGGGGTTGAATTTTGGGATAGCGACGAACTGCTTGTTCACCGCGCAGGAATGGCTATAAACGAAATTTTCCAGCGCTACGGGGAAAAATATTTTCGTGAGCAGGAAACAGAAATACTAAACTATTTGGCGCAAAAACCCCCGGGAAGCTGTGTGATCGCTACCGGCGGGGGGGCCGTCTTGCGGGAAAAGAATCTCATTGCTTTGCGAAGCAATGGAGTGATTATAAACTTGGAGATCTCTGCCCGGGAGGTTTACCATCGCTTGAAGGGGACAAAAGAGGCAAAAAAGCGGCCGCTCTTAAAGGGGGAGAGCTTCCTTGACAGGATAGAGGCAATGTTGGCACAAAGGAGACCTTATTACCTGCAAGCCGGGCACGGGGTGGATTCCAACCTGCAGGATCCTTTGACGATTGCCACGGAGATAATGGACTTTTTAATTGGCCAGGGCTATCTGCAGCCGGGTTAATGCAGTAATTTACCCTGTTGATTTGTCGCCCTGCTGTACCACAACTAATTTAAAAAGGAAAAAGGAGGGACGAAGCATGAGCGCCGGTAAAAAAATACTCGTTCTCCACGGCCCCAATTTAAACCTGCTGGGAAGCAGGGAGACAGAAATTTACGGTCGTTTGAGCCTGGCGGAATTGAACAGCTTAATTTTAGAAGAGGCAGAAAAGTTGGGGTTGAAGCCGGACTGCTATCAATTCAACAGTGAAGGTGCCTTATTGGATTGTCTGCACAGCGCACCGGGAAAATATAAGGGGATTATTATAAATCCGGGGGCGTTTACTCATTATAGCATTGCCTTGCGGGATGCGCTGGCTGGCATTAACTTACCGGCGATTGAAGTCCACCTCTCCAATATCCAGGCACGGGAGTCCTTCCGCCGCCGCTCGGTGATTACGCCTGTGGTCCGGGGGCAGATCAGCGGTTTTGGCCCACAAAGCTATCTGCTGGCCCTGCGTGCCTTGCTGGCAATAATCTATGAAACAAGGACGTGAAGTTATAGTTGCACCCAAAAGTCCATAAAATATCAATTCCAACCTTGGCCATTTGAAAATTTGCCCTCAAACTTATTGTAAAATGGAGGTTTTTTAAAAATATGCAAACAGTTAAAGCCAGGGGCATCCGGGGGGCCGTGGATGTCCCCGCCAACGATGCCCGGGAAATTTTACAGGCGACGCAGGAGCTTTTGCAGGAGATGCAGCAAAAAAATTCTCTAGAAAAAGAAGAGATAACAGCCATTATTTTTTCCATGACGCGGGATCTCAATGCCGTTTTCCCGGCACAAGCTGCCCGCCAGTTGGGATGGAAATATGTGCCCCTTTTTTGCACGGAGGAGATTGATGTGCCGGGTGCCCTGCCGCGCTGTGTCCGGGTTTTAATGCTGGTTAATACAGACAAGCAGCCGGAAGAGATACGCCATGTTTACCTCCGGGGGGCAGCTATCTTAAGAAGGGATCTGCTGCCTGGCGCCGGGCACGGGTTATAAAAACGGCTTCAAGCTGCCAGGTTGCTGCATCCCTTACGTAAAATGAACTTTCTAAACTTCCTTGAACGACAACATGACGACTAATCTGCTTCTGTGACATTAGCACCTAGCCTTTTAAAGGTGAAATTTTATCATGATAATTAACGAGGTGGCATTATCACAAATTAACACACAGCGGCAAAAAGTAGTTGACAAAGTAAAAACCCCATGTTAAAATGACCCTTAATCTGCAAATATTATAAAAACAATGAAAGAGGAAAGTAAGCTAGCCATGTTTACCACAGAGACGCAGGGGCCACAGGCTGAAAGCCCCCCGGAATAACAGCTAGCAGAAGTTCCCTCCGGAGTTGCAGGCTGAAGTACCGGTAACAGCAAAGTTTTTGCCTTTGCTCTCCCGGACAGTAGGTTGTGACGGAAACTTCCACCGTTAAAAGGAAGGGGGTATAAGTCCGGAATCCAGGGAGCTCGTTACATGTAGGCGCTCAAAGGGTGCTGTTTTCTGGTTTTGGTCCGTATCCTTAAAAAAGCGGGGCAGGAATGTCCAATCAGAGTGGTACCGCGCGAAGTCAAAGCTTCCGTCTCTAAAGAGACGGGAGTTTTTTTATTATAAAAAGAGAAAGGGTGGATAGGGAAATGAATTGGACGATTAAACCTGTGGAAAAAACTGAGGGGCGGATAAGGGTGCCGGGAGATCAATCTATTGCGCAGAGAGCCGTATTATTTTCCTCTTTAGTAGATGGCGTGATGGAGATAGAAGGGTTTCCTGCAACAGAAGAAACGTTGACTACATTGCATTGTCTGCGGGCTTTGGGCGCAGAAATAGAAGCAGACGGAGAAAATTTGAAGGTAAAAGGAAAAGGTTTGCGTGGCTTTGAAGAACCGGAAAATGTTCTGGATGCGGGAAGTTCCGTAGATGCCGCCTGCTTGTTGACGGGCCTGCTTGCAGGACAGCCATTTTATTCTACGCTGACGGGTGCCGATTCGTTGCGCAGATATCCCCTGCAGGGGTTGACGGCATCTTTACAGCAGATGGGGGCTGCTGTTCATGGACGGCAAAACAACGAACATTTACCCCTTTCCATCAGGGGTTATGACCTGATGCCGGTTAACTGTACTTTGCCGGAGCCCGGTGCCCAGATAAAATCTGCTTTACTCATTGCTGCCCTTTACAGTCAGGGGGTATCCGAAATCATCGATCCCTATTGTAGCGGGGACCACACCGAAAGAGCGTTGCGCTACCTGGGAGCCGGAGTTAAAAAATTGGGGAAGTATCACATCAGGTTACAGAGTCCTGTGGACTTGAAGGGTGAAAAATTCTGGATTCCCGGCGATTTTTCAGTAGCTGTCTATTACCTGCTTGCGGCAGGGCTGGCCCCGCAGGGGGAACTTTATCTGGAAGAGGTGGGGATGAATCCTTCCAGGACCAGTATTCTCAATATTTTGGGCCAAATGGGGTTGGAGATCGGCATCTTAAATGCCAGGGAATACAACTGTGAACCAGTCGCCGATCTGTTAGTTAAAGGCGGAAGAAAATTAAAAGGGGTGGAAGTCGCCGCGGAAATTTTGCCACAGATAGCAGAGGAAGTACCCGTGCTAATTGTGGCCGGCCTTTTGGCGAAAGGCGATACGGTTATAAATGGAATCTCTGCTTTGGGGAAAAAAGAGCTGGGCCGCCTGCGCTCAATCTCTTATGATTTGCAGCAGATGGGAGCGAAGATTAGAGAAGAAGCCGCTAGTATGGTGATCGAGGGCGGAGCCAAGCTTAGCGGTATTCACTGTGCTAGCAACGGTGACCGGCGCAGGGCACTGGCCCTGGCCACGGCAGCACTTTTTGCCAAAAATGAATCGGTAATCAGTGGCGTGGAAGGGATGCCGGCTTTTTCCCTGGGTTTTATAGGCTAGGCCCCCATGCCGCGCCACAAAACGAAGGCGTTGCTATAAAGATGAAAATTTTTAAGGCGTTGTTTGCGGGCTGGCGGCTACAGGAAAAATATTTATTACGGATTATACAGAACAAAGTGGATATTTTGGTTGCCACAGACTGCTTATGGGGCGGCCCAGTTTTTTTACCGGGCCACCTTTTTTTATTCTAGCTCCTTTGCTGCTTCTATCCCCTTGCATATATGAGTAAAATGATTCACAAAATATGTTATAATAAGTGAGTCCGGTCTTCGGGAAAAGGGTCAGATCCCGGCTTTCCCGGACTATATCCCGGGGATTACATCCGGATAAACTACTGCTGGTTCAATAAATGGTGGATCAATAAGAAAATGAAAAGAAAAGTTCTCCGCAGGACCGCGGGTCGGTACTGGAGGGTCTGTGCCGGAGGAAATCAGATTGTAGGGGGTATTGCGATGGAGGGGTACAAGGCCAGCGAACTGGAACCTAAATGGCAGTTTTATTGGCAGCAAAATAATTTTTACCGGGCGGAGCGGGACCCGGCACAAAAAAAATACTATGTTTTGGAGATGTTTCCTTATCCTTCGGGGAAACTGCACATGGGGCATATGCGTGTTTATTCGATCGGGGATGTCTTGGCCCGTTTTTTACGTATGCGCGGTTTTAATGTAATTCACCCTATGGGCTGGGATGCTTTCGGCCTGCCAGCGGAAAATGCCGCCAAACAACGCGGTGCCGATCCGGGGGAATGGACGGCCGCAAATGTTAAGCTAATGAAAGAGCAGATGGGTGCGCTGGGGCTTAGCTATGACTGGAAGCGGGAGGTGGCCACCTGTTCCCCCGATTACTACCGTTGGAACCAGTGGCTTTTTCTCCTTTTTTATAAAAACGGGCTAGCCTATAAAAAGAAATCTCCAGTAAACTGGTGTCCCTCCTGCCAGACGGTGCTAGCCAACGAGCAGGTTGTCGACGGAGCGTGCTGGCGCTGTGGGAGCGAAGTATCCTGGAAGGAGCTGGAACAGTGGTTTTTAAAGATTACGGATTATGCAGAACGGCTACTCGACGATCTATCGCTGTTAAAGGGATGGCCGGAAAAGGTTAAAATCATGCAGGAAAACTGGATAGGTCGCAGCCAGGGCACGGATATTGTTTTTACCGTCAAGGAAACGGGTGACCGGTTGGAGGTTTTTACGACCAGACCGGACACTCTTTTCGGCGTGACCTACATGGTCCTGGCACCCGAACATCCATTGCTTTCCAAATTGATTGCCGGTAACCCCCGTGAGCAGGAGATCAAGGATTTTGTGCAAAGGATCCGCCGGGAAAGCGAGATGACGCGGACCTCTGCTGAAACGGAAAAAATAGGTCTTTTCACCGGCGCGGCGGCTATAAATCCTATTAACGGGGAAGAAGTGCCCATTCTAGTCGGCAATTATGTGTTGATGAGCTATGGGACAGGAGCGGTTATGGGTGTGCCATCCCATGATCAGCGGGATTTTCTCTTTGCTACTGAATATGGTCTGCCCGTGCGCGTAGTGGTGAACCCCCCGGGGGAGGATCTTACGGCGGCGCCTTTGCAAGAGGCCTACGAGGGGAACGGTACCCTGGTGAATTCAGGGGAATTTAACGGCCTGCCCAACGGGGAGGGCCAACAGGCTATTACGGATTGGCTGATCAAACACGACTGCGGCGGTTACCGGGTGCGGTACCGTTTGCGGGATTGGCTGATCTCCCGCCAGCGTTACTGGGGAACCCCTATTCCTATCGTCTATTGCCCGCAATGCGGGCCCCTTCCCGTTCCAGAGGAAGAACTGCCTGTTTTGCTGCCTGCGGGTCTTGATTTAACGGGCACAAAGCAATCGCCTTTACTAGAAAGCGACGACTTTGTTATGGCCCGTTGCCCGCAATGCGGGGGCCCGGCCCGGCGGGAAACGGATACTATGGATACGTTCTTCTGTTCTTCTTGGTACTACCTGCGCTATGCGGATCCACAGCAAGAGCAAGCCCCCTTCGACAAAAAAGAGGTTGATTACTGGCTGCCGGTAGATCAATACATTGGGGGTATAGAACATGCCGTGATGCATTTGCTTTATTCCCGTTTCTTTACCAAGTTTTTCTTTGATCAAGGTATGGTTGAAATCGTGGAGCCTTTCCAACGTCTCCTGGCCCAGGGTATGGTTTATAAAGATGGCGCTAAAATGTCCAAGTCCCTGGGTAATGTTGTCACCCCCGATGAGATTATCGATCGCTATGGAGCCGACACGGGGAGGCTTTTTATCCTTTTTGCCGCTCCGCCGGAAAGGGATTTAGACTGGAACGAACAAGGAGTAGATGGTTGTTTCCGCTTTCTGCGCCGGGTTTGGCGTCTTTTCCAGCAAAATGCGGCTCTTTATTCTGGAAAGGCGGCAGCAGGCGACATGCCGCCGGATTTGCCTTCTTTTGGCCAGGCGGAGGAAGAGTTGCGGCGGACTTTGCATTATACCATTAAAAAAGTTACAGTAGATATCGAAGAACGTTTTAATTTCAATACGGCCATCAGCGCCATTATGGAGTTGGTCAACGCCGTTTACGGTTACTTCAACGCAACCGGGTCGAGTGAACGGGAAAATTTTGCGCCTTTACTTCGCCAGGTATTGGAAAATATCATTTTGTTGCTAGCTCCTTTTGCTCCGCATATTGCCGAGGAGCTCTGGCATAAGTGTGGATTTAAGGAAAGTGTGCACCTGCAAAAATGGCCTGTTTACGAGGAGCGGTTTCTACAAGTGGAAGAAACGGAGATTGTGATCCAGGTAAACGGCAAAGTGCGCGGGAGAATGCTGGTTTCAATTGATATTCCAGAGGAAACATTGCTTGCAATGGCCTGCCGGCATGAAAAGGTTTTACCCTACCTGCAGGATAAAAAAGTGGTGAAAACGATTCTAGTTCCCGGTAAATTAGTCAATATTGTGGTACGATGACCAGCAGTTTTCTACAATTAAAGGAAATTTCAATGTTTTGTCGAAATCATGGGGGCATGGGGTGCAACATAGTTAGTTAAAGGATGGTTGGGAAAGGTTGTTCAAATTAACACCCAAAGAAAAATGGCTAATTATTTTGCTGGTGGCCCTGCTAGCACTTGGATTTGTTCTGCGTTTTGTTTTGCAGGAAAAAGATGTCTTTATGGCCCGGCATACCAACCGGGAGGGGGTATTAATCAATGGTGAACGCGGCGCGCAGGAAGAAAGCAGGAGGGTATCATCATCGCCCGGGGAAGAAAAAGTTATTATTGTGCATATTACCGGGGCTGTAGTCAATGCGGGTGTGTATACCCTGGAAGAGGATTCACGGGTTTTTCACGCCGTCGAAAAAGCGGGGGGCGCTCTTCAGGATGCCGATTTGGAAAAAATAAACCTGGCCCAACCCCTTTATGATGGGCAGCCAATTTATGTTCCCTATATCAATGACCGTGCTAACCCCTTCGCCGGCGAAGGACAATCTCCGGCGGGCGATTCTTCCGTGGCCAAAGTTAATATTAATACCGCCAGCAAAGCACAATTGGAAACATTGCCAGGCATTGGCAATGTAAAAGCACAAAATATTATCAGCTATCGTCAGGAGCACGGGCCCTTTCAAAGCATTGACGATTTAACTAACGTGAGCGGAATTGGGGAGAAGATCTTCGAGGGAATGAAGGATTTTGTTACCATTTATTGACCGGGGACATTCAGGCCTGAGAAGGTGCCGTAGATTTTCTGCGGTGCCTGGCGGTGACGGGTTCCCAACTAGTATCACCTGGTGTCCCCGAAGAATCCCCCGGAAAGATAAGCTTAGCTTCAAGCAGCAGAATGACAGTGCATTCCGTATTTACGCCGGGAAGGAGGCTGCTCCTGAACAAAAAAGTTCAGGCTGAAGTAAGTAGAAATGAAAAAAATCTGGATAATACTAATTGTGTTCTTAGCCGCCCTGGGACTGGTAATCTGGGGTGGACGGCTCTACACGGATCTTCTTTGGTTTGAAAATTTAAATTATGACGCTGTTTTCTGGAATATATTGTTATCCCGGTGGACGGTGAGGTTGGCCGCGGGGTTGATTTATTTCCTTTTTTTGTATATCAACCTTTTATTTACACGCCGTGCCCTGCTTGGTTCCCTTAACATAGAATTGCGGGAAAGGATTTTTGGGACATATTTTGGCCGGTTGTTGACGAGGCGGGGTCTATCCCTTTTATTTCTAGGTGGCAGCCTTCTCATGACTATTATTCTAACTGCATACACCGGCGAGCTTTGGTTGCAGGTTCGGCAGTTTTTGCAGGGTGCGGAATTTGGCCTGGTGGAACCAATTTTTCAGAAGGATCTTTCTTTCTATATTTTTCAGCTTCCATTTTGGCGCTCTTTGTATGTTTTTTTACAGATGTCGGTCATTAGCACTCTTTTTATCCTTTTTATTCTTTACCTGTTGACTAATCCCCCGGTGCAGGTTGGCCGAAAGATGTTGTTTTTTCCTTATTTGGGGTGGGGCCATCTTTCTTTGCTCTTGTCTTTGGCTTTTTTGCTCAAAGCCGGTGATTATTTTTTGCAGATGTACGGGTTGTTATTTTCACCCCGTGGCGTAACGTTTGGACCGGGTTATGCCGATCTACATGCCAACTTGCCGGCCCTATGGATCCTTTTCTTTTTGGCACTGGCTACCGGGGGGCTAATTATTTACAATATTTTTCAACGGCGGCCCCGTTTAATTGGGCTGGGCGCCGGTATTCTTATCGGCGCTTCAATATTGTTAGGGGGCATCTACCCCTCTCTCGTCCAGCAATTTAGAGTGGATCCGAACGAACTTGTTTTGGAGCGCCCTTACATTGAAAACAATATTGAATTTACGCGCCGGGCCTATGCTTTGGATCGAGTTTGCGTCGAGCACTACCCGGTTAACAGGAAGCTAGATTTTGCCGATTTAAAGGTGGCCGGAGGCACTTTAGAAAACGTGCGTCTCTGGGATTACCGCCCTTTGCGGCAAACTATCAACCAGTTGCAAGGGATACGGCCTTACTATGCCTTCCGTGATGTAGATACAGATCGCTATTATGTCGATGGCCAATACAGGCAGGTGATGCTCTCCGCCAGGGAATTGGAACCGGAAAAGCTGTCCGTGCCGGCCCGGACCTGGATCAATTTACGTTTGCAATATACACATGGTTATGGCTTGGCAATGACCCCGGTAGCACGGGTTACAGAACAGGGTTTGCCAGAATTCATCGTGCAAGATATCCCACCTGTGCTAGAAGGGGGGTTGGAGCTGTCCCGCCCGGAGTTATACTATGGGGAAACGGGGAGCGATTATGTATTGGTGAATACCAAAACTGAAGAATTTGACTACCCCCTGGGGGATACCAATATTTATACTCACTATGCAGGCCGGGGCGGGGTACAATTAAACAGCCTGGCCAAGAAATTGCTTTTTGCTTTAAAATTTTCCGACTATAACCTGCTTCTTTCAGGGGAGCTGACGAAAGAAAGCAGGATTATGTTTAACCGCCGTATTTTGGAGCGTGCGCAAAAAATTGCCCCGTTTTTAAGATACGACGAGGATCCCTATCTTGTCCTGGCAGAGGGGAAACTGTTCTGGTTGTTAGATGCTTATACGGTGACGGATATGTTTCCTTATGCGGAACCTTTTGATGGGCTAAACTACATTCGCAACTCTGTCAAGGTTGTTGTCGATGCTTATGAAGGCACGGTAGGTTTCTATATTATCGATCCCGCCGATCCCCTTTTGTTAACCTATGCCCGCCTTTTCCCCGGGCTTTTCCAGCCGCTGGAGGCCATGCCAGAGGGGTTGATCTCCCACTTGCGCTACCCGGAGGCCTATTTGGCTTTGCAGGCACGCGTTTATGCTACCTACCACATGCAGGATCCAGTCGTATTTTATAACAGGGAGGATTTCTGGCAGGTACCCAACGAAAAATATGGAGGGGAATATCAACCGGTTGAACCCTATTATACTATCTTACAGTTGCCCGGCGCAGAACAACCCGAATTTGTGCTCATCCTGCCTTTTACCCCGGCACACAAGGATAATATGATCGCCTGGATGGCAGGGCGCTGCGATGAAGAAAACTATGGCGAACTCTTGGTCTATCTATTTCCCAAGGAACGGGTTATTTTTGGACCGATGCAAATTGAAACGCGCATCGACCAAAATACGCATATTTCCCAGCAACTTACGCTTTGGGATCAACGGGGTTCGCGGGTAATCCGGGGCAACCTGCTGGTATTGCCCCTGGGTGGTGCGCTTTTATATGTAGAACCGGTTTTCCTGCAGGCAGAACAAAGTGAGCTGCCGGCGCTGGCCAGGGTTATTGTCAGCTTTGAGGACAAAGTAGTTATGGAACCGACTTTGGAAGAAGCACTGGTTGCTATCTTTGGTTCCGGGACGGAGGAGGATTTACCGCCACTGCCGCCGCCGGTTGACGGGCAGGAGTTTACCCCGGCGCAACAAGAAGAGGGCGGCGAGCTGCAGCCGGCGGAGACCAACGGTGGATCAAAACCGGAGATTCCGGACGATGTCCGGGTGCTTGCCCGCCGCGCGCAGGAAATTTTTCTTGAAGCCCAGGAAAACCAACAAAATGGTGACTGGGCTGCTTATGGCCGGGATTTGCAGGAATTGGAGAAAATACTGGCCGAGCTTGTGCAGAAAAGTGCAGCGGATGCTAATAGCAACCGGTAAGCAAGTGTTTGAAAGGCTATTAGGTTCCTATGCCGCTTTTGGGGGCGGCGTCAATAAAAAACGAAAACATTTTTTTGGTTGCGGTGTCAACGGAAAATAAAAACATTTTTTATAGGGGCGGGGTTCCATCCCCGCCCGTTGTTAATGATAGACGGGGAGACGGGCTCCCCGTTTTTTTATAAACAAATGTTGTACCAGCTTCAAGGTCATCCCTGCAGCGGTTACAACCACAAGAACCGTTTCCCTGGTTGACCGCGGTTGGCTTCCCCCTGGTCGATTGCAACCATAAGAACCACCCAGAACTACTGAAGGGCCCAGTTTTTACCAGCCTAAACCTTAGCGGAGGATTCCTCCTGGCAGCCCCAGAAATACCGGATTCTTCAACTTCGTTTGAGGATGGCAGGGCAGTAAAATAGTAGTATTTCAGTGGTTCCGAACCGTCCCCGGGTTGCCCGGTGTTGCGTTACCGCCCCTGCCCCTTTTGTATAAATACCCTTCTATTGGCAATAACTAAAACATGCGGATCAAACCCGGTGTTTTACAAAAAGTAATTGATCTATTCTATCGCCGTGAGAAAAATGATGCTTCAGGGAAAACGGGCCGGGGTATCAAGATACAGGCCGGGCTGGACGATTCTTTAGACATCAGCCAAAGGGAGGAGGTTTTTCAAAACCTGCCTTTAACGCCCCGGCTGAAGGAAAACCTGCAACTTTTTCGCCAGATTACCGGCGAAAGCTATGACATCAGTATTAAACAATTCCAATCCGGTCCGGAGAAAGTCCCGGCAGCACTTTTATATATTGATGGCCTGGTAGACAGCAATGCCCTTGAGGAGCTGCTGCGTGCTGTTAAAATAGATATTTTCTTAACAGGCGTGGAGAACGTGCATAAAAAGGATATCCTGGAGACGATCCGCCAAAGATTGCTTAATGTTAGCGAAAGCCAGATTGCCGGAAATATGGCGGAGCTCTACTACGGGATTTCGGTTGGCCGGGCGGCCCTTTTATTTGATGGCACGGCCCGTGCACTAATTTGTGAGACGCAGGGTTGGAATGTCCGCGAGGTTGTAGAACCAAATGCTGAGGCGGCGATCCGGGGTATCCGTGAGGGTTTTGTGGAAAGCATCCGTACCAACACATCGCTTATCCGCCGGCGGATCCGCAGCCCCAACCTCTGGATTGAAAGTTTGGAGATCGGCAGCTTGAGTAAAACAGAGGTAGCTGTTGCCTATCTAAAAGGGTTGGTAGGGGAGGAATTGCTGGGGGAGCTGTGGTCGCGCCTGCGCCGTATCGATATTGATGCTATTTTAGGTAGCGGCTATATTGAAGAATATATCACCGATACCCCCGACTCACTTTTCCCTACAATTTTAAGCACGGAAAGGGTGGATCGTGTGGCCGGGGCCCTTTTGGAAGGGCGGATCGCTATTTTTGCCAACGGAACCTCTTCTGTGCTCATCATACCCGCAGATTTCGGCCTTTTTATACAGGCGCCGGATGATTATTTTCAACCCTTTCCCCTGGGGGCACTAATCCGTGTTTTGCGCTACGTTTCTTTTTTTATTGCTATTTTTTTGCCCGGAATTTATGTAGCGGTGTTGACCTTTCACCCCGAACTTTTGCCTCTCCCCCTGCTGGTGCGCATTCAGGCTGCCCGCGAAGGAGTTCCTTTTCCCGTGGTGGCCGAAACTTTTTTTATGGAGCTGGTCTTTGAAATTTTGCGGGAAGCTGGCGTCCGTCTGCCGATGATCGTGGGACCCGCCGTCAGCATTGTCGGGGCTTTGGTTTTAGGCGATGCAGCGATCCGGGCGGGGCTTGTTTCTCCCGGGGTGGTGATCGTCGTGGCTTTTACGGCGATTGCTTCTTTTACTGCCCCTTCTTTTACCTTCGGCCTGGCGGCGCGTATCCTGCGTTTTGTCATGATTATTTTAGGTGCGGCCTTTGGATTGCTGGGTATTCAATTTGGGTTGTTGGGCCTCCTTATACACCTCGTGACTTTACGTTCTTTTGGCCACCCCTATTTAGCTTCCTTGGGCCCCTTCATCCGGGGTGATATGAAAGATGCCCTGATAAACTTACCCTGGTGGCAGCAGGTTTATCGCCCCAAATTGTTGGGTTACCGTGAGCCCATGCGGCAGCGCCCCGGGCAAAAACCCCGGCCACCGTAAAAAAGGGGAACCCTAAAAAGGTGAGCCCTTGTTCAAAAAGCTGCTAAAAATCTCTCATTTAAAAAAGGAAAGGACCAGTGTTTATTGTTCGAGGAAAAAATAGCAAACAGACAGTTTTTTAACATTTTTTTCATCATGCGGGCTACGATTGTGCTTTCTATACTGCCGGTATTGACGGCGGCAAAAGCGCAGCAGGATGCTTGGCTGGCGGCGATCATTGCCTTTTTATTCAGCGCAATATTTATTTACCTAATCGGCCGGCTGTCCATTATTTTTCCCGATAAAAGTATGGTGCAGTATAGCCAGGAACTGCTGGGAAAATGGCCGGGAAAATTGCTCAGCCTTTTTTACCCCGGGTTGTTTTTGTTGATGGGCGCCACGGACCTGCGTCTTTATGGTGAGCTGCTCCGTTCAATATTTCTGCCGGAAACCCCGTTAATCGTTATTCTAGGCAGCATGGTAATTCTCGCTGTTATGGTGGTGCAGGCTGGTTTAGAGCCTCTGGGCAGAATGGCCGATCTCATTTTCCCTGTTTTTACATTTGCGATTATTTTTACGTTGTTTTTTCCTATTACAGAAGCGAATTTTGGCAACCTGCGGCCTGTTCTTTATCATGGCTGGCGGCCTGTGCTGGTAGCGAGCCTTACCCCCACGGCAATTGCTGCACAGTACGGTAATCTGGCTGTACTGGTCCCTTCCGTAGTTGAACCGCGAAAATCCTTACGGGCGGCTTTAAATTCTTTACTGTGGGCCTCTTTGACCCTGGTGCCGGCGACGATCATCGTCATTGCCGTTTTAGGCGCCGGCGAAGGAGCCCATGCTTTCTTCCCTGTTTTTAAAATGATCCGGGCGGTTCGCATCAGCGAATTTCTGGAAAGGTTCGAGTTTTTCCCGGCATTTGCCTGGGGATTAGGACTATTTGTTACTCTGGCGGTGAACCTTTACTCCCTTTCCAAAAGTCTTTCCCAGCTTTGTAGCATCACAGATCACCGTCCGCTCATATTGCCGCTGGCTGTAATCCTGGGTGCTCTGGCTGTACAGGGATACAATGAAACCCTGGAGATTCGCAATTTCTTTCAGCCGCAGCTTGCAGCCCCTTTTATTTTTTTTGCCCTGCTGTTTCCGGTTGCAGTTCTTTGGGCTGCCTATATTTTTAAAAGGAAAAAAAACGGCGTTGCTATGCAGGAAGGGGAAAGACGTTGATGACGGGATTGATGGAGAGCCGATGATGCCGAGAAAATTTTTTTTACCCGGGTTTCTACTACTCTGTTTATTTTTACCGCTGTTGATTATGCCGGCGGGTTGCTGGGATCGGCGGGAACCCAGCTTCTTGGGAGTTGTTACGGGTGTGGCTTTTGATTATGATCCCCAAACAGGTTTGTTGCAGGTGATAGCCCAGGTAGCCAATCCTTTGGGGATCGGCGCCGGCGGAGATGCGGGGCAAGGCGGCGGGGGCGGGGGAAAAAACACCTTCTGGGTGGTAGAGGCCAGCGGTCATACGATTTATGAAGCGGTTAAAAAAACAGAACAGGTTAGCACCAGAAAATTGATCTGGAGCCACCTGGAAACGGTGTTGTTTTCGGAGGCGTTGGCCCGGGAGGGACTGCGGCCTGTACTTGATTATATCGACCGTGAACGCCAGGCCCGCTTGATTGCCCGGCCTTTTGTGGTGCAGGGAGATGTGCGAAAATTGTTAGAAGCCGAGTTTCCCCTGGAACAGCTTGGCGGGCCGGCCTTGATCCGGCAGTTGCTGACGATCCGCCTGGAAAGTGCCTTTGCCCCGGAAACTGATTCGCTGCGCATGCTTTTTCACCAGCTCACCATGCCGGGGGTGGAGTTGATTCTGCCGCGTATTGAGATACAGGTGGATAATGAAATGGATAACGCAGAAACCGCAGAAGAAGGTGGCGGCAAAGAAAAAACTGGTACACCTAACCCGGCCAAAATTTCCGGGGCAGCTCTTTTCCGCGGCGATAAGCTGGTTGGTTTTTTTGATGAGAAAGAAACAGCCGGCTATTTATGGCTCTCTAAAAATGTCCGTCGCCTGACCGTGGTTTTTTCGCCTCCGGAGGAAAAAGAAAATGGAAAAAAGAACAATGAAAAAAATAAATTCCTGACGGTGGAAACATTTTGGGCTATGACTAAACTGGAACCGGAGGTGCGGGGGGAAAAGGTCCGGTTTAGAATCTCCATTCGCGCCGAAGGCAGGATGCAGGATTTTGGTGACCTTAATTTGCCCCAGGATGATGATTTTAAAAAATCCTTGAACCGGCGCATGGCGACGGTGATCCATAATCAAATTGGGGCGGCCTGGCAGAAAGCCCGTGCACTCGATCTCGATGTTTTTGGCTTTGGGCATGAACTCTATAAAACAAGGCCCGGGGACTGGAGGCGCCTGGCAGATAAATGGGAAAAAATTTTTCCAGAGATCGAGCTGGAAACCGACGTGCAGGCGACTATTCGCAGTTACGGTCTGATTACCGAACCCATTACAATACGCTAGGGTAATTTTATGCTGTCCCGGCCTTCTGAAAGGGGTACAGGCAATGGTTGGTGTAGTCATCATCATGCTGTTTATTTTTTTCATAAAAATCCCCAACTTTCTCCGTAATAAAATGTACCGGGAACTTTGGGCTTTTAGTTTTTTGTGGGCAGGGGCCTTTGTATATGCCTCTCTGGTGGCTTTAAAGGTGCCTTTACCTACGGTGGTAGAGACCCTAAAATGCCTCTACAGCCTGGTTAATTATTTCCCCCAATGAGCCCCCAAAGGTAAGTGTGTCAGGGGGACGGGGGTATTGACACATGTGTCAGGGGGACGGGGGTATTGACACATAAAAAACTTAAAGCTTGCCAAGGGCTTCGCCACGCCCTGCTCTCCCCTGAAAATCCATGCCGGAGGTTTTTTTATCCTTTCACTGGTGCTCCAATTTAGATTGTTTGCTACCAAAAGCAGGGTTTTGACTGGACATTAACGAAATCTTACCAAAATAACTTTCTGACGGGCCTTTTGTTTCTGAGGCCGGGAAGTGAAAGGATGTTTCGTTAACAGGCCATGAAAAAAAAGATGAAAACACCACCCTGTGCACTCACCATCGCCGGGTCTGATTCGGGAGCCGGTGCCGGGATCCAGGCTGATTTAAAATCTATGGCGGCACAAGAGGTATATGGTTTAACTGCAATCACCGCCATTACAGCGCAAAATACAGTTGGCGTGGAAAAAGCAGAGGTGCTCCCTGCAGCCCTGGTGGAAGCGCAGATTGATGCGGTATTGCGGGATTTTCCCGTATCTGCTGTGAAGACGGGGATGTTGGGAAATGCGGAGATTGTAAAAGTGGTCGCCTCCAAGTTAAGACAATATAGACTTTCTAAAATTGTGGTCGATCCGGTTATGGTGGCCAAGAGCGGGGATCCTCTTTTGGCAGAAGGAGCACAAAAAGCCTTGCGGGAAGAGCTTTTACCTGCTGCTCTAGTAGTTACGCCCAATATACCGGAAGCCGAAATTTTATGCGGCTGGCCCATCCAGGATTGGGGAGCGCTACAGGAAGCAGCACGTTATCTTTACCAGCAGGGGCCGTCCTTTGTTCTTATCAAGGGGGGACACTATGCTGAACAGGAAGCCATGCTTACAGATGTCCTTTTTGATGGCCAAAAATTTTATTATTACCGGGCTTCCCGCATAAGAACCAAAAATACCCACGGGACGGGGTGCACCTATGCGGCGGCTATTGCAGCGCACCTGGCGCTGGGCAAGACCGTTCCTTTGGCCGTAGGGGCGGCGCGCCTCTACCTACAGGCGATTATACCTCATGGCCTGCCGCTGGGAATGGGGCATGGGCCGCTGGATCATTTTTACGGTTTCCGCGCCTGGTAAAAACATTATAAAATGTTTTGTGATATAATTAACTGGTGAAACGCCGCCGGGGTATTTCCAACCTTATTGCCGGGGTGTTTTCTACCTTATTTATTGATTCCAATTCCAGAACAGCCTTCCTGGAAAGGGGAGTCCGGGGGGCTGGCAGTTTAAAATTTTGAGATTGATTCTGGCATAAGGTATTTGAGCGGCAGTACAGGGAAGGGTATGTGTTGGATTTTTGATCTTGTTAGATTGATTCCAGAACGAAACAGGGGTTTGCAATGCCAAAAATTTTAGATTTAAGTCTTTATGTGATCACGGATCGCTTGCTGGCGCAAGGCCGTTCACATCTAGAGGTGGCGACTAAAGCGATAGAAGGCGGTGCGACATGTATACAGTTGCGGGAGAAAGATGCTGCGGTTACTTCCAAGGAGCTGTTCAACCTGGCTGCAAAACTAAGGTTGCTGACCAAGGAAAAGGGCGTTGCTTTGATCATTAATGATCGCTTGGATATTGCTCTTGCTGTGGGGGCCAACGGTGTGCATCTGGGACAAGATGACCTCCCTTTGGAAGTGGCACGGCGCCTCTTACCACCGCAAATGATTTTAGGGGCTTCCGCCGGTGACCCCCGGCAGGCCCGCGCAGCCCAAGATTTGGGAGCAGATTATCTGGGGACGGGGGACGTTTTTGGGACAGCAACCAAACCGGATGCCGGTGAACCGATTGGCCCGGCCGGTTTAGCCGCGGTTTGCCGCAGCGTGAAGATACCAGTGGTGGGTATTGGTGGTATAGATGCCGGCAATGCACGGGAGGTTATTACATCAGGGGCCGCCGGGGTGGCGGTGATCTCCAGCGTAATCGGGGCTGCAGATATTGCTGCGGCCGCACAAAAAATGGCCCTGGCGGTGAAGGATGCCCTGGCTTGCAGGTGATATTTTGGAGGATAAATTAATTGCTAGACCGCAACTGCATTTATGCTACCTTCTAAATTGTGTAATAAAGCGCTGTGCCGGATGAACGTAGCGGTAAAAAGTATGGTGCCGGTGGGAATCACTATTTTTTAGACTTATTGCGGTAGAAACAATCTTTGAAAAGGGTATGTTATTGTAATGAAAGAAGTAATTATTTATACGGACGGAGCATGTAGCGGAAACCCCGGGCCCGGGGGGTGGGCCGCTCTTTTGAAATACAAAGATATTGCAAAGGAAATATCCGGGGCAGAAAAGGAAACTACAAACCAGCGCATGGAACTCCGGGCGGCAGCAGAAGCCCTGCAGCGTTTAAAGGAACCCTGCCGGGTGAGGTTGCATTCCGATAGCGCCTATCTGATTAACGCTTTTCAGCAAGGTTGGTTGAATAAATGGCAAAATAATGGTTGGAAAACGATCAAGAAAGAGCCGGTAGAAAACCAGGATCTTTGGCGCGAGCTGCTGGAATTAGCACAGCGGCACGAGGTGAAATGGATTAAAGTGAAAGGGCACAGTGACAACGAATATAACAACCGCTGTGATTATCTTGCCAAGCAGGCGCTCTCTGCCCTTTAGCTTTTGGGGTTTCCGGGGTGCAGGGGATAGATAAAGGTACTCCTGGCCAGTTGTAAGGACTATTTTGTAGTCAGGTAGCTTTGAAGCGTGTGACAAGATGTTTCAAAATGGAACCGGCGTGAAACAAGGAACCGTCCCTTTTTCATCCCTTTTTCATGCAAACCGCCGCCTGTTTCATGTAGTTTT
>CAZRVU010000026.1:0-8142 GCA_964603615.1 uncultured Desulfovibrionaceae bacterium
CCGTATTTACAAGGACTGCCGGCTCTTCTGTTCTTATAACTGTCGAAAACGGGATTATAACACATACCATGGGCAATGTAAAAGGGTGCCGGTTATATTTTCATAATATTTTAAATTGTATTAGCCAGCCTCAAGACGTGCAATTTTATTCTTTTCGTCAACAAAAACTAGTTTGGCATGAAAATTTTGCAGTTCCTCTGGGGAACATAGCGCATAGCTGATAATGATGATAACATCTCCCGGCTGGACAAGCCGCGCCGCCGCACCATTGAGGCAAATAATCCCGCTGCCACGCTCCCCGCGGATAACATAAGTTTCCAGCCTGGCACCGTTATGATTGTTCACCACCTGCACCTGTTCATAAGGTAAAAGATCTGCTTGCTCCATGAGCTCCTCGTCAATAGTAATGCTGCCTTCATAATTTAAATTAGCATCAGTAACAGTGGCCCTGTGGATTTTTGATTTACACATTGTCCGCCACAATGTTTACACCCCCACAACAATGTTGTCAATCAACCGCGTTAGACCAAATTTTACGGCAACAGCAATCAAGCAACTGTCTGCCACTGTGGAAACAGGGCGCAGCTCGCTTACATCGACAATTTCCACATATTCCAGCCGGGCCTCCCGGGCCGCTAAAACTTCCTGTCTGATTGTATTTTTGAGCATTTCCGGGTCCTTTTCGCCTTTTTCAATCTCCCCTGCAGCTTTTTTTAGACTCTGATAAAGTACCGTCGCTTCATTTCTCTGTGCCGGTGTCAAATATTTGTTGCGCGAGCTCATCGCCAAACCGTCTGCTTCCCGCACCGTGGGCCTAATCACTAGCTCCAGATCCATATTTAAATCTTCTACCATTTTCCGGAGGACAAAAGCCTGCTGGGCATCTTTTTGTCCAAAATAAGCGCGTGTAGGAGCCACCAGATTAAACAACTTGGCAACCACAGTTGTCACCCCGCGAAAGTGTCCGGGCCGGGAAGATCCGCAAAGACCTTCCGTAAGTCTTTCCACCTCCACAAAGGTAGCAAAACCACGCGGGTACATCTCTTTTACCGGAGGAGAAAAAATTAGGTTACAGCCTACGGCAGCAGCCAGTTCCCGATCCCTGGCCAGGTCACGGGGATACTCTGCATAATCCTCTCCCTGGCCAAATTGCAGCGGATTGACAAAAATACTGACGACCAGAAAATCATTTTCCGCTTTGGCCGCCCTCATTAGGGAAAGATGCCCTTCATGCAAGAAACCCATGGTCGGCACCAAACCAATGCTAAGCCCTTCTTCCTTAACCTCCCCAATTATTGTTTTAAGCATGGCAATCTCTTGAACAACCTGCAAATAGCTCCCCCCCCGCCCCATCATGCCTGGCTACTTTAAAGCCAGCGCTAAAGCTTCTTCCGACATGGAAAAAATGTGTTTATCCTCGGGGAAAACTTCTTGCCTGATTTCGGAAATATAGGCTTGTACTCCCCGCATCATTTCAGAGCGAGCATCAGCATACTGCTTAACGAATTTAGGCCGTTTTCCGGTATAAAGCCCCATAACATCGTGGTAAACCAAAACCTGTCCATCACAAAACTTTCCGGCGCCGATACCGATCACCGGTATGGAAAGTTTCTCTGTAATCACCCGCGCCAACTGCCAGGGAACACATTCTAAAACCAGGCCAAAAGCACCTGCTTCCTCCAGAGCCAGAGAATCCTCGATCATTTTTTTGGCAACTTTGGGATCCTTCCCTTGAACCTTAAAACCGCCCAACTGCCCCGCCGACTGCGGTGTTAGTCCCAAATGGCCAATGAGGGGAATACCGGCCTGCGTAATTTTCCTCACGGCTTCAATAATTTCCAGGCCACCCTCCAACTTCACGCCCTGGGCCCCGGTCTCCTGGATCACCCTCCCGGCATTGCGCAAGGCATCTTCGCTATTCACCTCATAGGTTAAAAAGGGCATATCGATCAAGACAAAAGCTTTCTTGCTCCCGCGGACCACCGCTTTGCCATGATGGATCATGTCATCCAGTGTAACGGCCAGGGTATCCTCATAACCCAGGACAACCATCCCCAAGGAATCACCCACCAGGATAAACTCCGCACCTGCCTCATCAACCAACTGGGCCGTAGGAAAATCATAAGCAGTAATCATCGTTATTTTTTTCTTTTTCTGCTTCATTTCCCTAAAATCCATGGTAGTCAAACGATCTGCGCTCAATTTTCACCCTCCTAATAATTTTTTAAGCTGTTCTGCCTGTTCCCGGGTCAGCGTTCCCTTCCTGCAAGCCAAATCTACAGTATAAAGCCCCAAACAGCTATAGAGAGTCAAAAGATCCGGAGCCAGTGCCTTAATACTTTGGAGGTGGGTTTCAATCGTGGGAAGATCGCCCCGGGCCACAGGCCCGGTTAGAGCTTTCGCCGGACCCATTTCCCCAATATTCCGGAGCGTTCCATTAATGAGCGGTGACAGCGAGGCAAAGGCTTGGTCTGCAGAAACGCCCATGGCAGCGTACATCTGCAGGGCAATATCCATCAGGGTGGATAGATAGTTACAGGCCACACAAGCCGCCGCATGGTAAAGAGGTTTCATCTCAGTAGGGATGGCTAGCAGTTTACCCTCCAGGGCCTCCACCAACTCTCCGGCTACCCAAAAAGCTTCCTCGTCCCCTTCCACAGCAAAAAAAGTTCCCCGCAGAGCACGTAAGCCGGCCTGCAATCCGGGAAATGTTTGCAAGGGATGAAAAGAAAGAACATGGGCCCCCTTTTCCCGTGCTGCCGCTAGTATCTCCGAGCTATGGGCACCGCTAGTATGCAGTACGATCTGCCCCCGGCGGAAGCCCCCCTGCCGCGCTAAATTGCCGCAAACCTCCTCAATAACCCGGTCCGGCGTTGTTAAAAAAACAATTTCTGCCAGTTGTGCCGCCTCATGCATTTCACTATAAGCCGGACAACCTAACAACTCAGCCGCTTTTTCGCGTGACTGCTCCGTGCGGGCAAAACAAGCGGTAAGAAGGTAACCTTTTTGTTTTAAAGCATAACCTAGCACAGAACCAACATTACCGGCACCGATGATCGCTATTTTTTTTGTCCCTTTAGTTGACATGGCACCTCTCACTCCTTAGTTGAGATAGCGCATCTCTCTCCCTAAAGTAAAAAACCTTCCTGACGGACAGGAAGGCACACATACACTTATTAACAAAGGTGCATCCACAGTCCCGGTCCTTTACCAAGATCCAGGCATAATTATCAGACCATTTTGTCATTGAACATTTGCAATTGGTGCAGGTAATGTCCCACCCAGAACAATTTTACCATTCCTTGCTTTGGAATGCAATCAAAAAATAATGGTTTTTTCCTAATTTTAAATATATTTTTCTGTCGTCATAGGATATTCCCCTGCCTTTTTTACCAGGCTGTACTTTTTAACAGTTCCGTAAGCAGGATAACGCTATTTTCAACATCTTCCAGGTCCACCATCTCCGCCGGCGTATGGATATAACGGCAGGGAAGTGACAGGGCTCCAGAGGGAACGCCCTCGCGGGAAAGATGTATGGCCCCCGCATCGGTGCCGCCTCTTTCCAGCACCTCCAACTGGAAAGTAATATTGTTTTTTTCGGCAACTTCCTGCATCAGTTTTGTCACGCGGGGATGGCAAATTACGGCAGAATCCATAATTTTCACCGCCGGCCCCTTCCCCAAGGCCAGACCTGTTTTAAATTCCGGCTCCGGTGTATCCCCCACCCTGGTCACATCCACGGCCAGGCCGTAGTGCGGCTGCAAACTGTAGGCCACAGTCCGTGCCCCCCGCAGGCCCACTTCTTCCTGCACAGTAAAGGCAAAGTAGACCTCCACAGGCAAAGTTAAGCCGGCCAGCCGCTGAATGGTTTCCAGCAGAATCGCGCAACCGGCACGGTTATCGAGCGCTTTGGAGCTGAGGCGCTTTCCGGCCTGATGCACCGGAGCAAAATATACGGCGGGATCGCCGATCTTAACTTTGGCCAACGCTTCCGCCCGGTCAACAGCCCCGATGTCAATATAATGATGTTTGAGATCAATCTTGGAAGGATCTTTAATTTTTTCCTGCCCGATGACGCCAACCAAACCGTCAGCAAAAACCACACGGGCCCCCTGAAGCGTGCCGGGTAAAATGCCGCCCAAATTGGTAAAACGTAGAAAACCGTTTTTCTCGATATAGGTAACCATCAAGCCGATCTCATCCATATGTGCCGCCACTAATATTTTCTTTTTGGCTGCTGAACTCTTGTGTACAACCAAATTTCCCAGCGTATCAATAGCATAACTTGCGTTGAGCTTTTCAATCTCCGCGGCAATTACGGCACGTACCTGTTCTTCGCGGCCCGCAGGGCCAAAAGATGTACATAATTTCTTGATTAATTCTATCATATCGCCAACCCTTTCTCAGCAATTGATCGGATAAAACCATCTACTATCTCCACGAGATGATGCCAATCGTTAAGATTTAACATAGAAAGTGGGGAATGGATATAGCGGCAAGGAGTGGAGATTACAGCGGTAGCAACACCGCTCCCCGCAGTGGAGATCGCCCCGGCATCCGTAAAGCTGCCGCCGTAGCGACGAAATTGATAGGGCCTTTGCTGCTCTTCCGCCACCCCTATCAAACGCTCCAAAAGTTGCGGGTGCACAAGCACAGAGTCATCCTTGACCGTGAAAGCAGGACCGCCGCCCAGGGAAGTGGAATGATCATATTCTTTGACCCCCGGCGTATCAGCGGCAATGGTTGTTTCGAGCACCAACGCCAGTCCGGGGTTGACCCTGTTGGCGGCTACCCGCGCCCCCCTGATCCCCACCTCTTCCTGCACGGTAAAAACTGCCGTAAAAGAACAGGGGAAATCCCGCTGCAGGACCTCCAGCAGTGCGGCACAACCCGCCCTGTTATCGAGAGCTTTCCCCCGTATCAAATTTTCATGACAGCTTGCTTCGCTGTAAAAAGAAACATAATCACCTATTTTGACTGCTTTTTCAGCATCTTCTTTGTCCTTAGCTCCGATATCAATGTAAAGACTGTCTATGGTCAGTGCTTTTTTTCTTTCCTCTTTTTTCTGCAGGTGAATTGCTTTGGCACCGATCACCCCCGGGAGATCACCGGCACCGATCTTGACCGGCTTGGAGATCAAAGCTTGTTCATATACCCCCCCGACTTTATAAAAACGTAGGTGCCCGCTTTTTTCTATGGAGGACACCATGAGGCCAACCTCGTCCAAGTGGGCACAAAGCATCAGTCCGGGATCTGCCCCCTTTCCCCGGCCTTCTTTAAGAACATAAAGATTGCCTAAAGAATCTGTATGGTGCGAAAGGCCCAAAGCGGCCACCTTTTCCCGTATAAAATTTCTAATTCTGGTTTCATCGCCAGAGACCCCTGGTATAGCCGACAGTTCTTTTATAAGCATGCCAATCCCTCCACAAAAGCACGATCTATCCCGGCTGTAAAATAGGCAAGCAGCAGACCGGTATATTTAATGTCTTCTAAGTCAACCAGCTCGACGGAGGTATGCATATAACGGAGCGGTATAGAAAGAAGCCCCGTGGGGATGCCCTCCAAAGTAACCTGAATGGCGCGGGCATCAGTGCCCGTCGGCCCTGGTGAAACATCCTGCTGACAGGGTAAATGATATTCAGCGGCAACCCCCTGCAGCTTTTCCCCGACCAGGGGATGGATGTTAGGACCAGCAGTAACCACCGGCCCTTTTCCCAATGTCGAAACTTCATAGGCCAGGGCACCGGGAAAATCCCCGTGGCAGACATCCACGGCAATGCCAATATCGGGGGAAATACCGTATGTAGAAACCACCGCGCCCCGTGTGCCCACCTCCTCCTGCACAGTAGCCACCAGGTAGAGGTCGGCTTCATGCTTGAGCCTGGCCAGCTCCAGGGCACACTGCCAAAGGGAAACCACGCCGGCCCGATCATCCAGCGCTTTTCCGGCACGGCTGTTGTGGCGGAGCGTCAAGAAATTTCGCTTGATCGCCGCTACTGAACCAACGGGGACCGATGAACGCACGATCTCCGGCGGCAGACCGGTATCCAGGTAAAGATCCTCCATTTTTACACTACGGTTCTTTTCTTGCTGTGTTAACAGGTGGGGCAGATTAAAGCCGATGATCGCGGGCAGAATATCCCGTCCATAGATGGTCACTTCCTGCCCCGGCAAAGTACGTACATCGAATCCCCCCAGAGCAGTAAATCTTAAAAACCCGTGTTTTTCAACTTTTGTAACGATCAGCCCGATTTCATCCATATGGGCGCAGACCAAGAGCCGCGGGGCATCTTCTCCCTGGCCTTTTTTAAAAAAGATGAGATTGCCCAAAGAATCCGTTCTGGTTTCATCAACATAGGGTGAAAAAGCTTCGGCAATTATTGCACCCACATTTTTCTCGTAACCCGAAACACCATCCCTTTGTGAAATCTTCTCTAAAAATTCATGTAATGCCTCCATACCAAACTCCTCTCCTGCCATGTTTTACCTTAAGCATCAAGCCAGGTGTAGGGACGGTTTTCAAACTTGAATTCTGGACTTCTGAAAACAACGCCACCCCTAACTAAAGTAATAAAGTGCAGATATTAAAGGAACGGGGCAGATAACAACCCCATCCCTGGCAGCAGTTCAGCAAGTTTAGCTGTTTTCATTTTCCCTGTTTTGAAAATGAACGTCAGATACAATTAGAAACAATGAAATTTGACAGGGAACCTGTTAAACAGCAAGCAGAGGGGAAGCCCCACGTCTAAATATTTCCATCCTTCCGCTGGTGCCGCCACCGGGGCAGCATGGGGATCGGCCCTGTTTATTGTTTTTTAAATACACATTACCGGGCAACCCACTAGCCGGGGCCGCCCTGTAACAATGCCTGTAAAGCAAAAGTAAGTTGATAAACCTTTTCAGCTTCTGCCGGGGAAAGAGTAGCAACCCCACAACTGGGGGTCAAAAGGTATTGCCCGGCGAGGAGATCTGCGCTAACGCCAAGGCGGGAAAGCCGCTTGATGCCCTGAAAAAATTTTTCCCGCAAGGAGAAAACATTCACTGCCGACAGACCCTCCATCGTAGGGACAAGGCCCCAGCCTAAACAGCCACCTTTTCGCAGAAAAGCCTCCATTTCTGCTGTATATACTAATAATGATTCAAAATAGTAAAAGGCATCAAAGCTGATAATGTGCGGGGATAATTCGAACAGGATGGACCAATCGGCACCGGAACAGCAATGCACCCCGGCATAAGCACCTTCATCAGTAATCGCCATGATGATCTCCGACAGGCTTTGTTTAATCTCTGTGCGCGAAAGGGAAATACCAGCCTGGTGCCCATAATAAAATAATAGCGGCTCGTCAATAAAAATGACCACCGGCAAGGAAAACTTTTTTAAGGAACGCACTTGAAAACAGGCATTTAAAGCCAGGGCCTTGGTAATGATCTCCCGCAGTTCGGCACGGTAAAAAGCGGGGGTTTGATCGTTGGCCCGGAGCTGCAAGCCCAGGGAAAGCGGGCCCACAACCTGGCCTTTTAGAAAATGAGGCCTCCTGTCTAATGTGCCCCAATCTTGCTCTAAAAATTTATAAAATCCCGCAGCCGATGCCGGAGAAAAAGCGAAAAAAGATAAGGGGTCTGTTGCATGTTCATGCTCTTTATAGCTTTGTCTGCCACCCGGGGCACTGCCGCTTTGCCTGTCATCCTGAACGCTGTGGAAAATTCCGGGGCTTTCGTCTGCCAGGCAGGCTAAATATAGTTCAAAAAAACTGGCGCTTTTTTCCGGCCAGCAATCAGCGTGATCAACAAAAAAAGGGGATCCCCCCTTTTCTGCAGTGAGCATTTCCAATTTTAACAACGGGCCGAGAAATTGCCTGACGAGGCTTTCGTCCTTTGTACGTTGCGGCAACTGTGGCCAATGCGGACCCAGGGGCAACGTCTCCCGGATCAGATCCAACGCAGGAGAAGTTTTCTGGTAGGGTAGACTGCCAATCCCCGTAGCTAGCCCGTACAAAAAACCACCCTTTTGCCTTTGTAGCAAGAAATTCCCTCCTGTTCACGACAGGCCCTTTTATACCAGGATGCTTTTCATGCCCATCCAAGAAAGGCCCTTTTGCATCCGTGCGGGGCGATGAGGGCATCGCCCCCTACCCAAACAAT
>CAZRVU010000026.1:8242-23117 GCA_964603615.1 uncultured Desulfovibrionaceae bacterium
AGGCCCTTTTGCATCCGTGCGGGGCGATGAGGGCATCGCCCCCTACCCAAACAATCCTGCATCCGTGCGGGGAGATATGTGGGCATCGCCCCCTACCCAAACAATCCTGCATCCGTGCGGGGAGATATGTGGGCATCGCCCCCTACCCTACATGCGGCTGATGCTGACATCCGGTTGGTTATCTCCAATGTATTCTTCTTCCCAGGTGATTTCGCTGATTGCTTTTTTAATATCCTCCACTGCCGGGCTATGTTCGCAGAGCAGCCCGTATTCAATACTATCGACGAGAGCCAACCAACTGGCCTCAATTATATTCTCTGAAACACCGACCGTGCCCCATTTTTTATGTTCATTTTGCGAGGTAATCAGCACGCGCACCACAGCGCCGGTGCCGCCCTTGCCATCCAGAACACGCACCTTGTAATCGACCAGTTTGATCTTCCGGATCTGGGGGTAAATTTCTTCCAGGGCCTTACGCAAAGCATTATCCATAGCATTTACCGGCCCGTTTCCTTCTGCAGCAGTATGCACCACCCGGTCTCCTACCCTCAGCTTGATCGTAGCCTCTACGTGGTAAGAACCATTTCCTTGTCTTTCCTTATCGAGAATGAGGCGAAATGCCTCCAATTTAAAGAAAGGCCTGTAGGTTTGCATCGTTTTCCAAACCAACAATTCAAAGGAGCCCTCTGCTCCCTCAAACTGATACCCTTCATGCTCCATCTTTTTCAGGATATTGAGAACCTGCCTGGCCTCGGGATGACTTTTGATTATTTCCAGGTTGTTTTCCTTATCCTTAAAAAGGATATTGCTCTTTCCGGAAAGTTCCGAGATTAAAATACGCCGCTTGTTACCGACCTCTTCCGGCGGAGCATGTTCGTAAGTTTGGGCATGTTTTGCTACAGCATCGACGTGAATGCCGCCTTTATGAGTAAAAGCATTCCGGCCGACATAGGGTTGACCATCCTGGGGAATCATATTAGCCAACTCGGCGATAACTTTGGAGATCCTGGTTAGTTTCTGCAGTTGTTCCGGCGTAAATTTATTGCAATTTAATTTAAGATGTATGTTAGCAATAATTGCACAAAGGTCAGCGTTACCACACCTTTCCCCGTAACCGTTGATCGTCCCCTGCACATGGCTGACCCCATTTTGCAGGGCAATAATGGAGTTGGCGATGGCCATCCCGCAGTCGTTATGGGCGTGAATACCCAGGGGAACAGCAATATCCCTGCCTACTTCACGAACAATCCGTTGCAGATCCAGCGGCAACGTACCGCCATTTGTATCACATAAAACGATGCAATCGGCACCTTGATCGGCGGCGGCACGAATCGTTTCCAGGGCATAGACAGGATTATGATGGTAGCCGTCAAAAAAGTGTTCGGCATCGTAGATCACTTCCAAACCTTTGCCCTTTAAATAAGATACGGTGTCGGCAATCATGGCCGTATTTTCAATCAGGGTCGTTCCGAGAGCATGGGAAACATGAAAATCCCAACTTTTCCCAACAATGGTGACTACCGGGGTGTTGGCCCCCAGCAGGGCTTGTACGTTGGCATCCTCTTGTGCCCTGACACCGGCACGCCTGGTGCTGCCAAAAGCTGCTATTTTGGCTTGTTGTAGCGGTAAGTCTTGTATACGCTCAAAAAATTCCATATCCTTGGGATTGGAACCCGGCCAGCCTCCTTCGATATAATCTACACCGAGAATATCGAGGAGCCTGGCAACCTCAATTTTATCGCTGACAGAAAAAGAAATGCCCTCTCTTTGAGCGCCATCCCTAAGTGTTGTATCGTAGATCTGAATGGATTTCATAGGCAACCTCCATTAACATAAATCAGAACTATTATACTATAAGGCCGAATACGTGTCTACGTACCGGCAGGAATATTTCTCCGGGCGGCGGGAATAGTAATTATTCCCTGTTTAATATTTGTATAGATAAAAATCCAGCGGAAATGATAAAAAGGAAATTCAGTGGAAAATAGGAGGTGAAATGAAATGCAAACCAGCAGGACCCAGATTAAAAATATTGGTAAAGCAGAATTTATGTCCCTTTTTCACCAGTACAAAGGTGAAACGTTGTGTTCCAAAAAATTAGGCCTTTACACCAAACAGATGCAAGATCCGGCAATGAAAGAAATGTTCACACAGATGAGCATTAACTCCCAAGAAAGGGCTAGCCGGCTCTCATCCCTTTTACAGGAGGTTGGCGGTGGCCACTTGCTCAGTTAAAGTAATAAATAACCATAGTGGTAATTGCCCGGGGGCAAAACATAAACATGGTCCAAAACAGTTGTGTTGTGTAAAAGTCAAGTAACAATGAATAAACCATTTCTCATGAAAACAATGCCTGGACCCAAATTAGGAGGTGAACTCGATGGCTCAAAAACAGGTGCCACAACAACAACTAACCGATGAAGATATGGCCGGCGATGTCCTTTCAGGAATCAAATTTCTGGCTCAGGGATATCTGCATGCCACCATGGAATCTCAAAACCAAAATTTACACCAAACCTTTAAAGATTTCCATGATCAGCATTTAAACGATCATTGGCAAGTTTTTCAGACTATGCAGGAAAACGGTTGGTATACGGTGCCCATGATTCTGGACGAAGAAGAGCAAGGCTTTTAAGCTAACCTGAAATTACCCGTTTTTTTGAAGATTTTAAAATATTATTGCAAAAAAAGTATTATACCGGCCCCGGCTAAGCCTGGAACAATTTACTTTATTGTTCCAGGCTTTTGTCTGCAACGCTATAAAATCTTAACTATACCGCGTTAACTCCAATTTAAAGTTCGATAAATATTGCGTCAAGATTTTATTTCCTAATCAAATATGGTAATCTTATAATAGTGGTAATACATATTTCACGTAATTTCACCTATACAACTTTACAATTATAAAATTTTTACATGCAAACAAGTTTTGAGAAGCGGAGGTTCCCCATGAAAGATTCTGAAAAAATAATTGCCTTTCCTTTAGAAAAAATGAACAGTTCCAAGGCTTGGCGCACACGGCTCCGCCGGGAGTTGAATGCGGAACAATACTTTTTTGTTACTCACCGGGGCCAATCCTTGATGGGTATTGCCGGGCCTGGTTCCGGTAAAACCCGGGCTCTCACTTACCGTGTTGCTAACCTGCTGCAGGAAAACATCCCCCCGGCAAACATCTTGCTCGTCACCTTTACTAATAAAGCAGCCGAGGAGATGAAAAACCGTGTCGCGGAGATCCTTGGTTTTCTTCCACCGGGGTTATGGGCCGGCACTTTTCACAGTATCGGGGCCAGGATCCTGCGGCGTCATGCTCCGCTGGTCCAAAGGGAGATAAATTTCTCCATCCTGGACGAGGAAGACCGGGGGGCCATGCTCAAAACAGCGCTGTCCTCATTAAATTTAAATCTTAAATCCAAGGAACACAACCTTTTTGTGAAAAAAAAGCTGCTGGGCAGGATACTCAGTGCAGCCCGCAATTCGGCACAGGAACTGCCTGCATATCTTCAAAACCAGGTGCCGGAGCTGTTGGATTACCTTCCGATTTTGAATAAAGTGGAACAGGCTTACGAGGAACGGAAGTATCAGGCCAATGCCTTCGATTTTGATGACCTGCTTTGTGTATGGTTGCAGTTGCTCCTCACACACGAAAACGTCCGGCAGCGCTACCAGGAACAATTCCAGCACATTTTAGTCGACGAATTTCAGGATACTAACGCCATCCAGAACCAACTCGTTTTATTATTGGGGGAAAAGGGGGCAACCTGCCTGGTGGGTGATGATGCCCAGTCCATTTATAGCTTCCGCTGTGCGGAAATAAACAACATCCTTGATTTTCCCGGAAGAAGGCCAGATTGTACCATCGTCAAGCTTACCCGCAACTACCGCAGCGTTCCGGAAATATTGGAGTTAGCCAACCATTCCATCGCTCATAACAAGCAGCAGATCCCCAAAGAACTCTTCACCGTGCGGGAACCGGGGGAAACGCCCCACATTTTCCTGGCGCGCAACAACTACGAAGAAGCCAATTTTATTGCCGGCAAAATTGAGGATCTTTGCAGTGCAGGACATAATCTCAAGGATATCGCCATACTTTACCGCAGTTCCTACCTCTCCCAGGATGTAGAGATGGCGCTGATCAAGAGGGGAATCCCTTACCTTACCTTTGGTGGCCTAAAGTTTTTGCAACGGGCACATATTAAGGATGTCCTCGCCTGGCTGAAAATACTTGGAAATTCCCGGGACGAGCTTGCCTGGCACCGGCTGGCCTTGATGCAGGAAGGCATCGGCGAGAGCACTTTCCGGGGATTATGGCAGGAGATGAGCGGCTACCCGGAACCCCTGGCGGCAGTACTGGAAAAAAGGGTTCTTCCCCGCCGCGGCCAGCAAAGCTGGAAAAAATTTTTATCCACCCTGCAAAAATTAGCTGCGGTTAAACAAGAAAACGTGCCCGCGCTCATCAAAAATATTATGGAAGGCCCTTACGGGCAATACCTGCAAGTTAAATATCCTGATGATTTCAAGGAACGCAGCCTGGGCATCGAAAGACTGGCCGCCTATGGCGCGCGCTGTTCCTCGCTGCAGGAATTCCTCGAATCCCTGTTGCTGGAGGAAACCCTGGTTATGGATAGCATCAAGAAAGACCATCCCGAAAAGAATTTTCTCACTCTCTCCACGATCCACAGCGCTAAAGGCAAGGAGTGGAAAACTGTCCTGCTCATCGGCCTGAACGAAGGCCGCTTCCCTTCGCTCTTGGGCCGGGAAAATATGGAGGAAGAAAGACGCCTTTTCTATGTTGCCGTAACCCGGGCCAAGGACTTCCTGTACCTCACCGCCTCCCAGGAGGAATACCGGGGCTGGGGAAACTTCAACAGCCGCCCCTCCACCTTTCTACAAGAGTTGCCCCTGCACTGTTACCAGCTAATCGACTTCTAAGCGCAAAACAAAGATATACTTCGCAAAAAGCCCGGCGCTAAAGCGCCGGGCCCCGTATCTCAATTAAAGCCTTCCCACCGGGCCCGCAGTTCCCGGCGCAGCAGCTTCCCGGAGGAGCTTTTGGGTATTTCTTGGACAAAGCGAATTTCTTTCGGGGATTTAAAATCGGCAAGGGATTGACGGCAAAAGGCGAGCAGCTCTTCTGCTGTTGCTTTTTGGCGATCCTTAAAAACCACTACGGCGACCACTTCTTCCCCGTAGAGTTCATCGGGAATACCGATGCAGGCCGCATCCCTTACCGCCGGATGTTTATAGAGCACTTCCTCGATTTCCCGGGGATAGATATTTTCCCCGCCGCGGATGATCAGATCCTTCTTGCGATCCACCAGGTAAAAATATCCATCCTCATCATAGTAACCAAGATCGTCGCTGTAAAACCAGCCACCGCTAAAGGCTGCCGCCGTCGCCGCGGGATTTTTATAATAACCCTTCATGATGTTTTCGCCGCGGAGCACAATTTCCCCCACCGCCCGGGGACCCAGGGGGTTACCGTTTGCATCCACCACTTTCATCTCGTTGCCCAGCGGCAAACCGACAGAACCAAATTTGCGGTAGCCGTCGTCTTCACCCAGCTTTAGCGCCTCCGGAGGCGGTAGGGGGTTAAAAGTGGCACGGCAGGTGGTCTCTGTCATCCCATAACCTTCGATCACCGGCACGCGGAAGGTTTTTTCAAATTCACTTTGGACTTTTACCGGCACTGGAGCCGAACCGCAGAAAACAATCCTGAGGCTGTGGGCGGGAATTTCGCGGGGATCAACCCGGTTGAGCAGCATGGAGAGCATCGTAGCTACCGTGCCGACATAGTTCACCCCGTATGCGGCAACCAAGCGAAAGAATTTTGATACGCTAAAGCGGTGCGGCATGACCACACTGCCGCCATGAAGCAAAGGTGCCATCACTGTCACGATCTGCCCGTTTACATGGAAAAGCGGCATCACGCACAGCGCCCGGTCTTTTTCCTGCAGGCGATTCCAAGCAGCCACCCAATGGGCATCGACGATCATGTTATGGTGGGTAAGCATTGCCCCTTTGGGCCGGCCAGTTGTCCCGGAAGTATAAACTATCTCGGCAACATCATCCGCCTGCAAAACAATAGCAAGAACTTCCGGCAGCAATTGAGTATCCTGCTGCGGGAGGGAGATCTCCCAATCAATAACTTCCCAGCTTTCCCCTTGCTGCAGGCGGGGAGGCCCCGGCACTTCGCCCTGCCGGGCATCCTGTTGCGGGATCAAAGCCCCTGACCCGCTGCCCCGCCGGGCGTCCTGTTGCGGGATCAAAGCCCCTGACCCGCTGCCCCGCCGGGCATCCTGTTGCGGGATAAAAGCCCCTGACCCGCTGCCCTGCCGGGCATCCTGTTGCGGGATAAAAGCCCCTGACCCGCTGCCCTGCCGGGCACCTTCTTGCGAAATCAGTTCGTTTGTAGGGGTTTCACCTGACCCTGCTGGAGCAATGCCCTCCGGGATATCCTGTTGCGGTGAAGAACCCCCTGAGTTAACCCCTGCATCACTGCCTTGCACTGCCGCATTTTTCCCGGGGGAGATTTTTGCGCTGCCCCGGATCAAAATATGGCGGATTTTCTTCTGTGCCCCTAAAAAGGAGCCGGCAGATGCCAGAAATTCTGCCGTTGTAAACAAGGCAACGCTGTCCGAATTATCTAGAATATAGCCGATCTCCTCACTTTTCAAACCGGTATTCAACGGGCAAGCTACTGCCCCAAGTTGCATGATCCCGAAAAAAGCAAAGAGGTACTCCGCTGCATTGGGCATAAATAAAGAGACCTTATCTTCTTTACGCACGCCCAATTTATATAAAAGGTTGCTGACGGCATTTACCTTTTCTTGAAATACCCTGTAAGAATACTGCTTATTTGTCTCCGGATCGACCAGAAATACTTTTTCCCTATAGCGTTCACATCTGACAGCAAGCAGTTCACGCAAAGTGATTTTTTTCTTCAGCTCAGGAATTTGCACCGCCTCGCGGCGTGCAGGACCCGCAGGACCCTTTGATTCCATTTTTTACACCCCCGTCATCTCATTCTAACATTGATTTGCCCATGGGACAATAATCCGGCTTTAATCCAGCTCGTGAGAACAAAACAGATTTATGGGCAAGTCCAGCATGTATGTTTATGAAGAGAACTTCTATTACTACCTGGTTTTTGAATTCTAGGGTGTATTTTTTCCTCCTCATTCAAATTGCTCACAATACTTTTATTATATATTTTAGACTTAGGGTGTCCACTGGAAGAGCCCTTAAACCCCTACTGTTCCAAGGTTCGTTTTGATAAAACATAAATCGCAAGGGCATTTCATCCAGGCCCTCAACCGCCTTCATGATTCTATCTGCTTGCCTCTTAAATTCCTCCGTATATTTTTTCTTAGGCGCTCCCGTTGGTCTACACCTCCTGAAATAATTATAGTATCTTATCCCAGTGTCCTGCAAACCGGGGGAGGGTCACATATAAAGTATTTTTTGGCTAGGGCCTGTTGTTGGAGTCACTTCAAGAAGGCATGGATTATCAATTAACGAGAGATAAAATTATCACCGGCAAAAACGGGGGGGAAATGTCTGAGCCATTTACAACAACCATTAAAGTGAACGGTAAAAGGATTAAGCAGGTGGTGGGTGACGAAAGCTACAGTCGAAGTAACCCTGCTCCAATAGGAACCATCTTACACGCCAACTGGTCGGATTATACGGCAGAGGTTAAGATGCTCGAGGAAAGATTGTCCCTCCCAACCCTCAACCCCACCCTACCAGCTCACCCGACACCAAAAAAAGAAAGCCAGGCTATCTACGGAAGACCGCAGGAAAACAGGGCCAACCCCCGTAATAGAAGTTAGCCCCATGTTTTCCTAAAAACTGTTTAATTGTCCGAAGGTTTCATAAGTTATTAAGTTAAGTGCCTGGCACCGTCTAGATGTCCCCCCGTCCCACCTTGTTGGGAAGCAGTTTCACAGGGTTCAGGGACACAAAAGCCCATGCTCGGAACAAGCAGCCTGACAAAAGCGTTGGCCTCCACAATCTTGCATATTGTAATCGTGCAAATAGCACTGGTGATTGGTTCACCGGGGGGGCGGGTTTCCAGCTTGCAATCGCAGGTGGCATTAACGACCTCGCAAAAAAGAAACGGCCCCCCCGCCGGCCCCAAAAGAGTGCCGGGAGGCGGGACATATAACCGGGTCTGGCTGTAGAAATCATTTATTGTTGCCTTAAAAGAACATAACACAACGGGGGATGGGGCACATGCCCCATCAACAAGATCGATTTGCATCTCCAATTCATCCTTCACGGTAACAATGCGATAATTGCCGTTTAAAGGCGGGCTGACCTCCACTATTGAACATCCCGCGGAAAGGATTGTACATGCCACGCGATCCACCCGCCTCAAATCCACATCCATGCAGGGTTCCCCGGAACCGGCCGGGATTGTGAAGCCCCTCACGACAACATCCTCCTGGAAGCACTGGTCAAACACTTTTTCTACCACCAGGCAGGCCTTTTCCTGGGGCGGGGGAACGGTTTCCCAGGGGGAGAAGAGAACATTATCACTGACAGGATCCCCGCTTCCCTGGGGGTTTAACGTTGGATGAAATGGCCCATCGGGGCTGCCCCACCAGTTAGCGGTTGCATCGACCCCCTGGGCCGTGCCATTAAAAACACCAAATTGGGCGTTGCCTGTTATGCTGTTGCAGTGTACCTGTGGATTGGCATTGCCGGGGGAATAATAATAAAAATTGCTGACGTAGACACCGGCCCTCCCATTAGCCAGCAACTGGTTGTTTAAAACATCCGGTTCCAGTGGAAAAGGATCCGGAGGAATAAACCCGCCCGACCCCTGGGAAAAAAGATACAGGCCATCTCTTGTGGAATTGACGATTGTGTTTCCGGCAATTAATATTTGGGAAGGCGCCGGCCCAAAAGTTGGAGTCCACCCCCAATGGATACCGGAAGGCTTACAGTTTTGAATGAGGTTTCCTGTAATGACCTCGGCCATGGATTGTACAATTGCGATGCCACCCTGTTCGTCAAAAGTCCCCTGGCCACAATCCGATATTTCATTGTTGCGTATCGTTACATTGGTCTCATCCCAGGCCAGGGTGATCCCGCTGTTATTATGGTTTTCAATTTCATTTCCTTCGATTAATAAACCAGTGCTGCTGGCCCTGGCAAAGATCCCATCCATAAAATTATTTTTAATGCTATTTCGCAAAACCTGTGTTTCGCCATGCGGATATAAATATACGCCATCCCGTTGAAAACCGGCCGCCTGGCCATTATCAATGATGGTATTGTCCTCTACCAACATGGAGGCGCTGTTTGCTGTCAGGACGCCGGCAAAATCATGGTTCCTGATGATATTGTTTCTAATGATAATGCCGGTTAATCCGGGGAAAGACGCGTTTCCTGCCCGGATTCCCTGCCCGGGGCCATTTTGCAGGGTAAGGTTTTCCACGGTCACATCACTGGACAGGATATAAATGGTCGGCTCTCCCGCCGTGAGGCCGGTAGCATCGATAACAGCTTCACCAAGTGCAGGCGCCGGGCCGGAAAGGGTAAGTGGCTTATTAATAACCAGTTGTTCATGATAAGTTCCCGGGGCAACATTCACGGTTCCCCCCGGTGGAGCAGCATCCAAATCATTTTGTAAACTCATTATGGCAATCCTCCTTTTTGCCCTTTGGGACATTATATTTACTTAGTGGAAAATATGTGTATACAAAATGATCTGCACCGGGTGTTGGCAATGGTTTTTTTTCAGTTTCATGCTCGGTTTTTTAGCTTCCGAAGTACACTATTTTTATTATGCCATAAACACCACCAGGACTTGCCATAAAAATTAACCAGACAACAAGATAACCGGATAACCATAATCAGGCCTACCTGCCAGGCAGCCTTAAGTTCAACCCATCGCCCAAGCCTTACCGGCAATAAACCCGGTCAGGTAACTTTATTAGCCCTCCAGCAATAACCCCTTCACCCACCCCACCAGCTCACCCGACACCTAAAAAAGAAGCCAGGCGATCCACGAGCAACCGCAAAAAACAGGGCCAACCCCTGTAATAGAAGTTAGCACCATGTTTCCCAGAGACTGTTTAATTGTACGAAGATTCCATAAGTTATTATTTAAGTTAAGCGCCTGGCACCGTCTTTAGTTATAGAAACCAAAAAAGGGGGCTGGACAGCTTACGCCAGGCCCGCCTTAATAACGCTGATTGTTCTTTGTCTACTGCTATACCGCCATAAATATCCCGGTTAAAGGAGCCGACGATCAATTCAACCTCTGATTTAAGCGCAGGAAAATATGAAACAAGCCGCAAGCCGTATTCCCGGGGGGTTTCATAAAGCAGACGGGGAAAGCCGCAAGATCGGCCCCAGCGCAGGAGTTTCCTATATATTTTGACCGCTTCACTGCCCTCCGGCCGGGGACGCAGCGCCACCCGGCTCATAAACAAATGCAGTTTTTCCCAATAAAGTCGCATCGCCGCCAGCCATAAAACGAACTGTGTCCAGAGGTCACCCCGTTCCCCTTTTTGCGGGCTGCGGCTCAGAAGCCAGCGGAACAGGCAGCGAAGGCCCCATGCAGCGGTACAAAGCAACACCAGTGCTGCCAGGCCCAAAGCACCGCCGCCCAGTATTTTGGCAAAAATTCCTCCCAGGGAATTCCCGGCGCCGGCCTCCGGCAGCATTGCACTACTATCCCCGGGAAGGTCGCCCGTCCCGGAAACGCCCCGTCCGGGACGCACCCCAAACATAAATTTTAAAATCGGTAGTAAAAAAGAATAAAATATTGGTGAGGAGATCCCCTTAAGCAGCATCAAACCAGTTTCAGCAGCCAGGGTTAAATAGGGTATAAAAAACAGTATCGCCCCCAGGGCAAAAATGAACACGACTACCGAAAAAGTAAGTATTAACCCCACCCGGCGCTGCCCGGGCAAAAATTCCTTTTTCCCCGCCCCTTTATTCCGGGCCAGAAACAAAGCAAGCATTGCCAGAAAGAAAAAAGGAAAGAGGAAAAACATTGTAACAGAATTTGACGATCCGCTGCCTGCATCGAACAATAGCAATAAAAAAAGGATCCCGATGCCCAGATCGAGGCGGCGCGCAATGAAAAAATGTGTATGGGGGCGGCGCATCAAGGCCACACCGGCTAAATAGAAGGCACCGGAAAATATAAGCACGAGGACAAGGGTAAAAACTTCCCGTATTCCCTTACTGCTTACAAAAATCCCCGGGAGCCAGGCCTGGCTTAGAAAAGGAACTGCCCCCTGGTTGTAAAAAACATAGAGAATGCATCGCACGGCCAGGCCTAAAGCGGCGAGGTGCAGCAACAGGATTTGGAAAACGCGCCAGCCAGATCTGCGGGTAATCAGAGTTAAAACCGCGGCCAGCCAGAATGTGCCGATGGCCTCCAGGTAAGGGAAGGGGCCGCGGTTCACCAGGGCCATAAAAAAAGCAGCCGCAGCGTAAAGCCAACAGAGCTCCATCCCCCCGGCGGCCAACCATAGTAGGAAAGAGGTGAAAGCAGGCCTGGTCCCGTAATCCCTTTTCAGCCCTCCCTGGTGCTCTCCAATATGTTCTTCCAGTCGATCGCTCCCTTGGTCCCGGTTTCCCCCGTGATCTTCTTTTTGCCCTCCCCTATAATTTCCCTTGTAATCTTCCATACAATCGCCCCCGTGAGCATTCTTGTGATCTTTCAAGCAATCGCTCCCGTGATCTCTTTCATGATTCTACTGCATAAATTCTATTTGCAAGGCGTCCGCTGAAATCAGATTGAAGCAGGTTTATTGTTCCAAGCATCTATCCCCGGGATAGACCTCCATGCCGCCCCTTTTTGGTGGTACCGGCGGCACCTTCTTCGCAGCAAAGTTCATGCAGGCTATATATTTCACTACTCCCCGTTTTCTGCAAATTGCTGCCAGCCTGCCCCGTGATAAAAACTGCCGGGATTTTATACTGGTCAAAAATTTTCTGCGTGAAGAACAGTGCCTCGTCAACCTGCAGGAAAAAACAGATACACCTGCTTCCCCGGGATAGAAGCTTCCCCGTTTTAAGAACATCCTCTACTGTTCCTAGATATTCCATTTGCAACCTGCCCAGCAACGCCAGAAGAGCAGATAAATGCCCCGGCCGTCCCCTAACGGCGGGCAAAACAGCCCGTCCTCCTTCCGCCAGAATACCGTTAGAGGCAAAACCTACGGAGTCGCCGTGTTTCTCCACCTCTACTGCCAGGGAACCTACCACCTCCAGGGTGCTCTCAAAAAGATCCCCGGCCTTCTTTTCTGCAAACTGTTTGACGTCAACTAGGAGCAGGTTTTTGCCCTGTGCCGTGGGCTCAAATATTTTTTCTTGTAAGCGGTTATGGCGGGCGCTTGCTTTCCAGTGGATATGCCTTGCCGGCCGTCCATGCTGGTAATCCCGGGTCGCAATAGGATAAACGGGATCCTGAACCGGGCTCTTTGTAGCCTGTGTTCCAAAAAAATCTTCCTGCAGGAAAGAGTAAGGTTTGAGGGGAACGAGCCTGGGGAAAACAATAATCTGCCCGGAATGAGGAATAACCTTCTTTCGCTGGAAAAAACCCAGCAGATCTCCTGCCGCCAACTCTGCCCATTCTACGGGGAAATAACCCCGCCGGAGCGCTGTTAGCCCCCACTGCAGCTCAATTTTTTGCCTCCAAAGCAATGTGTTTTCCCCCGAGAGTTCATTGCTGCCGGTAAATGCCGCGGACAGCGTTTTTACCAGGGGTATTTTTATTTTCATCCACACTGGAAAAAAACTGTGGTTTTCCACCTCTGCCTTAAAAACAACCTGTTCACCGGGAAAAACTTTCTCTTTGTCCACGCTATAACGGCAGCGCAGCCCGGCCAGGCTCAGGCGGCACCACAGCTTTGCCCCGTTGACCATCAGGAGGATGAGCAGTGCCAAGGCGATTAACCCCGTTTGCCGGTATAACAGGGCGATAAAAAGGAGCAGCGCGGTAAAAAACTGAAAAAGCCCGTCCACAAAAAGGCTGGGGAGGCCGCGCTCTGTGAGAATATTTTCTTGCTGCCCGGGGACGACGTTTTGTGGCATTGTGAACCGTTTGCCTCCGTTTACAGGTAGTTTTTATCGCGTTGGTTGGCCATTTTTTACCCTGGATTGCCCAAAAAGTGTTACAATGCATCTCCAAAAATATGTATAAACGTTACCTATAACCATGGCAGGAATCCGGGATTCAGCGCATAGTGATGCCTTTCTGGTCTTATCCTTCAGAAACCGGCACCGGAACGCTGGTAATGATCTCTTCCAGTATTTCTTGCGGTGTCACGCCCTTGAGCTGTTCCTCTACCTGCAAGAGCAGGCGATGGGAAAGCAGGGGTATGACCAGGGCCTTGATATCGTCGGGAAGGACATATTCCCGGTTCCTGAGTAAGGCCAGGGCACGGGCGGCCCGCATTAAATGCAAAGAGCCCCGCGGGCTGGCCCCAAAGCGCAGCGCCCGGGAAGAACGCGTGGCCCCGCTCAGGCGGACAATATATTCCCTGATCGGGGCGGAAACCAAAATCTTTTGCCCCGCCTGCTGTAGTGCAAGGATCTGTTGGGGAGTCGCCGCCGGTTGCAATTCAATCAGGGGATCATCCCCTTGAAAACGCTCCAATATTGCCGATTCTTCCTCCGGAGATGGGTAACCCAAGTCAACACAAAGCATAAACCTGTCCAGTTGGGCCTCCGGCAAAGGGAAAGTGCCTTCCAATTCAATGGGGTTCTGTGTGGCCAGGACAAAAAAAGGGCGGGGCAAGGGCAGCGTTACGCCATCCACCGTAACCTGCCTTTCTTCCATACTCTCCAGCAAGCTGGCTTGCGTGCGGGGAACAGTCCGGTTAATTTCATCCGCCAGTAGAATATTGGACATCACGGGACCGGGTTGAAACTTGAATTCGCTGTCTTTTTGATCGTAAATGTTGAAACCGGTAATATCCGACGGCAAAAGATCCGGTGTAAATTGCACGCGCTTAAAGGAACCCCCGATACTTTTGGCGAGAGCCTTGGCCATCAAGGTTTTACCTACGCCGGGCACATCATTTAAAAGGACATGGCCTCCGGCGATAAGCGCCGCCAACAGCAGTTCCATGGCGTGGCCCTTCCCTACAATTACCCGGGCAATGTTTTCTAAAATTTGCTGGCAGATTGTAAAATGCAATTTTTTTCCCTCCAAAAATATCTGATAAATATTGCCTACCCGGGTGTTTTTCCTACCGGGCCGGGCACCTGCTGCCGGGCCCGGTGCTGGACACCCGGGTAATCTCGATCAAAAACTAAAAACCAGCAGGCAAAAGGGTTGAAATGTCCCGTTGTATTTACCCCGCGATTCGGGAAAAACGATCCCTAAACCAAATAGATTCCCCTGTCGTCCTTTTGAACGACACCAGCGCAAAGATAAGGACCTTCTGTTAGCGCCAAAGTACTTTTATTTCACTAACCAAGCCAGTGTTTTAGAGAAAGTATTTTTGCAACCCCTCGAAAAGATACTACCCGCATTTTACCAAACAACTGCCAATCTGTATAGGTTTTACCCGGATTTGTAAGGTTAATCTGTAAAAATGCCACCTTGTTTACCCACCCCATCCTCTAGATGCCCCGCCCTGCTCAATGGAAAACCTGTGGGCAAAGTTATTTAAACTTCAAAATGTTCCCGGGCAGGAATAAGCTAGGCAGGTAGAGAATTATTTCATTAAACCTGGTAGCACATATAATTTCTTAGTAACATGCCGCCGGAAAACCTGCTAATTTTATTTGTTGATTCTACTGCATAAACTCTATTTGCAAAGCGTTCGCTGAAATCAGCATCCCTTCGACTGACAATTTTTCGCCCGGGCCAATTGAACATCCTCTTCAAAAGGCCCTA
>CAZRVU010000027.1:0-5478 GCA_964603615.1 uncultured Desulfovibrionaceae bacterium
GTCATTAACTCGCTGCGCATGCGCCCGGACCGGATTGTGGTTGGTGAGGTGCGGGGCGGTGAGGCTCTCGACATGTTGCAGGCGATGAACACCGGCCATGATGGTTCCATTTCAACATTGCACGCCAATAACCCGCGGGATGCCCTGGCGCGTTTGGAAACCATGGTTTTGATGGCGGGGATGGACCTGCCCCTGCGGGCGATCCGCGAGCAAGTTGCTTCGGCTATCGATTTCATCGTGCACCAATCCCGCCTTCCCGACGGCAGCCGCAAGATCGTCAAGGTGACGGAGGTGGCAGGGATGGAGGGCGATATTATTACGATGCAGGATCTCTTTGTCTTTGAACAGACGGGTTTTAATGAAAAAGGCCGGGTTATGGGGAAACACGTGCCCACCGGCATTGTTCCTCATTGTATGGAGAAACTGCAAGCCTACGGGGAGAACCTCCCGGCGAATATTTTTGAGGCCAGGGATTTTGAAATGACTTTCGGGAGGCGTTAAAATGCAGTTGGTTGTTTTAGGCGGTGCTTTTTTTACTGTTCTCTTCCTCTGTTTGGGTTTCTATCAACTTTTTTTTGCTTCCCGCCAGGTTGTATTGGAGAGGCTTAAAGTCAGCACGCTTTCTCCTGCAGCCCAGCAGAGATCTGAAATTATCCGTCCCAGGGGCATGCCGGGGGAATTTATGCGTTTTCTAGGGGTACTGGGGACGACGTTTTCCCGCCGGGCCAACCTACAGGGTATCCAGCAGGGGCTGCTGCAGGCTCATGTCTTAATGCGCGCCGAAGAGTTTATCGGGTTGACCTTCTTTAGCGGGGTGGCGGTTTTTTTCCTTTTCTTTGTATTGACGAGGCATCTCTTGCTGGCCTTTTTGCTGGGACTGGCCGGTTTTTATGCCCCCAACCTGGTAGTCGGAATGAAAAAAAGCGCGCGCATCGGTGCCATCACTCAGCAACTGCCGGAGGCGCTGACCATCGTCTCCAACGGACTACGGGCCGGCTATAGTTTCCCCCAGGCCATGTCCGTCGTTGGCCGGGAGATGGGCCCGCCGGTGGGAGAGGAATTTTCGCGGGTAATCTGGGAAAACCGCATGGGCAAACCACTGGAAGAAGTGCTGTACAATCTTGGGGAAAGAACCGGGAACGATGATCTGGACCTGGTGATTACTGCTTTGCTCATTCAGAAACAGGTCGGTGGCAACCTGGCCGAGATCCTCGACAATATTTCAAAAACCATTCGTGAGCGCGTGCGCATCAAAGGGGAAATCAAGACGCTGACGGCACAGGGGCGGTTGTCAGCGATCATCATTATCCTGCTACCTGTGGGCGTAGCTGCTTTTTTGTTTCTGATGAATCCGGAATACATGCTTACGCTGTTCCGGCATCCGCTGGGCTTGATGCTGCTGGGGGCAGCCGTGGTCCTGCAGATTATTGGGATCCTCATTATCCGTAAAATTGTCAACATCGAGGTCTGATTGAGGGGGGGAAGAAATGTTGCTCTTGGTCAATATTTTAATTTTCCTCACGGTGGCCCTGTTTGTGGTTGCCATCCATGCCATATTTATTAGCCCCAAAAGACAGGTTGCGGCAAGGCTACAGGATATTAAGGAAATGGAAAGAAACGTAGAGGAAGATCTGCTGGAGAAGCCATTCTTTGAAAGGATGATCCAACCGGTTTACCGCAGTCTGGGTACCGCTCTGGGCAATTTAACGCCGCAGGAGATCCGCCAGAGCATTGAAAAAAAGATCAGCTATGCGGGAAGTCCCGGCAATATGAATTTTAACAGCGTTATTTCGTTACAGGTCCTGCTAGTCCTTCTTTTTGTTTTAGCGGTGGTGGCGCTGGTCCGGTTTGCCGGTTTGCCAGGGCAGAGGGCCGTTCTTCTTTTTATCCTCGCCCTCTTTGCCGGGGTGATGCTGCCCGTGAGCATGTTGAACATGCGGGCTGCCAAACGCCAAAAGGAGATTCAAAAAAACCTGCCGGATACCTTGGACCTGCTCCTGGTTAGCGTGGAGGCGGGATTGGGCTTTGATATGGCCCTCAAGCGGGTTACGGAGCAGACCCCCGGTGTTCTGAGTAAGGAAATTGCCCGTAGTTTGGAAGAGATGCGCCTCGGCAAGGTTCGTGAAGAGGCCCTGCGTGGCATCGTCAGGCGCACGGCGGTGCCGGATTTAAGCAGTTTTATCAGCGCAGTGATCCAGTCGGAACAGTTGGGCAGCAATATTGCCAGCACCCTGCGCATCCAGGCCGGATCCATGCGGCAAAAACGACGGCAGCGGGCAGAGGCAGCGGCAATGAAGGCACCCATCAAGATGCTCTTCCCACTGGTATTTTTTATTTTTCCAACCCTTTTTGTTGTTTTGCTGGGGCCGGCTTTAATTCGTATTATGCAGTCCTTTCGAGATATGTTTTAAGGGAGGAGTATAATGTTCTTAGGTAAAAGACGCAGCCTGGTACTTATTTTTTTTGTCGCATTTTCCCTGATCCTTTGGGGGGGAGGCCCGCAGGCAGCACCGGAACGGGTTGATTCCCCCCAAGAAAACATCGCCGTAATTTTGCTCATCGATACCTCGGGCAGTATGCGCACAACTGATCCGCAAAGACTGCGGGAAACCGCAGCCCATATTTTTATTGACTTATTGAGCCCGGAGGATTATCTGGGTCTGATTACCTTTGATCACGAGGCCAATGTCGTTCTTCCTTTACAAAAGGTAGGCAGTTCGGCCCATAAAGAGCTTTTTAAGGAAAGGCTTTCTCCCCGGTTGGAGCCGCGTGGGAATACAGATTTTACCAGGGCTTTGGAGGTTGCGCTAGAACAGTTTCGGCAAACGGAAACCGGGGGTGTACACCCCGTAGCCGTGCTGCTGACCGATGGGGAACCGGAGCCGAGTCCCCGTCACAGCGGAGAAGCTTTTTTTATGGAGAGCTACATGCAAACCCTTTGGGAGACAGTGGGGTCTTTTGCTCTGGAGGGTTGCCCTCTTTATACGGTAGGTTTTGGCAATGAAATCGATCCGGAGATAATTCAAAGAATATCCCTTGATACCAAAGGGGAGTATTATCTTCTAAATGAACCGGCGGAACTTCTAGTCAGCTTTTTTGAGCTGTTAGGGAATCTAAAAAACCGCCGGGGTTTTCTCGGGGAAATATATACTTTAGAAGAAGGACAGGCTGTACAATTTGATTTTTTAGTCGATGAGCATACCCGGCAGGTCAATCTTGTCGCGGCGGGCCTCACCGGCGGCCGGTGTGTGCTTACTCTTACGCCGCCGCAGGAGGGGGACGCCGGGCTTAGCGGTTTGACGATCAAGAATGAAGATGATTACAGTATGGCGATTTTGCACCAGCCGGGGCAGGCTTACTGGGGAAAGTGGCAGGGAAATATTTCCGGCCAGGGGCCGGTAAGGGTTTTAGGCGATCGCGATCTTTTTATTAAAGCCTGGCTGGAGGAGCCGCTTCCTTCATCTCAGCATCCCCTTTATGAGGCGCTGCATTTTAAGGTGAGGGTAACCGGGACGGAACAGCCCGGCGGATTCCTCCGGGTGGAACTCCAGTTAAAGAAGCCCGGACAGGAGCAGCCGGTGAATGTGCTGCTGGGCAAGGAGGGCAGCTTTTTTACCGGCAGTTATGCAGAAGTTGATCAGGTAGGCACCTACGAGTTGCTGTTGCACATGTTATTGGACGACGAAGTGGTTGCTACCTCGGCGTCCAAGCTTTATGTTAAGCCGTTGCCGGTGCTGGAGACGGACTTTGGGGGGGAAGGGCGGTTTCGCCGGGGTGAGGATGTAATCGTGACGGCTTCGCTGAATCTAGGGGGCAGGCGCCTGCCGGCGGGTGATGATTTAAAAGTCAAGGATTTTAACCTGCTTTTACAGGGGGAGGATGGGGCAAGGGAGGTCTTGGCTCTTTTTGACGATGGTAACTTGCAGCATGGGGATTTTAAAGCTGGAGATGGCATCTGGTCGAATTGCTTTGTTTTTGAACGGGAAGGAACTATGGGAGCCGTTTTGCAGGTGCGGGGCTCTTACCGGGGAACGGAATTTTTCTTGGAAAAAAATCTCGTCGAAAGTACTGTTTTTGCTCCGGGGAAAGTGCTATTAAGTTTACCCCGGCCGGAAGCCTGGTCCATGCCAGGCAAAAATGTTGTCGTACCCTTGCAGTTGATGAGCAAATCAGACTTGCGGGAGACAATCGTGCTTGTGGAACAAGTCGAAGCTGGCCGTTTTGTGCAGTCCCGGATTGCGTTGGAGCCCGGTGAAAGTAAAGTTGTCCGGCTGAACTTGAATCTCTATGGCAATCTTAACCCCGGGGTGTATCAGATACCGCTTACTTTTAGCCCCGACAGCGCCTTGACTGTTCTCGATCCCTCCCACCTGGAGCTTGACCTGGAGATCGTCACGCCCGGGCAGGCCTTTATTAAAAAGACGTTTCATCTGCTGGCCTGGGTGGCCGGGTTGCTGGTTGTTTTAGGGGCTGCCGGCCTGGTATTTTATGTTGCGGGGATGTTATTTTATCGTCTTTTGGTTTTTCCCCGGAAAAGAGTGCGGGGCACCCTTTTTTACCGGCGAATAAGGGACGATGCTGCAGATGGGGGTAAGAAGAAAAAAGAGGGGGCAGGGGAGTCACCGCCAGAAGCGGTGCAGGAATCGCCGCAAAGTTTGTATCTTGGCAGCCTGCGCAAAGAGAAAATCATAATCAGTTTTGATCCGGAAAACCCACGGGCTGATTTTCATTTGGGCGACGGCGAATTTGCTTATGATTTGTTGCTAGAATCAGTTTGGGAGCGACGGCGGCCATCTTTCCTGCAAGGCTGGCAGGCTTTATTGAAAAAACAACTGCCTGTTAAGACGATGCTGGAGTGCACGCCGCCGGGGGTTTTCGAATACGCCGGAGGGATTTATACCTGTAGGGAAATTTTCCATTCCGATCGATTTGTAGCTGGTGGTTTTCACTTTGAGTATAGCAACCCCGAACGCGGGTGGTTTCGGGACAAGGCCAGGGGGGCCAACATCCTGGAAGGAAAGGTATAATGAAAAAGGTGCGGGTGGAAAATATTTCCCGGGAAACAGTTATTATGCAGGAGGCGATAGTGGCTGGCACCTTCCTGCTGCGTCTCAAAGGCCTTTTAGGATACAAGGGGCTCCCGCCGGGGAAAGGTATGCTCATCACGGCTTGCCGGTCGGTGCATACCTGGGGGATGGCTTTCCCACTGGATGTGGCCTTTGTGGATGGTGAACATCGCATCTGTTACCTGCAGGAGGGGATGGTTCCCTATCGTTTTAGCCCGCTGGTAAAAAAGGCAAGCTATGTTCTAGAGGCTGCGGCCGGTACCTTCCGGCAAACGCAAACGAGCTGTGGGGATACGATCAGGCTGGTAGAGCTCGCGGAATGATTTAAAATTTACAGTTACAATTTTTACGCACTAGTAATGGTGTTGGTTGTTTAGTATGACAGGGCGGGTTATCATGACTCCCAGGGGGG
>CAZRVU010000027.1:5578-22852 GCA_964603615.1 uncultured Desulfovibrionaceae bacterium
AGTGGCCTACTGTTGAGAAACGGCCTGCTGGCCAGAGGGGTTACCCTGGCTAACGCTGCGGTGGCCGGGGGTATGGCTCCTTTGCTGCTGATTGGTTGGTTGAAGCCCTGGCCACAAGCAGGGGTTTATCTCTTGTTTTCCGCCTACCTTTTTCTGGTGCTGCGCGATCGCTGGGGCTGGCCGGAAGTGTTTGCCGCGGCAGGACTGGGGCTGTTCTGGGGGAATATCCATTCCACAGCCCTGGTGTTCCCCTTGCTTCTGATAGCAGAAGGAGTCTGGAACTTTATTTTTTATCCCGGGAAAAGAAAAACAGGCCGCTGGCGGTTGGCGGCGGCCGGAGCAGCGGCCGTTGCGACTTTGATCAACCCGCACGGTGTCCAGCTTTGGGTTTATGCAGTGCGGGAGGGGCTTTTGTCACAACATTACCGGGAAAATATTTATAGTTGGTCGCCCTATGTTTTTGAATTTAACAGTTTGGCACTGGTCTTTTTTATGTCCATTATTATCCTTTTTATGGCGGTACGGCAGGGTTGGCTAAAGGAAACGGCTTTTGTAAGGGCGGCAGGTTTTTGGGTTTTAGCGCTGATGTCAAGGCTTTATACCCCCTACGCTGTCTTGAGTACGGCAGCTTTGTTGGGATTGTTGGCTTTCAAGTTGACGCATGTAAGTTTGAAACGTCTTTCGATTATTGCTTTGGTGGCCGGGCTAGCATTGTTTACTGTCAAGGGCTTGCCCCCCGATTTGGATGCTATTGCCCGTGAAGGGGATTACCCGGTAGAAGCCGTGCAACTGATTAAAGAGCATGGTTACGAAAAAGTCTTTAACGATCACGGTTGGGGCGGTTACCTGCTGTGGCAGGGGGTCCCGGTGTACATTGACGGCCGCAACGATGTCTATAGTGAAAACATGGAGGATTTTTTAAATCTCTACCAGACGGAGGAACCCCTGGGCCAAGTGTTGGTTGAAAAAGGGGCCTGCACCGTCCTGACTCGTGTAAATAGCACAAAAGATCTGGCCCTAAGGGAGTCCCGGCTGTGGCAAGGGGTTTACCGGGATGATGTCGCCGTGATTTATACACTGGCTGAAACTGCTGTAAAAAACAATTTATGTCACCTTTATTGAAGCAAGGATTAGGATCTATCCAGGCAACGGGGTGCAGCTTGCAAGCATGGGTGAAAATGATCGGGTTTAAAACCCGCTAACATATTTTTGTTAATGCTTATTTGTGGAGGTGTATTAATAAGATGAACATTAACGATCTTTTGGAACAGGCCCTGGAAAAAGGAGCCTCTGACTTGCACATTATAGTCGGCGTGCCCCCGGTGATCAGGGTAGACGGTCTTTTAATCCAATTAACGGAAACACCGCTCAAGCCGGAGAATACCCGTCGCCTGGTGGAAGAAATTTTGCAGGAAAAACACTATGCATTATTAAGAGATAAGGGAGAAGTGGATTTTTCTTACAGTGTACCGGGGATGGGCCGTTTTCGCATTAATGTTTTTCAGCAAAGGGGAACGATGGGTATAGCCATTCGCATCATTGATACAAAGGTACCGCTCCTCTCTGAACTAGGGTTGCCTGACATTGTGGCGCGCTTAACGCTACGTCCGAAAGGTTTAATTTTAGTTGCCGGACCGGCGGGCAGTGGGAAAACAACTACGCTGGCGGCGATGATTAACTTGCTTAATACGGAGAGACAGTGCCATATTATTACTTTGGAAGACCCCATTGAATACCTGCATAGCCACAATAAAAGTATCATCTCCCAGAGGGAAATTGGCTCGGACAGTGAATCTTTCCCCAGCGCTTTGCAGGCCGCGCTGCGCCAGGATCCCGATGTGATTATGGTTGGGGAGATGAATGATCCGGAAACCATTTCTATCGCCCTTACTGCTGCCGAGACAGGGCATCTTGTTTTGGCTTCTATGCGTACATTAAATGCTCCACAGACGATCAACCGCATTATTGATTCTTTCCCTTCCTCCCAGCAAGAACAATTTCGTGTGCAGTTGGCCAACAATCTTGTGGGGATTGTTGCACAGCGGCTTCTGCCACGTAAGGATGGTCAGGGAAGGGTGGCCGCGGTGGAATTTTTGGCGATTACGCCGGCAGTGCGCAACCTGGTCCGTGATGGCAAAATCCATCAGATCTATATGGTGATGCAAACCGGGGCTAAATCGGGGATGCGGACGATGGACAATCACTTGCAGCATCTATTTTTGCAGGGGATAATCAGGGCGGAGGATGCTTTGGAAAATGCTGCAGACCGGCCGACCCTGTCCCGGTTTATTAGCCAGAGCCAGGTCATGCCGGAAGAAAAAGAATAAAAGTATAAATACGGTTAAAAAGATTGTTTTAATAAGTTTGATATTAAAAAACGGGGGGAGTGAAATGAAAAGATTTGTGAAGAAAATTGTTGGCAACGAACAGGGACAGGCGTTTGTGTTGACTGCTTTGTTGATGGTGGTTTTAATAGTTTTGGTCGCTTCGGTTGTAGATATAGGAATGGCACAACTTGAGAAAAGGAAGATACAAAATGCAGTAGATGCTGCAGCGCTGGCCGGGGCGCAGGAATTGCCGGATGATCAAGCTACTGCCAAAGATATTGCAGAGCAAGTTGCTGAAGATAATGGTGCAAAAAAAGAAAATGTTCAGGTGGAGTTTCCGGAGTCAAATCAGATCGAGGTTATGTATGAAACAGTTGTGCCGTATATCTTTGCCAGGGTGATCGGGTTTGTAGATGTAGGGATATCAGCAAAAGCTGTTGCAGAAAAGCTGCCCGATATAGAAGGTGAAGAAACCGCAAGTGAAGACGAATTAGGGGAATGGTTTGGTAGTGAGAAAGACGATGAAGGTAGAACATCGCTTAATTTTGCGATTTTCTCCAACAATGACATTAAAGCTACAGCTGGCGGTTGGAATGTGCTGGGGGATATTCACTCTAACGGTAAGTATGATATGACTATTAGTAACAGCAATTTTGACGGTTCCCTTGAGGCTGCATCTAACAGTGCCTCCGGAACTACTTTAAAAATAGTAGGTAGCAACGTTAGTATTGCAGGAACAATATGGGCAAAAAAAATTAAATTGACCGGCATAGATCACGATAATATAAATGAAAGTGCTGCACCAAAGATTGGTTTACCGGATTTTTCTGAAACGATAAAAACTGAAATTAAAGCTGCAACATTTCCAGAACCGGGGGATCCATTGCCGCAAGAAAATATAGCTTTAACTGTAAATAACGTTAATTACGATTCTCCCATGTATGTAAATGGTGATTTAAAAATTACTGGAAACAATATTGTAATAAATGCTCCTATCTATGTCGAAAATGGTGATTTAAAAATTACTGGAAGTAATATTAAAATAAACTCTCCTATTTATGTAGCAAATGGTGATTTTGATATCACTGGTAGTGATGTGTCTGATTCTCCTATTTATGTGGGGGGCAAACTAAATATTACCGGAAGTAATTTTGCAGGCAAGGGCGTGGTTCTGGCATCTGGCAATATCAAGTTTACCGGAAATAATTCAGATTTATTGGGTGGTGAGACGGTGTGTTTTTATTCAGAAAAGGATATTAATATTATTGATAGCGATACTTCTGTTCGTGGTATCTTGTATGCTCCCCAAGGGACTATTAGTATTACTTCAAGCAATCAAACTGTGGAGGGGGGAATAATTGGTAACAACCTGCATCTCACGGCTAGTAATATGACGGTCATCGGTGGGAGAGGTAGCTCCGGGCAAACAGAAGATTCCGGGGGAGGGGGGGAATCCAACCCGGGCACTTTTCCTGAAAGTAGCGGTGGCGTGAGGTTGATAGAATAATTGGGTAACTATCAAAACCAAAATTATTCCTTAGAGATGGGGAAGCGGTTTTCCCGGAAGCAAAACAGCCTTCCGGGTTATTTTTTTCCCAAAACCAGGAATCAAAGACAGCGTTGCTATGATATAATGTTTTTACAAAAGGCAGGGGGGAAAGTTTGTGCTTACTCCGGAACAAATTAAAAATTATAGATCTGGATGGAAAAAGAGGCTAAAGGCTAAAGAAGACGCTCTCCAGCTCAGGCACGAATCGGCTTTAAAAAAAGCCGGGGAAATGGCGCGGGTGTTAAAGGATAAATATGAAATAAAAAAAGTTGTCCTTTTCGGCTCAGCCGCATAAGATGGAGGCTATCGTTCGAAAACTTTAAACCTGACAATGATAAGGCTTGCATATTACCAGAAGTATGGTTAAATCCTGCTTTTTTGTCAAAAAGGAAGGAGTATCCACTTTGAAATATGTGGTGATTTTAGGGGATGGTATGCCCGACGAACCTCTGGAGGAGCTGGAGGGAAAGACGCCTTTGCAGTACGCCCGGACGCCCTGGCTGGATCGGTTGGCATCTTGCGGGGAAGTGGGCCTGGCACGGACCGTGCCGCCGGGGATGCCGCCGGGCAGTGATGTGGCCAACCTTTCGGTGCTGGGCTATGATCCCGAAAAATATTATACCGGGCGCTCCCCGTTGGAAGCGGTGGCCATGGGTGTGGAGTTGGAGCAAAGGGATCTGGCTTTTCGTTGCAACCTGGTGACGCTTTCGGCGGAGGAACCTTATGCAGAAAAAAGGATGCTGGATTATAGTGCCGGTGAAATCGGCACGGAGGAGGCCGGGGAGCTGTTGGCTGCGGTGGGGCAAACTTTCGGCAATGAAACTTTTCGTTTTTATGCCGGAGTGAGCTACCGGCACCTGCTGGTTTGGCGGGGAGGCCCTGCCGGTTTTGAGCTGACGCCGCCCCACGATATTTTGGGGCAAAAAATTACGGACTATCTGCCCCGGGGTAAAAAAAGCGATGTATTAAAGGAATTTATGCAAAAAAGTAACGCTTTCCTACCCGGGCATCCCGTGAACCAGGCACGCCTGGCGCGAGGTTTGCGGCCGGCCAACTCTATCTGGTTGTGGGGGGAAGGGCAAAAACCACGTCTGGACAGCTTTGTGGCCAAATATGGCCTGGCGGGGGCAGTAGTTTCCGCGGTGGATCTAATCAAAGGTTTGGGGCTGCTGGCCGGTTTAAAAGTGGTAATGGTTCCCGGTGCTACGGGCAATATCCATACCAATTTTGCAGGCAAGGCCCGGGGAGCCTTCCAGGCGCTGCAAGAAGGTTGTGATTTTGTTTTTATTCACGTGGAGGCCCCCGATGAGGCCGGCCACCAGGGGGAGTGGGAAGTAAAGGTGCAAGCCATTGAAAAGCTCGATGCCCTGGTGGTGGGGGAGATGCTGCGCGGGTTGGAGGAATTTCCGGATTACAGGTTGATGGTCCTGGCGGATCATCCCACACCGCTGCGTCTGCGCACGCATACGTCGGACCCCGTGCCCTTTTGCATCTATAACAAAGGGGACGTCGTGAAAAACCGGCAGGGCGAGTTGAGCGAGAGCTTTGCCGCGCAAGGAACTTATATCGAAAAAGGCCATACCTTAATGGACTATTTTCTTCGCAAATGAACTGGAAAGGCTAGTGTGCGAAGGGCGTACTTCTAAGCAATATTGGGGAGCATGATCGAACCTTGAAAGATCCCTAAATATTTTTGTTTTGTTGTCATCAAAAATACGAAGGGTTTGGAAATTGAGGGCTTAAGGGTGTGTTTTTATGAGTTTGCGGCTTGTTTTGGGCCGGGCCGGCCAGGGCAAGAGTGGGTTTTGCCAGCAGGAGATCGGCGCGGCGTTAAAAGAAAATCCGGCCGGGCCCCCGCTGCTTTATATTGTTCCGGAGCAGGCTACTTTTCAAGCGGAGTATGCTTTGTTTGCCGCTTCGGGGCTGGGCGGGTCCATGCGGGCGCAGGTGTTCAGTTTTCGTCGTCTCGCCTGGAAGGTGCTGCAAGAGGTGGGCGGGGGCAAACGCCTTTTTATCGATGATCTGGGCAAGAGCATGGTCTTGCGTAAGGTTTTGGAGAAGCGTCGCTCCGGGCTAAGAGTTTTTAAGCATGCCGGGGAACAGGGCGGGGTGCTGGAAAACCTTGTGGGATTGTCCAACGAGTTGAAGCGCGCCGGTGTTACGGTTTCCCAGCTCGGGAAGATTTTTTCCGGGCGTTTGGCGGCCGGGGAGCAGTTGCCGGTTTTATTTAAGGAAAAGGTGGGCGATCTTCTTCTCATCCTGACAGCGATGGCGGAAGAATTGGGCGAGCAGTACCTCGATGCGGAGGATTACCTCGATCTGCTGGTGGCCCAGGCCGGGCACTCCTCCTTTTTAAAGGGGGCGGCAATCTGGGTGGACGGTTTCCACCAGTTTACCAACCAGGAATACGGGGTGCTGGCGGGGCTTCTCCGTTTTGCGCAGATGATGACGGTAACGCTTTGTTTCGGTGGGAAGCGCGGGCCGGGTGGGCAACTGGATGGACAACCACACGAACAACCGGGCGGGCAACAAGATGAAGATCTAGATGAACGATTGGATGGACTGCTAGATGAACTGGATCTTTTTTATCCCGTAGCCCGGACTTACCAGAAGTTGCTGCAAATGGCTGCCGCCTGTCGCTTTCCTGTGGAAAAAATCTATTTGCATGAACACGGCCAATCACGCTTTGCTGGCCGGCTGGAGCCGGCCCATTTGGAAGAGAACCTGTTCTACTATCCGGTTAGGCCTTATTCCGGCAGGTACGCTGGCTTTCTGCGGCTGGCGTCAGCTCCCAACCGCCGCTGTGAAGTAGAATCCCTGGCCCGGGAGATCATCCGGCGTGCCCGCGATGAAAACTACCGCTGGCGCGATCTGGCGGTGATTTGCAGTAGTTTGGACGACTACCGGGAGATAATTGCCACGATTTTTGGAGATTATGATCTTCCCTTTTTCCTCGATCAGGCGCGTTCCGTTTTGCACCACCCCCTCGTCGAATTTATCCGTTCTGCTTTGGAGGTTGTCAATCGCAACTGGCGTTACAGTGCTGTTTTCCATTGTTTTAAAACGGAGTTCCTTTTTCCTTTGGTGCAGGAGAAGGAGGAGCAGCAAAAATGGCGGGAGAGAACAGATCAACTGGAAAATTATGTGCTGGCTTTCGGTATACAGGGGGGGCACTGGCGGCAGGCGGGGCCCTGGCAATTCCTGTCAAGGGATACCTTGGATTACGTGGAGGCACAGGCAAAGGAAGAGGCAGGGGAACAGGCCCGGGCCGGAGGAAAGAAATTATTATCCGGCGAGGAACGAATCCGGGAAAAGGATTTATCGTCCAGGGAGGGGCAAGTAGAAGAAAAGAGAGCTTTTCCCGGAGGGGGGCAAGCAGAGGGCGGGGGATTTTCGTCCGGGGAGGGGCAGGCGGGGAAGGAGAGATTTTCACCCCGGGAGGATGCTTACCTGCAGTTGTTGCAGGTTACACGGCAAAAGCTGGGCGGGCCGCTGCTCCGCTGGGAGGAGAAGTTTAAAGCGGCTTCGACGGTGAAAGAAAAAACGGCAGCTTTGTACGAGCTGCTGGCAGAAAATAGCGTCTGGGAGCGTCTTGAACTCTGGAGCAGGGAGGCGCTGGAAAGCGGGAATCCGGAGAGGGCGCGGGAACATCTGCAAGTTTACAAAGGGGTCATTGACCTCTTTGATCAGTTGGTGGAGATCATGGGGGAAGAAAAGATTGCGGCGAACCTTTATGCGCGCCTTGTGGAAACGGGGTTGGAGAACCTGCGTTTGAGTTTGGTGCCCCCTTCGCTGGATCAGGTTTTTGTGGGGGATCTGAAGAGAAGCCGGCCCGGCCCGGTGAAATATGTCTATCTTTTGGGGGCAAATGACGGGTATTTGCCCGCTTTGCCCCGGGAAGACGGGATTTTTTCCGATGAAGAACGAGAGATTGCCGGCGGGTGGGGGGTGGAGCTGGCTCCGGGGGGGCAGCGTCGCCTGCTGGACGAGCAGTTCCTTATTTACCTGGCTTTGACACGGGCTACAGATGGCTTGCGGGTTAGCTATCCTTTAGCCGACGAAGAGGGACGTGCGCTTCTGCCTTCCCTGTTCGTTGTGCATTTGAAAGAGCTTTTCCCTGCCCTGGCGGAAGAGCTGCTGGCTATGGAGCCGGAGCCCGGCAGCGGGAGCGATGCCACCGCTAGCGTGGGGGACAACCGGGGTGAAGCAGCGATAACCGCCGATCCTGACGGCTACGAAATTGCGATTCAAGACAGTGCCAGTATATTGGAGCAAACCGCTGAAACATTGCTTTCTTATGTAGCTCATCCCCGCCGGGCACTTTCGCACCTTGCCGTGCAGCTCAGCCATTGGAAGAAAGGCGCGGCCCTGCATCCTTTTTGGTGGGATCTTTATAACTGGTATGTTGATGAAAAAACCTGGCATGCCGCGGCGGAGAAACTGTTGGGCGGTGTTTTTTACCGCAACCTTGAACAACCGCTGGGTGCTGCAACCAGCCGGCAGCTTTACGGACAGCAGTTGCAGACCAGTGTTTCACGTTTGGAGTTGTTCCGGTCTTGTCCTTTTGCACATTTTGCGACTTATGGTTTGCGCCTGCGAGAACGGCCGGTTTACCGCTTGGAGGCGCCGGATATCGGGCGTTTTTTTCATGCGGTGCTGCGTAATTTTACTTTATCTTTGCAGGAAAAAGGCTTGGATTGGGGAGAGTTGGAGAAAGAAGAATGTTTGCAACTGGTTGACACAGAGGTTGAGCTGCTGGTGCCCAAATTGCAGCAGGAGATCCTGCTCAGTTCCGGGCGTTACCGTTATCTGGCCGGAAAGCTTAAGGACACGGTGGGCGAGGCGGCTTTAACCTTGGGGGAACAGGACCGGAAAAGCAGTTTTAAGCCGGTAGGTGTGGAACTTTTTTTTGGTAGAGGGGGGGCTCTCCCTGCCCTGGATTTGGCGCTGGAAGACGGTTCCCGGGTGGAGCTGATCGGGCGCATCGATCGCGTGGATTTGGCCTATGATCAAAAAGGCAGTGTTTACCTGCGCGTGCTCGATTACAAAGCGGGACGGACCGGATTCAGCCTGGCAGAGGTCTGCCACGGGCTTGCTCTGCAGCTTTGTATTTATTTGGACGTAGTTTTAGCTCATGCTCCGCAATGGCTGAAAGCGGAGGCTTTGCCTGCCGGCCTTCTTTATTTCCGGGTGCATGCTCCTCTGATTCGTGCCCCGCACCCGCTTTTACCGTCTGAAATCGAAAAAGAAATCCGCAAGCGTTATCAGATGAAGGGAATGGTCCTGGCAGATAAGGAGGTAGTCCGCCTCATGGATAATTCTTTGGAAGTAGGGCGCTCTGCCCTTATCCCTGTGGGGTTTACTAAGCAAGGTAATTTTTACAAGGATTCGGCAACTTTTACCGCGGAGCGTTATTTTTTGTTGCGGGAGTACCTGCGCTGGCTGGTCAAGAAGACTGCAAAATCCATCATCGGGGGAGAGGTGGCTATTGCCCCCTATAGTATGGGGAAAAGCAAGGCTTGTACATATTGTCCTTACCGGGCGGTCTGCCAGTTTGATTTGTCACTGACAGAAAACGAATACCGCTTGCTGCGGGAGGAGCAGGCGGAAAAAATTTGGTCCGGGTTGGAGAAAAAAAACGGTGAACGGGATTGAAACCCTGTTTATATAAACGATTCCACTGCAAAAATTGCATGCTGCTGCATTAAAACGAAATTTGCTGGGGCGGGAGCTGTAAAAATCAGCCCGGGAAGACGCCACAATTTTGAAGCAAAAATGGCAGGATGACATTTTTAGGGCCTTTTGCATAGGATGTTCAATGGGCCCGGGCGAAAAATTGTCAGTCAAAAGGATGCTGATTTCAGCGAACGCTTTGCAAATAAAGTTTATGCAGTAGAACCATATAAAACATGAATCGGCGGGGTAATGCAACCCTGGATTTGCAAAGCGACTGTACAACCTGTTTAACTGCACCTTGTTGAAAATAAATCGGAGACTACGGCTAGGACCAAAGCAGAAAATATTGGCAAGAAAGGAGGCGGCACGATTGCAAAACCATCACCGCGCAGGCCGGCGGCCAAAACCGGCGGGTAGTACCTGGACGGAAAAACAGTGGGAGGCAATTACCTGCCGGGGAGGAAACGTTTTGGTGACGGCTGGCGCCGGGTCCGGAAAAACCAGCGTCCTCGTGGAACGAATCCTGCAACGCATCATGGATCGGGAGGAACCGCTGGAGATCGACCGGCTGTTGGTGGTCACTTTTACCAATGCTGCTGCGGCAGAAATGAAACAGCGCATCGGGGCTGCCCTGGAAAAGGCACTGCAGGAGAACCCACGCCTATCTTTTTTACGCCGCCAACTGCTGCTTTTAAACAAGGCCTCGATCAGCACAGTTCATTCTTTTTGCTTGCAGGTGATCAAGCGTTATTATTATTTGCGGGACCTCGATCCTTCTTTTCGCATGCTGGAGGAGACAGAGGCCGACCTCCTGCAGCAGGAAGTGTTGGAAGAGGTGCTAGAGGGTTATTATGCAAATGAGGAAGTGGAAAGCCCTTTTTACCGCCTCGTGGATATTTATAGTAGTGACCGCGGGGACAGGGCGCTCTCTGAACTGGTGCTGCGCCTCTATAATTTTTCCCGCAGCCACCTGCAGCCGGATCAGTGGTTGCTACAGCAGGCGTCTGCCTTTGCGCTGGAGGACGCCGGGGAGTTGGAGCGAACGCCCTGGGTCAAGGAAATGCTTCTTTATTGCCGCCAGGAACTGGCCGGTATGCGAAGACGCTTGCAGGAGGCCCTGGCGTTGGCCGCAAGCCCGGGGGGGCCGGCGCCCTATATTGCCAACCTGCAGGAGGAGCTGGTTACCTTACAGCAGATCGCGACTGCGGCGCAGCATTCCTGGGCAGAGCTCTTGGCAGCAATGCAGCTCGTGTCTTTCGGGCGCTTAAAGCCCTGCAGTGGGGAGGGCTACAACCAGTTTTTAAAAGAAAGCGTGCAGCAAAGGCGTAATGAATGTAAAAAAGGGCTGCAGAAGTTGGGGGAAGCGCTTTTCCAGCGGTCATTGGAAGAGCAGATTGCGGAGCTAGGTTCGCTTGCTCCCCTGCTTCGATTTTTGGTGGAAATTGTGCAGGCTTTTGCCCGTCATTACCGCCGTGCCAAGGAGGAGAAGGGGGCACTTGATTTTGCCGATTTGGAGCACTATGCCCTGCAGATTTTAAGCCAACCGGGCGGGGGTAGTGCTCTCCATGACCCCCGGGGGGGAAACGCACCGGGTGGGGACAGCGTTTTGAACCGGGGTAACGCGTTGGATGGGGATAGTACCCCGGATCGAAATAACAGCCCGGACCGGGATAGTGCTACGGATTGGGGCAATGTTACGCATCAGGAAAATGCTACGGTCCGAAATAACTGCCCGGATCGGGACAATGCTGCCGGTGTGTTTTTGCCTTCGGCAGCCGCTCTGAAGTACCGGGAACAATTTTTGGAAGTACTCGTCGATGAGTACCAGGATATTAACCCCGTCCAGGAAGCGATTTTAACGTTGGTTTCCCTGCCGGGTCCGGAACCTGCAGGAAATAAATTTATGGTTGGGGATGTCAAACAAAGCATCTACCGTTTTCGTCTGGCTGCGCCGGAGCTGTTTTTAGAAAAATATCGTGCCTATACTGACGCTGTTCTTCCGGGGAGCTGCCTGGTTTTGACGCATAATTTTCGCAGCCGGCAGGAAATTCTTGCCGCGGTAAATATCCTTTTCCGCCAGATCATGGATGAAGAGGTTGGGGAGATGGAATACAAGCGGGAGATCTGGCTCCGTTATGGGGCCGTCTACACGGAGGATCACCAGGCAGGCGGATTCCTTGATACCGGGGGGGAAGAAGAAAAAGTTGAAAGCTTACGGGCAGTCGAAGCGCTTTTTATCACGCGCACTGCTCTAGAAACCGGTGAAAATGCAGCCGGGATAAGAGATGGTGAAACGGAACAAGGGGAAAACGCTGTTTTGCAGGAGATAAACGAAGAGGTTGCAAATGGCGATTCGCTACAAACGGGGGAGGGCATTTTCGCGGAAACGGCAGAAGAAGAGCTGGACAGGGCAGCGTTGGAGGGGCGGTTGATGGCTCGCCGCATTCAGGAGCTTCTCGGGGCCGGCGGTAGTGAGCCGTATCAGGTTTTCGAACGCGAAAAGGGAAGAATGCGAGCGGCTACCTACCGGGATATTGTTATTTTATTGCGCGCGGCACGCCACCAGGCTATCCCCATCCTCGAGGAGCTGCGCCGGGCCGGGATCCCCGTTTATGCCGAGCTGGGCACAGGTTACTTTGAGGCTACGGAGATTGAGGTCATGCTTTCACTTTTGAAGATTATCGATAATCCCTACCAGGAGATCCCGTTGGCAGCAGTGCTGCGTTCGCCGTTGGTCGGGCTCAATGCCGGGGAGTTGGCTCGCATCCGGGCTGCTGCTCCCGGGGTCAATTATTACGAGGCTTTGAAAGTATTTTGTGCTGCGGAAAAGGGGCTTGCTCCCGATCCTGATCCTGACTATGAGCAGGAGTGTGCCTGCAATCATAGTTGTCACAATGACGCTGGTTTCGTACCCTTCTTTGGAGGAGACGCAGGGGACGCACGTGAACGGGAATGCGAACACGAACACGACCCCGAACATGAAAACGGCCCCGAACACGAACACGACCCCGAACATGAAAACGGCCCCGACCATAAACGCGCTTGCAGTTATAACCAAAACCAAAATCATAACCAGAACCAGGCCCAGGGTTATGACTCTGCTGGCGACTTTGCTTCTTCTTCATCGCTGTTTGCACGGCTTTCCCTTTTCCGGCAGAACCTGCAGCGTTGGCGGGAGGAGGCACGCCAGGGTTCCCTGGCCGGACTGATCTGGCAGATCTACAGGGACACGGGGTATTATGATCTGGCTGGCGGCATGCCCGGGGGGAACCAGCGCCAGGCCAACCTCCGGGCCTTGTATGATCGTGCCCGCCAGTATGAAGCTACTTCACTGCGGGGGCTCTTCCGCTTCCTGCGATTCATCGAACGGCTGAAAGAGCGGGGGGGCGACCTCGGGATGGCACGGGCGCTGGGTGAACAAGAAGATGTTGTGCGCATCATGACCATACATAAAAGTAAGGGGCTAGAATTTCCCATCGTTTTTGTGGCCGGGCTTTCCAAACCGTTTAATCAGCAGGATCTGAAGAAGGATTTTCTCCTACATAAAAAAATGGGTTTTGGCCCCAAATACGTGCATACCGCTTTGCGCTTGATCTACCCGACCCTGCCCTGGTTGGCGGTCCGCAACCGGCTAAACCTGGAGATGCTGGCTGAAGAGATGCGCATTTTATATGTTGCTTTGACGCGTGCCCGGGAAAAGCTTTTCCTCGTGGCAACGGTTAAAGATATCGCTGCGGAGGTACAGCGTTGGGCGGCGTGCTCTGCCGGCGGGGAGGAACTGCTGCCCGTTTACGATCGCCGCCGGGCCAAAAGTTTCCTGGACTGGCTCGGGCCGGCTCTTTTGCGTCACCCGCAGGCGATTGCACTGCGGGCTTTATTGGAGGAACCTGGCAGCATTCCTTGCTTGGACGGGGCGGAATCTTCTACTTGGAAGATCGGGATTACCTCTGCCGGCGGAGTTACGGAGGGCACTCCCGGGGCTGTCCGGGATGATGCACGGCAAGAAAAGTGGCGGGCGGAGGTTGCCCGCCTGGAAAAAGTTCCCCCCGGCAGTGGGAAATGGACGGGGGCAATTGACCGGCAACTGGCTTGGCGCTATCCTTTTTGTGCAGCGGCAAGCTCCTTGGCCAAAGTTTCCGTTTCTGAGCTGCAGAAAATATTTGCGGCCGGGATGGAGAAGGAAGATGCCGGCGAGGCACCCTGGCTGAAATATTCCCCGCCCGGGGGGCCGCGGCCGCGTTTTTGGGGAGAGCGTAGGCTTACTGCCGCGGAGCGGGGCACGGCTTACCATACAGTGATGCAGCATTTAAAGTTTAGCCTCCCCCTGGATGAAGAAAACATCTGCCGGCAATTGGAGGACCTGGTTGAGCGGGAACTCTTGACAGTAGAAGAAAAGGAAACAATTATTCCGGCTTCTATCGCTGCTTTTTTTCACACCTCCCTTGGTGAGAGAATTTTGCGGGCAGTGCGCGTCGAGCGAGAAATTTCTTTCAGCCTGGCCCTGCCGGCAACTGAAGTTTATCCCGATTATTTTGATGACATTAGATCTGATCGATCTGCCGGCGCATCCCCCGGTCAGCCCGGGGGCGTTTTTTCCGGGGATCTGACCGGCAGCCTATATTTCAACGCTCTATCCGGCGACTTGTATCCCAAACAATCCAGTAAAGCAGATTCCGTTTACAGCGGGGAAGGCCCGGTTTCCAATAAGGAACTAGTGCTTATCCAGGGAGTGATCGATTGCCTGGCCTGGGAGGAGGATGGGGTGCTGTTGGTGGATTACAAGACGGATTGGACTGCCGGTTTGACGGAGGAGATGCTCCGGGAACGCTACCGCCTGCAGTTGGCCTACTATGCGCGGGCCTTGCAGGTGATCCGGCAAGTGAGGATCAAAGGGAAGTATCTTTATTTTTTCCACAACAGCCAGGTCATCGCCGTTGATGATTAACCTGGCCCGGGAAATTCCTCCAATGTGGACCGTACAGAAGAGATGACAACCCGCAGCATGAAAGACAACTTATAATGCAGGTACCGGCTATCCTGCACAGAGCAAGGAATAGATCCTTCTATGAAGGATGAAAACATTTTTATTATAGGAGTTTGGTTTGCTCGGCCTGCTTCTGACAAATTTCCTGTTATGGGAGTCTGTTTTTACCCCGGCCAGATGTTTTATTGTTCCTAGCGGCATTTTCGGGACGACTGCTCTTGGCCGGGGTATTGTTTTTGTTACATTTTCTTCGTTCCCGGAATAATTTATGTTATAATTATTGTAAATACCTGCGGCAAAACACATTATTATAAATAAATTAAGCTGGATAGAGCTGAATGATTGAGCTAAAGGGAGGTTTTTGTTGATGCGCTACGAGGGTGCTATTTACCGTCCTCCCAGTGAGGCCGGTAGTTTGATTTTGCAAGCGACGATTGGATGTTCCCATAATCAATGCACTTTTTGTGTCAGTTTTATGGATAAGAAATACCGTGAGCGGGAACTGCAGGATATTTTCGAGGATATCGACAGTACTGCCAGTTATTATCAGCCGGGGAGCATAGGCAGGGTGTTTCTGGCCGACGGCGATGCTATGGCTATGGATACAAACAAGCTGCTGGCAATTTTGGCCAGGCTGTATGCTACTTTTCCAAACTTGGAACGGGTTAGCCTTTATGCTACGCCGCAGGATCTCTTGCATAAGCAGCCGGAGGAACTTGTAGACTTGAAAAAGGCAGGGATGGGCATTGTCTACATGGGCGTGGAGACGGGCAATGAGGAACTCTTGGCCTGGATCCGCAAAGGGGCCACGCGGGAGGAGGTTAGCCGGGCCGGGCAGCGTGCCCGCGAGGCGGGTTTGACTCTTTCCGTTACTGTGATCAACGGTTTGGGCGGCACAGAGAAAATGGCGGCCCATGCTCACGATACGGCTACACTTTTAAATGAGATCGATCCCCATTATTTGGGCTTGTTGACGTTGATGGTTTGCGAAGGAACGCCGATAGCCAGAAAGTTGCAAAGAGGGGAGTTTGCATTGCCGGCACCGTTTGAGATGCTGCACGAAATCAGGATGATGTTGGAACCGTTGGAGCTGACTAATTGCGTTTTCCGCTGCAACCATGCTTCGAACTACCTTCCCCTGAAGGGAACGCTTCCCCGGGATAAGAAAGCGTTGTTGCATACCCTGGACACCTTTTTAAAGCAAGGTGATACCCGCCAACTGCGGCCGGAATACCTGCGCGGGCTTTAAGGACTTGTTTAATCAACTGGACACGCACTAAAACCTCTTTTCCCCCATATAATTAAACAGCGGCTTTTTTTCAGCCTAAAAAAAGATGGGGGAAAAGAGATGTTTGGTGTAATTGCCACAGTGGCATTGGTTTTAAGGGGCGTAATGCTCCTGGTTTCTTATATTGCCAATGATTCATTTCCCCAGCCCTTGACGTTTCCGGAGGAGCAGTATTACCTGGAACTTTTAAGTCAAGGGAATGGGGAAGCCCGCCATGTTTTGATTGAACACAATTTAAGGCTGGTGGCGCATGTCGTCAAAAAATTTGAAAGCACCGGCGAGGACCGGGATGATCTCATCTCTATCGGTACCATCGGGTTGATCAAAGCAATTAATACCTTTGATCGTTCTAAAGGGGCTCGCCTGGCCACTTACGCGGCAAAATGCGTGCAAAATGAAATTTTGATGCATCTCCGGGCCAGTAAAAAAGTAAAACAGGAAGTTTCTTTGAACGAACCGATTGGTGTCGACAAAGATGGAAATGAGATAACCTTTGAGGATATCTTGGGCAGCAGGCCGGAAGAGGTGCTCGACGAAGTAGAGGTTATCCTTTTCAACGAAAAGCTGAAAAGAGTTATAAAAAAATTGAAAGCCAGGGAACGGAAAGTTTTACTGATGCGTTATGGCCTGGCAGGTAAGAAAAGATATACACAACGGGAAGTTGCCGGTGAGCTGGGTATTTCCCGTTCTTATGTTTCCAGGATCGAAAAAAAGATTCTGGGCAAGATTGCTGAAGAATTTCAGCTATAAACATTATAACCTGTCGATTGAACACTATTGCCCGGAAAATTATTTCCTGTTAAAATGGGAAGATTCTGTTTTCCTTGTTAAAAGTTTTCGTTCCATGTATACTAAAAGGGCTAGCTCTAAATTGATAGCAGGAAACTGCATAGTATTCCCTGTTCTAGCTTGTGTCTTGAAAGGGGAGCTGTTTTCGAACTTATAGGGGGATTGCCAGCATGTGGAACTACTTGTGCCCCAAGCTATATGTGGAAGATATTTATAAGATCGATTTACAAAATTTGAGCGGCCAGGGCATTAGGGGTTTGATTTTGGATCTGGATAATACCCTGGTGCCCTGGAATGATCATGCTATTTATCCCGAGGTGCAGGCCTGGGTCGGCGCGCTAAAGGATGCCGGTTTCCGTGCTTGTATAGTATCCAATAATGATGGCCGCCGGGGAAGGAAAATAATGGAGATGTTTGAAATACCGGCTTTTTGGAAAGCAGTCAAGCCACGCCGCCGCACTTTTCGCAAGGCGATGGCAACGATGGATCTCCGGCCTTCCGAGGTGGCCGTTGTGGGCGATCAGGTTTTTACCGATATTTTAGGGGGGAACCGCCTGGGCCTTTATACGATTTTGGTCAAACCGATAAACAAGCGGGAATTTTTGGGGACGATGTATGTGCGAAAAGTTGAAAGAATTGTGCTCATGGGTTTGAGGCGCAA
>CAZRVU010000028.1:0-20178 GCA_964603615.1 uncultured Desulfovibrionaceae bacterium
AAAGGCAATAGATGATTCTACTGCATAAACTTTATTTGCAAGGCGTTCGCTTAAACCAGCATCCATTCGACTGACAATTTTTCGCCCGGGCCAATTGAACATCCTCTTCAAAAGGCCCTAAAATGGCGTCCTACCATTTTTGCTTCAAAATTGTGGCGTCTTCATGGGCTGATTTTTACAGCTCCCGCCCAAGCAAATTTCGTTTTATGCAGCAGAATGTAATTTTTGCAGTGGAATCAATGGATAAATAAACAATAGACAGGAGAAATAGCAATGGCCACAAAAATAGTAGACCTGCGTAGTGACACCGTTACGAAGCCCGGCCCGGAAATGCGCGAGGCCATGGCGCAAGCCGCAGTCGGAGATGATGTTTTCGGTGAAGACCCCACGGTCAACCAACTGGAAAAAGAAACGGCCATACTGGTAGAAAAAGAAGCGGCCCTTTTTGTCCCTTCCGGGATTATGGGCAACCTGATTGCTGTGCTAACGCATACCACCAGAGGCGATGCCGTTATCCTTGATCCAGAATCCCATATTTTTTACTATGAAGCCGGCGGTTCTTCTCTTGCAGGTGGCATACAGCTTTGGCCGGTAGAAAACCTGCATTCACACCCTGCCACCGGCCTAGAAAAATTGAAAAAGGCAATCCGTCCTTCTAATCTGCATTTTGCCCCGCCGGCTCTTCTTTGCCTGGAAAATACCCATAACCGTAACGGGGGCACAATTCTATCCCCCGACGAACAAAACCATTTCTTTCAGCTTGCCCGGGGAAAAAATTTACCCGTCCACCTGGATGGTGCAAGGATCTTTCATGCAGCCGTAGCCCTAAACTGCCCTGTTACCGCCTTTACGCGTTCCTGTGATTCCATAATGTTCTGTCTTTCCAAGGGATTGGGGGCTCCTGTAGGCTCTATCCTGGCCGGAACGGATTCCTTCATCAGTCAAGCCAGACGTTACCGCCGGTTGTTGGGTGGAGGCATGCGGCAGATCGGTATCCTGGCCGCCGCCGGCCGCCTCGCTTTGAAACACATTCCCCACCTGGCTACAGATCACCGTCTCGCTTTGCGGTTGGCAGAAGGCCTTTCCCTGTTACCACCTTTAAAAGTAAACCCTTTTCCTCCTCCGACCAATATCATCATGTTAGATGTAAAAGAAACAGGCTTGCCCGCCCTAGAATTCATAGCGCTGCTTTCCAATTTTAATATCAAAGCCATAGATTTTGATGAATATCGCGTTCGCCTGGTCACCCACCGTGATATCAGCGATGATGATATCGATTATACTTTAGCGGCCGTGCAAAAAATATCACAAAAATTTTGATTGCATCATTGAATCGTAAAAGATGATTTTACTGCAAAAAGTCCCGGTTTCAAATTTGATAGTAAATTATACCCACTTTCAGTAGTAAAAAGCACTAGAATCGGGATCTAAAGACTATCTTTGCCGTTATTTTAGTGCTATCCTTCACCGTAGTTTAAAAACAAAGCGGCAGGCGTATTTTTGCAGTGGAATCATTATTTTAGTTCTTTCCCGGGAATCTTCAACCGGCATTAAATGCTGACACTAGATGTTTTGAAAATAAACAAAAACTACATCTAAGCAATTTCAACTGATGTTCGGGAAAACAGGGAGCTGAGAAGAAACTTTACCTAGAAAATCCCTACCAATCTGCCAGACATCTCCAGCTCCCAGCGTAAGTATCAAATCACCAGTTTGAACATGTTTTTCTAGAAAATCTAGGATCTGCTCTTTTTCTTCTATAAAGTAGGTATTTTTTTGCCCGTTTTGGCGGATCTCTTGGGCCAACCTGGCTGACGTAATCTGTGCAAGTGGTTTTTCGCCCGCACCATAAATGCCAGTCAGTAAAAGAAGATCGGCCTGCTGAAAAGCCTGCACAAAACCGTTCCACAAAAAATTTGTTCTGGTATAGCGGTGGGGCTGAAAGATGCAGATAATACGCCTTTTACTTTGGCGGGCCGCCCCCAACACAGCCTTTATTTCAGTAGGATGGTGAGCATAATCATCGACAACCAAAACACCTTCCCTTTCACCAACGATTTCGAAACGACGTTTGACGCCATCAAAGCTGGATAGGGCTTCCTGGATAACGGCAAAATCAATTCCACAATACAGGGCCACGCCCACTGACGCTAAAGCGTTGAGAACATTATATTGGCCCGGTACTTTTATCCTTATATCACCTAAAATATTTTCATTTTTAAATACCTGAAAATTGGCGCCCAGCCCTTCTAATCGTACTCCGCTGCCACGGATCACTGCCTTCTTGTTAAAACCATAGGAAAGCAGCGGGGGTGCTAGTTCAGGCCATAATTTCCGCAAAACCGGGTCATCGCTACAAAGTAGAACCTGCCCCCCGGCGGGAACATTGTTGATAAAAAGACGGTAAGTCTCCACTAACTGTGCAAAACTACCGTTGTAATGTTCAAGGTGATCGGCTTCGATATTGGTCACTACAGCGAGACGGGGCCTATACCTGAGAAAAGAATGATCGCTTTCACAAGCTTCGGCAACAACATAGGAACTTTTCCCCAGCCTGGCATTACCCTGAAAAAAAGGTACTTCCCCACCAATAATAGCTGTGGGATCGCTGCCGCTGCGCGCCAGAATACAGGAAATCATAGCGGTAGTAGTGGTCTTTCCATGGGTACCGGCAATAGCAATGCCATAACCGTTATTTAGTATCGCCGCCAGTAATTCCGAACGGTGCCAGAGTTTCATTTTTTTCTGGCGGGCCGCCTCCATTTCGGGGTTATTTGGCCTTATCGCTGTGGAATACACAACCAACTGTGCATCACCTAGCTGTTCCGGGCTATGTCCCTGGTATACTTTTGCCCCCGCTTTTGCCAACTGTTCCGTGATATTCGAGCTCTGAAGATCAGAACCACGCACCTTAAAACCGGCCTGGAGCAAAATAAAAGCCAAAGCACTCATACCATACCCGCCGATACCAATAAAATGCACTTTCTTTATCCCATCCAGCAAAGAAAACCCCTTCTTTCCATCCCTGCTTCCTCCGCAGCATATTGTAATAAGTACTCTTCATGATAGCATATTCAAAACCAGCCGCTTAGTGCCTCTGAAACTGAATTGCAGAAACCATAAAGGACATCCTCCGCAAAAACAGCGGCACAATCTCCTTGCAACAGGGAGCGCCGTTCCGCCACATTTTTAACTCGCTTACAGTGGCGAAGGATTGTGGCGCAGCGACTTGAAACTAAAGACAGTTCCTATTTCGCAACACATAAGCTACAACCCCCGTTCCATTGACACAGACACATAATACATTACATGTTAACAGACTGGCCCGGTGGCGAAGGATTGTGGCGCAGCGACTTGTGCAGCGAAGCAAAGAGTTCACGGTGAAGCACCGGCAGAAGATGACCCTGCCGGCAGGACGCCGGCAGCCGGCCGCGTGACCATGGATGGTCACTTGGCCGGGTAGGTCTTCGGAAGCCGGGGCCGAACCGCAGAACTCTCTGAGCGAAACCTGGAGCTGCGCCACAACCTTCGCCACCCTCATTATATTATGTTAAACCCAAAACGTTCTACTTCTAATAAAAACGGCATATACTGATAGGTTATCCTTTTCCCTCCACAAGTAATTCACAGAATCCACAAAGTTTTCCACAGCAATAAAAAGAAAGAAAAGCGCTGCAGTCAACTTTGCTTTTTCTATCCACATAATTCACATGCCTTGACATAAAAAAAAGCCGTCGTAAACTATCGATAACCGTCAAATATCAGCGGTTAAAGTCGCAGATAAAAGGGCCATGTCTTTTTTTCAGGATTATGGGCTTTCAAATGTCAGGTTGGGAACAGCGTTTAAATCCCACCCGGCAAGGCGCCCCTGCCGTAAGTAATAGTAACCGGCAGCCCCAATCATCGCACCGTTATCAGTGCAAAATTCCACCTGGGGATAAACAAGTTCGACCCCTTCCGCCAACAAGTTTCGCCTCAGTCTTTCCCTTAATTCGCTATTTGCCGCTACACCACCGGCCAGAAGAAATTGCTGCACCTTCATCTTCTTCACTGCCCGCAAAGACTTAGATACCAGCACATCTACCACTGCCTTTTGAAAAGCGGCTGCAATGTCCGGCGATATAATCTGATGGCCTTTTTCTTTTTCCCTGTGAATACAATTCAATACAGCAGTTTTAAGCCCGCTGAAACTAAAGTCAAGCTCCCCTTCTTCTCCCAGGAGAGCCCGTGGAAACGTAAAAGCAGCCCTATCCCCCTGGCGAGCAAGCTTTTCTATGATAGGGCCCCCCGGGAAACCCAACCCCAAGGCACGGGCAACTTTATCGTATACTTCACCGGCAGCATCATCCCGTGTCTGACCGAGCACCTCGATCTTCCCATGGCCTGTCAAATAGAGTAATGAGGTATGCCCTCCGGAAACAACAAGGGATAATACAGGAAAAGAGAGCACTGCCCCCGTCAAAAAATTGGCATAAATATGCCCTTCCAGGTGGTTAACACCCATTAAGGGTAAATCTAGCGTAAAAGCCAACGCTTTGGCCATGGAAACCCCCACGAGCAAGGATCCGACCAAGCCCGGACCGTAGGCTACAGCAAGACCATCCAACTCAGCAAAACTGATCCCTGCCTTCCCCAGGGCCTCCTCGATGACCGCATTGATCACTTCTAAATGACGGCGTGAAGCAATTTCTGGAACTACCCCGCCAAAACGGAGATGAAAACTATCCTGTGAAGATACGATGCTACTTAAGACAATCCGCCCGTTTTGCACTACTGCTGCCGCAGTATCGTCACAGCTAGTTTCCAATCCTAAAATCAAGGTCCGGGACGACATCTAGTTCACCCCTTTGGATTCAATCAGCAAATTTATGGACCATCAGAAGAGCATCCTCATGATAATAATATTTGTTTCGCCGGCCTATTACCGTAAAATTATATTTTTCATAAAGGGCACGTGCCGCCACGTTGGAATCCCTAACTTCTAAAAAAACCTGACAGGCACCTCTGGACAAAGCCTCTTGCAGAAGATGGGATAATAAAAGACTACCTGCCCCAACCTGACGATAAGAAGAGTATACAGCCAAAGTTGTAATATGCGCTTCATCAAACAATACCCATATTCCCCCATAACCAACAATCTTGTTTTCACCCTTTAAACGTATTGTGAAATAATAAGCATAATCGTTGTTTACAATTTCCTGATAGAAAGAATCTTGTGGCCAGGGAAAAGAAAAAGCGCTGCGTTCTATTTCCAGAACAGCTTCTATATCTTCTAAAAACATAGGTAAAATAATAAACAAAACCTTTTACCTCCCCCCCTGCCTCTTTTCACGCCAGCGCCTTTCGGCTTCCGGGAGGCGAAGATAAAAAGGTTTTAAAGCATAAGGGGACATACTTCCCGTTTCCTGCCAGATTTTTAAACCTTTTTGCAAAACAAAAGAAGCCCGGTTTTCACGAAAAGGCAGCGGTGCTTCCTTATACCTTTTCCCCAGGGCTGCACGTAATTCATTGCGGTAAGAATTTACAGCATCCCCCATAAAAAGAATATCAGCATCATAGCTATTTAATAAAGACAGTAGCTCCGGCAAGGAAAGTGCAGCTACCGCCTGCAACACTACCAGTTCGTCCTTCCCCCCCTGGTAAAGAGCTGTATATAGTTGGTTTCTCCTGGCATCAAAAATGGGACAGATTAAACCAGGATAAAAAACATAAGCCCCTGCTAATGCATCCAGAGCCTTTACCCCCACCACAGGAATATCCAGCCCCTGGCAAAAACCTTTGGCCGTGGCGAGCCCAATACGAATACCGGTAAAAGAACCCGGACCGATATTTACAGCCAAACCCGCGAGCTGGCTTTTATCCACGCCTGAATCATTAAAAAGGGAGACAATCATAGGCAGGAGCCCTTGTGAATGCTTCCTATTAACATTCAAAAAATATTCCGCCAGTATATTTTGTTCGTCTCCCAAAGCTACACTGCAAACTCTGGTAGTCGTATCAAGCGCTAAAAGAAGCAATTTTATTCAACCCCTCGATAAAAAAACTATTCAAATCACCCCGGGGCTGGAAAGATAACCGGCGTAAATTTTCTACGTCATGGTAGTCTTTGCATATTTCTATCTCTAATCTTGCCTGTGGTAAAACATGGGGAAATTTATCAGCCCACTCGATCAACGTCAGCCCTTCGCCATAGAAATACTCTTCCAGACCCAGTTCCAGTAGTTCTTCTTCTTCAGTCAAACGGTAAAAATCAAAATGATAAAATGCCAGGCGTCCCCGGTAGATATTCATCAACACATAAGAAGGACTATTCACTATTTCCTTCACTTCCAAACCCAGGCCAACACCCTGTGCGAAAACTGTTTTCCCTGCTCCTAACCCACCATGCAAAGCCAACACTATACCAGCCGGGGCAATCTTTCCTAAAAAGCGGCCTATTTTCCTAGTCATCTCTTCACTATTGCTTTTTACCAGCAGCATTCATTTCCACCTCAATAATATTGCAAAATAGCACAATATATCCTACTAAAACAAACTATCGATTAAATACCCTATATGACCTTAACTTTCGGCTTTTTAAAGCTAAATCCTTGTCTTTAGTATCTTTTTTAATATCTTTTGCTTTATTATATCTTTTGCCTTTTTAAAAAGCAACTTTCTCTCTTTATAACGTTGATGATCATCCCAATCATTGCCAGACTTTTTCTTTTAAGCTAAAATAAAAGGTATAAACAACCGCATAAAGATAAAGAATAGAAAAAAGGAGGTAGTGATATGTACCAAAAAAAGATTAAAGGTTACCCCGTCGTTAACCTGGCAGACGGAACCTTGCTAGGAAGAGTTCAGGACTTAATAATCAACCCGCTAGAAAAAAAAGTGAAGGGACTGATCGTGGGAGAAAAAGGTTTTTTAAAGGGTAAAACCCGTCAGATCCCTTTTATGCAAATATATAATATCGGCAAAGATGTACTGCTCATCAGAGATGAGGAACAAACGCAAATACCCGCTGCAGAAACCTATGTCCCACTAGAAGAATTTAAGGATTACTCCTTTTTAGGCAGTAGCGTCGTGAGTAGTCAGGGGGATTATATCGCCAAGGTTCAAGATTTTACTTTTTCTGTGCAAACTGGTGACATAAAAGATCTGCTGCTTTATGATTTCCCGGCACGAAACAAAAAAGATAAAAACATTTTTTTGTCCATTGACGGCGTACTCAACCTGGGTAAAGACTACGTTATCGCTTCCCCGGATTATATTTCTTACATCAGGGAAGAAGAAAAGGCCAGCCAAACAGAACAGACGGGTCAAAAGGAACAAATAAAACAACTGGAACAACCGGAAAAAATTTTTCAAGACGATTCCCCCGCCGCAGAGTATAAAATAAGCTCGGAGGACCAACTGCAAGAAAAATCGCTGTCCTTGCACAACATTTTTCATAATATCAAAGAAATATGGGATCATCTCGAAAAAGAAATTGCCGGCGAAGGAAGAGAACTCGCCAAAGAGTCTAAAGAAAAAATTAAAAGATACCTTTTACATAAAAAGACAAATTACACCATAAAAAGTAACGAGGGCCAGCCGTTAGTAAAACCTGGAATGGAAATTACAGAAGAAATCCTGCAGCAAGCGGAGGCCCAAAACAAAATTTTTAACCTTTTCCTGGCCGTAATCTCCCAGGAATTAGAAGACAATCTCACTGTTTTCCGGGAAAAAATTAGAACCACTTTTCGTTAGGTAGCGCGCATTTCTGCTAAGGATTCCTCCAAGGCCTTGATAAAACGGGCATTCTGTTCCTCTGTAGCAATCGATACGCGGATGAATTGCGGAAAGCCAAAGATATCTCCACTACGAATAATCACGCCTTTGGATAAAAGTTTGTTAAAAAGCTCCCGGGCCTCCACTTTTACTTCCACAAAGAAAAAGTTGGCCTCTGTAGGCAAATAAAAAAGACCCAGCCGTTCAAATTCTTTGGAAAGGTACTTTTTACCACGGTTATTAAGGTTAAGAACAGCTTGCCTATGTTCCTCATCGCGCAGGGCAGCCCGGGCAGCAACCTGGGCTACAGAATTAACATTGAAAGGTGCACATACAGTATTCAAATCAGTAATTATGTTCTCCCGGGCCAAACCATAACCGACTCTTAATCCCGCTAACCCATAAATTTTGGAAAAAGTTCGTAGAATCAGAATATTATACCCACGCTTTAAAAGTTCTATACTCTGGGGGTAGGCAGGATCTGTCACGTACTCATAGTATGCCTCATCGATAATCACCAGGATATCTGCAGGCAGCTCCTTTAAAAAATTCTCCTGTTCCTCTTGCGTAACGATGGTACCTGTTGGGTTATTGGGGTTGCAAAGCATGATGAGCTTAGTGCGTTCATTTACTGCTGCTGCCATAGCCTGCAAATCGTGTTTGAATTCCTGGCAAGCAATACGGACCGTCCGGGCATCCATTAACGAAGCTGCAAATTCATACTCCGAAAAAGAAGGATGCGCCATGATAATTTCTTCCCCGGGGTTCAGGTAGGCAGCACTGACGAGGGTAATCAGTTCATCTGCTCCGTTCCCGATTATAATATTATCCGGCGTCAAAGCCAGGCGTTCTGACAAAGCCTCTTTTAAATAATAACTGTTACCATCGGGATAATAATTAATCTGGGGTAAATACTCTTGTATAGCCTCTAAAGCCAGCGGTGAAGGGCCTAAAGGGTTTTCATTGGAAGCCATCTTCACCACGTCCTGCACCCCCATTTCTCGTTTTACTTCTTCAATTGGTTTTCCCGGCTCATATGTGGTAATTCTCTCCAGACAAGGACGTCTGGTCGTAGACACATGATCACTCTCCTTTTCCTGTTATTAATGCCTTTTCTTTATTTATTAGAAGCCGCCTTCAAATAATGCCAGGTCATAAGTAAACCCGCAATCGTCTTGCCATCCCTGATTTCTCCACGGTATACTTTTTCCAAAGCCTTAGAAAAAGGCATGCTTTCAACCTGTAAAAATTCTCCCTCTTCTTTGGGAACTGGCCGGTAGATCAACCCTTGCGCCAGATAGAGATAAAGTGTTTCGTTAGAAAAACCGGGGGAGGAATAAAAAAAGGCTAACTGGTGTAAGCGGCTAGAACCAAAACCTATTTCTTCGGCGAGTTCACGCTGCGCGCATTCTTCTGGTTCTTCTCCCGGTTCCAGCCTGCCAGCAGGTATTTCCAATAGAATTTTTTCTACGGGTGTACGGTACTGCCTAACAAAATAAACCTCCTCATCGCACAAGGGGACAATCGCCACGGCCCCGCCCAATTCAACCACCTCGCGGCAACCCTCTTTCCCATCCGGCAAATGAACCCTATCTAGTCGAACATTGATGATTTTACCTTCATAAATTTTTTTGCTGCTTAAAGTTTTTTCACTTAGATCATCCATCTGCCTCATAATACCTCCTTTGGCCCTGTTTCAGGTTCCGGCTAGCAAGTGCCATCCCAGCGACGGTAAAGATTGTGCTCCAGATCAAACTGGTCCAAAACTTTACCCACCGTCTGATTGACGATATCGGCAATAGACCGGGGCAAATGATAAAAGGCCGGCATTGGGGGCAGAATAATTCCCCCTCGCCTTGCCACTGCAGCCATCAGCTCCAGATGACCCTCATGCAGGGGTGTTTCTCTTACAACTAAAACAAGCTTTCTTTTTTCTTTAATAATAACATCCGCAGCCCTAATCAAAAGGTTTTCGTTATAAGAATGGGCGATCGCTGATAAACTCTTGATGGAACAAGGTGCAATAATCATCCCACTAGTCTGAAAAGAACCACTTGCAATGGAAGCGCCAATGTTTTTTAGCGCGTGGACTTCAAATGCCAAATCTTCTATCTTTTTAAGATCATACGAGGTCTCTAGTTGAATAGTTTTCTTCGCAGCTTCGGAGAGAATCAAGTGTGTTTCTACTTCGAGTTCACGCAAAACCTCTAAAAGACGAATACCATATATTGCCCCTGTAGCACCGGATATACCTACTATCAGTTTCAAATAGCAACCTCCTTTGAACTAGAAAAGGTTGGAATACTAATGAAGGCACTTAATGTGCCTGTTGGCCGGGCTGGAAATTGCGCCTATATTAGCCGCTTCGCTTATGCATTACTATTCGTCAACTAAAAGAAAACACCTTTTCCTTGTAACCAATTTAGAAACAAAACGCTCTTTACGCATACTGCCCTTTTAAAAGCCGCCCTACCTTTTCCCGGATTATTTCAATTTGATGGGTATTTTTAATCACAGTCAGCGGAGCCCAGCCGCGCCAATTACCACAAAGCAAACCATATAAATCCTGGCAACCCCGTTCATAATAAAGATTGTAAAAAGAAGTAATCCCGGTAACAATTCTTTCCACATCGTTAAACAGTTCCTCACGCTCTTCTGCACTCTCTAGATAAAAGATAACGACAACACCGGGGGTTTCTTTATTATTTGTTCCCACACGACCACGCACAACCCGTAAAACAGGAAATTTTATGTCCTGATAGGCCTGCAAAAGATCCAAACATTCTGTAAAATTATTCAGGACAACGACAACTTTCCAGCAATTCAGCGGTTCTTCCAATAATATATGACCGGGGTTCCCCTTCAATTGACTGTAAAGTTTCTCTAGACAGGGGACACAACGCAGATAAATGCTGCGCTTTGTTTCTGCCAGACGGGGATGATTTTCAAAGCTCATCCAATAACCCTGCCCCACATCCCGTCTGCGGCCCATATATAGCTCCATTTTTAACCATCCACCTGCCTTTTGTTTTTTACCCGGTATCCCGCCGGGCAAAACGGTGCAGTGCAACCCCCCTGTTTTCCAACCATTTACCTGTATCCCCCAAAATTACCAGGGATTTCTTGCGTAACTCCGCCAGAGTACGTGCACCAAGCAGTAACATCGTTTGCCGCAGTTCTTTTTTTAGTTGCAGCAGGTATTGTTCCACCGCTTCTCTGCCCCCCCGGTAAAAACATCGCAAAAGCGGGGCGGCAACACCGGTCAGCGTAGCTCCCATGCTGAGCGCTTTGGCCATATCCAAGCCGCTGCGTATTCCGCCGGCAGCCACAATATCCAACTGCACACCGGCCTTTGCCACCACCTCTGCCACTTCCACCAGGCTCACGGCAGTGGAAAGTCCCCAACGAGCAAAAAGCTGCCCGCCGGCAAAATCCCGGCGATAAGATTCCACCAGAATAAAATTTGCCCCCCCTTTACCTCCAATATCCAGGGCGGCAATACCGGTAGAAAGGAGTTCTAAAGCTTGTTCCCCGGCAATACCACAACCCGTTTCCTTAACCACGACAGGAACCGGCAGCGTTTCGGCCAACTGTTTTATTTTTTGCCGGTAATCACGTAAGAAAAGATCCCTTTCGCCTTCCGACATCATCACCTCTTGGGCCGCATTGAGATGAACCTGCAGCGCATCTGCTTCGATCATCTCTACTGCTTCCTTAGCCTCCTGCGGGGAAACGCTACAGTTGACATTGGCGAGAATAAAACCATCCGGGTTTTCTGCACGGGCGACCGTATAGCTTAGGCGGTCCTTCTTGTCTGTCAGCGCCGCCATTTGTGAGCCAACAGCCATTGGAATCCCCAGCTTTCGGGCCAACCCGGCCAGGGCACGATTTATCTCCACCGCTTCCGGAATACCGCCGGTCATGGCATTGATCAACAACGGCATTTCTACCTTCTTGCAGCAAAACGTTGCCGTTGTATCAATTTCGATGGGATTTATGCCAGGCAAACAGTTATGAACAAAATGAACCTCTTCAAACCCGCTTGTATCTGGGCCATCACCCAAACTTTGAATAAATTGCAGGTGTTCCCTTTTACGTTTTTCCCGCACAATTTTGCCCCTTTTGCCCGACAGTTACCCCTGGTTTTTATAAAAATCCAGCAATTTGACCATCGCCTGCCGGCAGTTGTTTTTAACAATTTTAATACCTTCCGGCGAAATCCCATCCACATGAATGCCTACCGTCATTACCGTTTTTTTCTGCAAGGTAGAAGCAATTTCTTGAGACATCGTTTTAGCCAGGTCATCTTCCTTATGTCCCACCAGGGCGTAAACAGATGTGGATGCGCTGGTCAGCCGTGAATCAGCAAGGCTGGGCCGGGAAATACTTACAGCCACAGCACCAACATGCGGATGAGTACCACCCCCAACCACGACGACGAGATCATCACCAATCAATAATGCCCGGATCTGGATCTGGTAAGGGTCTGCGCCTGCCTGGCAAACAAATAATTCATTCCGCAAAATTTCGCTCTCCCTTTTGGTTAAATAAAACCACCTTCCCCGTTTTGATCTGAAAATGATCCTTTTGCAGAAGAAGGTGGTTGACTTCTTACCGGCAGTTTGGGCAAAGATCGAACCAATCCTCAGCCGGAGATTCCTGGCTTTTTTGCCGGGCAAATTCAATCTGGGCAAAGGGAATATAAAAACATCCACAGTTCGCACATGCCTTCAGTGGCAATGTTCTCTTCCATTTAGCCAGCGTCCTCTCCGCACCTTTATCTACCATTTCAATACAGCCGGTCGGACAGACGTAAACGCATGTCCCGCAGCCGATACAATCCAGCGCTTCTTCCCCAAAAGGTGGTTCCACCGTCCTGCGGTAACCCCTACCAGAAAAAGTAATGGCTTGCGCACTAACCAGTTCATTACAGGCCCGGACACAAAGGCCGCACCGAATACAGTTATCCACTTCTTCGCTTGCTGCAAAGCGCGGCTCGTTTACCCCCATTTGACGGGCCAGGGCCTGCAGTTGCGGTGCATCCGGCGCTAGTGGCAAAAGCAACTCCAGAACAAGCCGGCGTGCCTTTAAAACCTCCGGGGTATCCGTTTTGACGACAATACCCTCCAGGCAAGGGTAGGTACAAGAAGCCGTTAAAAAAGTCCGGTTGCCCCTGGTTATCTCCACCAGGCAAAGCCGGCAACCCCCATAGGAAGAAAGATTCTCATGGTAGCAAAGATGGGGAATCTCAATTCCGTTATCTAGAGCCACCTGTAACACATTTTGTTCTTCTTCAGCCTGATATTTTTTACCGTCAATCGTTATATTTACCATTTTACCCTCATACCCTTTAGATTTTTTTGCAAATCAAATTCCGATACACTTGTGATGCTTTAATTGAACAATTGTTGACTACCCCTAAAACACTGTTCCCATAAAACAGTACTGCAGACACCCTTTTCTCAAAAATTTTTGAAGGGCGGCTTCTCTCTGATCATAAAACACAGTATAGCCCATTGTGCAAAAAACAGTGCACCCCAAAACAGTGGTTACTCGACATTTACTGCATCGAGGTGGCAAATTTCCCGGCAAATACCACAGCGCGAACAAAGACTGCTATCAATCTTCATCGGAGATTTTAGTTCCCCGCTAATTGCTTTTTCGGGACAGTTACGCTGGCACCGCCCACAGCCATCACATACCTCCGGATCAATAGAGTACTGGATCAGCGCTTTACAGACCTTTGCCGGGCATTTCTTCTCCAAAATATGGGCTTCGTACTCATCGCGGAAATAACGCAAGGTGCTTAAAACCGGATTGGCTGCCGTAGCACCGAGCGCACAAAGCGAAGCTTTTTCTGTAACCCAGGCTATCTCTTCCAGCAACTCAAGATCTCCCTCGCGGCCTTCGCCCCGTGTAATCCCATCCAATATTTCATACATTCTTTGCGTGCCTTCCCGGCAACTCGTGCATTTCCCGCAAGATTCATCTTTCAAAAAGTGCATAAAATACTTGGCCACATCAACCATACAGTTATCTTCATCCATCACGATCATACCGCCCGAACCCATCATTGAACCTAGCTCTTTCAGGCGATCAAAATCAACCGGGATCTCCAAATACTGTTCCGGAATACACCCTCCGGAAGGCCCACCGGTTTGCACCGCTTTGAATTTCCGGTCACCGGGAATGCCGCCGCCGATCTCCTCAATAATTTTCTTTAAGGGAGTCCCCATGGGCACTTCCACCAAACCGGTGTTATTCACTTTCCCCACCAGGGAAAAGATTTTCGTTCCTTTGTTTTGCTCATTACCGGTGCTGTTAAACCAATCAGCACCCCGATCGATAATAAAGGGAACATTCGCCCAGGTTTCTACGTTGTTGAGGTTGCTGGGCTTGCCCCACAGGCCGCTGATTGCCGTGTTGATATGCTTGGGCCGGGGTTCACCTACCTTGCCCTCAATTGCTGCCATTAGCGCGCTGGATTCACCGGAAACAAAGGCCCCGGCACCGCGTTTGATCCTGACGTTAAAGTTAAAACCGGTCCCCAGGATATTTGCTCCCAGCAAGCCATGTTCCTTTGCTTGCTGCACAGCTACGGTGAGGTTTTTAACGGCCAGAGGATACTCCTGCCGCACATAAACAAACCCTTCTGCTGCACCAATGGCATAAGCACCAATGATCAACCCCTCCAACACCAAATGAGGGTTGCCTTCCAGCAGGCTACGGTCCATATAGGCACCGGGATCGCCTTCGTCTGCATTCACGATCACATATTTTTCTTTCTCCGGGGCATTGCGTGTCGTTTCCCATTTTACCCCTGCCGGGAACCCGCCACCGCCGCGCCCGCGCAGGTTGGCTTTTTTAACTTCTTCCAACACATCCTCCGGCGTCATCCCCGTCAATGCCTTGGCTAAAGCCTTGTACCCTCCTAAAGCAAAGTAATCTTCAATGTTTTGTGGGTCGAGTAGCCGGTTCTGGCCTAAAATCAATCTCTCCTGGTTTTTATAAAAAGGTATCTCTGTTTCCCGTTCATACTTCTGACCGGAAACAGGATCCTGGTAAAGCAAACGCTCAACTATCTTGTTTTCCAGAACAGTTTGCGTGACAATATCTGCCGCATCTTCCGGCTGTACATGGCAATAGAAGATTTCACCGGGGAAGATCACCACGATGGGCCCCTGTTCGCAAAAACCGTGACAACCAGTACCCCTCAGATCCACTTTTCCTTCCAGACCACGTGCAGAGATCTCCTTGGCCAGCGCGTTATAAACATCCTGGCTGTTATAAGCATGACAGCCGGTACCCAGGCAGGTAGTAATACAAGGCCTGCCGGTATCCCTTTTTTTCAATATATCTGCGCGAAGTTTCTCCAGTTCTCCTACCGAATTTAACCTGGACACAGGGCCACCTCTTTCCTTATACACTCTTTAAAAATTCCGAACCTAAACCTCCAAAAAAGGAAATTACAGCATCCTAGCCATTTTTCTCTTCTTTTTCTACTTCGTTATATTTTTTTAACATGCGTTCAATTTTCAGTGCCGACATATGCCCATGATATTCCCCATCAACTTGAACCACCGGCCCCAGGGCACAGGCGCCCACACAGTTTACGGTTTTTAAACCAAATTTTAAATCCGGCGTCACCTCACCGGGTTTGATGGAAAGACGGCTCTCCAGCTTGTCCAGAATCCGTGCCGCCCCTCGTACATGGCAGGCCGTCCCCATACAGACGTGTATCTGGTGGCGCCCCAGAGGTTTTAAACTGAGGGCTTCATAAAAAGTAGCCAGGTGGTAAAGCCGTGTAATCGGTACAGCAAGTTTCTCAGATAAATAACGCAGCGCCTCCCTGGGAAGATAGCGTTCTTTTTCCTGGATATCCATCATCATCCCCAGGACATCGGTGCGATCTGCGCCGTACTTTTCCATAATCCGGTCGATCTCCGTTGCTTCCATTATCCCTTCCCCTACTTTCTAAATTCTATTTCAGGTTAGCCAGCACGCCTTTTGAGCTCTTCCCACTGCTCAAAAACACGTTGACGAATAAAATCAATCGCTTCTTTCGTCAAATGGCGGAAACGCCTTTGAGGCTGTAAATATCGCTCTAACGGCAACAATTCTTCACAGTCTACGGTAATCTTATATTTGCCGTTTTCGACCTCATAAAGAGGGAAAAACCCGGTTTGGACTGCCAAGCGTCCAAACTTAACCGTATCTTCACTCTCAATACCCCAGCCCGTCGGACAAACACTTAAAATATGCACATAAGCAGGGCCTTCGGCCTCTGCCCCTTTTTTGATCTTATTGATCAGATCGAGGGGATAACTCGGGTTAGCAGTAGCTACATAGGGAATATCATGGGCTACTGCAATTGCCGGCATATTTTTCTTCCAGGTAATCTGCCCGGGCACAACTGCACCGGCCGGTGAAGTTGTCGTGTGAGCACCAAAAGGCGTGGAGGACGATCTTTGCACGCCCGTGTTCATATAAGCTTCATTATCATAGCAAACGTAAAGAAAGTCATGGCCCCGTTCCATGGCCCCGGAAAGTGCCTGCAGGCCGATATCCGCTGTTCCGCCGTCCCCGGCCATAGCCACAACGTGTATTTTTTTAGGCGCTATTTTCCCTTTTCGCTCTAAAACCTTAAGTGCGGCTTCGATACCGCCGGCCACAGCCGCTGCATTTTCAAAAGCAACGTGAATCCAGGGTATTTCCCAGGAAGTCAAGGGAAAAGGCGAAGAAACAATCTCCATACATCCCGTTGCCGACGCGGTAATCACATTACGACCAAGAGCCTTGTGGACAAGGCGTACAGCCAAAACCTCCCCACAACCTAAACAAGACCGGTGGCCGGGGGCTAAATATTCTTTTTTAGTCAACGATTTTACGGCATAAACGTTGGCATTATTCATCTTTTCCACCCTTTCTCAACACCAAAACTGCTATTCCTGCCCGTCACCATAGTCTACTCCCGGGCACCAAATATTTCGTCCTGAGGGGCCTTGCCGGAAATAACATTTTCGTACATCTGGATATAATTCTGCACCGTAACATCCCTGCCCCCCAGCCCGGAAATAAAACTGTAAACCCGCGGCCTATTTTCATAATTATAAAGGGCAGAACGTATCTCACTGGCCACAGGTCCCCCGGGGCCTCCATAAGAAACGGCCCGGTCAAGCACAATTAAGTTGCGCGCACCCTGAACAGCCCGGGTAAATGCATCAAAAGGGAATGGACGCCACAGACGCAGGTTTAAAAGCCCCGCCTTACGACCCTGTTCCCGCAACAACTTAACAGTCTCACCAACCGTTTCGCCATAGCTACCCAGCGTAACAAAAATTGTTTCTGCATCCTCAGTAAATGATTCTTCCACGGGATGGTAATAGCGACCACTTAGGTCGCCCCAGTCTTGCCAGGCCTTGAGAATATAAGGATAAGACTGTCGAAGGGCCTCATCCTGTGCCTTTTTCGTCTCCGTGTAAACAGCCGGCATAGCAAAGGCTCCCATAGTCATAGCCCGATCTGGATGTAGGGCATATTTGGGGTTATAAGGAGGCAGGTATTGCTTAACAACGCTGGCCTCCATCAGCTCCACAGGCTCAAACATGTGGGAGAGGATAAACCCGTCAAAGTTGATAATCAGCGGCAGAAGAACATTATGATCTTCGGCAATTTTATAGGCAATAAAAGCATGATCAAAAATTTCCTGGCTGTTTCTGACAAACAGTTGAATCCAGCCACAATCCCGGACCGACATGACATCACTGTGATCATTCCAAATAGACAGGGGCCCGGAAAGAGAACGGTTCGCCAGCATCATCACCACAGGCAACCTCAAAGAAGCGGTGATGTAGACGATCTCGCTCATCAGCGCCAAACCCTGGGAACTGGTACAGGTAAAGGAGCGTGCTCCTGTTGCCTGGCTACCGACACACAAGCTCATCGCGGAATGTTCTGACTCCACGGGGACAAATTCGGCATCCAGTTCACCATTGGCTACAAATTCCGAGAGCCGTTCCACAATATGGGTTTGAGGTGTGATGGGGTAGGCGGCAATTACATCGACATCACATAATTTAATTGCCTCCGCTGCAGCAAAAGACACTTCTAGTCCCACGCGCTTTTTCATACCACATCCGCCTCCTTTTCCATTTCCATCTGAATCGCTCCCATAGGACACTCTTGTGCACAAATACCGCAACCCTTACAGTAATCCAGGTCCACTATATAAAAACCTTCCTGATCCTGCCGGTAGGCCATATCCGGGCAATAAACCCAGCAAATTCCACAGCGAATACAGCGCTCCTTATTTAATACCGGCAAAAATGAACGCCAATCACCCGTCCGGAAATATTTGGCGTTTCCAGCATCTGTGACAATACAACCCGGTTTCAGTTCACTCCAGATATATTCGGAATCAGCTTTGGGCATGCCCGGCCCCGAAGCCGCAACATCCGCCAGTCCGGAAAAACCTTTTGACTCTGCCGGTGTATAGTCACTTTTGTCCAAAACCAGGGTTTCCGCGAAAGCCTTTTGCAAAGCTTGTACATTCCGCGCCGCATTTTTAGCATCAAAACGCTGTTCAATAGCATCAATGAGCGACTCTATCTTGACAGCACCTGCTATTTTGGCCAGCGCCCCCAATAAAATAGTATTGGTGATCGGACGCTTTAAAATGTCCAGGGCAATCTGGGTCGCGTTAATGGTCGCCGCCTTGGACAACTTATTCATCATGAAATGATGCGGCTCTTTTCCTGAATTAACGATTAAAATTCCCTGGTCCTTCAATCCGGCGGTAACATCTACTACTTGCAGCAGCGAGGGATCCAAGACCATGACGATATCCGGTTCATTAATATTCGTCCTTAAAAAGATCGGCTGCTCATCTATACGGCAAAAAGCTACGACTGGCGCTCCCCGGCGCTCCGGCCCAAAACTAGGAAAAGCCTGGGCATACTTTCCCTCCATGATGGCCGCTTGCGCGAAAAGCTCCGCTGACGTAACAGCTCCTTGCCCCCCTCTACCATGAAAACGAATCTCCAGCACCTTTTCACCGCCTTTAACCCTTTTTAAAAATAACTTTTAAAAACAACCATGCCTAAACATGGTTTTTCAACTTGAGATGGATGGAAAAGCAGTGTTAGATTCAATGCCAAAAATCACAAAGAGCTTGCCCTCATGGCAGACAATGAAAGTGCAACCAGAGGAGCTCTTTTGAACATGATTTCTACATTTTGTTACCGCAAACGTCTTTATTACCCGATCTCAAGCATTACTTATTGATTATAACATAAAATATAGAGGGATCAAGATTACTTTTTCTTTACACATAATTTATTTTATTGTCGGAATACTCCCGTTTGTGACCTACCCCGGATGCCATTCCCCATTTCTTACATTTTTGCAGCTAAAGGAGCCGGAAATGCTTCATCCCTGCAAAACTATAAATTATTTGGCCGGCAATTTAACATAAATTGACTTTAACGCACAAAAATATTTAACCATAGCAGGCTTTAGCCGTTTGACTTTTTCCAGCCTGGGGCTGTGGTTAATATAGATTTCGAAATATGTTATAATTATTGGGCAAAGTGTTTAACAATAAGGCAGGTGGAATTATTGAGAATAATTTATTCTAAATCTGCTGCAAAGACTATAAAAACAATGGATCATAGGAAATAATAAATAATAAAAAATGGTATAGAAGGGGTAGTAAGGATTCCCCCGGAAGGAGACATTAAACAGATCCAAGGCTTAAGACGATAGCATACCGGTTAAGGGTAGGAAAATACCGGGTAATATATGAATATACGGGAGATGAAAATGAAATTCTGTTTATTAAAGACATAGATTCTAGGGGAAACATTTATAAATAAGGAGTGTGATAGTATGGCTCAAATTACTGCTAAAATAGCTAATATGATAGACATGTTACCCGAACGCGAACAATTGCTTGCATTTGAATTAATTAAAAGAATGGTGCTAGCTTGGGACAGTGATTTTACAAAATTAACTCCGGCGGAGAGAGAAAGATTAGAAAAAGCCGATATAGAATTAGCAAATAATGAAACATTACGACATGACGATGTTTGGAGTTAACGGGAGTGGGTGGAAGGATAAATATTCGGTGGAAAAAATCTTAAATACACTGCGCCAGGTTTCTTGCAACCATATGGATGTCAATCATTATCTTTTTGAATATGCCGATGAGATTACTGATGATCTAAATGATGTTTTTGATCTTGATATTGGGAAGAAAGCGATGACGCTTGGTGAAATTAAAAATGTTTTTGGCAGGGTAAAAAGGAGGTAATTTAGTCTACAAATCTAGGCAAAAATCAAACCCTGGGAAACCGCTATTTGACAGGATTCCCAGGGTTATTTAATTAAATTTGCTTCCGAAAAAAAAGATGAAACAATAAGGGA
>CAZRVU010000029.1:0-19728 GCA_964603615.1 uncultured Desulfovibrionaceae bacterium
AATCCACCGAAGGCACCTCCCTTTCCTGCCTGGAAGCCATGGCTGCCGGGTGCGCGGTCGTCTCCTCCTATGCCGGCGGGTTGTCGGATTTGATCATTCACGGCTATAACGGCCTGTTGCTCCGCCCGACAGTTGCCAACCTGGTGTCGGCCATTGAGGAATTGGTTTTGGATCCTGGGCTACGCAGCCGTTTGGGACAAAAAGCCCGGGAAACAGCGTTAAGCTTCAGTTTGGACAGATGGAAACGTTCCTGGACCAGGGTCATCAGCGCAGTGTTCAGATAAACAATCTGCCGGAAGCGCGGTAAAGTAAAACAAGGGCAACAGCATGATATCAGTTAGACTTTTCTCAGCGATCGTGTAAACACAATTATATCCCAGGTGCAAAGGCGGCTATTTAGAAAACCAACTTTTATAGTACCGGCTTTGCCGGGTTAGGGAACCGGAACGATTTTAAACGATTTTAAGATATCTATTAAGGGGTGTTTGACAAAAAAGGTATCACTTAAGTCAATTCAGCCAAATTTGCCGCTGCCCAAAGTAGACAGGGGGTGAATTGTCTTGCCGTTCAAAATACGTAAGGCCGGCCATAACAGGCTGGTAGCAATGATGATTGTCCGCAATGAAGCAGAGCGCTATTTGAAGAATGTTCTGGAGCAAATCAGTACTTTAGCTGACTGCATTGTCATTTTAGACGATGCTTCTACCGATGCGGGCCCGGAAATTTGTCTAGCGTATCCAAAAGTGATTCTGCATCGCAACGCCGAGCCGCTGTTTTTTCGCCATGAAGCCAGGTTAAGAGCAAAATTATGGGAACTGACCATTAAAACAGAACCGGACTGGATCCTGGCACTGGATGCCGATGAACTTTTTGAAGACCGTATTTACGGTGAAATACAAGGTTTGCTCAATCAGGTTGAATTCGACGGTGTGGAATTTCGAACATTTGATTTTTGGAAAAGCTTTACCCATTATAGGGTTGACGGGCTTTGGAACCCCTGGAAAAGATTTTCTTTGCTGCTGGCGCGTTTTTTCCCGGGGGAGGAATATAGCTGGCCGGACCGGCCTTTTCACAGTGGGCGCTGGCCGCTTTTTTATAACAGGGGCAACCTGATTGCTTTTCAGTCTGATATTCGCCTTAAACATTATGGCTGGGCCCGCGGGGAAGAGCACAAAGATAAGTACCTGGCCTACAAGGCCATGGATCCGGATGGAAAATTTTCTTCGAGAGAGCATCTGGAAAGCGTTTTGGCTCCGCAAAGTGCTGTTGGCCTGGAAAAATGGCAGGAAACCAAACCTCTGCCGTTTTAGGCCGCCGGAGCATAAAAATGCATAAAGGTTTTGGAGAGGTGGCTGGCACAAGGTGTTGATAAAACGCAAACTCTCCCTGCTTGTTCCCAATTTGTTGTCCCGGGATGGTAAGGAATTAGTTACCGGCGGGTTGGAACGCTATGTCTGGCAGTTGCTGGCCCTGGCCCGGCAGATGGCTTTCAGCGTTGATGTTCACCAGTATGGGGATAGCGACTGGGAAAAAGAGGTTGACGGGATTAAGATAAAGGGATACGGATTGGCAGCACTGTCTCCGGAAGCAGCCCTTCAGGAAATGCATTTTAATACAAGGAGGGTTTTATATGCTTCGATTTTACTGAACCCTGTTTCTTACAAGCCGGGTGCTGCAGCAATTTCGCATGGTGTATGGTGGGATGGGGGAAATGCGGCTGAAGATTACATCTGTGCTATGTTTAAACTATGTCGCCGGGCGCTGCAGGAAGCGGAAACGGTTGTTTCCTGCGATTATAATTTTTTAAATGTTATGCGCGCGGCTTATCCACTTTTGGCATCAAAGATAAAGGTAATTCCCAACTATGCAGATCCGGAATTTTTTGGCCCCCCTTTGAAGGTGGTTCGCGATACAATAAATATTTTATATCCCCGCCGCCTGGATTACTGCCGGGGGGTGGACCTTTTTTTGGAAGCCGGGCGGGAAATCCTTGCCGCCTTTCCGCAAGCACGGCTGCACTTAGCTGTAGATCGCAATCGCCCGCATTTAAATTCCCAACTGGAAGAGTGGGTAGCGGGGCAGGAGCAGGCTCAACGGGAAAGAATTGTTTGCGCTACTTACTCTTTTACAGAAATGGCTGTAGTATACCGCGCTGCTGATATTGTTGTTATTCCCAGTCGTTTCAGCGAAGGCACTTCCTTTTCCTGCCTCGAGGCCATGGCCTCCGGTTGTGCTGTAATTTCTACGGATGTGGGGGGATTGACAAACTTGATCATTGATGATTATAACGGTTTGCTGGTTCAGCCCACGGTGGAAGGGTTGTCCGCAGCGCTGGAAAGGCTGCTGTCCGATTCTTGTGTTTTGCAAAGGCTTAGGGAACGGGCACAGCAGACTGCCTTTGCTTTTTCTTTACAAAAGTGGCAACAGCACTGGGCAGAAATACTGCAAAAAACATACGGCTGATTCCTGCATTGATTTGGAGTATGCTGCAAACGGTCTCGACTACTGGAACATGCACTGCTGGGGGACAAGGGGAAAGGATATTTGTCCCTATCGCCCCGCATACTGATGCGCACAGGTAGAAAAATATGAAGTAAGGTAGGGCTAAGCAATATCTTGAACCTGGTTGCCGCCCGGCACCTGGAACTGATCAGCACACGTTTCAACCTGGAAAACCTCGTCGGCCAGATGCTCCAGGAGAGCATCTACCAGAGCATGATGGTGCGTTTTCACCTCCGGCGGGAATTTTTGGGCACCGTGTTAAAAGAAAATCCGCCGGGCCGGCAACTGGTTAGGACTGCATTCCGGCCGCTGTTAAGGCCGGGGCCGCCCCGCCTTCTGGGGCCGGAAACCCCGGTGGAGCAGCCCGCTGCGAAAGAGGTGCTCCTCCTTGCCGGCGAACAGAGAGCACAGCTTGACCGGTCGCTCGACGAACTAAAAGCCAAGGTGGAGGTTCTTGATAAGGGTTACGGCGGGGATTATCGCCTGCTTCGGGAACAGATTAAAGAGGCCCGGGCCCGGGTTGATAAGTGGAAGGAAGAAATATACGAACTGGATCTGGCACCGGATGACGTGCAGGAAAAATTCTTTCCGGGCCAGTTGAAACTGTTCTAAATTTACTAAGGAATCCCTCACTGCTACGCTCCAAACATGATAAAATAATAGTAGTGGAGAAGTTAAAAAAGAAATTAAACTGGGAACGGGCCTATTTGGATTTACTGGAATACAAAGAACGCAAAGGATTAAAAAATTTTATTATTACCCAGAAAGCCGTACGGTTAATTGTTGAAAAAGGTAACTATAAACTGGTGGCAGATAAAGCGGTTATTGCACCGCGTTCGTTCCATGAACGGGAACTGCTTCAGGAAGCTGTAATTTATATAAAGGCGATACTACACTAAATAAAAGGGTCAATAAGGCCAATAAAGGCATGGTTTGACAAAGGCCATCACCTAGATTAGGCTAGGCTGAGACTAGTTTAAACGGGGTGATTTTGTGGAAAGTATCGGTGCTTGTCATGCTAAAACACATTTATCCAAATTATTAAAAAGGGTAAAGAAGGGGGAAAGTATTATTATTACCAGGCATGGGGTTCCGATCGCCGTGTTGCAACCTTTTTCCCCCACTAAAAAAAAGGACACCAAATCAATTATCAATGAATTACGGGAATTCCGTGAAGACACAAACGCAAATTCAGAACCTCCAGGCTGCGGCATTGCTGCCGGAGGGCCGTTTGCTTGCATATATCCAGGCGGGGGTGCCCTGCTAAGTGGGGGGAATTTATTTTCCAACAGATTTGCAACGCTTTTATTCACCTCCAAAATGTTATTAAAATCGGTAGGATAGTCACCGCAACGGGTCTGATTTAAAATATGCCGGATTTTTTTGCCCTCCGCATTCATGATGTGGCCCAGAGCTGCTTCTTTCAACGCAATGGACGATCATATCATTGCCAAAGCCTGTTCCTGTGTAAGATTAGGATTTGGCTCAGGAAGTTTAGACCTAGGCATAACAGGGCACCCCTGTCCTGATATATATGCTGATGATGCCCAATGGTGAGGGTAAAGTTCAAAAGATATGGGGATGTTATAAAAAGGCGGGTAATTTGGGAAGCTATTGATAGGGGTGCGGGAGGGCCCTTGTCATGAAAATTAAAGAATTAATTGATTTCCTGGAAACAGATACATTGAGCTTAACTTTTTCCTCCAAAGGGTTGAAATATCTATCCTTAAAAGCTGGTAAGGGTGCCCTGAATATTGAGCTAAAACTTTTCGAAAAAAAGCAAGCGTCCGATCCCCTGGAAAAGCTGGTTATAGAAGAAACAATGAATTTCCTGGAAAACGGTAAACATAGTTTGCCATTGGATCTGACCGCTTTTACAGATTTCCAGCAAAGTGTTTTTAAGGCTGTCAGCAAAATAGAGCCGGGCCAGGTTGTTACTTATAAGGGTATTGCCGAAATTTTGGGGAAACCCGGGGCTGCCCAGGCAGTGGGAAATGCCGTTGCCAAGAATCCCGTTTCTTATTTTATACCGACCCACCGCGTAATTCCACAGAGAGGAATAGGAATATGCAGGACCGGGGCCGGCTATTTGAGGGAAAAACTTTTGGTCCATGAAGGGCACGATCTTTCCCAGCTCAGGGGCGATTACATCTGCACCAGAAAAAAATGCCTCATGGAATAAGAAAATTACACTTTTACGTGGCCCAAAGGCTGCCCACTGAATGGCCAACAGCTATAAGGTTGGCTCTTTTTTTATGCACAGGTGCTTTTAATTACAGACACAGGTATTTTCTTAACGCAACGGCAAATATTGGATAAAAACGGCTATTCAGTCTTTTTATTGCAGCATTTTGTAGGGTTCTATAGCCAGGGCTTTGGCTAGTTTGACGATGTTGGCAAGAGATATATTCCGTTCCCCTCTTTCCACCGAGCTGATGTAGGTCCGGTGCAGCCCGCTGCGAAAAGCCAACTCTTCTTGGGAGATATTTTGCGATCGGCGAAGTGTTTTTAGCCGGTTGCCAAAAATGACCCGGATGTCTTTCTCCACTGTAGCCACCTTCTCTCCATGCATTCCTATTGACTATTTTCCGGTGCATGTATACTATAGGTCTACAGACTATAAGTAACACCCGGGGCTATTTTATTGTTCCCCTTAAAAAAGACGGTATTCTTTTAAACTAAAAGAGTTTTCCGGAAAAGCAGATTTGTTCTATAAAGTATCACAAGCTTTAGGACGACGGAGGGGTTAAATGATGCTTTATTGTTTTAATAACGTTGAAGGAGAATGACGATGGGGAAAAAGGCCGCAGATATTTTATCTCGACCGCATGAACAAAACCGGCGGATTAAATTTGAGCACCAGTTGGCCGGAATAAGAATTTACTATACTGTTTTTTGTTCAGGGATACTGTTTTTGGCACATGTACACCTACAGGCGTCGCTGGCAGTACTGATAATTATTTCTTTCATTGCCCTGCTTTACGGTTTTATTCGCTATTTAAAACCAACCAACTTATTAGAAGACAGGCGTTTCCCTCCGGTGGCAGATTGGCTGGATTTTTTATTTATCGCAGTATTGATTTATCTGACAGGCGGGATAAAAGGTTTTTTCTTTGTTGCCTATGCCATGCCGATTTGCGGCAGTATTATGAGGTTTGGCTTAAAAGCGGGGATGGCCGGTTATGCGGCTGCCCTGGCTTTGACCGGGCTGATGTTTTTTATCAATGCTGTTAGACCTTTTATTTCCCCGCCTGTTCCCCAATTAATTCCCTTAACCGCGGGGATAGGGACGCTTGCTTTTGTGACTTGGATGGTGGGTATTTTAGCCGAGCAAGAACGGGAGTTGAGAGACGAAATTTATTTATCCTCCATTACCGACCACTTATCTGGTTTGTTCAATTCTGGTTATTTAAGGGCCCGGATCGAAGAAGAAATTGAACGCTGCAGCCGGGAAAATACAGGCTTTGCTCTTGCATTTATTGATCTTAACAATTTTAAGTCCGTAAACGATCGCTACGGCCACCTTGTTGGGGATAGGGCGTTGAAACAAGCTGCAGATGTATTTGCTGATAACATCAGAAAAAGCGATATACTGTCCCGTTACGGGGGCGATGAATTTGTCCTGCTTATGCCCGGAACCAAAATAGGACAGGCCCAAAAGGTGATGCAAAGAATTGAGGATGCGGTTGCTGCATCCACTTTTATAAAAGACATTAAAATCAGTTTAAGCAGCGGTACAGTTGTTTTTCCCGAAGACGGTAACAGCATCGATGAACTGCTGACTGCAGCGGATAAGCATATGTATAAAAAGAAGGAAAAGGATGACCCCACCCCATGCGTGTAAACGTAAAATTTATTGGATAAAGAAGGAAAAACATCCCTTCAAGTCGAAAAATACTTCAGATTGTAAGTCTTTTAAAGACGCCGGTAAATCCTTAGATCGCGTAGTAACCCTGAAGGACCACAAAAACCTGAACACCACAGCCAAATATACCAGGGCTACCAGAAAGGATCTGCAAAGGGCTGTGGAAAAACTGACGTGGGAGTAGCAAAAGAAATTAGCCCTGTTCTGATATTACGTTTAAATAAAACAAGCCAGGAATAAGGTTGGTAGCAGTATTGGGTCTCCTTTTTTCGTCAAAAAGGTAAAAAGCGCAATGCTAGGCATTTAAAAATAAAGGTTCGCAAATTTTTTTCTAGGCCTCATAAATGTATAACACATCAAAGGCAGTGGTGCTGCCTTAATTCAAGCATTACCTATTTAGAGCCCAACTTTTTATGGCACCGGCCTATCCAAATTGTGGGGGGGTAAGACATATGATAGATAACCAAAAGAAACTATTGAGTATTCTTGGAGATATGTTCCAATTTGATCAAGCTGACCTTGATTTTGGCATTTATCGCATTATGCGTATGAAACGCAATGAAATCAACAGATTCATTGAAGAAGAACTACCCGCTCAAATTTCAGCGGGTTTGAGCGAGCTTGCTGGGTTGGATATAGCTGCCGGGGTTGCTGCAATTGACAAACAGATAGCAGATACAAAAGCTGCACCTCTGTCCGACGCTATAAAAACTGCCGCTGTTGCTGAGCTTGAAGAAAAGAAAAAGTCTCTTGCTGGTAGCGTTGATATCACCGCTGTGGAAGCGGATGTATATAATCATCTGACAAACTTCTTTTCCCGCTATTACGACGATGGCGATTTTATATCCCAGCGTCGCTATAAGGATGGTGTGTATGTTATTCCTTATGAGGGTGAGGAAGTAAAGCTGCATTGGGCAAATGCCGACCAGTATTACGTTAAGACCAGCGAGTATTTTAAAGATTACACCTTCAAGACAATGTACGGTGGCACCGTCCACTTTAAGCTCATCGAAGCAGAGACCGAGATGGACAATAATAAAGCAAAAGAAAAACGCTTCTTTCAGCTTCATACTGATAAGCCGTTTGAGGTCATCGATGGTGTCCTTTATATCTATGTTGAATACAAAGCTTCCGAGTATAGTGCCAAAGCAGCACAGGCAAAGCATATATCAGAAATTGTAGAGGCTTTTGCATCTGTGCAAACACAACCGGAATATGTTCCATTTACCGCCATTATGGCGGTTACTGATAATAAGGCATTGCTTGAGCGCCAACTCAACCGCTACACCGCCCGCAACACTTTTGACTACTTCATTCACAAGGATTTAGGAAAATTCCTGCGTCGCGAGCTTGACTTCTACATCAAGAATGATGTGATTTACCTCGACGATATTGATGAGCAGGATGAGGCAAAAACAAAGGAATACCTGACAAAAGCAAAGGTCATTCGGAAAATTGCGCGGAAGATTATCACTTTTCTTGCACAGATTGAGGATTTCCAGAAGAAACTTTATCTTAAAAAGAAATTTGTGGTTGAGACGAATTACTGCATTACACTCGACCGTGTGCCGGAAGCAATGTATCCCGAAATCGCCGCAAACGACGCGCAGCGTGAGGAATGGGTGAGACTTTTTGCCATTAATGAAATTGAAGGTGACTTAACCAAGCCCGCGTATTCTGCACCATTAACCGTAGAATTTTTAAAGGCAAACCCTTACCTTGTGCTGGATACTGTACTTTTTAATATGGAGTTTAAAGAAAAATTAGTAGCAAGTATAGAGAATTTGGATGAAAACCTTGATGGCCTGTTGATACATAGCGAGAATTTCCAGGCTTTGAATTTCCTTCAAGCGAAATATAAAAAAAAGGTTGATTGCATTTATGGAGATCCGCCATACAATGCAAAGTCGAGTGAGATTCTTTATAAAAACAATTACAAACATTCATCTTGGATTTCACTTATGAATGATCGAATTCAATTAGCAGCGATTCTTAAAGAAGAACGGGGAGCAATTGTTACTGCTATCGATGAAAATGAATGCTTTAACTTGTTAAAACTTTTCGATTTTCTATTTACAAATTGGACAAAGACGGTTGTTACTGTTCTTCACAATCCGGCCGGTGTACAGGGTGACAATTTTTCATATAGTCATGAATACGCGGTCTTTCTATTTGAAGACTTCAAACATGTCATTGGAAAAACAGAGAAAGATGAAGAGTCTATTGAGCCATTTCGAGATTGGGGTCCGACTGGTTTGCGAAATCCGACTGGCAATACTTTTTATCCAATTTTGGTGGATTTGGAAGGTAAAAATATCATTGGTTTTGACGGTGTTTGCGATGTTTCATTTCATCCTGAAGGGCAGAATGTTCACAAAGATACTCATATAGAAGTTTACCCTATTGGGGACGATGGTGAAGAGCGCAAATGGGTCTTTGCAAGAAATACCGTAGAGGATATCTTGGAAGATTTATTTGTAATAAATAACAACGGAATTTTGCAAATACAGAGAATTAAATCAAAAGAAAGCTATAAAACCGTTTGGGCAGATAATCGTTATTATGCGAATATATATGGTTCAAAACTTTTGAATAATATTATGGGCTCAAAAGAATTTGATTTTCCGAAATCAATTTATACCGTTGAAGATTGTATTAGAGCTGTCAATAGTGTGCAGCGTAATAAAACGTCCATTATTCTCGACTATTTTGCCGGTTCCGGCACAACTGGTCATGCAGTGCTGAATCTGAATTGTTCTGATAATGGCAATCGAAAATATATACTTATTGAAATGGGCGAGTATTTTGACACTGTGACAAAACCCCGCATCCAAAAAGCCATCTATTCAATGGATACAGATATTCAGAAAGGGTGGAAAGATGGAAAGCCTGTGTCTCGCAAAGGAAGCCCCCACGCTTTCAAATACCTCTGTCTCGAATCCTACGAAGATGCATTGAACAATATTGTTCTCAGTGGCAACAATTATGATTTGCTTGGTGCGGCGCAGGAATGGTATATGCTCTCCTACATGCTTAACACTGAAGCTGTGGGTAGCGCCAGCTTGCTGAATGTTGAAAAGCTGGATAAACCGTTCAGTTACAAGATGAATATTACCCGCAATCTTGAAAGCGCAGAGCGCAACATTGACCTTGTGGAGACCTTCAACTATCTTATTGGGCTTACGGTTGTAAGGAGTCATGCGCTTGTCTCATATGACGCGGATTTTGCCACAGGCGAATACGGTTCTGTTTCCGCTGCACTCAAAGACGGAGATACTTATAAATTCAAAGCTGTCGAAGGGACAGCCCCGAACGGTGACAAGACACTGGTTATCTGGCGTGAAATGACAGGCGATATTGAAAAGGATAATGCGGCGCTTGACGCATATTTTCTCTCGCTACCAAATGCACGGAGCTTTAAGCGGATATATGTCAATTGCGATAATAACCTATTAAACCTGCGTGAAAACAGTGAAAGCTGGCAAGTTGCCCTCATTGATGAGGAAATGAAAAAGCGTATGTTTGAGGACGCAGAATAAGGAGGCGGCACGATGCCAAGAAGAAGAACAGCGGCTAACGAGCCGCAGCTAAAATTTTATCAAAAGCTTATATTAAACCGGTACCTACTGGCCCAGTTCAGCGTTAATAATTTACAGGAGCTTTCCGTAAATATGAAAAAGCCATCGTTAGAAGAAATCGATAGTGAAGGTGTCACGGGCTTTCATAAACAGTTGATAGCACAGTTTGGTGGCAAGTGTGCAATAAGTGAGGAATCGCTCGCCCGTTATGACCTGAACATTGTATCGCATATGAGAAAAATTAACGATAAACGCGATGAGCCGATGGTATTGAAATATTTTCAATATCTGTCACTGCTTTTTGTAGAACACTACCTTGACCAATACTTTAATAATCGTCAAGGATTGATTGACGACTTAAATGCCTATATTACCGATTTTAACGCGCAATTTCCAAACGATACATATGAGTCGTATACAGCGAGTGACCTGAACAAAATCGCCATTTGGAATGCAACAGGAAGCGGAAAGACGCTCATCATGCATATTAATTATCTTCAGTATCTGCATTATTCTGGCGGAAAATTACCGGATGATGCAACGTTTATTTTGCTGACACCAAAGGAAGGTCTGTCACTCCAGCATATTGTGGATTATACCGCTTCTGGCATTTCAGCAAGAATTTACGATAAATTTGCTAGTCGTTGGACACAGCACACTAATGAAATTAGTGTGCTTGAGAATACAAAGTTAGGCGACAAAGACCAAGATACCATAGTCTCTGTTAAGCGTTTCGGTAATCGCAATGTTGCATTTGTGGACGAAGGGCATCGGGGTTCATCCTCTGGCAAAGATGGTAAATGGCAAAAATACAGGGATGAGCTATGCTCTGATGGGTTTTCCTTTGAGTATTCTGCAACCTTCGGACAAGCGATTGCAGCCTCAAGTGATAAATTCCTTGCAGAGCGTTATGGCAAGTGTATAATCTTTGACTATTCTTATAAGCATTTCTATGGCGATGGTTATGGCAAAGATTACAATATTATCAACCTAACTGACGATAGCGATGAGCTAAAACGCAACACTTATCTAACCGCGTGCTTAATGACATATTACCAACAGAAGAGTTTGTATCTTACACAAGGAAGCGAATATACGCTCTTCAATGTTGAAAATCCACTTTTCGTATTTGTTGGAGCAAGCGTCAATGCCGTACGTACCGAACGCGGGCGCAAGGTTTCTGATGTGGTGGATATCCTATTGTTCTTTAGAGATTTTATAACCAACGTAGCAGACTCAACGGCAACTATCGAACGTATTCTTTCCGGTAATACAGGTCTGCTCGATAGCAAGAACCGGGATATCTTTAGAAACAGCTTCCCGTATCTGACAGCGATCGGCATGCCTCCGGCAGCAATGTATGCGGATATTCTGAAAACCGTATTCAACTGTGCTTCGGTGGGTGCTACTCTTCATATCGAGAATCTTCGAGGTATCAGTGGCGAAATCCGACTGCGTCTTGGTGAAAACGAACCATTTGGCGTTATCAACGTCGGCGATGATTCGGTGTTGCTCAGATTGTGCGCGGATAACGGCTTCAATACCGATTCTATAGATTTTTCCGATTCGCTGTTTCAAGGCATTACAAAGCCGAAGTCAACAATCAACTTGCTTATCGGCTCAAAGAAATTTACCGAAGGATGGAACTGTTGGCGGGTATCAACAATGGGGCTTATGAATGTTGGACGTAGTGAAGGCAGTGAAATCATCCAGCTTTTTGGCCGCGGTGTGCGCCTGAAAGGCCGTGGGATGTCGCTGAAACGGAGTAATTTTTATAAAAAGGATTTTCCGGAGACTTTAGTGCCGAAGCATATCGGCATTTTAGAAACGCTCAGTATATTCGGTGTTCGTGCCGACTACATGAGACAATTCAAAGAGTTCCTCGAAGCTGAGGGCGTTCCAAGTGAAAAGGGTCAGCCTATAACTTTAAAAATGCCTGTGATTCAGAATAAGGAATATAAAAACAGGGGGCTTTATTCCCTACGTGTAAAGGGCGACGCGGATTTTAAAAAATCCGCAGCAAAGCCATTCTTGCGCTTTGAATCGGGTCTGCCTGTGGTCACGCTTGACTGCTATTCAAAGGTTCAATTTGAATCCTCGCAAAAACGGAGTGTAGGTGAGGTCACAAAAAATGTGGCTGTACTTCGTCCAGAGCATCTTGCTTTTTTAGACTACAATGCAATTTACTCCGAGCTGCAAAGATACAAGACTGAAAAAGCACGTCACAATGTAAATGTTACACGACAGGATTTGAAGGATTTACTTCAGAACAACCAGTGGTACAGGCTCCTCATCCCAGAGGATGAACTTATTGTGCGGAGATTTGAGGATTACAAGCGGTTTGAAAAAATAGCCATAGCTTTGGTTACAAAGTATTTTGACAGATTTTATTATGCTAAGCAAAATCGGTGGGAATCACAGGTGGTCGGATATGACCTCGTTTCTATGGATGACAACAACGAGAATTTCCTGAACGAAGAAAAAGACGAGTACAGCATCAGCATTGATGACACAAGTGAAAATGAAACTGCGATATTATGGCTTCGTATGATAATTGATGAAGTCAAGAGGGCGAAGAAAGAAAAGAGATTACCAAACTTCGCTATTCCGCGGCAAGGAGATATGGAAGCAATCAGCGTTCCGGTACACTTGTATAATCCTCTTCTGTATTTAGCAAAGGGGAATTTGGAGATAGGGATATCCCCCGTCGCATTGAACGAGGACGAGTTAAAATTTGTTAAAGCGCTTCAAAAGCATATTACCACTCATACCGATTTCTTTACGGATAAAGAGCTATACTTAATCCGCAATCGCAGCAAAAAAGGCATCGGATTTTTTGATGACGCAGGATTTTACCCGGACTTCATCCTGTGGCTGATTGTCGACGGGAAGCAATATATTACCTTCATTGATCCGCACGGAATGGGCAGAGAATCAATTACTTCCAGCAAAGTCCGGTTGTATAACCGTTTGAAGACTGATATTGAGAGCAAGCTGATAGTGTCGTCCGTTGCGTTAACCTCGTTCATACTCTCTCCAACAAAGTATTCCGAGCTTACAGATAAAAGTGCAACTATTAAAGAGTGGAATGCAAACCATGTACTGTTTATGGATGACGGCGATTACATTGAAAAACTGTTCACGATGATAATAGAATAATTGCCGTTTCAAGACCAAAGGTGTTGTAGTTCTATCGGGAAGTACTATCAGGAAGGGGATCATCTGCAAGAAGTGCCGGTGGAAAGCTATTTCGAATGTGATACTTTTGAAGAATTCGATGTCAACATTGTCCGGCATTTTGCTTCTTTGCTCGTCTCCAACATGGCCCCTTTTCCCAGAGGATACCAGGAGATAATCAAGAAGCGGAAAACGAGGAAACATTTTTCCGCCAAATTTGCACACCACTACGAGGCGCCCCTCCAGGCAGACAGGCTGATTGCTGAAATAAAAGAATTTAGCCTGGACAGCGCTCAGGACACCGGTGAAATTATCACGCTTTATACAACTAAATGTGCAAATATCGATAAACATTACCGGGATTTTTACATTGCTTTTGACCGCATAGCTTTAAAAGAGGACCTTTATGCGCTCCGGGATCTGGTAGAAAACATTTACACCAACGGCTATCTTTTAAAACTGGCGATGATGTGGGCAGATAAACTGGAAAAGATCTCCTCCCTTGAACAGTTGCCGGGCCGAAAACAGCACCGCTTTGCGCTGTCCGGCGAACCCTTGCCCAGTGAAGGCACACTTAGTTTTTCCCTGGATTACCTGGGCAAAGATAATAAAGATTTTTGGGTGACCATCCCGCGTGGAGTTGAGGTTTTCAAAGTCCCCGGCGGCGGGCAGAATTATGTGCATGGGGGCGCTTCTTTACAAGAGATTATTGTTCCCCTGCTTAAAGTAAAAACTGAAAGATACAAAAAAGAAGTTGGTTATGTCGAAGTAGCGCTGATTTCTTTGACGCGCAAGGTCACAAACCTGATTACTTATCTTGATTTTATGCAAACAAAGAATGTGAGCGATGTATTAAGGCCGGTTCAAGTAAAGGCCTATTTCGAAACAGAGTCGGGTGAAAGAATATCGAATGAAGAGATTATCATCGCGGACAAAAAAAATGCGGACCCTGAAAACCGGCAGTTCCGGGGAAAATTTACCTTCCGCAACCGCAGGTATTCAAAAGAGGAAAAACATTACTTAATAATGAAAGATGCTCCATCTGATCTGGAAATCAACAGGCATGAATTTATCATTGATATTGCTTTTGCGGGTGATTTCGGGTTTACCTTGTGAGAGGAGGCGGCCAGATGAACGAGCTTTCTCAAAAACTGATCAATTATTTTCCCGGCAAGATAGTGCGTAAGGACCTGACGAAGAAGATTAAAGAGGGCGCCAATGTGCCGGTCTATGTGCTGGAATACTTGCTGGGTATGTATTGCGCCTCTACTGATGAACAGGTGGTGGAGGAGGGTGTGGCCAACGTCAAGAAAATCCTTGCCGACAATTTTGTCCGCCCCGACGAGGCACAAAAGATTATTTCAAAATTGCGTGAAAAAGGAAGCCATACCGTTATTGATAAAATTTCCGCGAAGTTGGATTTCAAAAATGATCAATACGTGGCCGATTTTTCAAATTTAGGGATTAACTATGTGCCTATTTCTGATCGGTATGTATCCAAGTATGAAAGGCTCCTGTGTGGTGGGATCTGGTGTATCGTGAACATGGATTACTTTTACGATGAAAATGACAGGCGGGAAAGCCCTTTTATTATTCATAAACTCACTCCGATCCAGATGCCCGGCCTTGATCTGGAGGAGGTAAAAAACGGCCGGGAGCACTTTAGCAAGGAAGAATGGATCGATGTTTTGCTGCGTTCTGTGGGCATGGAACCTTCTCATTTTACGGAACGTGTAAAATGGTTGCACCTGGCCCGCATTATGCCGCTAATTGAAAACAATATCAATCTTTGCGAGCTGGGCCCCCGGGGAACCGGAAAATCGCATATTTATAGAGAAATTTTACCGAACAGCATCCTCGTATCCGGCGGGCAAACTACTGTGGCGAACCTGTTCTATAATATGAGTAGTAAAACAGTGGGCCTGGTTGGTATGTGGGATTGTGTGGCCTTCGATGAGGAATTTGTTCCGGTTCCCGAACAGGGGGGTGGCAAACTAATTCCGGAAGGGTTGAACAAGTCCGGGCATGTTTATACCATTGCCAGGGGGAAATCCGGGATGCTGGGAACTTATAAAATTGAAACGGAGGTGGTTTCCGGCACGGGCAAATATATTTGTACTGGAATAGGCAGTACTCGTGAAGCCAGGGGAGCTGCAGACACGGCTTATCGTTACCTGAAGGCCAATAGTAAGTCTATCAACGGCATGATCTCGACTACAACCAAGGATTTTATGCTGCATGTGCAGGATTTAAACGGCGTGGGGATTACAAACAGTCTTTCCCTGGTTTCGCTTGTTGCCTTGTGCTCGGCGGCTTTGAACAAACCGGCTATCCCCAGTTTGGCAGTCTTGGGCAACCTAAGCATTGGTGGGACTATCACAAAAGTTGAAGAACTGGCCAATGTGCTGCAGGTGTGCCTGGACAGTGGGGCTAAAAAGGTGCTAATACCCATCCTATCAGCAGTCGATATGGGCAGGGTGCCGCCGGAATTAATGGGGAACTTTAATATAATTTTCTATCAATCACCGGAGGATGCTGTTTTCAAAGCCCTGGGCGTGGATTAAAGTAAAGGGTAAGACTAGTTTAAACGGGGTGCTTTTGCCGGAAAAGTTTTTCATCGCTGAAAGGGATTTTCAGCTTTTACACCCTCATAAAATTGTTTTGGGTTAAGATCCTCTGTCCAGATAATTTCACAATTCATTTCTTTTGCGCTGCAGATAATCATGGCGTCCCAAAAAGAAAGTTTATTTCGCTGCTGTATATGAATAGCTTCCAAAATGCTACTGTGTTCCGGTTCGTGAAGCCGCCACTGGCCCAGGTCATTAATAATTTGCACGGTTTTTTCCGGCAACAAAGGGTTGGGTATTTTCTGTGTCAGATTAACATAGAACTCCTGAAGCACCTGGATGCTCAGGCACCCTTTCCCCGAATTCCACAGTTCTGACAGCAACCCCTGGGCATGCCGGCATTTTTCTGCACTTGAAAGATCGTAGGCGTAAATAAGGATGTTGGTATCTACAAACTGGAAGCCATCAATGCCTGGCATGTAAATCTTTCCTCTGCCAGGTTACTTTGCCTTTTACCCCCAGGTCAAAAGGGTCCTTCATGGCGGCAAGCTGCCTGGCTTTCGCTTTTTCATACGCATCCTCTTTTTTCACGAGATCCGCCAAAGCTTTTGTCAAAAGGCCGGAAAGGGACGTTTGCCTGTCAATCGCTATATGTTTTGCTTTTCTTAAAATATCCTTGGGAACTGAAAGGGTAACATTCTGATTTTCCAATATTTTCACCTCACGTAAACAAGTATACCACAGATTTTGTGAAGATACAAGGAGCATCATGCACCACCAAATGGATCGGCGACAACGGCTATACACCTTCCGGGGTAGCCTATGAGCATTATTATAACGGCCCCGGTTTCCCGGAAAGCGAAATGCTGACCATGATCGCCATGCCCCTGGTGTAGCCAAAATAAAGCTTGTGGAACCCGGAATTCCTGACCGCATTCTTAAAATGCAGTTTTTACGATTAAAAAGCAGTGTAATGGTCGTCACTATAAAATCGTGAAATCTTACTTTTTAATTCGAATTAGCCAGCAGTGAAGTTATTTTAAATCCTGCAGTGGCTTGACACGATCGTTAATAATTCCCATGTTGCATAAAGCCCCTAAATACGGTAAAATATAGAGGTAGATGCGCCCGTAGCTCAGAGGACAGAGCAATGGACTTCTAATCCATTGGCCGCAGGTTCGACTCCTGCCGGGCGTGCCAGGTTGAAACGTAAGGGATGCCCATGTTATCAGGATTTAAGGGCATCCCCCCTTTTTTGTATTTATTGCCAAGTCCTTTGATTTTAAACGAAAATGGCCCTGCAATTCATCTGGTTGGTAAACATCTTAGCAGATTTTTCCTGTCCCATGGGTCAGTTCGTTTTTTTGATCTTTACATGCACCGGAAATACATGCGCTGGGCATGGAATGGGGCCTATAGTTAGCCTATTTGGGCTGAAGCCAAGCATAGCAGGGTCCCCCTGGGTTTTGGAAACACAGGCCCGGAGGCCCCATGTCAAGGGCAGTCAAAACAAATATAAAAACCACAAATCGTTATGGAAAAATTAAACGTGGGTTTAGGAATTAATGTTTTTATTAAAATAGGGGATACCGCTTAAACAGCGATCTTATAATCTTTTTCTGGAACGTGGATAATTTACCCGCTAAGTATTGACACAGTACTGGGGGAATTATTTTACGGAGCTCAAAAATCTGCTAATGTAGAAAGCAACGTGTTAAAAATAATTGAGTTTTCTTCTTACACAACCATCTTACCTTGTGACGAGGAAACAGCCAAACAGTATGGGGAGGTTAAAAATCAGCTTAAGAAAAAAGGCAAACCGATACCGGAAAATGACATTTGGATTGGGGCCATTGCCAAACAACATAGTTTAATTCTCGTTTCTAGAGATCAACACTTTAAAGAAATCAAGAACATACCTTTGGAAGAATTGTTTACCGTATAAGCCGTAGCAGGGCGGGGCAGTTCCCCAGCGTTACCCCGTTTATGCTGCACTAATAGCATGAACGGGATTTTGGGAGAGTATTCAATTTACACTAAGAGATGTTCAGAACGGCGATGAAACAACCAGGATAGGCAAGGGCATGTCATTCCATTTATATTAAGGGATGTTCAGAACCAACGGGCATTCACATCATATCCCTTTTTTCACCTGTTTTTCCTTATAAAGCGTGGGTTCGACTCCCACCGGGCGTAACTAAGGATTATTTTTTCCTCAAAAGCAGTATAGGCACATAGTATTTTTCATACCTGTTGCCCTCTTTATCTATCATCGGGCCATCGTTATTTCTCACCATAACCGTAGCTCTTTTATTAATATTGCTTATTATACCTGCAAGTTGCCTGCCTTCAAATTCAAATGTAACTGTATCACCTTCACCGAACCCAAGCATTTGTTTCACAATCTGACCAACGGTTGGAATCATATGAAAGGTCTCACTGTGGCCAAACAAATTCTTTGCCACAGACTTGAAGTGTTCACTGCTGCAATTGGATTTCCCAAACTTTAAATATTCTATGACGTGACATAATTCGTGTTCAAAAACCAGCAGTAATGCCTCAAGGCTGTTTTTGCTTTCTAGGCCGTTGACTTTTTTACTGCCTTTAATGGTGTCATAGTTAAAAAAGAAATTGACCCCTATTCTTATTTCTAAAACCAAATCATCCGGTTTTATGCTATTAATATTTTTGGGGCATAAGGTCATCCCCGCGCTCTTTGTCATCCGCTTTGACAAGGAAAATTTAACCTTTCCCTTATAGCAGTCATTAAACCAATTTTGGAAAAATGCTTGATCATAAAGGAGGAACATTTGCCCTAAATCGGAAGGGGCTATGGCAGTAATGGTTCCATCCCTAATATTCGGCGACCCTTTTAGAATTTTATTATATATTTTTCTGCGCCTTCTTTTTATTTCTTTCTCAGGTATTCTTTTTATTATCAATTCCTGCATATTTTTATCCTTATCCTTTTTTTGGTGAAGAGTTTGGTAGTAAACAGGCGCCTGCTATTAGGACAGCAATAGCGGTGTAGGCTTTCAGATAATCATTTAGCCCCTGGACATCCGCATTTAAGACCTGCTCCATTTCTGTAAGGGTTTGGACATCTGCCCTCCATTGGCTGTCATTTCCAGGGCGGAAACTATGGAAAGCGGAGAGATTAAAATGTTTTTGCCCGCAAAACCTTCACACAAAAAATTTTAGTGTAAAATCTGTGATTTCCTTTTTTCTGTTTCCCGGCTGCCCATTTGGATCTGAAATTTCTATGGGCGTTAAACGCATTTGGCACTACCTGATCCTAAATTTGTTATCCTTATAAACGCAAAATTTCCCGGTTATTCTTGCATGGTATTGTTGGATTATCTTTTTGACAACATCTACTTTCTGTGCAGAGTTAGAATCTTCAAGACGTAACAGTAATACCCTGGTATGAGGTAATTTGGAACTGTATACCAATTCCCCGAAATCTTTATCCATAGTAAGAACCATACGCTTTTCCTGGGCTGCAAGTTTTAAAATTTCATAGTCTGACATACGCGGCTCTTTTTTTCTTATACTTTTTGTGTCAAAGCCCTGAACAAGAAGCCAGTTTTCTACTTTTTTCCTACCCCAACATCTACTAAAAATTTAAGCTCTTTTTTACTCATTTCAGTTTCCTGTGTCAACCAAAAATATGCGCTCTTCTCCAATCCTTTCTGCTGCATAGAGGAGAACAGCCTGAATATCTTCCGGTTCCAGCTCAGGATAGTCTTCTAACAGATCATGTTGGGATACCCCTCTGGCAAGTGCTATTAGAATCTGCTCCACGGTTATGCGAAGCCCTCTTATTACAGGCTTCCCTACCATGATTCCAGGATCCACGGTAATTCGTTGAAGAAGTATTTGGGCTTGTTTGTTCATAACAACTTTACCTCCAAATATTGAAACATTTTCTTTCAGTAATATCTTATCATAATATCGGGATTTCTTTTCACATCAAGTATCTTCCACTGTGTCAATACTTAGCGGGTAATTTATCCTCATTCCAGAAAAAGATTATAAG
>CAZRVU010000030.1:0-19471 GCA_964603615.1 uncultured Desulfovibrionaceae bacterium
TTGCGAGGTCATCTTTTTTACTTTTTTGCGTTGGGGGCCGGTATTATTATTTCTGATCATGTTAACATTAATTTATATTGATGTTATAATAGACTTAGCAAGTAAACATCCTTTAAAACGTGATCAATGGCACTTATTAAAAAAAGTGTAAAAGATGTGAAAACCCTTCAAAATAAAAGGGAACCAAAGGCTTTATATTTAGGACAAACCACGCAAAAAGTGATGCCGGGCCGGTAAACCCGTGTATCCGGGGTGCAGGTATAAAAATTTCTGTTGCCAGGGCATCTTCTTTGTGATAAAATACCTCAAATCAAATTTAACATTGCCTCATCTCTTTCCTGAGGTGGGGTAGAGGTGCGGTAGAAAAAGAGTATGCATGGGGAAAACGGGGGTTCGATGAGCCATGCAGAAAGGTGCTACCGCCGAAGTTTTTAGCTTTTCCCCCGGAACTAAAAGCTGGTTTGCCAGTGAATAACTGGCAAACTGTCACCGGGGAAAAGTGCCCTTTTTTCCCGGTGGAGCGCTATCTCACTAAGGGCCAGGGAGGTTTATGGGGCTGTTTATAAAAAAGAACATCATAAACGGCTGACGGTGAAACCTGTTTAGTCGTTTATTTAATTTTAGGGGGAGGTTTCTTGGGGAGTGTTTTTAAACGGAACGTTGCAAATAAATAGTAAGCAGCATCTGGAGATCGGTGGCTGCGATGCCGTTGATCTGGCCACAGAATTTGGTACACCGCTCTATGTTCTGGACGAAAAAATGATCCGCGAACATTGTCGTCGTTACCGGCGAGCCCTGGAAAAATACTACCGGCACGGGAAAATAATCTATGCCGGCAAGGCTTTTCTTACCCTGGCGATGGCTGCTCTGATCGGGGAAGAAGGGCTGGGCCTGGATATTGTTTCCGGTGGCGAGCTTTACATTGCCTTGAAATCGGGTTTCCCGGCAATAGATCTTTATTTCCACGGCAATAATAAAGCAAGAGAAGAGCTGCAAGAGGCCTTACAAGTAGGAGTAGGCCGGATCGTGGTCGATAGTCTTCCCGAGCTGGCAGAGTTGCAGGAACTGGTGCAATCCAAACAGCAAAAAACGGCAATTTATTTGCGTATTAAGCCCGGGGTGGAGGCCCATACCCATGATTATATTCAAACGGGGCAGGATGATTCCAAATTTGGGCTGGGATTTACGGAAGCCAGGGAAGCTATCCAACAAATTCTGGCTGGCGCTCCTCTATTGGAGTTAAGAGGCTTCCACTGTCATATCGGATCGCAGATTTTTCAGTTGGATTCTTTTTGTTTAGCGGCACGGGCTATGCTGCGTTTTATGGCAGAAATCAGGGAGGAAACTGGTTATGTTGCCCAAGAGCTCGATATGGGAGGGGGACTAGGCATTCGCTATCTGCCAGGGGATAACCCGCCTTCCATTGAAACCTTTGTCCAAACTGTAGCAAAGGCCGTGCAGGATGCAGCAGGACAAGAAAACTACCCCTTGCCTGAATTATTGCTGGAACCCGGGCGCTCGATTGTCGGTGAAGCGGGCCTTACTCTTTACCGTGTGGGGGTTATCAAGGATATACCGGACGTCAGGCGTTTTTGTGCCGTAGATGGAGGTATGATGGATAATATCCGCCCGGCCCTTTATCAGGCTCGCTACACAGCCTTGTTAGCCAATAAAGCCGGGCAGGAGCCCGTCAAAAAAGTGACGATTGCCGGCAAGGCCTGTGAATCCGGAGATCTGCTGATTGAAGATATTTGCCTGCCTGACGTGGAAAAAGGCGATCTTCTAGCCGTGCTCAGCACGGGCGCTTACTGTTATGCCCTCGCCAGTAATTATAATTGCCATCCCCGTCCGGCTGTAGTTTTTGTCCGTGAGGGAAAACCACGCCTCATTGTGCGCCGGGAAACTTATGCAGATCTCGTTGCCCTGCAGAAGGTTTAAGGTTGATGTTTTCAGGGGCGAACTTTTATTATGATGCAAATGGATTGGAAAAGGCGGGATAGAAATGGAGTTTGTGAAGATGCATGGATTGGGCAATGATTTTATTGTGATCGACAATTTACAAGGCCGGTGGGAATCTAGTTTCCTACAAGGGCTATCTTCCCGGCTTTGTCAAAGATGTTTTGGGGTGGGGGCTGATGGTCTGGCTATCTTGCATAGATCTCGCGCCGCTTCTTTTGGGATGCAAATATTTAATGCCGACGGTAGCGAAGCCGAGATGTGTGGTAACGCTATCCGTTGTCTGGCGAAATATGCCTGGGAAAGGGCGCTGATCCGGGAACAAGATTTTACCTTTGAAACCCCGGGTGGTATTAAAGGGGTTAGCTTGCTTTTGCACGGGGATGCCGTGCAGGCGGTGCGGGTGGATATGGGGAAACCGGTGCTGGATAGCGCCAAAGTACCCCTGGCCGGCCCGCCCCGGCAGGCAATAGACGAACAAATTTCTGTGGAGGATGCCGATGCTGCACTTTATTTTACCGGGGTGAGTATGGGCAACCCGCATTGTGTAATTTATGTCCCCTCCCTTGCGAAGATACCCTGGCAAAGCTGGGGGGTTAAATTGGAAAACAACCCGCTTTTTCCACAAAAAACTAATGTGGAATTTGTGGAGGTGACAGGCCAACACAATATCAAGATGAAAGTTTGGGAAAGAGGAGCAGGCCCCACGTTGGCTTGTGGTACAGGAGCCTGTGCTGCTGTGGTGGCCGGTGTATTAACAGGCCGCCTGGGTAACAACGTCCGCGTGAGTCTTCCCGGGGGTGACTTGGAAATTTCTTGGGAACAAGGGCAAAGCGTATTTATGCAGGGGCCGGCGGCAGAGGTCTTCAGCGGCCGGATCGAGCTTAATGATTTTTTAGGAGGTTAGATAAAACCATGGAGAGTACCGCTGCACGCATCCGCTTACTGCCAAGGTACCTGTTTGCGGAGATAGACAAAAAGGTAAAAGAGGCCCAGCAAAAGGGCATAGATGTAATTAAACTAGGGATTGGCGATCCGGATTCCCCCACTCCCGCTTATATAATCCAACGTATGCAGGAAGAGGTAGCCAGGCCCGAAAACCATTCTTACCCCCCGGATGAAGGGGTGCAAGCATTTAAGGAGGCCGTAGCCGGTTATTACCGGCGCCGGCACGGCGTTAAACTTGATCCGCAAAGCGAAGTCGTGCCGCTGATCGGTTCCAAGGAAGGGATTGCCCACATCTCTTTTTGTTTTACTGACCCCGGGGATGTGAACCTTGTGCCGGATCCGGGCTACCCGGTCTATAGCATCGGGACTCTTTTTGCCGGTGGAACGTCCCACACGATGCCTTTATTGGAGGAAAACGGCTTCCTGCCGGATTTGGAAAAAATCCCTTCTGCCGTTGCCCGGCAGGCCAAACTGTTATTTTTAAATTACCCCAATAACCCCACCGGTGCGGTGGCGACGCCGGAGTTTTTTAAGCGGGTGGTGGCCTTTGCCAAAAAATATAATCTTTTAGTCTGCCACGATGCCGCTTATAGTGAAATTGCATTCGATGATTACCGCCCGGCAAGTTTTTTGGAAACCGGAGGAGGTAAAGATGTAGGATTGGAATTTGGCTCTCTTTCCAAAACATTTAACATGACTGGCTGGCGGATTGGTTATGCTGTGGGCAACGCCACGGCTGTAGAAGCTCTCTATCGCTTCAAAACCAACATTGATTCCGGTCTTTTTAAGGCTATTCAATACGCTGGCCTGGAGGCTTTGACCAATCAGCAGATGGAACCCTTTTTGGAGGAGTTGCGTAAAAAATACCAGAGAAGAAGGGATATCGTAATCAAGGCGTTGCAAGAGGCGGGATGGCCCCTGCAAGCCCCTTTGGCTACTTTCTATATCTGGGCTCCCGTGCCGCCGGGCTATACCTCGGAGGAATTTGTCTCCTATTTGTTGGCAAAAACAGGCATTGTTGTCACGCCCGGCCGTGGTTTCGGCCAGCACGGTGAAGGATATTTTCGCATTGCGTTGACTGTTGGTGAAGAAAGGTTGCAGGAAGCGATGGGACGTTTCCTAGGGGCGGTAAAATACCATTAAGTGTGTCAGGGGGACGGGGGTATTGACACACTGTTGACACAATAGTGCCGGGGGGATATGTGTCTAAGGATGGCAGACTCTGTGAAAATCCTGCAAAACCCAAGGTTTTTCACAGAGGGAGGGGGGGGGTGTTTAAAAGAACAATGTGTCAATACCCCCGTCCCCCTGACACACACAAGGTAGTGTGTCACAACCCCCGTCCCCCTGACACTTTATACAAACTAAGAGATAGGAGATGATGTTTATGGCCGGGTATAATGTGGCGGTTGTTGGTGTTACCGGGATGGTTGGCCAAACTTTTATCGAAGTGCTTCAGGAGCGAAAATTTCCGATAAAAGAGTGGAAACTGCTTGCCTCTTCCCGTTCTGCCGGTAAAAAGATTGAAATTGGCGGGAAAGATTACCCCGTAGAGGAGGCCCGGCCGGAATCTTTTACAGGGGTTGACTTTGCTTTTTTTAGTGCAGGGGGGGAGATCAGCCAGCAACTGGCTCCTGCAGCAGTGCAAAAAGGTGCGATCGTGATCGATAACAGCAGCGTTTACCGTTTGGATCCCGGGGTGCCCCTAATTATTCCCGAAGTTAATGCGGAAGCAGCTTTCCAACATAAAGGCCTTTTAGCCAATCCTAATTGTTCGACGATCCAAATGGTTGTGGCTTTGCAGCCTTTGCACCTTGCTGCTGGAATAAAAAGGGTGGTTGCAGCAACCTACCAGTCGGTTTCGGGCGCGGGCAGGGAAGCAGTTGATGAGCTGACAGCGCAAAGTTTTGCGGTTCTTAATAATCAAGAGATGGTTAAAGAAAGAATTCCTTACCAAGGTGCTGGCAAACATCACCAGATTGCCTTTAATATGGTGCCCCAGATTGATGTCTTCGATGAGGATGATTATACGAAAGAAGAGTTAAAGATGATCTTGGAAACGCGTAAGATCATGGGCCTGCCAGCTTTGCCGATCACGGTGACTACTGTGCGTGTCCCGGTGTTTAATGGCCATTCGGAAGCGATCAACGTAGAATTCGAAGCGCCGCTTTCTCCCCGGCAAGCCCGGGAAGTTTTAGCCAATGCCCCGGGGATTAAGGTGCTGGATAATCCTGCAGAGCTTTTGTACCCCATGCCAGTAGACACTGTAGGACGGGATGAAGTTTTTATCGGTCGAATCCGTTGTGATCGTTCCGTGCCTTATGGCCTGAATATGTGGGTAGTTGCCGATAATATTCGCAAAGGAGCCGCTACAAATTCTATCCAAATCGCCGAACTGTTCATTTAATTTGGGAATAACGATGTGCTTTTAGGTATTTTGCCAGAAATAAATTTTGATATTTGCCGTGAGCACGGGGGGACAAAAGATGAAAATATTAGTGCAAAAATATGGGGGAACGTCAGTTTCTACGCCGGAAAAAAGAGCGCTGATTGCCCGGCGCGTAAGGGAGGCCCGGGACGAGGGTTTCCGGGTGGTCGTAGTGGTTTCCGCCATGGGGCGCAATGGGGATCCTTATGCTACCGATACGCTGCGCTCTCTTCTATTTAAGGAATATAAGGACGTGTCGCTGCGGGAGTTGGATCTTATTATGTCTTGTGGCGAACTTATTTCTGCTACTGTGTTGGCTGCCATATTGAGCAACGAGGGGCAGGCTGCCCGTGCTTTAACGGGTATACAGGCAGGTTTTCTCACTGATGGAAAATACAGTGAGGCGGAGGTGGTGGACTGCCAGCCGGCAAAAATCAGGGATGTTTTGCAACTTAACGCGGTGCCCGTTGTGGCTGGTTTTCAAGGCGTAGATTCCCTGGGGGAGATCAATACCTTTGGCCGGGGCGGCAGTGATACTACCGCTGTGATTTTGGGGGTGGCTTTAGGGGCAGAGAAGGTGGAAATATATACGGATGTCTCCGGCATTATGACTGCCGATCCCCTTATCCTGGAGGAAGCGCGCGTCATCCAGCACATTACATACGGGGAGGTTTTTCAACTGGCCCATGAAGGAGCCAAGGTGATTCATCCCCGGGCGGTAGAGGTAGCCATGCGCAACAATATCTGTGTGGTAGTTAAAAAATTGGATGATCCCGGCAGCGGGACGGTGATCACAGCAGAATCTTCTTTAGGGGCTGGGAATTACTATGGGACGCGCGGGCGCAGGGCTGTGACGGGGATTGCCCATTCCACGGGCCTTGTTCAATTTCTGATTGAGCTGGAACAGCCGGATCCCGCCAGGGAACTGGCTATTTTCCAACAGATCGGCGAGGCCGGCATAAACGTGGACCTGATTACGGTATTTCCTTTAATGAAGGCTTTCACTATTCAAGAAGAACACTGCTTCAAAGTAGAAAAGATCCTCCAGGATTTAAATATTTCATATTTTTTGGAAAGAGAATGCGCCAAGGTTTCTGTAATCGGAGTGGGTATGCACAGTGCTCCCGGCGTGATGGCGAAAGTGATCGAAGCTTTAAATAAACATGAAATTGAAATCAAGCAAACGGGTGACTCTAATATTACTATTTCCTTGTTGATTAAACAGCAAGATCTGCATCGTGCCATTAAAACCTTGCACGATCATTTTTACCTGGCAGATGCTTTGGAAAAATAAAAGTAAGAAAAGGAAGGATGAATGTTTTGCTGGTGATCCCGGCTATTGATCTCCACGGGGGAAAATGTGTCCGATTGTTACAGGGTAAAAGGGAAAAAGAAACGATTTATAGTTTAAACCCGGTAGAAATAGCTTTAAAATGGCAAGCGGAGGGGGCCGGGCACCTGCATATCGTCGATCTCGACGGGGCTTTTGCCGGCAAGCCTGTCAATTCTGCTCTTCTTGAGAAAATGGTAAGCAGCCTGGCTATCCCGGTTCAACTGGGAGGGGGTATCCGGGATCTACAAACGATAAAAAATGCCCTGGAGTTAGGTGTCTCCAGGGTTATTTTAGGTACGGCTGCTGTAGAAAAACCGGAGTTGGTTCAAGAAGCCGTAGCTCTCTACGGTGAAAAAATTTTAGTGGGCATTGATGCGCGGGACGGGTTTGTTGCGGTAAAAGGTTGGGTTGAAGCTTCGCGCAAAAAGGCGGTAGATTTTGCTTTGGAGATGCAGTCTTACGGTGTCCGGGAGATCGTTTATACGGATATTTCCCGCGATGGCACCCTCGCAGGGCCCAATCTGAAAGCTTTAAAAGAAATGGCTGCTGCCCTTGAGATACCGTTAATTGCTTCCGGCGGGGTTTCCTCCCTGGAGGACCTTCATCTATTAAAAAATTTGGAACAGCATGGTGTAAGGAGCGTAATTATCGGCCAGGCTTTTTATACCGGTCGTTTCTCTTTAAAGGAGGCCCTTTCGGCACTAGAAAAATAACAGGCAAATCCCGGCGTCCTATGGTATTATTAATATGGGGGTTGCTAAATTTCTTGTTGCTGTGTGTCCTGTGGAAAGGGGCGGTTAGATGATCAAAAAAATCATCCCTTGTTTGGATTTAAAAGAAGGCCGGGTGGTAAAGGGCGTAAAATTTACAGATTTTAAGGATGCCGGTGATCCAGTCGAACTAGCTGCGTATTATAACCGGTCCGGTGCAGATGAGCTTTTTTTTCTGGATATTTCAGCTTCTTTAGAGGGCAGGAAGGCGTTGTTGGGTGTCATCCGCGAGGCTGCCCGGAAAATCACCATTCCTTTTGCGGTGGGAGGCGGTATTCGCTCTTTGGAACAGATGCACGAAATATTTGAGGCCGGGGCCAAAAAAATTTCGCTGAATACCCCTGCTGTGGAAAAGCCGCAGCTCATCCGGGAAGCGGCCAAAATTTTTGGCCGCGGGAGCATCGTTGTTTCCATTGATGCCTGTTGGAATAGGGATAAACAAGGCTGGGAGGTTTATAGCCACGGGGGGCGGAAGGCTACGGGAAGAAAAGTCCTTGACTGGGCGATCAAAGCAGAGGAGCTGGGCGCGGGGGAACTCCTGTTGACTAGCATGGATGCTGACGGCGCGCGTGACGGTTTTGATCTGCCCTTGACCAGGGCCGTAAGTGAAAAGGTGCAGATACCGGTAATTGCTTCCGGCGGTGCAGGGGAAATGGAGCATTTTGTGCGGGTTTTAACTACAGGAAAAGCCAGTGCCGCGTTGGCGGCTTCTGTCTTTCATTACAGGCGGTTTTCAGTGGGGGATTTAAAAAAATATTTAAAAAGCCAGGGTTTGGAGGTGTATTTAAGCAATGAATTCGAAGGATAAACCAGTCCAACTTGATGATTTGGCTTTTGATAAATATGAACTTTTGCCGGCGGTTGTTCAAGATTTTTACAACGGCGATGTTCTCATGTTGGCCTATATGAACCGGGATTCCCTGCAGAAAACTTTGGAGACGGGCCTGACCTGTTTCTGGAGCCGCAGCCGGCAAACGCTTTGGCAGAAAGGCGAAACGTCCGGTAATACGCAGGTAGTAAAAGAGATCTATTATGATTGTGATGCCGATACGCTCTTGGTTAAGGTCCAACAGAATGGTCCGGCATGCCACACCGGGCACCGTAGCTGTTTTTACCGCTCCTTGCCCTTTGAGGCCCGGCAAGACTAAAGACTAGCCGGCGGCAATATTTTTTTTTGGCAACGTCCCCGGCAGGAGAAAAAAAGTATAAAGGCGAACTCTTATTAGATTCTTTCATATGGTTTAATTTTTAGAGGTTTTTTGTTATGACTATAATAAACAGCGGGTGTTGATCATGGAAAAGGCTAGTAGTCCAAATTTAATCACCTTGCAGGAGGTGCGAGATAATCCTGCGGTGATTACCTATTTGCGCAGGGCCAATGATAATTTAGGCGCGATTGGTTTTACAGAACATGGCCTGCGTCATGCAGATCTTGTAGCCAACACGGCACGCCGTATTTTAATTGATCTTGGTTATGGTTTTCGAGAAGCCGAATTGGCAGCGATTGCCGGTTACCTGCATGATATTGGCAACGTGGTGGGTAGGACTCATCATTATAGTACCGGGGCTTTAATGGCTATGAATATTTTACAGACCATGAAAATGAGTGAAAAAGAAATTGCTGATATTGCTTCTGCAATTGGCAATCACGATGAGGAGTTCGGCCAGGTGGTAAGCAATATCTCTGCTGCAGTAATCCTCGCCGACAAAGCCGATGTGCATCGTTCCAGGGTCCGTAACCGTGATTTTACCCGGTTCGATATTCACGACCGTGTCAATTATGCCGTGCAAGAGGCGAATCTGCTGATCGACACGCAACAAAAAAATATTACCCTACAATTGACGATCGATACCTATATTTGCAGGGTGATGGAGTATTTTGAAATATTTCTTTCCCGGATGATTCTTTGCCGCCGGGCCGCCGATTATCTTTCGGCTTGTTTCGCCCTGGTGATTAATGAGATACAGTTGCTTTAAAATTATTTTTTGGAGTTTATAAGGAGAGGTTCCGGACAGGAGGGGAAAAGGTATTGAAAAAACGTAGGAGGACAAGCCCCCTTATTTTTGTGCTCGTTTCATTGTTGCTGATTACTGCTTCGCTTTTATTTTTAGCCAACTGGCAGCGATATTTAAAGAAAGGGTTAGACCTGGCGGGCGGTGTCTATGTCCTATTGGAAGCGCAGTCCTCGGCAGATGTTGAAGCGGATCGCGACGCCATTCAGCGTTCGATGACCATTATCCGCAATAGAATCGACGAGTTAGGCGTGACTGAACCGGTGATGCAGCCCGAGGGAGAAAGACGCATCCGCATAGAGCTGCCGGGTCTGAAAGATCAGGCCCAGGCAATGGAGGTTATTGGTAGAACAGCCCTTTTGACTTTTGTGAACCCCGAGGGTGAGGTATTACTCACGGGGGCAGATTTAAAAACAGCTTATTTTACTCGCGGGCAGTATAGCGAGCCGGAGGTGGCCCTCGAATTCGATGCCAGTGGGAAAGATAAATTTGCCAGTGCTACGGAAAAATACTTGGGTGAGATTATTGCTATTTTCCTTGATGAAGAGCTTGTTTCTGCCCCCAAGGTTCAAAGCGTGATCAAAGATGGCAAAGCCGTTATTACCGGTATCCCCACTGCAGAAGAGGCTAGCAATATTGCCTTGATGCTTCGTTCCGGTGCACTTCCCGTAGAACTTGTAGAGCTGGAAACCCGCTCAGTGGGACCTGTGTTGGGCGAAGACGCTCTGGAACTAAGTTTTAAGGCGGGGATTTTCGGTTTATTCCTCGCAGTGGTCTTTATGCTTTACTATTATCGTTTTGCCGGGCTGGTTGCTGATATCAGCCTAATGGTTTATATTGCACTTGTCTTTTTAATTTTAGCGATTTTGAAGACAACCCTGACATTGCCCGGTATTGCCGGCTTAATTCTTTCCATCGGTATGGCAGTTGATGCCAATGTCCTTATTTTTGAGCGGGTGAAAGAAGAGCTGCAAGTTGGCAAAACATCCCTTAGCGCAGTCAATGCTGGTTTTGAACGGGCCTGGGCCGCTATTTTGGATGCCAATATAACGACGATCATTGCCGCGCTGGTCCTCTTTATTGTGGCTAGCGGCTCCGTGCGGGGGTTTGCGCTGGTGCTTTTAACCGGTATTCTTTGCAGTATGTTTTCAGCAATATTTTTAACCAGGTTTTTGTTGCGCATGGCAGTTCGTTCCCAGTTAATCAAAAGTCCGGCCCACCTTGGCTTCAGGGGGTGTAAAGGTGAATAAATTTAATTTTCCTTTTGTACAGTTCCGGCGCACTGCTTTTATTATTGCGGCTGTGATCATCGTTGCCGGGATAGTATCGCTGTCTTTAAACAATTTGAACATGGGTATAGATTTTTCAGAAGGGACAATTTTACAGCTACGGTTGGCTAAAGGATATCAAATGGAAGAAGTGCGTGCCGTTCTTTCTCCTTTTGGCTTGGACGGTGTACCCCTGCAGCGGGCCGGGCGTGAGGGGTTTACAGAAGGAAGTGAGGTGGTAATCAAGGCACCCTACCTGGTGGAGGCACAAAGAAAAGAGATTCTTGCCGCCTTTCAGGAACGCTGGCCGGAGATGACCACCGGGGATATCCTGCGGGTGGAAAATGTGGGGGCCACTATCGGGCGGGAGCTGACCAGGGAAGCCTTTTACGCTCTTTTGCTGGCGGCAGCCGGCATGGTCCTCTACATTACGTTCCGTTTTGAATTTAAATTTGCCCTTTCTGCTATTTTAGCCTTGCTTTTTGATGTTTTTACCGTGCTAACTGTTTTTTCCCTTTTTAAAATAGAGGTAAACAGCCCTTTTATTGCAGCAATTTTAACCATTGTCGGCTACTCGATCAATGATACTATCGTTATTTTTGATCGTATCCGCGAAAATATTAAAAAGTATGGACGCAAAAAACCCCTGGCAATGGTGGTTAATGAAAGCATTAATGAAAGTTTGGTCCGTTCTATCAATACTTCTTTTACTACCCTGGTGGTTTTAGTTTCTCTTTTTGTAGCTTTTAATTATTTTGTGGGCGGCATGGACTTAAAAGCGTTTGCCTTGGCTTTATTAATTGGGGTTGTTTCTGGCACTTGTTCTTCAATTTTTATTGCCGCTCCTTTATGGTTTGCCTGGCAGCCGCCAGATAAAAGGCAAAAAAAACCGGCCTAGGCCCGGTGTAAAAATGCGGCAAGCAAATTGCCTATTTTATGGCAAATCGTGGAAGGGATGCTTTAAAATGGTTCGCTTTAATGTTGTTTTAGCGCTTATTTTTTTAATTCTGTTTACTGTTTTTGCTTTTGTTAACAATCAAATAGTAGAAATTAATTATCTTTTTGGTGATATGAAATTATCTGCTGTTCTCGTTATTCTAGGTTCGGCTGTACTGGGGGCGCTGGTTGTCTTTATACTTGGCCTTGTTAAAAACATTCAGGACAAAATGAAGTTACGAACCTTAAATCACAAAGTGAAGGATTTACAAGATAGATTACAGGTGATAGAAAAGGAACGGGATGATCTTTTAATGCGGACTGGCCGGTTGCAGGAGGCAAATTCTGCCGCAAAGCAGGTCGATCCTGTTGATAAAAAAGAAAATTAAGTGAACGGGGCGCCAGGAAATGCTCTCTCTTTCCAAGAAAACTGCTGGCCAGGAAGGGACACAAAATCGATAGTAGGCGGAATCGGAGGAAAAACAAAGACATTGAGAAATATAAACGAAATAAAACAACCGCCCTTACGGAAATGGCGTTTGTTTTCGCAGGAGGCGGAACAATGTGCCCGGTTATCCCGTGAACTAAAGCTTCCGCAGCCGGCGGTGCAGGTGTTACTGAATAGGGGAATAAGCAGTGTAGAAGAAGGGAAAGCATTTCTGTGTCCCGATCTTGCACAGCTTCATCCCCCTTTTTCTATGCAAGATATGGATCGTGCCGTGCAAACTATTATCTCTGCTCTTCACCAGGGAAAACGTATTGCTGTTTATGGTGATTACGATGTGGACGGAGCTGCTGCTGCGGCTCTTTTATTTTCCCTGTTGCAAGAATTGGGCGGTGATGTACAGGTTTACCTGCCCAGTCGTTTGGAGGAAGGGTACGGCTTGCATTGTGGTGCGCTGGATTTTTTACGGGAGCAGGGTGTTGCCCTTCTCATTACGGTGGATTGCGGTATTAGCAATGTTAATGAGGTAGATTATGCCCACAAATTGGGCCTGGAGGTAGTCATTACAGACCATCACCAGCCTGCAGATGTTTTGCCGGCAGCCAGTGCTGTGCTAGATCCTTGGCGCGGGGACTGTGCGTATCCTTTTCCGGCGCTTTGTGGTACAGGCGTTGCCTTCAAATTGGGGCAGGCTTTGTGCAGTCAACTGGGGGTAGAAGAAAAAATATGGGAGTACCTCGACCTTGTGGCCCTGGCAACGGTAGCCGATGTGGTGCCCTTACAAGGGGAGAACCGTGTGCTGGTGTCATTTGGTTTACAACAGATGGGGGAAGCCTTGCGACCGGGCTTGGAGGCAATCCGGGCAGTGGCCGGCCTAAAGAAAAAAATAATTACAGCAGAAGAAATTGCCTATATCATTGCGCCCCGGCTCAACGCGGCCGGGCGGATGGGTGATGCGACGCGTGCTGTCGAACTGCTCATGGCCAGGGAGAAAGAAGGGGCTTACTTGCTGGCCCAGGAACTGCAAGCTGAAAATAAACGTCGCCAAGCGCTGGAGGCGAAAATTGTCAAAGAAGCTTCAACGTTGGTGCTGTCAGAGCCGCCGGAAAAAATTGGCCAGGATTTTTTGCTTTTAGCGAGTGAACAATGGCATCCTGGTGTTTTGGGGATAGTAGCCAGCCGCCTGGCCGAACGGTTTAACCGGCCGGTAATGCTCATTGCCTTGGAAAAGGGGATAGGTCAAGGCTCCGGAAGGAGCTTTGGCGATTTTGACCTGGAGAAGGCTCTTAGACAGTATAGTGCAATGCTACAGGGATTTGGCGGGCATCCCGGGGCAGCCGGGATAACGATTATTGAGGAAAACATACCCCTACTGCGGGAAAAGCTGGATATCCTGGCCAGGGATTATTATGGCGAAGAAGGCCCCACAGCTACTTTGTCCCTGGATGCCTTGCTGGAAGCAAAGGACGTTACGCCAGAACTGGTGCGTGTGTTGCAGCAATTGGAACCCTTTGGCTATGGCAACCCGCCTCCTCTTTTTTGGGGGAAAAAATGGTTGCTGCAGCACAAAAGAGAGGTGGGCAAGGGCGGGCAGCACTTGCAATTAGGCCTGCAAAAAAAAGATTTATCTTTTGCGGGAATAAGTTTTAATGGGAAAACTAAACTGCCGCTGCTTATTTCCGGGCAGGAAATAGATTTGGCTTTCAGCATTTCTTTTGACGAATGGAAAGGCAACGATGCCCTGCAGTTGGAGGTATTAGATTGCCTGTCTGTTGCCGAATACAGGAAAAATAATGGTTTGAGCCTGATTGATTGCCGTGGTTTTAAAAGGAAAACGGACTATATTAAGGAGCTTTGGAACCGGGGTATGGGGATGTTAATTCTAGTAAATACAGTAAAACGCCGGCAACAACTGGCAAAATATTTTGCCGGTATGCCAGGCATTAATTTTAGCCACCAGGGCGCTTGGCCCCCGGGCGAGTTACCGGAGATGCCGGGCCACCTGGTGCTTTATGATCTGCCTTTGGGTGAAAAAAAGTTAAAAAATCTTTTGGCCCGCCTGCAAGCCATGAATCAAAAAAATAAGGATCTGACCATCCATTTGCTTTATGATTACCGGGATTACCAGGAAAACCTAAAACTTCTCGGAGCTACTGTGCCCGCCTTTTTCTCTATGGAGCAGGTCTATTTCTTCTTGCAAAAAAATGTAGGCCCCCGGAATATTGTTTCCTGGGAAAAAGCAATTCCCAAATTGCAAAAAACGCTTCCTTTCCCCGTTACGGAACACCTGCTTAAAAAAAGCATGGAAATTTTTGCCGAAGCCCTTTATTTGGAATTAAATGAACAGGGGATTTTTTTAAAACGTCAGGTTCATGACTTCTGTTCGTTGCATAAAGATTTGTCTGGCGTTCAAGCTTTTTGTTTGGAAAGGGATAAATGGAAATGTGCTCTTGCCTGGCAGCATTATTTATTGGAAACCGCGGGAAAGAAAATACTAGGTTTCTTAAGCAACTAAGCGCCTTTACTCCTCGTGAAACATAATTTATACTATAAAGTAAGGTTTATATTGTTAAAGGCTATCTTATAAGGTCGGGGTGTAACAAATGGGTTTGCAAACACTGAAAAAGAAATTTAAACAGTACAATAACAATTTGGAAAGCTGGGCTTTGATCAATAAAGCTTATCAGTTTGCATTAAAAGCCCATGCCGGTCAAAAAAGGCTTTCCGGGGAACCCTACATTACCCACCCCCTTGGTGTAGCCTACATTCTTGCCGACCTGGAACTGGACTTGATTACGATTATCGCTGCTCTGCTCCATGATGTTCTTGAAGATACCTCCTGTCGATACGAGGAGATCGAGAAGGAATTTGGCGAAGAGGTTGCCTCCCTGGTGGATGGCGTAACCAAATTGAGCCGGATGGAGTTTCGTTCCAAAGAGGAACATCAGGCAGAAACATGGCGTAAAATGCTGGTGGCTATGGCCCGGGACATCAGGGTCATTCTTATTAAATTGGCGGATCGGACACACAATATGCGCACGCTTTGCTATTTAAACAGTGCCAAACAGAAGGAAATATCGCTGGAAACCCTGGAAATTTATGCACCATTGGCTCATCGTTTAGGTATCTATAAAATTAAATGGGAGCTCGAGGATCTGGCTTTTCGCTATTTAAATAAAAAGGAATACTATTATCTGGCCGATCGTTTGTCCAAAAAACGTCGCGAAAGAGAAGATTTCATCAGTGAAGTGATTAAAATTCTTCAAGATAAAATTGTCGAAGCAGGAATTACGGCGGAGATTAGCGGGCGGCCCAAACATATTTACAGTATTTATAACAAAATGAAAGATCAAGATATAGATTTTAATGAAATATATGATCTTACGGCGGTGCGCATTATCGTGGAGAGCATTAGGGATTGCTATGCTGCTCTCGGTATTGTGCATTCCCTTTGGCGCCCGATTCCGGGACAATTTAATGATTATATCGCCATGCCTAAACCGAATATGTATCAATCTTTGCATACTACAGTGGTTTGTGCCGAAAACGAACTGCTGGAGGTTCAAATCCGCACCAGGGAGATGCACCGCACAGCAGAATATGGGATCGCGGCCCACTGGAGGTATAAGGAAAAGGTTAAAGATGACCGGGAATTTGAAGAAAAGCTTTCCTGGTTGCGGCAATTGCTGGAATGGCAGCAAGACCTTAAAGATGCCCACGAATTTATGGAGCACTTAAAAGTCGATCTTTTTGCGGATGAGGTCTTTGTTTTTACACCGCGGGGCGATGTAATCAACCTTCCCTCCGGTGCTGTGCCGCTTGATTTCGCCTATAGAATCCATACGGATATTGGTAATCAATGTGTAGGAGCCCGTGTCAATGGGCGGATTGTTCCTTTGGGATATCAATTGCAAACCGGGGATATTGTGGATATTCTTACCAGTAAAGGTGGAACGCCGAGCCGGGATTGGTCAAAAATAGTCATTACCTCCCAGGCAAAAAGCAAAATTCGCAACTGGTTTAAAAAAGAAAGACGCGAAGAAAATATAATTAAAGGCAAAGATTGCCTCGAAAAAGAAATCCGTAGGCTGCATTTAGAACCCCACCTGCTGTTGAAAGAACACCTTTTGGAGGAAGTGGGGATGAGGTTTAACCTTCTTTCAGCCGATGATGTCTATGCGGCGGTGGGCTACGGGGGTGTTTCAGCCCGGCAAATCATTTCCAGACTCCGGGAAGAGTACCGGAAAAAATATGGAGAAGAAAAAAAACCATTGCCTCCTGTGGAGATTAAACCCTGGGAGGGTGTGGGCAAGGCAAAGCAGGGTGTAAAAGTCCAGGGTATGGACAATTTGTTGGTACGGTTTTCAAAATGCTGTAATCCTTTGCCGGGAGATGAAATAATAGGTTTTACTACGAAGGGGCGGGGAATTTCTGTACACCGCAAGGATTGCCCCAATATTCTGCGGACTGACGGGGGCAAAGATCGCTACCTGGAAGTTTCCTGGGTAGCCGGCAACGATTTATCTTATCAAGTGGAGGTTGAAGTTACGGGCATGGATCGTCCTAACTTTTTGACGGAGGTTATGTATGCTGTCAGTGAAAGCAAAGTAAGTATTACGGCTGTGAACGGTCGGATAGACAGGGATAAAATTGCCGTTATTTTTTTAACCCTGGTTGTAAAAGATCTGGAGCACCTGGCTTATATTATGAATCGTATTAAAAAAGTGAAGGATGTTTATTCCGTCAGGCGCCATGAAGAAACAAATTTGTCACGTAAATCACAATGAAACAGGGGCGTTTCCTGTTTTAGATTTTATTTCATAAAATTTCATAAAGGTTGGTGGAAAATTGCGCGCCGTAGTGCAACGAGTCACCGGAGCTGCAGTGGAAGTTGATGGAGAGATCCTGGGGAAAATCGAAAAAGGTTTGGTTGTTTTCGTAGGAGTGGCTGCCGGTGACCAGGAAAACGATTGTCGTTATATAGCTGAAAAAATAGCAGGGTTACGCATTTTTGAGGACGAACAGGGCAAAATGAATCTTTCTTTGCAAGAAATTGGCGGTGCGGTGCTTTGTGTGTCGCAATTTACACTTTACGGGGATTGTCGTAAAGGGCGCCGCCCCAGCTTTATCCAGGCGGCCGTCCCTGAAAAAGCTATTACCTACTATGAAAGTGTCTGTGAGCTGTTAGCGGAAAAAGGCCTGCCGGTAGCCCGCGGGAAATTTCAAGCTAAAATGTCCGTGAAAATTGAAAACGATGGCCCCGTAACGATCCTCCTGGACAGCCGCAAGCTTTTTTAATGCAATGTGCTGCAATGTGGACGGTTCCCGCTGCATTTTACAGCTTACATTAGGTTATAGTAACGCATAACCGCCCGGTAAAGGGCACCGGCTGCCAACTGTAGGCATTCCCCGGAGCGGAGTACGGTTTCATCGACGGCGTTGGAAAGAAAGGCCAGTTCGACCAGGGCTGATGGCATGTAAGTCTCTCTAATTACGTGAAAGGAGTCTTTTTTTACGCCAATACTTGGTAAATTTAAAGAGCTGGATACTTCCTGTTGTATTAAGGAGGCAAGAAAAAAGCTTTGAGGGGCACTATCTTTGTTGGGGAAATAATAGGTTTCTGTCCCTGAGGCAAATTTATTGTTAAGACTGGCATTGGCATGGATGCTGATAAAAAGATCGGCACCTTTTTTTTCGGCAAGCGTAACACGTTCTGCCAGGGTAATATATTGATCGTCACTACGAGTTAAAATGACATTAAAACCTTTAGCACGCAGTAAATTGGCCGTGTGTAACGCAACGGTAAGGTTTACATCTTTTTCTTTTAACCCGCTATGGCCAGTGGCACCGCAATCTTTTCCGCCATGGCCGGGATCGAGCATGATGGTGATTGCTTGTGTCAGGGTTCTACCGGTTCCAGTATCACTGCGGGAGGCAATATTTTTGACAGTGGCATAATCGCTGCAGATCCAGCCGTAGCTGCCATCGGGAACGCGGATATAATGCCAGCCGTCCTGTTCTTTTAAAGCTAAAACATGATTACCGGAGAAAACCCTCCCCGTTTGTTCGTATTGCAGCCCCGGGCCGGAGCGTACTTTTAAAACATCTGCAGTGACGGTGGCCAGGCGAAAGTAGTTTTCCCCTTTTCCCGCGTAGATTTGGGTACACCAGCCGGCAATCCACCCTTGCTGACCATCAGTTATGGTTACCTGTAACCAGTTATCTTCTGTTTCCTGTTGGACAGTTAGGACCGTGTCCCGGGGGAGTGTTGTAATGGGCGTACCTTTTAGATCTGGTTCTTCCCTTAAGCACAGGGAATTTTCGCTGATGATCACCTGATAGGGCAGCAAGGCTTCCTTCAATGGTTCTGATTTATCTTTTGCTTCTAGTTCTGTTATATTACTTTCATTTTCCATCCCTGTTGTTTGTTCAGCTAGGGATTGCGGGTTGGCATCCTGACTACCGGCTGGAATATCCCCGGTGTACTGGTTACTGCCAGGATCCGGGAGAACAAATGTGGTGTACCCGGCATGAATCCAACCGCTGGAGCCGTCGGCAAGACGCACCAATAACCAGTCGCCCTCGTGGAAATAGACTGTAACGGCAGTGTTGTTGCCCAACTGTTTTATTACTTTACAATTCAGGCCGGCGCCCAGTCTAACATTTAGTAAGTTCCCCCCGCTTACCTTGACCAGTACTTTTTCCCCGAGAACCGGAGGCAGCTTGTCCACCATATTTGTGGAAAAGCTGGTATATTGCCCACTTACCCAGCCGGTATGACCATTATTAAGCTTTACCAGTAACCAGTCTTTATCACGATAAAGCACCTGCAGGGGGGTTCCCAGGGGGAGTTTCTGCAAGCAGGTATGGTTGATCGCTGGCCCGGTACGGATGTTAAGCGTGTTTACCTCAACTTTTATATTTACCGGTTCTTTTATATTTGCCGCCCCGGCAGTGCACGTTGCCATCATGGTTAGAAAGAGAATAAAAGGCAACAGGGCGTAATGAAAAAAGTATGTAAATTTTCTGTTATTTAGCATAAATTGCCCTCCTTTGATCTTAAGACGTCGATCGCATGGATCTGGTTTTGTCAAATCAGGCAGCTTTTACTAAAAATATTACCATAAATATGTTTTTTTGTATAGGCGGTAAATGCTTCCAATTTAACCGGCTCCTGGTTAGCGGCAGTATTAATTGCTAAACACTCCAAAGTTAAGTTCTAAGGTTTTGATATAAATTGGTACTTTTTGGTACTTACAGATATTGATAATAATAAACAGAATAAAACATTCCTTTTAATGGAAGGTACGGGGTTTTCCTCCCTAGTTTTGCAGTAGTTTAGTCACCCCGCACATCCAAAAAGCCTTTCAAACA
>CAZRVU010000031.1:0-19427 GCA_964603615.1 uncultured Desulfovibrionaceae bacterium
ACTGGTGCCCAGATCCAAAAGGAAAGTTGAAGGAATATTAAGAGAATATAGATTTCTAGCTTGCCGGATATGCCGAAATGGGATAAAATAACCACAAATGAGGCTACCTTCCAAAGGTGAGGACAGGAGGGTGTCGGTTTCGCCTGGTAGCTGCTTTGGGAATTTTATCAGGCTAGATGACGGGAGATGGTTTTTTGAAACACAAACAACTGTCTGTAGGCTGGAAAGTGGCTTTGGCTTGTTCGGGCGTTACTTTTCTTAGCGGGATTACTTATTCCTGGAGTATTTTTGCCGGCGGCCTGGGCCGGGAGTTGGGATGGACTCAAGTTCAGGCAGCTTTTCCCTATACGGTATTTGTCTTTTGTTATGCCCTGCTCATGGTCATTGCCGGCAGGATGTATGATCGTTTCGGCCCGCGCCTGATGGTCATTACCGGTAGTATTTTTATTGGTTTGGCCTTTATCTTGAGTACATTTTTTCTGACGCCGTACGGCGTGGCCATCACCTGGGGCCTTTTAGTAGGCATCGGTGTAGCCTGCAGTTATGCAGCGGCAACTCCGGCAGCAATCAAATGGTTCCCTTCTGAAATGAAGGGATTGATTACCGGCGTTGTGGTTTTTGGCATGGGCTTCTCTGCAGTTGTGATGGCACCGGTGGTAAACCTGCTCGTAGAACACAGCTTGAAAAAGGCTTTTTTATATACGGGAAGCACCATTTTCATAGGCCTTTTTCTTTTGGCACAACTGGTTAAAAACCCGCCAGAGGTATCCATTTCAGAGAGTTCTTCCTCAGAAACCGGGCACTGGACACAGGTTTTGCGTTACCCCCAATTTTATCTCTTATGGTTAATGTTTTGTTTTACCACCGGTGTTGGGATTACTTTTGTGACCCATCTAACCCGTATCGTGGATGTACAAACAGGTTACGAAAAAGGCTACATCATGGTAGCACTCTTTGCTTTTTTTAATGCCGTAGGCCGGCTGGTCGCAGGCTGGCTTTCCGATCGGGTAGGACGCAGTAAAGCGATGATCCTGGTTTTCGGCACAATGACACTGGCCCTTCTTTATATTTTGTTTATTCAAGCTCCCCTGGCTATGGGGTTGGCAATTACCGTTCTGGGGATGACTTATGGAGGACTTTACAGTATTTTTCCGGCGGCGACCGTAAGCTATTTTGGGGAAGAAAATTTTGGTGCAAATTTTGGTTTAATTTTTACAGGGCTAGCGGTTGCCGGTATTTTCCCGTTAATTGCCGGCTATCTTTTTGAACAGCAGGGTAATTTTAATTCGACCTTTATTTTGTTGTTAATAATATCTATGGTTGCAGTACTCCTTTCATTCCTTATCAAGGACCCCGCCGCAAATTGACAGCAACACCGGGGCCCAGATCCTAAAAGCCGGGCGGGAATAAAAGTGCTTGCCGGATAAAGAGGCGGCTACTCACCCCTGTTATTGCCGGCAAACCAGGACTTCTTCCAGGGCTTGCGGAATTAGCTTGATAATATCATAGATCTGTGTTGCCGGGGTAGGCCGGGCCAAGAAGCCGGCCAGGCGGTTTACTTTGGCTGCTTGAACGGCTGCAGATTCCAGATCCAGGCCGGAGGCAATCAGGGCAGATACTATTCCCGTCAAAGTGTCCCCGGTGCCCCCGATAGCTTCTAGTGTTTCTTCATTCGGGCTATCTACCGTAGCCACAATACCATCCTTGTTGGCAATGTAGTCAACTGCTCCCTTGACAAGCAGGTAAGAAGCGGCATTATTAAATTGGTAGGCCCTTTTAATAAGATCCGGCACGGGATTCCCTTCTTGTAAGATAAACCCGCGGGTATAAAAGGGATGCGGAGCCTTTTCGTCAGCCAGATAGGCCAGTTCGCCGGCATCTGGCGTGAATAAATCAAAATATGAGGCATCGCCGCCCATTTTGGCGACATACATAAACCCGGCATCGGCAATTAGGGTTGGGCGAACAGGCCTGGCGGTAATTGCTGCCAGTAGCTGCTTAAACAAGCCGACATCCGGTTGAAAATAATGCAATGCCAGGGTATGGAGGGGGGCCTCCGTAAGATGAGAGGCTAAATACTGGTAAAGATTTTTACACCCTTCCCCATCACCGATATCTCCAACCAGGTAGCAAAAAGGTTCTGGTTTGTTCATATATTTAAGAGTTTCTACGGCCGCTGCGATCATAGCCGGTGTGCCACGGTTTACAGCGATGCGCTCATTGCCAATAATAATCTGGTCACCTTTTAAAAGAACCGTGGCGGCAGTAAGCGGGAAATGCTCTAGAGGAACCGTTCCGACTATACCGAACATCGTTCCAGCACCCTTTCATAAGCAATTTGAAGGGCATAGGCACAAAGAGTGTAACCAATATCCCGGGGAAGCGGGGCATTGCTCAAATTTTTGTTCACCATTTGTTCCGCCAGGTAGGGAACGTCCGGGCAACCGCCTCCAGAAACATTGACAATTAACTGTGTGTTTTTATCTACTGTAATTTTCATGTTTGCAGCCCTAACCATAAGATATTCCCCGTATTCCTTTTCCTGTAGAAGATCAACCGGTTCTAGTAAGGTGCTCGTCACAGGAACAGCCTGCAGGGGTTTTATATTGATCTCGGAAAGTTCCCTGATAATTGATAACTCCTCTATAAGCGGAAATTCTATGACGAGATCGCAACCGCTGCGTACTTCCGGCGGGGGACCCTTCACCTTAACGTTCCAGCCTCCCGCTTTTAATACCTTTTCTGCTCTGATAACTTCAGTGGTATTTTCAAAAACCAGTATGCCCCGATCCTGGTTCTGTGAATCATGTTTTGTTTTTTTTTCCCTGAGGCTTTTAAACATCTCAGCCTTCCTTTCTAATCGTAATATTGTAGCCCTTACCTTCCGGTTGTATATCAGCGACTTCCCACCCCTGGGCCTTTGCGGCACGGCTTACATTTTCCTTGGCTGTATCTGTATCCACCATAATCATAAGATCGCCGTTCCCCATTCTTTTTATGGCATTTAAGGTCATAATTACCGGCTGTGGACATGAATATCCCCGGGCATCTATGGTATCACTCATCTTTAATATCCCTCCTAAAATTTTTCCTGCATGGTAAACCCGATCAACAAGCAAGCTACCATCCCGATAACAAAGGCGACCATCCCCGCCGGGGTAGCCCCACTAGCAGAGCTGGCCAATCCGAAATTGTGGGCAAAAGCTGCACCGGCGACCATCCCCACCACAAATACTGCGGCATCACCGTCGCCTTCACCGGATAAGAAAAGTTGGCGCCCGGGACAACCGCCCGCCAGGGTAAAAGCAAGGCCGGCAAGGGCCATCCCGGCAAAATTCCAGAAATGCATGTCATGGGCCACAGGTTGTCCGGCAAAACCGGGATGAAACTGGTTGATTGCCAGGTTTACAACGAAGGCGGCAATGGTCAAACCGACAATCCCGGCAAAGAGATGGGTCTGTTTAAAGAGAATCAGATCCCTGATAGCACCCATGGTACAAAAGCGGCTTTTTTGTGCCAGAAAACCAATTACTAAACCGATAACAAGCGATATGATTAAAGGTGCATACTGGGAACCCGGGCCTTCTACACTATAAAATAGTACACCACTTTGGGGTTCGCCCATAATTTTGGGGTTAAAGAACATCAAAATTAGCAAACCGGCCATAATAATGGGGAAGATCCACCCCGCAGATGTATAGGTCTGCCGGGCAGCCCCTAAATTATAGCCACCTTTGAGAAACATTGTTCCTATCCAGATGCCTACAACAAGACCGAGCAGCCCCAGGATGGCGTTCCAATCACCGCCGGCAAGGCGAAGCAGTGCCCGCCACGGGCAGCCCAAAAATAGAAGGGCGCCAATCATGGCAAACCCCCCCAGGATAAATCTGACGATGGGTGCAGAGCCAAGCCGGGGCCGGAACTCGCTAAAAAGGTAGGCCGCGGCAAAAGATCCCAGCACAAAACCAATGATTTCAGGGCGCAGATACTGGACTACGGGGGCCCTGTGCAAACCAAGCGCACCTGTAATATCCCGCACGAAACAGGCTACGCAGATACCCATATTCGCCGGATTACCCCACAACTGCAGCAACGAAGCTAAAATACCGATGACAATACCGACAATGATAATGCCCCATTTAGTTGCTAAAACATTTTTCATAGCTTAACTACCACCACCTAAATATAATTTAAAAATTATAAAGTAAGTACATTCATTAGTATAGTGTGGTTTAAAGAATAGGGGAAATAGATATTCTTAATAAATATACCCGTTCTTATAGACGTTTTCAATGTTAAAGATTAATGGGGTTGCGCCAGCCGGGGTTCTCCCGTTTATTTTTAATATAATAAAAAAACCTGATCGCAGGCTGTTTTTAGCTCAGTTAGGGAAACGAGCCAGCAGATTAGACAGCCCCGCCAGGAATTTTAAGCCAACAGGTTTATCCTTGGACACACATCATTCGTTTTTCATTATGTTATCAACCCGGTGAGCGAAAGACTGTAGCTATATTAACCAATATGCCAACAGGAAACAATCACCTTTTTAACAAAAGGGTTGTTTCATCAAGAACAGCCTATGTTCCATTTTTTTCACCCTTTTTTCACCCCTGTTTTAAAGTGGTTGATGCAATGTTCTAAGAAAGCCTTGCTCAGGGGCGAAAAAATACGATTTTTGCGGTAGATCAGGTAAAAATTGCGTTTCAGCCGTAGATCCAGCAGGCGGTAGCCTTTCATTAACCCGGCCGCTAATTCTTCATGCACGGCTTTACGGGAAATAACCGTCACCCCTAGCCCGGTTTTGACAGCCTCTTTGATTGCCTCCTGACTTTCCAGGTAAGCAACTACATATGGGGCCGCCCCCTCCCGGCCGTAGAACTTGTGTAAAGCATTTTCAAAAACCACCCGGGTGGCAGAACCAGGCTCCCTCAGAATGAAGGGTATCTCCAAAAATTTTTCCTGGTTTGTGCCGGCCTTTAAGTCAATTGCAAAGAGCTGGGGAAGGGGTGCCCGGGTATTGTTAACCAGGTCCTCACCACCATCTTTTCCACCTAATAATTTGCCCTGTCCCCCATTTTCCGGCTGGCCTTCCTCTTTCTGCGGGGGTTTTTCTCCCGGCAAACGGGTTCCCGGAGCAGCTACTAGCACCAGTTCGTCTTTCAACAACCGGATTTGGGCCAGCTCGTTGGGGCGAACCGGTTCTCCCACAAATCCCAGGTCGTAGGTATAATCCTTAATGCTTTCATAGACCTGCCGGGTGTCACGAAGCATCACCGCAAAGGTTACTCCGGGGTATTCCTCCAGGAAACTGCTCATCAGCTCCGGCAGGATATAGGCGCCGGGAACGCTACTGGCAGCTAGCTCCAGGTGCCCCTTAATAACCCGGTATTCTTGTTGAATAGCAAAAAGGGCCTTCTCCTTGATGCCCAATAATTGTTGAGCATACTGGAAGAGAACCTTCCCTGCACCGGTCAGTTGCAGTTCCCGCTGGCTACGATCTAGCAGCGGTGCACCAACTTCTTCCTCCAGGGCTTTAATATGGGCACTGACCGTGGGCTGGGTGAGGAAAATGTTTTCGGCCGCCCGGGAAAAACTTTTTTGCCGGGCCACCTCTATGAAAATCCTTAACTGGTGAAAGTCCATTCCAAAACAATTCCTTTCCAGCTTGCAACTTAATATTAATAGCAGTAAATTATGCCGGGAGATTGATCTACAACTTCCCCGATAATGCTGGCAGAAGGAGTATTTTTTTCTAAAAGCTTCTGCACCAGGGAAGAAGCCTTATCTTTCGGCACAGATATAAGCAAACCTCCCGATGTTTGCGGGTCGGATATAATATCTAAAAGAACCGGATCAACAGACGGATCAATTTCAAGATGGTTGGAGCAAAACTTCCGGTTGGTATAACCGCCTCCAGGCACAAATCCCATGGCAGCAAAAGTCTTGGCTGCAGGAATAAAGGGAACTTTTTGGGTATCGATCTTTATTCCCACATTGCTGGCCTGGGCCATTTCTAGACAGTGCCCTAAAAGCCCAAAACCAGTAACATCAGTGCAAGCGTTTACCCCAACTTCTACTGTTGCTTCAGCCGCATCCTTGTTAAGGGTAACCATCAGGCTGGTAATCTGCCCGGTAGTTTTTTCATCCAACTCCCCTGCCTTTAAAACAGTAGCCAGTATTCCTGTCCCCAGGGGTTTAGTGAGAATAAGAAAATCACCCGGTTTTGCACCGGCATTGGTCAAGAATTTTTTCGGGTGAACAATTCCTGTTACGGAAAGCCCATATTTCAACTCGGGGTCTTCAACGCTGTGTCCCCCGATCATCGTCGCCTCTGCCTTGTGAATTATATCCAGGCCGCCCTGCAGAATCGAACGTAAAATTGCTTTATCCAGATCATTAATAGGGAAACAGACAATATTCATTGCTGTTAAGGGCCTGCCACCCATGGCATAAACATCGCTCAAAGCATTGGCAGCAGCAATTCTGCCAAACTCAAAAGGATCGTCCACGATTGGGGTAAAAAAATCCAGGGTCTGAACGAGAGCTATCTCATCAGTTAATTTGTATATGCCGGCGTCATCAGAGACATCGATTCCCACGAGGAGGTTGGGATCCCCCTTCAAATCTAAACCCTGCAAAACCTCTGTTAAGTCCCCCGGACCTATTTTAGCGGCTCAGCCTGCAGCCCGGGCGTTTTTTGTTAACATGGGTTTGTTCACCATCTATTTTTATCCCCCTTTTTCATTCGGGCATTCTAACATTGTTATTATACCATTCTCAATGGCGAGTTTACCCTTTAAACAGTATATTGTTGTTTAATAAATAGGTAAAATAGTTTTTTTAAATAGGAACCAACACTTATATAGGCATTCTCCATACAAAAAGTTTTTTTATCAGAACTTAAATACTTAAAAGATTCGCTCAGTTTTGTTCGACTCTTTTACATTCTTATGGTATGCTTGAAATGAATTAACATCATGTGCACAGGGCATTACCCCACTTTTTTTATAAGTGTTTCTATTCTAAATTTTAAGGGGATATTTATGAATAGATCTAAAAAAACATTAAGAAATATAACAATAATTTTTGTTGGTGCATTTCTGTTTTTGGGACTGGCCGCGCCTGTAAAAGCAGAGATATATCTAACACGGGAAGAGAAAAACTACATAGCTAAAAAAGAAATAATAAAAGCAGCATCCTTTGAGGGGATGGCACCCCTCCAATATACCGATACAAATGGAGAAATAAAGGGTATCTCTATAGGTATGCTTGAAAAAATAGCGCATTTGACAGGGCTAATTTTTGAATATAAATTATATGATTCTCTGGGCGATATTCTTAACGACGATTACGATCTTATTTTTGCCCTGTCGGAAAAAAATGCACCTGCTAATCTAGCCTTGTCGCGGGCATTTTTGAAATCTGGAACAATAATCTATATAAATTCTTCATTGGATCCTAATAAGCTGGAAGATAAAAAATATGCCGCTATCAAAAATAGTCCTTTACCGGAAAAAATAAAAGAAGAAAACATCATCTATTATAATACCATGGAGGAAAGTTTAAACGCAGTTGAAACCGGACAGGCCGACTATGGCTATGGAAATGCTTTCTCCATAGCTTATTATACATTGCAAAATAACTATAAAAACATTTTAACAACCCATCAAAGGGAAGAATCAAAGGAATATTGCCTGGGCATCCCCCATAAAAATGAGATCCTGCTCTCCATTATCAATAAAGCTATCGTCGCGGCTGAAGAAAATCAAATGGAGTCCCTTATTTTAGATATAGCCTCATATATTAATAAAAAGATAACCCTGGCCATGATTTTGGATGTTTATGGCAAAGAGATTTTTGGAGTTACTTTTTTGACGATATGTATCCTATTATGCGGTATTTTCCTAAATATCCGTGCGAACAAAGAACTCGAGCTGCAAAATAAAAGATATGAGCTGCTATCTCATATTTCCAATGAATGCATCTTTGAATATTATATAAAAAACGACCACCTAAGATTATCGGAAAAGTGCATCGAGTTATTTGGAAATCAAAAAATTCCCAGCGAAAATGTCAATTTAATTAAAGACACTTTGCTTAATAAAAATACAGATGCCAATACACCAATTATAAAAATTCCCCTTGCCGATGGTAGAACAGGTATCTTCAAAGTAATTAACTCAGATATTTACGACTGTAAGGGAAAACTACATTCTATCATTGGAAAACTGATTGATATCAGTAAAGAAACAGCGGAGAAAGAAAAACTCATCACTATGTCACAAATAGACGGGTTAACAGGTTTATTAAATGCTAAAACTACCGGGGAACTGATTATCGAAAGAATAAAAAACAAAAATAGAAATGAAATAGATGCTTTTATTCTCATGGACTGTGATAATTTTAAGAATATTAACGACAAATTTGGGCATTTAGCAGGTAATCAGGTCTTAAAGAACCTGGGTAATGACTTGAATATTATTTTTAGAAAAACAGACATTATCGGGCGGGTTGGTGGAGACGAATTTTGCGTATATATGAAAAATATTCCTTCAATAAGCTTTATTAAAACCAAATGCCGGCAATTGAATACAACTATTCAGGAATCAGATCAAAACATTCGCCTCTCTGTTAGTATAGGCGTTTCATTTCCAGATGGTGAAAAAACATATGATCAGTTATTTGAGGAAGCAGATAACGCCCTTTACCAGGCCAAGAAAAAGGGGAAAGCACAAGCTGTTATCTATGGTGAACAATAGTTGTTAGATTTCGCCAGCCTGCCGGGCACTTTATATACAAATAAAACAATGATTCCACTGCAAAAATTACATTCTGCTGCATAAAACGAAATTTGCCTGGGCGGGAGCTGTAAAAATCAGCCCATGAAGACGCCACAATTTTGAAGCAAAAATGGCAGGACGCCATTTTTAGGGCCTTTTGAAAAGGACGTTCTATTGGCCCGGGCAAAAAATTGTCAGTCGAAGGGATGCTGGTTTCAGCGAACGCTTTACAAATAGAGTTTATGCAGTAGAATCAATAATCCTGTACTAAATATAGTACCAAAAAGAAAGGTGAAACAAATGCTGCATGAATTTAAAGAATTTATTAGCCGGGGCAACGTCATTGATCTTGCCGTTGCAGTTATCATCGGGAGCGCTTTCGGGCGCATTGTGACTTCTTTGGTAGATGATGTTATTATGCCCGTATTAAGTATAGTCGTCGGTGGTATAAATTTGACATCCCTGAAGCTAGTTATCAAAGAAGCACAGGGGGAGACGGCCGCCATAGTTTTTCACTACGGCCATTTCTTGCAGGCAGTCATTGATTTCCTGATTATTGCTTTTGCTATTTTCATGATAATCAAATTTATAAGTTTCCACAGGAAAAAAGAGATTGAGGAGCCTGCGGCACCTTTAGAACCATCCGAAGAGGTGCTGTTACTAGGTGAAATCCGCGATATATTGCGCACGCGATAAATATTATAATGGAAAAAATATGCACCGGTCCGGGTTCATTTTTTGCAGGAGAGCACCCGGACCGAAAACATCATACGTTTTATTCCTCCCAGCGTAACAGGCCAGATTCCAGACCCCGAAGTTCTTGTTTCAGGCGATAGAGTTTAATTCTGGCCAGCTCTACAGCATGCCGGCGATCTTCTTGACGTAGATAAGTCACGGAGCTAACAGCAGCCAGTCGCGCTTTTTGTTCCCTGATCATGCGCTGAACTTTCTTTTTGCGCCGGGCAATTCTTATTTGCAATTTACGTTTCCGGATAAACATAATATTTTGCCTTCACTTATCATTTTTCTTTTTTAAATAATATCTGGTAGCACTGACTAAGATCGGGTTTGACTCCTGCGCTGGTTATCCCCTGCGTAGGGTCACCCTTTTCTTTATACTATCTGGTTGCAGAAGTTTTGTAAAGCACATCCAATCACGTAAAAAAGGGGTGTTGTAATGAACTCTCAAGAAATGGCCGGTTTAATAAAAGTGGCCCTGGGTACCGCTAAAGCAGATTTAGTGATTACAAACGGGTCACTGGTAAATGTCTATAGCGGGGAGTTGATGGAGGGATATTCCGTGGCCGTCAAAGGAAAGCGCATCGCCTACGTGGGGGAAGATGCCCGGCCGTCAATAGGAGCAGATACAAAAGTAATTGATGCCACCGGAAAAACCATTATCCCCGGCTTAATCGACAGCCACACACACCTGAGCTTCTGCACTGTGGATGAGTTTCTCCGCTATTCCTTCAGGGGAGGCACAACCACAATTATTACAGAAATTATCGATATAGCCTTTGCCCTGGGTTTCCCTGGCGTCCTGGCTTTTCTGGAATCATGTAAAAACCAGCCGGCCAAGGTTTTTGGCGTCGCGCCAAGCATGGTTTCACTTAGCCCCCGGTTCAAAACAGCAGCGATCAGCAGGGAACAAACAAGAACTTTGCTTCAACGCACCGATATTTTAGGGTTGGGGGAAGCCTACTGGTTGCCCGTAGTTGAACAGGAGCCCCGGCTTCTAGAGCTATTTGAGGAAACTATAAGAGCTAGGAAAAAAATTACGGGCCATTCTGCCGGAGCCAAAGGAAATAAATTGGTTGCTTATGCCGCCAGCGGGGTCTGTTCCTGCCACGAGCCCATTACCGCCGAAGAAGTGCGAGAAAGGCTTCGTTTGGGGATGTATGTCCCAGCCAGGGAAGGAGGCATCCGCAAAGATCTAGAAGCAATCGTCAAAATAAAGGATATGGGTTTGGATCTGCATCAATTTATTTTGGCTTCGGATGGAGCCTCCATCAAGCAGGTCGTGGAAAAAGGCTATATGGACGTTATTTTACAAAAAGCCATCGACCTGGGTTTCGACCCCATTACAGCCATTCAGGCGGTGACTATAAATCCAGCCCGTTACCTGGATTTGGAGGATCACCTCGGTGGGATTGCACCGGGGAAATACGCAGATATCGTTATTCTACCGCATCTGCGGAAAATCGAGGCCGAATATGTGGTTAGCAACGGGCAAATTGTCGCCCAGAACAAGGAACCGCTGGTCCGGCCCCGGAAATACATCTACCCGGAATGGACCGGGCAGAATATGCGTCTTGCCCCCGCCTTTATGCCGGAGGATTTTGTGCTCCGTCTTCCATCAAAAGAAAGTTCTGCAAAAGTGAGGGTTATTGCACAAGTGGCAGAGTTGGTAGCACAGGAGATGCACTTGAGGGTTCCGCTTTCACGGGGAAAAGTTACTGCCAACCCGGAGCAGGATCTGCTGAAAGTAGTAGCCATTGATTTTTTAAGCCGGCAAGGGACAAAATTTATAGGGCTAATCAAAGGGTTTAAACTGAAAAAGGGAGCAATCGCAACCAGCACTGCCTGGGATATCGCCAATATTATCGCCGTTGGCGCTAGCGATGAAGACTTGGCTTTGGCCATCAACAAGGTTGTGCAGATGCAGGGGGGGGCGGTCGTTTGTGCTGATGGCCAGGTCCTTGCGGCATACCCCCTGCCCATCGGCGGGTGCATGTCCGCTGCCCCCATGGAAACCCTGCTGCAAAGTATGGAGGAATTTCAACGTGCCGCTGCCGGCCTGGGTGCGCCCTTCCAGGATACTCATCTAACTTTGATTACCCTGACCACCCCTGCCATTCCCTTTTTTAGAATCTATGAAGAAGGGCTTGTCGATATCCGGACCAATAAAAGGTTGGGCTTGCTGGTGGAATAAAATATAAACTGCGTGTCGCGGGGACGGCAGACTACGCGAAAACCGCAAAAAACGGGTGTTTTAAAAAATGGGGCAATGCGTTTAAAAGCAGAATATTGCGCGTGTACCTTCCTTAAAAATACTTTTTGGAAATAACATTAATGTAGGTAAACAATTTGCCAAAAATAGTGTTTTTAAAATCTTACATTCCCGCGTCACACTTGTGCATCCAGCCTTAAGGCCATGACGCCATTTTCAAAACACATTGTTTTTAATTCTTCCTGGCTAAAGCCTATTTCCTGCATATGCTCCAATTCGTGAAACAACCCCTGACCATGTGCAACAGCATAAGCCCCGGCATCACTGCCCAAAGCTATTTTCACGCCTATGGCAACAGCTTTTTGTATATTTTCTATTTGTCCCACATACACCTTGCTGATTATAGCCCTTTCCTTTTCGCCAAATTTACAATCAGCAGAACGAAGGATATTGCCAAGGGGGGCCAGGGTAGGAACCCATATAATCCCCTTTTCCGCCATGGCATAAACTTGTGCTTCAGAAATAAGATAGCCATGTTCTATGGTGTGAACCCTGGTTGCAACGGCCCTTTCTACACCCTCCCGGCCATTGGCATGCACCATAACAGGTAAGCCGTGGTCCCTGGCAGCGTCTACCATATATTGCAGTTCAAATTTGCTAAAGGCCGTTTCCCCACATTCACCGTACTTTTTAAAATCCACCAGGCCGGTAAGAATAATTTTCAGATGATCGGGATTATGCTTTAATAAAATTTTGAATTCCTTTTTAAAGTCTTCCAGGCCGTTAATTGGTTTTCCCAAAAAGGAGCCGTACCGGCACTTTTTATATAAGGCAAAGATGGGAGATTTGTAGATCATGTCCTCCTCCCCGGCTATTTCCTTGGCCAATTTGGAAGCGAAAAAGGCATCGCCCCCATCCCTTAAAATATAGATCCCCTGTTTTTTATATTCTCTTAGAAGCGCCCTAATCCAGGCCACCCTGTTTTCTTTACCGCTCTTTTCCCAATCCTGCCGATTAAAAATATGATTAATAGCCAGGTGCACATGCGCGTCAATAAGCATTAATTCCCACCACCTTTTTTTAAACCTGCCGTGCATCCATCCCGCCGGTCAACCAGGGGAAAGTTATAGTGAATCAAAACCTTTATCTTTTTTACCCACTTGACATTTAACACGCGTTATTACTAAAATTACAATAACAATGATGAGAAAAAAAGAACCTGAGAAAAAAACCAACAAAAAGTCCTCCTGTATACAAAAGATCCTGCAGGCTCTTGCAGAAGAATACCCGCAGACAACCTCTTTCCTGCATTTTAACACCCCTTTTGAGCTGCTCATTGCGGTAATTCTTTCTGCACAGACTACGGACAAGCAGGTCAACAGGATTACCCGGACACTTTTCCAGAAAATAAAAGAACCCCGCGATCTTCTTAACATGGAACTCTTATACTTGGAAAACGAGATCAAGGGGTGTGGATTATACCGTAGAAAAAGCCGTCAGATTGCGGAAACAGCACGCTTGCTGTGTGAAAACTTCGGTGGCGAAGTCCCCCGGACCCGGGCAGAGTTGATGACGCTCCCCGGGGTAGGACGCAAAACCGCAAATGTTATTCTTAGCGCAGGCTTTGGTTTCCCCGCCTTTGCTGTAGATACCCATGTACAGCGCGTCACCCGGCGTCTGGAGCTAAGCAAAGGGAAAAACAGTAGCGCTGTGGAACAAGATCTTTGCCGCCTGGTTCCCCAAGAACTTTGGCTGGAAACCCACCGCCGGCTAATTACCCACGGGCGCCAGGTTTGCCGCGCCCGGAAACCGCTGTGTGGCACCTGTTCCCTGAGCCCTTTTTGCCCGTCTGCAGGAGGAACCGGTTGACGAAAATACACACCGGATGAACCAGTAAGCTTACCGGAACTGCCAAGCAACTCCTAGCTTAATCAGAACCTGAGCTTCTTGCACAACCCCTGATTCCCAGGAATTACCCGCCAGGTCTATGAACAGTAATCCCTACTAATTAGCGCTGCGCCTAAGGCACCCGCAATTTGGCAATGCCCGGATACCAGGATCTGCGTACCCAATTCTTTTTCCAGGCACCGGTGTACCCCTGCATTTAAAGCTACCCCCCCGGTAAAGGCTACCGTATGATAAGAACCCATCTTTTTGACCATAGAACTAACGCGTTGGGCCACAGCTTGATGCAGTCCGGAAACGATGGCATCCTTAGCCGTGCCCTGGGCTAGCAACCCAATCACCTCTGATTCAGCAAAAACAGTACACATGTTGGAAATAGCGGCGGGTTTTGCTGCCTCAAATCCATCCAAATCATCTATATCCAACCCTAAGGCATTGGCCATTACACAGAGAAAGCGACCCGTCCCCGCAGCACATTTATCATTCATCATAAAATCCAATACCTTACCCTCAGAGGTAACTTTAATCGCCTTGCTATCCTGACCGCCAATATCGATAATGGTATCTACTTCCGGCATTAAGAAAACTGCGCCCCTCCCATGGCAAGTAATTTCCGTTACTGCTTCATCGGCGTAGGTAACGGCATCCCTTCCATATCCCGTAGCTACTACAAAATCAATTTCCTTAAGAGTTAAAGAACGTTCCTTTAATAGTTCTTCCATAATTTGATGGCCCGCATCCCGGGGGCTCCACCCCGTCGGACAGATTTTCGAATACATCTCTTTTTTGGTCAAAAGCACAATTTTTGTGGATGCAGAACCTACATCCACCCCCAAAGTAATTGACATTTTTATTTAACTCCTTACTTTATATTATATCAAATTTATTTTAAGCGATATTATTGCTTTGTTTACAACTACAATCTGCCGTATCTCAATAAATTTTACCATGGATGCCCCCTTTAAGGGCCACTTTACCGCTATAGAATTATTCTATCTTACTGTAGCCCAGGATAGGTAAATATAATTGGAACAAAAGTGAAACCATGAGTATAATCTATTTGTTACTGTCCGGGCAGACATGTTACATTTTGTCAAAGTTAACCGATCCGAAAATGCATGTTTAAAACAATGAAAACTGCCAGAAAAACTGTTAAACAACGGGCGGTGGTAGGAACCCCGTCCCTACGAAAAATATTTTCATCCTTCTGGCGGTTCCGCCCCAAAAGGAAAATGATTTCATCCTTCCAGTGGTGTCGCCAAAAATGAGCGGCATGGGGATCTTTCCCCATAATACATGTTGGGGGTATTTACATTTTTCTGCAGCTACCATTTAAAAAGAGGGTATGAATGTCCACCTGAAACAGCAAATTAAATTTTAGGAGGTTTTTTTGTGGCTGATTATCGAAAAATGTGGTCTGATTTAGATATGGATCTGGAAAAACATGATTTGCTTTGTGAGGCCTTACCGGAGGCCTTTGGTGCCATTTATATGTCCCAGGAAAATCGCCCGGAGGGAATGGAGTTTTTTAACTTTGTTGTGGCTGAAATCCATGGCATCCGACCGGCAGAGTTAATTGAACATCAAAAAAACGGGGGCAAAATTTTTGGCACTTTTTGTGTTTACGTGCCCGACGAGATCATCTTTGCCGCCGGAGGTATTGCTACCGGTTTGTGCGGGGGTTCTCAGTTCTGGGTGCCTGGCGGGGAAAAAGTATTGCCTGCTAATACCTGCCCTTTAATTAAAGCATCGGTAGGGGCACGTCTGGATAACACCTGCCCCTTTTTCAAAATTGCCGATATGTACATTGGAGAAACAACGTGCGACGGGAAGAAAAAAGCCTGGGAAATCCTTGAACAAGAAGTTTCGATCCATGTCATGGATACCCCCCAGATGAAGCGGGAAAAAGATATCCTGGCTTGGGAGGATGAGATCAGGTTGCTACTCGAAAAAATCGAAACATTAACCGGTAAGAAAGTTACCCCTGAAATGTTAGCAGAAAATATCAAGGTAATCAATGCAAAAAGGAAGGCCCTGACCCGGCTTTATAACGCTAGAAAGAATACGCCCCTGCCCATTAGCGGGAAAGACGCCCTTTTGGTAACGCAAATTGCCTTCTATGATGACCCGGTGCGTAATGCCGCCCAGGTCAATAAACTCTGTGATGAACTGGATGAAAGAATCGCCAAAGGAGAAGGGGTCTTCCCTGTTGATGCACCGCGAATCCTTATTACTGGAACGCCGATGGCTATTCCAAACTGGAAACTTCATCACATCATAGAAACGAGCGGCGCCGCTGTTGTGGTGGAAGAGCTGTGCACCGGTACCAGATATTTTGAAAACCTGGTGGATGAAAGCGGTGAAACCCTGGATGAACAAATTAAAGCATTGGCGGAGCGTTATATGAAAACCAACTGTGCCTGTTTTACACCTAACAGCGGGCGGGTCGATGATATCTTACGCCTGGCTAAAGATTACAATGTTGATGGAGTAATCGACTGCAACTTGCAATTCTGTGGTCTTTATTCTACAGAAAGTTATCTGGTGCAGCAGGCGCTAAAAGCAGCAGGCATTCCTTATATGCACCTTGAAACCGATTACAGCGAGCAAGACATGGAACAAATGCGCACCAGGGTCCAGGCTTTCATCGAACTGCTTAAAAAATAGGAGAAGGCCAGTGACAGCAGAAATTTATGATTACTATGTCCTCTTTCCTAATCACCAGGAAGGTCTTCGCCTATACAGGAAGCTAAAAGAAACCGGTATTAAGTGTTCCATTTCTCCCACTCCCCGGGAAGCTAGTAATTTTTGTGGCATCTCCCTTTTGGTTAGTGAGGAAAATGTGGGAAAAATGAAAAAAGTACTGGCGAATAATAGCGATATTAAAACAGAAGATATTGTGAAAATAAAGCGCAGGACGACTATCTGGAATAAAACCTGTTAGTAACCGCGTGGTAAAACAATTTTTGATCAGGAAGGGCGCCGCTAGATGAGAAAAACAATTTATTTGGACAATGCTGCCACAACTTGGCCAAAACCAGAATCCGTTTATGAGGTGATCGATAGCTTCAACCGGAATATCGGTGCCAATCCCAGCCGGGGCAACAGTAGCAAGACACTGGAAGCGGCAAGTGTACTTTTAGATACCCGGGAGGCACTGGCCCAACTCTTTAATTTCAGTGATATTTCCCGTGTGATTTTTACCAAAAATATTACAGAAGCCATTAACACTACACTCAAAGGTTATCTCCATCCCGGGGATCACGTTATAAGCAGTTCCATGGAGCATAACGCCGTTGCCCGCCCCTTAAATGCTTTAAAAGATAGAGGGGTAGAAGTTACTTATGTCGAATGTGCCCCCGATGGCAGTTTGTACCCCCCTGATCTGGAGGTAAATTGGAAAAAAAATACCCGGATGGTCTCTCTCATTTCAGCCTCTAATGTCACCGGAACCATCCAGCCGATAAAAAAGATCGGGCAGATCTGCCGGGAGCGGGGTGCCGTATTTCTGGTAGATTCTGCCCAAAGTGCTGGTAATGTCCCTATAAATGTGGAGGAACAAAATATTGATATTTTAACTTTTACCGGGCACAAAGGGTTGTTCGGTCCCCAGGGAACCGGTGGATTCTATATTCGCCCCGGTCTGGAGATCCATTCCTTGATAGAGGGGGGTACCGGGTCTTTATCTGCTGAAACCCGGCAGCCAGACTTTCTTCCTGATAAATTGGAAAGCGGCACACCCAATACCCCGGGAATTGCCGGTTTGGGAGCAGGAGTGGATTTCATACAAAAAACTGGTTTAACCGCTATCCAACAACATGAAAAAGTATTGATAAATATGTTAATCGACGGGCTAAAGAAGATCCGGGGCATTACCATTTACGGTCCCGCGAACAGCGAGCGTCAGGTAGCAGTATTATCATTTAACCTGGCAGGCCTGGCATGCGGCGCATTAAGCTTTCTGCTAGACGAAAATTATGGCATCAGTACCCGGTCCGGCATGCACTGCGCACCCTTAGCCCATAAAACCATCGGCACTTTGAATCAGGGCACCTGCCGGGTAAGTCCAAGCTATTTTACCACCCACAAAGATATTGAAATGTTTTTGGAAGCAATCTTTAAGATTAGCAGGGCATTTTAATGCCCTGCTAATGTAAGTACTATCTGCCTTTAAACGTTGCCCAAAAAGAACAATACCTTAGGTGGATGACGTTGTCCAAACATTTGGATTTTATGTCAAAGGGTTTCCTCATGCCTCTTCATCGTTTTCATATTCCATGATCTTTTCTTCCCACGTCCTAATTAACAGCTTGTCTGTGCCCACAGAAACAAGGTGCCCGGCAAGCAGCGGCGTTTTACCGTACCCCTGGGGAGCATTCACAATAAAGGTAGGAACAGCCAACCCGGAGGTAAAACCCCTTAACTGCTCCATTATTTCGATCCCCTCCTCTACCCTCGTCCGGAAATGCCTGGTTCCCCTTACGTTTTTAGCATGAAATATATAGTACGGCTTTACCATGATTTTTAACAGTTCCTGGTTTAAGCATCTCATCAACAAAGGATGATTATTAATTCCTTTAAGCAACACAGCCTGATTGCCAAGATTAATACCACGGCGCGCCAAAGCCCAACAGGCATCCCGGGAATCAGGGGTGACCTCCAGTGGATGATTGAATTGAATATTAATGTAAAGGGGCAGATGACGGCCCAACATTTCACAAAGTTCGCCGGTTATGCGGTAGGGCAACGTTACGGGAACCCTCGTCCCCAGGCGCTTAATCTCCACATGGGGAATGCTTTCCAATTCCGTCAAGATCCAATCCAATGTTTTGTCGGAAAGCATTAGGGCATCACCGCCGGTAATAAGTACATCTCTTATCTCTTCATTAGCGGCAATATATTTTAAAGCTGCTTTTATTTTATCCTGGGGTGTATGGCGGTCGATTTCCCCAATATTACGCCGCCGCTGGCAATGCCGGCAGTAACTAGGACACTGGTTCGTAACATTAATAATGAGGCGATCCGGATACCGCCTGGTAATAGCAGGAGCAGGGGAAGTAAATTCTTCAGCCATAGGGTCCAACACCCCGCCGCTATCCTCATACTCCTTAATAGAGGGAATAGATTGCAGGCGAACAGGGTCCAAGGGGTTTTCCGGATCGACCAGGCTGAGGTAGTAAGGCGATACGGACCAGCGGAATTTGCTCCCCGCCAATGATATTTCATCTTCTTCCTGCGGGGTCAACTCAAGGATTTCCTTTAAAGATTCAACTGTATTAACGCGATTTCTTAGCTGCCATTTCCAATCCATCCAGTCAACTTCCGAAGCCCCATATATTCTTTTAATCCTTTCCTGTCTTTTCTTTATCCTTTCCCATTCTTTGAAACCAGTGAGCACTTCTTTTTTATACTCAAGGTAATCTGCAATTCTTTCTTTTAACTCCCTGGCTCGCTCCAAAGCAAATATCCTTTTTTCTTGAGTAATCGTAGACATAAAAAATACCTCCTTTTGACAGACACCCATCAAACGAGGTTAGCTAAACAGGCTTGGCGTAAATCTATTACTAGCGCAGAAAAAAATATAGGGCTATAGATACACGCCTTATTAGTTAATAGGTATTAAAAAACTATAAAATGCCCGCCTAGCCTACGGGGTTAGCTGACGGGCTCGGACTCGGGTTGCCCTATGCCCTGTTGTAAAAACAGGGAAATTCGCCCCCGATAACGGTTCCCCCGCGTCTCATAAAAGACTTCGGCCTGCAATTTATCTGAAGATTATTTCTATTATGCCT
>CAZRVU010000032.1:0-19364 GCA_964603615.1 uncultured Desulfovibrionaceae bacterium
GAAAGAGAAAATCTAACAGGCAGGGATATTCTTCCAAAATTAATAACAGCATTTTGGGGCTTTATCATTCCAATTATTATTCTTGGAGGTATTTACCTTGGAATTTTTACTCCCACGGAAGCCGCGGGTGTACTAGTGATTTATTCCGTGTTTATAAGTTTGTTAATTAAAAAACGAGGTTTTAAAAATATTTTAAAAGGTATTATTAACAGTTCAAAAACCAGCACAATGATTTTGTGTATAATATTTAGCGCATATATTTTTGGACTAGTTGTTTCTCAGCTAAGAATTAGTCCACAACTAGTAAGTTTTGTTGAAGCAAATCAATTGGGGCCCACAGTTGTTCTGATCATCATTTGTTTATTCCTAACTTTTTTAGGATTTTTCCTCGACGCTTCATCAATTCTAGTTATTACCTTGCCTATATTTTATCCTATGGCGATGGCGGTTGGGATTCATCCCTTAATTCTGGCAATTTTTTATAGGATTGTCCAAGAAATGGGTTTATTGACCCCGCCAGTAGGTATGAACCTTTTTGCTATTCACGCTGTAACGGGTATTCCCATCGGAACAGTAATTAAAGGTTCTTATCCATTCCTGCTCATGATGTTGATTACACTTTTAATTATCTATTTCTTCCCTTCCGTAGCAATTTGGTTGCCAAGCACTATGAAGGGTATTTAGTAGTAATTGTGTACAATTTAAAAGTAATTATAGCTGAAGGAAGTAGGTCCGCATCTATCTGTAAAAGGTTAAATTTGGAAAACGGGTGGGGCATACCCGCAAAGACATCTATATTTGATCTCATGTGCGCTGGTTGCAAAAATGGGAAAAACATTGAAAAAAATGGGAAGGAGTAATTTAAAATGAATCTAAAAAAACAAAAACCTGAGCTCAGTACGGCAGAAAAAGATCGCCGCTGGTTTCTAGTGCGGCAGAAAATGAAAGAGGAAGGGCTTGCTGCAATTGTTGTCTACGGAGATAGAAAATGGAGTGTACCTATTCGTTATTTAACAAATATCTATACTATAGGTAAAACACAAGAGGTTTTAATTTTTCCAGTTGAGGGAGCCCCGGTACTTTACCTTTCCCAGCCTTCACCGATTTTACACACGGAAGGAGACTCTTTCCTCCCCCCGGAGGATATGCATTTTTCATCTGATTGGGCCTCTGCAGTGGCAAAACATCTCATAAAAATGGATTTGCATAAAGAGCGCATGGGGATAGATAGTTATAAGTCTTGGCCAGCCAGGGAATACAAAATTTTTAGGGGGTTATGCCCTGATGCCGAGCTAGTTGAGGCCGCTACCTTTTTGAGCAAGATTCGGGGCCCTAAGAGCGGCGAAGAGATAAAGCTTATTAAGGAAGCAGTTCGTGTTGGAGAAATTGCCCAAAGGACATTTCTGGCTAACTTGAAGCCAGGTCTAAGGGAGGAGGAGATAGTAGGTAAAGTAGAAGAAGCAGTGCGAAAAAATGGTGTAGAAGAAAGACTTTTTTTAATATCTAGCAACCCATCCCGTTTTTTTGACTTGCCTGGCGATATCATTATTGATAGCGCTAATCCGGTCACGTTTTCATCAGAATTTGCTAGGACCAAAGGATATGGTTGCCAAGTTGTGAGGACCTATTGTTGGGAGGAACCCAAGGATGAATATAAAAGAGCCTGGGCCCTCTGGGGCCAATTAAGGAATATAGCGCTAGAAGAACTCAGGCCCGGGCGGGAAATTACCGCAGTAGGCGCAAGAATTGAAAAAATATCTAATGAGTGGGGCTTTAACTGTGATTATATGGGTCATGCTGTAGGGCTGTACTTTTCTGATGATCCCTATATTAGTTCACGCCCATCAATGCAAAGATATATGCAGTGGACTATCATGCCCAATGAGGTATATGTATTTCACCCCCAAATAAGTTCTAAGGATGGCAGGTTGTTAGCCTGGTCAGGGGATATGTATTTGGTTGGTGAAGACAGCACCGAATGCCTGACCCCCTTTTTACAGGGTCTTCCCGAGGTAATTGCTTGATCTAAGGTGGCTAACGTTGTCAAGACATTTTTTTAACCTTGTATGAGGTGGATTGCGCCTTCTATTTGAGCTGTTGTTTAAACCTTTGCTCTTTAAAAACAAAAGAAAATCCTTTACAACAGCAGGGGTTGTGGACAACACAAAACGTTGTCCACAACCATCAATCCCTAAAATGCCAGTTAAGCAGTCTAAAAACATTTACTGTCCATTTGCTATACTTGTTGTCTAGCTTAATCGTTTTTTCATGTTTTTCTTATGAATACATGCGGCTATCCTCCTGTTTTTTAGGGTCCAAGATTTTACCCGCATGCCCCTCTAGGGAATCTAACTTGCAACTTTCGATATTTTTATCTTACAGCAAACAGTATAATGCAGGCGTTTTCAATTCTGGCCCGCAAAAGTATATCCCAGCGGTCCGGAAAAATCTTTTAAGGGTAGATAGGTGCGTGACTGGTGAAGCAGGGGGCTTTTTTGGGTTGCAATAAGCTTGCCGTTGTCGAGCAGGTAAGGTTGATCAATAAATAGTTCCCACCGGCCCAAGCTGATTTTACCTTCCCCCAGCCAGGTCAGGGGTTTTTCCAATGCGGCTGCAAGATCGACGGCACTTACATATATTTCATTTTCCCCGTCATTTCCTTTGTCTATTTTCTCATTAATAGGTTTATGCTTAAGGGCAAGAGTTTCGCCGTTTATTATCAGCGGCAGGTTTACATTATCGTGAATGGTGGAGAGATAAAAGTCGTTGTCAATTGCCTGGCGGTAGTATTCTAAGGTTTCCTTTTTACGGCTGACAGAATAATCGCGGATCTGCCTGCCGGGGGGTGCGGTTTCAAGGAGATTTGTATCAAAGTAATAGACAGCTTTCACGCGAGGATAAACTTCCTTGATGCCATGATACATGCGTGAGATGGTATCACAAGCAAAAGCGGTATAGTCTTTTTCATCGGCAACTGTAGAGTTTACCACGGCCCATTCGGAGATATGGATTGGCTTACGTTTGCCGAAATTTTTATAGATGAAACTTAATAGTTCAAGGGGGTCCCTTGTTCTAGCCGGGGTCCGGGGGTTAGCGTTTTCATATTGAACGCAATATAGATTCAACCCGACCCAATCCACATAATCGTCTCCGGGGTAAAAGTCAAGGATGCTTTCCTCCGGGTAGGTAAAAACGGTCCAGACCAGGGCAACATTGGGTGCCTCCTCTTGCATTACATTGTAAACCAGTTTCCATTTTTCAATGTATTTTTGGGGATCTTCGGAATAAGCAGTCCAATCACCATTCGCTTCAGAAGCAAAACGCAAAAAAACAGGAGCCCCTGTTTTACCAGCCTGGCGGGCAAATTCCCGCAGGTACTCATTATCCCTTACCTGCTGCAGCCCCTCATTGGGTTCCCAGGCAATTTGTGCTACAGCACCGATGGCTGCCAGTTCTTGCACCCAGGCTGAGGGAAAAGGTTTTCCATAACCTACGTAACGAAAAAAAGAAGCATGTTGTTTGCCCGTTTTTTCATTAAAAGCACCGGGATCTTCCTCCAGCCAGTAGGACTGATCCACGTAAGCTCCGAGATAGCATCCGGTAACCGGTTCGTATTTGGCGCCGGTATAGCTGTCAAGATCTTCTGGCGTCAGGGCTTTGACGGTCCCTGTAAAAAAGAAAGTAGAAAAAAACAACAAAAGCGCCAGGACTGGAAAATGTTTTAGAAATAACTTTTTTATTGGTATGGTCAAAATTACTGTCCCCTTTTGCATGTTTTCCCCCTTCCAACTTACAAGAAAAATAAAAAGCCTGGTACGGCCGGATGCCATATTATAGCCTGTTTTTCTTTGATACGCAAACCCTAGGGTGAACCTGCTGCATCATTACTTAAAGGCAGGGGCCTCAAAAAAGTAGCAGGATTAGTGACTATAGTTGGTGAAAATTAGTATATTAATGTATTAGCTTTTTTTAAGGTTAACAGAGGATTACCGGGAGGCGTAAGGACAAAAGAGTACCAGCAAAAGACGACCAGGAGGGATTGTAAAAATATCAATTTTGCGGGTCCAGGCAGGGAAAGAGGGATTTTGACAAAGGTTTTGCAAAAGGCTGGCATCTTGCTTATAATTGTTGTATTAAAAAACATTATAAAAAGGAAGAAGGTATAACATGCAAGAAGTTCTAGATTTTTTAAAAAGCAACGCTCCTTTTTTTGTTTCTACAATTGATGAAGGCAAACCGCGGGTGCGGCCTTTTGGCTTTGTGATGGAATTTGAGGGCAAACTTTGGTTTTCCACAAACAATAAAAAAAATGTTTACAAGCAGTTACAGGAGAATCCTGCTGTGGAGATCAGTACGGCTTCACGCGATGGAAGGTGGTTACGACTACAGGGGAAAGCAGTATTTGCTTCTGAACTTACTGCCAGGGCCAAGGCCAGAGCTATTGAGGTTAGTTCCGTGCTGGCAAAAATGTATTCGTTGGACAGCCCCATTTTTGAAGTGTTTTATCTCGATGCAGGAGTGGCTAGATTTAACTCCATGACGACAGGCGAATCTAAAACTATCCAACTGTAGAATAAACAAACTTTGAAGTTTAACGAAAACAACAAAACGTAAATTATATGGGGGGCAAGGAATTAATATGGAGAAGGTAAGGGAGGAAGGGGCGCAAAACAGCGTCAGGGGGTGGCGTCCGGAACGGCTCTGGACGTTGAATTTTATTTTAATCTGTTTTTCAACTTTTGCTACATATCTGGCCTTTCATAGTTTGCATCCAACTTTGCCCATCTACATCGAAAAATATGGGGGCACGACCCAAATTGCCGGCTTTGCTTTAGCTTCGCTCACGGTGGCGGCAATTTTTTCCCGCCCGGTGGCCGGTTGGGCCCTCGACCGCTACGGCCGCAAGTATATTTTTTTTGCCGGGCTAATCATTTTTTTAATCCCCATGGTGCTTTTTATCCGGCTGGTCCCCGTGGTCACGTTAATTATTTTACGTTTTTTCCAGGGATTGGGCTGGGGGATTGGTAATACGGCAGCGGGGACGGTCGCCACAGATATTGTACCTCTTAAAAGAATGGGGGAAGGGATGGGTTATTTTGGGCTGGCCCTTAGCATCTCCATGGCATTTTCACCGGCATTGGCACTATGGTTAATTGAACATCATTCTTTCCCCGTGTTATTTATTGTATGCACTGCTTTTACAGTGATAGCATTAATCTTTGCTCTATTTATACAATACCCGCCGGTTGAAAAACAATTGACAAGACCAAAATTTGTATTTATGGAAAAAGCGGCTTTACAACCCTCCCTGGTCATTCTCCTCATTATTATTTCTTATGTTTCGCTGGTTACTTTTTTACCCCTTTATGTTCTTGAACAGGGCCTAAAGACAGCGGGGCTGTTTTTTACCTCCTTTGCTTTGACGACAATTCTTTCGCGGCCCCTCTCGGGAATTATTGTCGATCGATCTGGTAAAAGGGGTTACGACTTTAGTGTGCTCGCTGGTGCGCTTTGCATCGCGGTATCTATGCCAATTATCGCCCGGACAACCGGTTGGCCACATTTGCTGCTGGGAGGAATGTTTTTCGGGCTCGGTTATGGCTTTATACAACCGACGATGTTAGCCTTGAGTATCCGCAACCTGCCCCCTGAAAAAAAAGGAGCTGCCAATGCTACTTTTTGGACTGCCGTGGACATCGGGGCGGCCTTAGGTTCCTTATTCTGGGGATTTGTAGCGGCAAACATGGGCTACCGGGCCATGTTCAATCTTAACGTCATACCGCCACTGGTTGCCCTGGCCCTTTATTTTGCCTGGCGCCGGCGGCAGCCTGTTTAAGGGATCGCGTGTCAAGGGGACGGGGGTATTGACACACGTGTCTGTGTCAGGGGGACGGGGGTATTGACACATATGGAGCTTTAAACTTTCTGCGGGCTTCGACACGCCCTGTCCTATCCCGAAAAGGCATGTTTGAAACAATAAAATAAAAGAGGCAACCTATTAAAAAGGGGCGGTGTAAAACCCGCCCCCATAACAAAAATATCATTCATCTTTTTGTTGGTGCTGCCCAATTTTTGAACCTGGTAGTTTGCGGTTACGCTAGCTAGGCCTTAATAATTGGTGCAGTGTAGCTCAAAATAGGCCTGAGGGTGATCGCATACCGGGCAAACCGCGGGCGCTTCCGTTCCAGAGCTTAGATAACCACAGTTGCGGCAATGCCAGGCTACTGTCTGGTCTTTCTGGAAGACGGTACTGCTTTCCATGTTTTTTAACAATTTTAGAAACCTTTCTTCGTGTTCTTTTTCAATGGCGATCAACCCCTCGAAAATAGTGGCAATATCATCAAAGCCTTCCTCCCGTGCTTCCCGGGCCATGCGCGGGTACATCTCCGTCCATTCCTCGTTTTCCCCGGTGGCAGCGGCCCGGAGGTTTGCGGCTGTGTCACCGATTCCCTCCAAAAATTTGAAATGCAGTTTGGCGTGTTCCTTTTCGTTTTCTGCTGTTTCAGCAAAAATTGCGGAGATCTGCTCATAACCTTCTTTTTTAGCTGTCGAAGCAAAAAAGTTGTACTTATTTCTGGCTTGTGATTCTCCGGCAAAAGCTTCCCATAGGTTTTTTTCTGTTTTTGTTCCTTTTAGATCCTTGCTCATTGTAGAGCCTCCTTTTGTAATTTATAGGTGTAATAGATGGACCAGCGGCAGATCATGCTTTACCCTGCCGCCTGCCTTTTTGAAAAATATATGGTAGATGATAACTATTTGATAAGGAAGGGGTTCCTTTTATCCATTAACGCCTGGGATGACTACGCTTAAGTAGCTAAACATTATTTTAAAAATCTTTCAAATGGTATTATAACACAAAAAGAAATGGTTTACACAGTAATATTTGCGCCAGGCCTGGCAGAATGACTGGGACTACGGTTGGGTCGTTACTATCGAAGAGCGGATTATAAAAAAATGCCGGGTTGAATTCCCGGCATTTTATACCTATATTTTTTGCTTGTTTTCCGTCTTGTTATCCTAACCGGCGACCATGTTTTTTTTATGGGTTAGATTGGCCGCGGCTTAAGAGGCTAGCCCGTTTTTTCTTTTTTAACGACGTCTCTTTCTCCTTCGGGAAGAGGAGGCGGAACTGGTTCGCCACCGGGAATCTTGACGATCGCGTTAAAGCGGGGAGGGCAAGCTTCAAAACAGGATCCGCACCGGATGCATTTATCCTGTTCGATTACGTGGACCTGTTTTTTGGCACTGATAATGGCGTCCACGGGGCATCTTCCGGCACAGATCGTGCAGGCCTGGCATTTTTCCGGGTCGATATAGTAGGAGATTCTTTCGGTAAATAGTTTATCGACTTCATCGAGCGTGAAGAATGTTTCATATTCTTCCGGGTTTCCAAGGCGTGTCTCCATTTTTTTATTGGTCATGATCTTGATATAAGGGATTGACTTGATAATTTCTGCCATTTTTTCTTCCAGTTCGTCTGCGTTGATCCCTTCGCCTTCGCCTATTGGCCCCAATTCTTTAATCTTCTTGGAGAAATCATCCATAACCTCCACAAAAACGTGCCCATCGCCGGCGGACATAAACTCAATTCTTAAACGCTCCGGGTTTAGCCCTATATATTCCATAATTTTTTTGCACAAAAGTACCAGATTCAACGCATGATAATTGCCGTGGGTAATATAGTTGCATTCGCCTAAGCGACACCCGCCAATGAATACCCCATCTACCCCTTGGGAGAAAGCTCTAAAGACATGTGTCAGGTCGATCCTCCCGGAACACATAACACGTACAGGCCTTACTTCGGTTGTATATTGTAGTCTGGAAACTCCAGCCATGTCAGCAGCACCGTATGCTCACCAGTGACAGACAAAACCAACTATTTTTGGTTTAAATTTAATACTTGAACCCATTTTCTCTCCCCTCCTTGTTTAGCATTTGCGTCAACATTATTAATTGGTTGTTAAGCACTTCTAACCATGATGCTAACCTTTTCCTTACCCTCTTTTGCGGGAGCGAGGGCATCGATCATGCTAAAGATCTCTTCATCAGTATAATGTTTGAGCTGTATGGCTCCTGTTGGACACATTGCGTTACAGAGTCCATCTCCTTTACAAAGAACGGGGTTGATGGTAGCCTTGTTGCCACGCTTTGTTTTCTGCAAATGCAGGGCATCATACTTACAAGCAGAGACACAGGCCCCGCAGCCCATGCATTTTTGCTCATCCACCACGCAGATGGAGCCGGAAGCGGTGACTGTATCATGTGAAAGCAGCGTTAAAACCCGGCTGGCAGCTCCGTAAGCATGGTTAATTGTTTCCGGTATGAGCTTGGGATAGTGCGCTAACCCGCAAAGGAAAACGCCTTCTGTCGCAAATTCTACCGGTCTTAACTTGACGTGGGCTTCCTTGAAGAAGCCATCGGGGTTTAAGGTTAACATGAATTGTCCGGCCACTTCCTTAGTTGTAGAGGAGGGAATAGTGGCCGCAGCCAAAGCGATTAAGTCTGCATCTAATTCTAACTTTTTACCTAAAACATAATCCGGCAAGGTGACCTTTAAAACAGGCCGGCCGTCTTCTTCACTGTTGCCGGGTTCTATCTGCGGTTCTTCTTCCGGTTCGTAACGTATGAAGCGGATATCTTTGCTTGATGCTTCCCGGTAATAGTCCTCATAAAAACCATATGTTCTGATATCACGGTAAAGAATGTAGATATCTAGCTCGGGGTTTATTTCTTTTAACCTTAAGGCATTTTTGATCGATTCACAACAGCAGATCCGGCTGCAGTAATCTCTTTCTTTATTTCTACAGCCTACGCACTGGATCATTACTATACTTTGTGCACCGGTAACCTTTTCGTCACCTTTGGCCATCAACTCCTCCAGCTCGAGGTGGGTCAGGACGCGATCGTCTTGACCATAAAGGTATTCCGTAGGCGTATAGACTTCGGCACCCGTGGCGATGATGGCGGCGCCATGCTCGATCTCCGTAAACCCTTTTTCAGATTGTACTTTGGTGACAAAATTGCCCACAAAACCGGTAACTTCTGTGATCGTTGCTCCGGTATAAACGTGGATCAAAGGATGCTGATGCACTTTGTGTATCAGGGAACGCAGGTAATCCTGTACATCTAGCCCTTCCAAGGTATCATGAATTCTACGGGCGATGCCTCCCAGCACCGGTTCTTTTTCGATCAGGTGGACCTTATGTCCTTGTTCGGCGATGGAAAAAGCACAGTTCATACCGGCAATGCCCCCGCCAACTACTAATGCCGCTTTGTTGACGGGCAAGTCAATTTCCTGCAAGGGCTCCAAAAGGTTGGCCCTGGCTACGGACATGCGAATAAGATCCCTGGCTTTTACAGTGGCCTCTTCCTTGGCTTTGGAGTGGACCCAGGAGTTGTGCTCCCTGATATTGGCCATCTCCAGATAATACTGGTTGATACCCGCTTCCCTGAGAGTGTCCCGGAATAACGGCTCGAGGGTTCTGGGCGTGCAGGCGGCGATAACTACCCGGTTAAGCCCTTTTTCTGTGATCATATCCGTTATCTCCTGGGCAGAGTTGGAGGCGCAGGAAAAGAGCTGTTCCTGGGCATAGATGACATTGGGCAGGGTTAGACAATATTCTACAGTGGAAGGAATATCGACCACTCTGCCGATGTTTGCCCCGCAATGGCATACAAATACACCTATTCTAGGTTCTTCGGCGGAAAGATCCCTTTCTGGCGGATATATTTTTTCTTCGGCCAGTTTTCCCCGCCGGTAGTTCAAAAGTTCACCGCACTGGGAGCTGGCCCCGCTGGCGCTGAAGACCGATTCGGGTATATCCGTGGGACCCTGGAAAGCACCGGAAACAAAAATGCCCGGGTGAGAGGTTTCCGTTGGATTCGCCGGGTTGAGTTTGCAGAACCCATGCGCATTGAGATCAATATCGAACGTCCGGGACAGGTTTTCATAATTGGCGGGCGGCTCCAAGCCGACGGAGAGCACCACCAGATCAAATTCTTCTTCCTTGACGCCCTCTTCATAAGTAGAGTAGCGGACGATGACATTCTTGTTTTCCGGGTTCTCCCTGGCAATGGAAGTGTAGCTTCTGATAAAGCGAACCCCGGGAAGGTTGTTTGCCCTTTCGTAAAACCGCTCAAAATCTTTGCCATAAGAACGGATATCATTGTGAAAGACTGTACATTCGGCGTCGGCATTATAATCTTTGGTTAAAATGATCTGTTTTTGTGTGTAGGTGCAACATACAGCAGAACAATAACTGTGGCCGCCTTCAATAACCTGCCTTGAACCAACGCATTGGATCCAGGCTATTTTTTGGGGAGTTTTTAAGTCATAAGCACGCAAGATTTCGCCCTGGTAGGGCCCGGTGGCGCACATGATCCGCTCATAATCCATGCTGGTAACCACGTTTACAAAATCCCCGTAGCGGTACTCTTTCATGGCACTGGGATCAAAGGGCTTAATGCCAGGAGAGAGGATGATGGCTCCCACATTTATTTCTTTTTTCTTCGGCTCCTGCTTTAGATCGATAGCGTTGTTTTGACAGATGTTTTCGCAGATACGGCACTTTTTTTCCTTAAGGTAAAGACAGCTTTCATCGATATAAGTGATCAGGGGAATGGCCTGCGAAAAATAGATATGGACGGCCTTATCATTCGAGATCTCCTGGTTAAAAGGATCGGGATAAACTACCGGACAGTACTCCACACAGTTAGTGCAACCCGTACAATTTTCTTCGATGACATACCTGGGCTTGATATTTAACGTTACTTTAAAATTACCAGCTTCACCTTCAACATTTTTAACTTCAGTGTAGCTCAAAACCTCTATATTTGGATGCCGGTCGACCTCGACCAGTTTGGGTGCAAGAATTCATATGGAACAGTCATTGGTAGGAAAGGTTTTGTCTAACTGGGCCATATGGCCGCCGATACTGGGTGCTTCATCCACCAGGTAAACCTTAAAGCCGGCTGAAGCCAGATCGAGGGAAGCCTGTATACCACTGATGCCCCCGCCTACGACCAAAACATCCCCAAAATTTTTGTTACCTAATTTTTCTTTCAGTTGCTGGATTTTTTCTTTCAGCAATACTTCTCCTTCCACTTCCTATCACCTCATCAAGGTTTTATATACCCCAATTTTTGGCCTGTGTTACCCCTTCCTCCTTATCCATTACTGCAATTCTTAAATTACTTCTTGCAGCACCTCTGTGATGTCCAAAACCTGTATAGTGTCTTCATAATTCAAGCCCAACCTGCTATCTTCCAGGGCGTCGATGCAATAGGGGCAGGCGGTAACGAGAACACTGACCCCCATTTCCACAGCGTCTTCGATCCGAATGTTGGAGAACCTTTCAGCCATATCGGTGTCGATCCAAATTCTGCCCCCGCCCATTCCACAGCAAAGGCTTTCTTCCCGCGATTCGTAAAATTCCTTTAGCTCCAAACCAGGTATCATTTTCAGGATCTCCCGCGGTTCGTCATAGACGCCATTATGCCGGCCGAGATAACAGGGGTCATGGTAGGTGACCAACTTGTTATATTCCCCGTTGATCTGCAACCGGCCCGCGGTAATGAGTTCGTGCAGATACTGGGTAATATGCACGACTTCAAAGTTTACCATAAATTCAGGATATTCGTTTTTGAAAGTATGGAAACAATGTGGTGAAGAAACGAGAATCCTTTTGACCCCATTATCAATAAAAGTCTTGATGTTTTCTTTAGCTAAAGCTCTAAAGAGTTCCTCATTGCCTACCTTACGGATGCTTTCCCCACAGCAGTTTTCTTTGGTGCCCAGGATCCCGAATTCTACCCCGGCTTTATGTAAGATGTTGGCCGTGGCCTGGGCAACCTTTTGTAATCTCGAATCGTAACTGGGATAACAACCAGGGAAATAAAGGATCTCCATTTCCTCGGTAAATGGCTTTACATCGAAACCCTTGGCCCAATCGTCTCTTTTGGCTCGCTCTTCAACGAAAGGGTTGCCTTCTGCTGCAAGATTTGTAGTTGCGTTACGCACCATACGCAGGAAGGAGGGGGAAACGCCGTAACCTACAGCCATCCTGCGCATGGCGACCATGTCCTCTACCTGCTTTACATCCCTGGGGCAAACAGCGGGGCATCTTCCACAGGTTGTGCAGCGCCAGACTTCTTCACGATCTATCTCTGGAAAACCGAAGGTGGCCTCGCGGATAAGCTTGCGCACGCTAAAATCTATCACCTTATTCCAGGGACATACTGTATCGCACTTTCCGCACTGGTAACAGTATTTTACAGCATCTCCACCAAATTCTTTTATTTCCTCGATGATCTCTTTGAAGGGAGCTTCTGTTTCCATTAATATTTTAATCCCTTCTTTCTTCTTTCTACTTGGTATTTATTGGTATTTACCGGTGTTAATTTTCTTTTTGCAACATACGGTTAATTGTATCCAATAGGGTTTCCATCCCATAATCGTCTAGCAGCGAATTGAGCGCTATCTCCGCATCATCCAGGAGCACTTCCTCATCGACTTCTTCTTCTCTTTCTTCATAGGTTAGCACATCATTCAAGCAGACCTGGACACAAAGCGGCTCTTTTTGTGGCGGGTCGTCCTCGCACATATCACATTTTAAGGGTAGGCCGGAATCAGGTTCTTTAAAGCGGTCCCTTGAGGGGCAGGAGGCCCGGCAAAAAAGACACTCGTCATATTCCTTGCCGTGAATCAAGTATTTGTTTCTGCCCATACATTCGGCCGGGGTATATTCGCCGGCAAAGACAGGAACCCAGATACCTCTTAGGCGGTCCGTAACCACATGAATACGCGATCTTGCCGGGTTGACGGAGCTGTATTTCGGTTCGGCATGAAAACCAGAGCAGGCTATTTCACAGGCCCGGCAACCATTGCATAAATCTGCGTCGACCTTGATTGTTTTGATTATTTTTTTAATCTTGGCCATCTTTTAATATCCCTCTTTTCTCCAATTCATCGGCGACATAGGCCAGATCCAGGTTCTCCAGTTTCTCCCTGGTGGGAACGCCGTCATGGTTCCATCCTTTGAAATTGTAATATGTCGATAAGAGGTTTTCCTCGAGTTCGGGAAATCTACGTCTCCAGTGATCATCGGGCGGTTTTTCATCTACCCGCGACATGCCTCTCATATTATTAAAGGCCCGGTGCAGGTTACGGCTTCTATCGACGATATGTGTCAGGCTTTCTTCATCGAGGTCCATGCCAGTTGCTGCCGAGATTATTTTTGGATAATTGTGGATGTGGTACGGAGGCTTCAGGCAGAAGGATCCCATACCGGCACAGAGCCCGAGGGCATCATCGATGTTGTGCAACGTTTCCATCCAGTCTACAATTTCACTGGCGATCTCTGGCGTTGGGTAGTGAGGGTTAGAAAATTCCCCGCGTGGTTCCCAATCCAAAAAGTATTTTTTAAATCTTTCATGGGGAAGCTGCACCCAGTCTTTGATGAATTCTTCGCGGTCTTCCTTTCTGGGAAAAGCTGACTGCGGCCAATTTCCTTCCATCTGGGTGATACTAATCTTCTCGTTAGTTGAATACATTAGATAGTAAAGAGGATCCAACATACCCAGCTTGATGATCATTTGTTCGTGCTTTTTGGTGGTATTATGATCAAATGCTTCCGCGCCTTTGCCGATCCGTTTGGCGGCCCAATAGGTACCGTCGGCCAAAAGATCCCCGATTCCTTCCCGGTGGGCAACCTTATCTAACAGCCAGAAAAATCTACCTTCATTATCGGTGGGGCATCCCTCAAAATCTTTATCAGTAAAGATGCCGGCTTCATAAAGCTCGACAGCAAAAGCTAAAATTTGCGGAGTAGAGAAGGAATCCAGGCCATATTCAAAAGCACGCCGGCAAATTTTCCAGGTAAAATCCAGGTCGTCTACATAAGCAGCCAACAAGTAAGTCAGCTTGGAAAAGCATTTCATCATGTAGCTGGGGACATTTTCAAAGGAGATCAGCGCACCGCATTGCTGTGTACAGTTAAAACAACTAATTAGTCGTTCGATCGCCTTTCCTTGGGATTCACCCCATTGTTTTTCTACTTCTTTTGTCCAGAAATTTTTCCTGCGCACGCGTGCGTTTCCCCAGGAAAAACTTTCCATATGCCATTGTTCATCGATGTGTAGCATCGACTGTGGCGATCCGGCCCCGGCCATGATCGCCATAATCCCCGGCAGGGGATTTTCATTGCGGTTCCTAATAAATTCTCTAATTTCATCCATGTGCTCTTTCAATTTAAGACCGTCTGCGATGTAGATATCCTTTGTTCCCCGCACGGCGACGGCTTTAAGGTTTTTGTCTCCCATCACAGCGCCGGCACCGCCCCTGCTGGCACTTCCCTTGGACTGCTCGATCGAGGCGACGGCACATTTGTTTTCTCCGCCCAAACCGATGGCGGAGACCTGGATCTGCAGATCGCCCAGCTCCTCCCGGATCAGCTCCTGGGTTTCAATGGAACCCTTTCCTTTCAGGTGCGAGGCATCGCGTATCTCCACTTTGTCGTTGTTGATATAAACATAAACTAGTTTTGGGGCTTTGCCGCGAAAAATTACTTTGTCATAACCGGCATATTTTAACTCCGGCGACCAAAAGCCCCCCATCATCGGATAGCAAAGCAGGTTCGTTTGCGGAGAAATCGTGGTAACCAAGGTGCGGTTACAACTGTGCACCGGTGTGCCACATAAAAGCCCTGTGCTAAAGATCAGCAGGTTTTCAGGATCGTATGCTTTGGTTTCAGGGGGAGTCCTGTCCCAGTGCAGTTTCACGTTTGTGCCAAGACCTCCTAAAAAAAGATCCGTTAACTTTGGATCGGTTTCCACCCTCTCGATATTTCCAGTGGATAAATCAATTTCCAAATTATACCCTGTTTCTGCGTATCTCATTGTTTAACACCTCCCGGTTCTGTTCTTTATTGTGATGCATGATCATCTCTTCACACCTCATTCAGATCTATCTATTTTTATATATAAAGAGGATCTATTCTAATTTTAATAAAATACAGAAAAGAAAAAATCGCTAAAAAGCATGTAAGCAAGGCGAAAAAAGAGTGAATTAAGGGTTAATGCTTTCGGGTTAACACAGCCCGCAATTAGATAAACATAAGCAAGAAAGTAAGAAATTATTTGTTTGGTGTAAAGTAAAATATTATTTGTTTAATGGGACCATAACTTGGAGGTAACCCCAGGATTTTCCTAGGCGGCGCTTTAGTGGCAGTGGCCGCGGACGGTGAAAGCCCGGAGGTGGGGCGGCAGGGCAGTAGGGGCAGTTTGCCGGGGTAAAATTACCGTGTTATAATAAAAAAGCTTTGGCGGTGGAGTTGCTCTGTGAGTCAGTATCTAAAAAACATAAGAAACATAAGAAACATAAGAAACTTGAGAAACGAGGGAAAAGTGTGCGTGATTCGGCTTTTGAAATTATGCACGCCCTGGCGGAACGCGGTTGCGCGGCTTTTATCGTCGGCGGAGCTGTGCGGGACTTGCTTTTGGACCGGGAACCCGAAGATTATGATCTTGTCACGATTGCCCCGCCAGAATTAGTGCAGGAGGTAGCAGCTTCTCACGGCTGGCCGGCCAGGGAAACGGGCAAGTCTTTTGGCGTGCTCACACTTTTCATCCACGGCCAACCCCTGGAAGTGGCTACCGCCCGCACGGAGTGGTACGGCCGGGACAGTCACCGGCCGGCCGGGGTTAGCTTTTCTGACGACATTAATACCGACCTGGCCCGCAGGGATTTTACCATTAACGCCATGGCGCAGGGCCTCGACGGGCGGATCATCGATCCCTTTGGCGGGCAAAAAGATTTGGCTGCCGGCTTGATCCGGACCGTGGGCGCCGCGGAGGAGCGCTTCCGGGAGGATGCGCTGCGTCCCTTTCGTGCCGTGCGCTTTGCCGCCCAGTTTGGCTTTGGCCTGGATGAACGGCTGCTGGAGGCTATTCCCGGTGCCCTCTATCGCGTTAGCGGGCTGGCTGTAGAGCGGGTCTGCGCCGAACTGGAAAAGATATTGCTGGCCCCGCAGGCCCGGCGCGGCCTCGATCTTTTGGTACGTTCGGGTTTGGCCGGCGCTTCTTGCCGCAGCCGTGCTGGCGGCCTGGAGGAAAATGTGCCCATCTTGCCCGAGTTACGGCGGCTGCGCGGCTTGCCCCAAAACCCTCTTTTTCACCGCTTCGATGTCTGGGAACATACCCTTGCTGCCGTCACGGCCGCCCCCCCGGAGCCGACGTTGCGCTGGGCCGCCTTGCTCCATGATGTGGCCAAAGGCCTACCCGGGGTTCGCGGGGTGAACAAGTACGGTGGGCTGGCGGATCGCGGCCACGATCGGGTTGGAGCACAGATGGCTGCTGCCATCCTTTCCCGTTTGCGCCTGCCGGTTTCCCGCCAGAAAAGGGTAGTCTGGCTCGTTAAAAGCCACATGGTGGCCCTGCCTGACGACAGGGCCATTTTAACCCGCTGGTTGAAACGGCGCTCGCCCTCTTTTGATTCCCAGGCTGAGCTTAAGGAGGCCGTTCAACAATTGTTTGCTTTGCGCCGGGCCGATCTGGCTGCCGGCATTATCAATCCGGCCTGGCAAAAAGTCCGGCAAGTGGAAGAACACCTTGACCAGATCCTGGCAGAACTGCCTTTTTACGTTGCAGAACTGCAAATAAGTGGCGGCGATGTGGCACAAAGACTTGGCAGTGGCCCGCAAGTAGGCAAGTTTTTAGGCGATGTGCTGGACAGAGTCATTGCCGGCCACTTTCCCAACTGCCGGGAAGCCCTTCTCGACGCCCTCGATCGCAAAACACGCCGGCTCAAGATGAATGGGGCAAGGGGGAGACCAGTGGACAGGCCAATCGTCCCCTTACCTGGAGACACTAAGGGAACACGGGGATAAAACGGCAAACGATATTTGAGGATGATGGAGACAGGGAAATATTTGTCGAAACGGTAAGCGCCTTTCGGGGTGAAAGTAATTATAAAGCGTATGCCTTTGTCTAGCCGGAATCTGACCTTTGTCCCCCTGGAGAGGTGGAGGTGCATCCGAATTAGGGTTGAACATTTTCGTCCCGGACAGGTTTATATGGAATACGGCCCGGTTAGTATGGTCATTGGCGGCTGGCGGCATGGAAAGCCTTTGTCGGCGGAACTGGACGAGGCTGCAGATGTTGCTGCCCGTCATCTGGAGGAACTTTCCCGTATGCCGGACCGGACTAGAATTATCGCATCCCGGGAACGGGAAAAAGATGTTGAAAATGCTGAAGCCTTGCACCTTCCCCCGGTTTTTTGCCATATGTGTGCAGCGGTGGAGGCAACTGGCGATTCTTCTTTGACGCCTATGGCGGCTGTTGCCGGGGCCATTGCGGATTTAACAGTAGAGGCCCTCCGCAGCAGGGGAGCGACGAAAGCCTTTGCCAATAATGGCGGTGATATTGCATTGGAAGTGGGGCCGGGGGAAAAAATTGTTGTCGGGATCGTTTCTTCCCTGGCTACGGGAAAAATTACGCATACCTTAACGCTGACGGGTGAGGAAGGCATTGGGGGGGTTGCCACTAGCGGCTTCGGCGGGCGTGGCTTTACCAAGGGGATGGCCGATGCCGTAGCCGTCCTGTCGCGTAATGCCAGGTTAGCTGACGCTTGTGCTACCCTCGTCGCCAACGCGACCCTGATTGAAGCTCCGGAAATACTGCAGGTTAAGGCGGAAACCCTAGATCCACAGACAGATCTGGCCGGGCAGATGGTAACAAAAAAAGTGCAACCTCTTTCCCCGGCGTTGATTGATAAAGCGCTACGTGGAGGGAAAGAATCTGCACTCTGGTTGATCGAAAAAGGTTTGATAAAAGGGGCTTTTATCTTTGTGCAAAGGGAAATGACAGTAATTCCTGCATCGCTTCTCTTTAAAACGGTTTAATTGTCAAAGCTTAACCATCACAGGAAAGCAGGCCGGTCACGGCATAATTTTCTTTTTTCATTTCCCGGATAATAATTCTCACGGCCTCTGGCGGACAATCCACTGTTTTTACCAGCGCACTGGTAACTTCCTTGACCATGTTTCTTTTTTGTTCCAGCGTTCTTCCTTCAAACATTTCAATTTGCACGATGGGCATTGTTTTATTCCTCTTTTTTTGTTAAAGTAAAGAATGTTCATGCATATTTCCAGAAACTCCAAATAATTCTTCCCTGGGAATGTTTAATGCGGCGGCCATTTTTTCCAACAGCTCTGGTTTTGGATTTTTTATGCCTCTTTCGATATTGCTCAATTGACTGGCGGAGAGATTAATTCGTTGTGCCAATTGCTGCTGGGTAACTCTCTTTAACCTTCTTAGGGCCCGGATGCGTTTGCCCAATGCCTTTTTTATCATCGTTAAGAATCACCTCGTTGTGCATGTTCTATGTTTTAGCTTGTAGCTTGGACAGCTTGGAATATCGACGACCATCGATTATCTATACTCTAGAGTATAGATAGCTTAGATATAGTCTATACTTAAGATTCGACATAAAGGAGGATATTCCTGCACAAAATGCTTCAAACTTTCATTCTTTATAAAACTTTTACAATTATTTTAGAAGATATTTATCGTTGTTCCGGGGATCAACGCTCCGGGAATCAACAAAATGTTAGAAAAAAGTAAATGATTTTTGCTTTTTTTGCCATATGAATAAAATCTTAGCGGGGAAAAAGTTTTAAAAAATTAATTATTCTGATGTAGACAATCCCGGGACTGCTAACGGGTATTTGCTAAAGGAAGGTTGGGGATCAAAATGAAAAGGAAAATGAAAATAAAAAAGGGTTTTATTATTTTATTAACCGGCTGCTTTTTAATTTTATCATTAATAATAATTTATGGTTGCTCAGCAGCAAAAAAGGAGATTACAGAGACGGAATATCGGGAGGGCACCTATACAGGAGCATCTAAGATCGTTGAAGATGGGGGGTATTCTGAAATCACTATTGAAATTATAGATAAAAGTATTACCAAGGCTTCGATTGTAGAATACTATGGTGATAAGAAAGCAAAAGACCCCGCCTCTTATCTAATTCCTGTAGAAAAAGGCGAAGGCTATCTATTGGGTGAAATTTTAGCTGCTCTCGAATCGCAAATAGTTGAAAAAAACACTTATGACGTTGATATTATTACGGGGGCAACTGAAACTTGTATTAAGGCGATACAGGCCACTTACTCGGCCTTACAGGAGGCCCAAATAGATGGGGAGGGGAAAAGTGACATTGAAGAAAAAGATCAAGACATTAAAGAGATTCTTGAAAAAGAGCCTTGTAAGCCTTGATCTTAATAGAAGATAATCTCTGGGAGAGATTAAGTACATTAAAATGATTTACCGCCAGGAGTTCCTAACGGGCCTTGCGTGAACGATACCT
>CAZRVU010000033.1:0-18721 GCA_964603615.1 uncultured Desulfovibrionaceae bacterium
TCAGTCGAAGGGATGCTGATTTCAGCGAACGCTTTGCAAATAGAGTTTATGCAGTGGAATCATTATTTACAACCAGGTTTTTGAAGAATGTGGGAGTGACCCCCTGTTTTAGGGCATTCTCTACCCAGGTTTCCTTCCAATTACTGGCATGGTACAACACAAGGCTAAAAAACCTCTAATTATAAAGCATAAAAATTATTGTTTTCCATTTTGTTTGCTAAAGAGGGCCAGGGTAATTTGTTTTTTCTCATTGGCAATTTATATAATTACTGTAAAATAATATGTCTGGAGGAATTTCTGTGCAAAAGAAAGTATTCTTTTACAGTACATTATTGGCCCTTTTTTTCTATGTTTGGTTTTTATCCCCGCAAGATGCGGAGGCGTTCCGGGGTGTTGCCGAAAGAGAACGTATTCCCATTGGTTCTTTTAGTGACGGGGCAGCTTTTAAGCCGCCGGTTAGCCCTGGCCCGGCGCAGCCACCTAAGCAGCAACCACGGTTACCGGTTAACCCCGACCCTGCACAGGTGCCAACGCCGGTCCAGCCCAATCCGCTGCAGCCTGTCCAGCCATCACCGGCAGAACCGGGGCAGGAAAGCGGGCAGGATAATTTTCGCTATACCAGCCCGGCGCGGGGCAGCAGCAGAAGCGGAGGTGTTAATGTGACTGTTTTGCCAGGAAACCCCGGTTTGCCGGGCAATAATTCCCCATCATCTCCAAAGCAGCCGGCAAATCCCGGTTCTTCACAACCACGTTCGCCGGTAAATCCTGATCCTGAGCAGCCCCCGATACCTGCAGAACCGGAGGTGCCGTCGGGCCTTACTTCCGAGGAAGCCCGGGCCCTGGCTTTGCTGAATGAATTTAGGGCAGAAAACAATTTACCGCCGTTGAAAAGCCATCCCGGGTTGGTGGAGATTGCCCGACTAAAAGCGCAGGATCTAGTGGAGAACAATTATTTTAACCATGTTTCCCCCACTTATGGCTCGATTGGGCAGATGCTCAAAAAAGCAGGGATTTCCTACAGTAATGCAGCAGAAAACCTCTCCAAGGCGGGGAATATCAACCAGGCGCATCTACAACTGGTTTACAGTACCCAGGGACACAGGCAGATTATGCTTAGCCCAAATTTAAATTTTGTCGGTATTGGTGTCTTGCCCCTGAAGAATGCGCCGGGGATCATAATGGTACAACTTTTTATAAAAAATTGACTGCGTGGGTGGGAGCTTAAATAACCCAACCCGTCAGGGGCAGAACCAAAAAACCGGGTTCGAAATTGCTCTCTTCCCTGTATTGAACAAGTATCAATTTTTTACAAAGTATGAATTAAGCTAGGCTTGCGAAATTGTAGGAGAAATTTTACAAATACAGCTACCGGCTAGTTGTTAAGAGCATAATGGCCGGGGCTGATACGACTCCCTGGGTTTTCATGGGGGAAGGTAAAATTTATAGGTAGATGCAAGGAAAGAAGGGTCTTGTTACCCCTTCTTTCCTTGCATCTTTATGTTTGGCCTTGCGCCTGTATTTCCGCTGACCAATTTTATTATCTAGTCCTGCTTACTGTTTTTGCATCCTGCCGCTTGCTTGCCCTAGTAAATTAACCTCTACCTGGGCCGCGGCCTTTTTTAACCCTAAAAACCTCATAGATTTCTTGCCGTTGTTTTTAATACCTATTAGCGCCTATACTATATTGCCTGGTGACATTATTTAAATTGTTATTTGATCTTCATTGCCTGGCTTGTTGTTCGTCCCTAACGAAGGGATTCCTGCAGTGTTTATATTTTACTCATCATTTTCTTTGCTTTCGCCATATCCTTCTGTGTTGGAGGATCTTTTTATCTTTTCTGACGTTGGGGGAATGGGCTGCTGGGGCGGGAAAAGGGAATAAATAGGCGGGCATTCAATTTCTTTTTGTTGTGGTGCTGCTTCACAAGGCCGGGGTACACAGTAACCATAAAGAGGGATCATTATTTTAACGAAGGCCGTTACCTCCACAATTTTGCAGACTTTCACTGTGCAGATTACCTGCGTAACCGGTTCACCCGGTGCAACGGTTTCCGGTGTACAATAACAGGTAGAGGCTACTACCTCACAGAAGAGGAAAGGCCCGCCGGCAGCGCCAAAAAGCACTCCGGAAGGAGGAACGTATAACAACACCTGATTATAAGAATTAGAGATTGTTTCGGTGAAGGTGCAGAGTAAAACAGGTTTGGAGTAGTGCCCCCCGCCCTGACTCCCTACTGGTAACTGCGTCCATAAAACAGGGTCGTGCCAAAGCTCAATTTTAACTTCAACATTCTGTTTGAGAGTGACGATTCTAGTGTTATCTTCAAAGGGAGGGGTTACATCAACCACGACACACTCCGCGTTGAGAACATCGCATTCTACTCTATTGACACGGGTTAAATCAACATCCGCGCAAGCCCCTCCCCTGCCGGCTGGAATTACGAATTCCCTAACGATGATATCTTCCTTAAAGCACTGATCAAAAACCTTTTCCACGACCAGGCAGTCTATTTCCGAGGTGGGCGGGCATATCCTAAGGCCGCCTTTTGGACTGACGGGACAAGGTCCGGGCTGCATGAATTCACCTGTTTTTGGATCAATAGCCGGTCCTGACATTTTTCTAAGCACTCCTTTCGGTAATGTACTTTTGTTTAAATAGTAATTCATTTATTTCTAATCTATATTATGAAGAATGGGGTGTTTTGTTACTGCCCGCGATCGGTAAATTTTGGTTGCAACGTTTAGGAGATGTTTTTTCCTGTTAACAAAGGGCAAAATCCGAACCTTCTGGGGGGATAATTCATAGGATATTAAGAAAAAATTGTTCCGGCCTAGACACTTAAAAATACTGTTACTGCCCAGGCAAACATAAAGAAACACGAGAAACAGTAAGCGTACGAAAAATCGCAGCAAGAAAAAGAACCGGTTGTTTTAAAAGTGGGTGCCGGTTACCTTGAAGGTGACAACGCGGCGTTTTTGTGTGTAGCCGGGTAGTTGCAAATTTTGTTACCTTGTCAAAGTGAGGAGAGGAAAAGTGAAGGAGGAAAAAGGTTTTTTGCCCGGTCATAGCGGAACACACCGGGAAAGGTATTTACTCCGGTTAGAAAAAGGGCCTGCCTTTAATTTAAATCCGCCCGCTCTGAATTTGAGTCCTGAGGAATATAGTAAATTTTTGGTGGAGATCAAAAAAAGGGGCAACATGGGCTGAAGGTGCGCCGGGAGATAGCCCCAGCCTGGTGGTTTGCCAGGCTACAAAATTATTTTGTAATATAATTATAAAGACGACTAATTTTTTCGGCGACGATTGCCAGGTCATGGTTTTCTCGCGTGTAGCTCCAACTGTCCTGCTGAAGCTTTTCTCTGGCGCTTTGATCAGTGCAAAGCAGTTGTAGGTCTTGTTGAAGCCTATCCTTCGTGTTTTGGTCGGTGCGGGGCATTTCTAGATTTCCCCGGGGTTTTCTTGTTGGGTTTAAGTTATTAAGGGGCAACGGCAGGTTCCACCGGAGTGGTTTGTGGGGCGTGCCTATGGATTTTACTTCTTTTGCTATGTCACTTTTTGCCAGGGGGAGTAATGCCCTCCAGGCGGGGACTGGTTCACTGCGTTCAAAAGGGGAAAAGATGCCGGCGTACCTTTCTTCAAGGAGCAAGGCAATCTTTCCCGCAGCCAGGGCCTGGAGAAGAAAATAACCATGGCCGGCGACAAAGGTATAATCTGCGAGCATTGCGCCGAAAATAGGTGCCCAGGGGTGAAAATTACCGTTGAAGCCGGGAGGGCGACGCCTGGAAAAAATGCCGCAGGTCCAGTTGCCCGGGCCTTGGACAACCTGGTTTAGCGCCTGAAAAGAAGACAGATGGTTATCTTCGAGAGGCCCGGCATAAAGAATGCTCTTTAGTTCCGGCTGGTGTGGGGAAACAAAATCTGGAGGAGGCCCTATTTTGACACCCCGGGGGATGAGGTAGAGGGGGACCGGTTTTTCGGGATAAGAGTGAAAAAAGGGCTGTAGGCTTTGCTGCGCTGCCGAACAGGAACAGACGACTGCATCTGCTTTGTAAAGACAAGCAAAAAGAGATGGATCAACAGGATCGGGACAGTCTGCCAGCCAGGGAAGGCGAAATGATTTGCCAAGTATAGCAACCAGGTGAAACAAGCTGGGATGAAAAACGTGTAGAAGATCAAAATCGCGGTAAAAAAGCAGGTTTTGTAGTTGTTGCCTGTTAATATTTAGCGAGTACTTTAGACCATATTTTAGACTGATTTTGGCCAGGTGTTTCTCATAAAGGGTAAGCAGCACAGGCGGCACACCTTCCAAAACCAGATGTAATCCCCAACCGGTTTGCAAAACACCTTCCGCCCGGGCAACAACAGCTTTGGTATTACCATCGTATTCAAATTTGTTCAGCCATAAAGCCTGCTTTGTACGAACCTGAACACCGCCTGTCACGAGGCCCACCTACCCCGAAAATAGATATTTGGGAACAATAAAAAATAAGAGGAAACCTGTCAGACGGCTGCAGGGGCAGAACCCTGCCCCTGCGAAGGCTGCTGCTGCTCCTTGCCACAAAAAGCTTTAAAGGATGTTTGCATTTTTCCGCCATTGCGATTGCCATCTGTTATACTATATGAAGGTAATCACCGTAGAAGAATGAAATAAAGGTGCAATGCTCCAGGAAGATAAAAATATTTTTATGCAGGATTTTCATGTTGCCAGGTTGTTATCAAAAAATGGGCTGACCAGGCAGGATAAAAAATCTTTGCAGAGAATAATAATCCTAAGCTTAAACCATGTAAGTATTAACTATGCTTTTTGCCAAAGAATAGTAATCCGAAATCTAGACCCTGCTCCAGGGCCCGGCCAAGGTTTAGGTGCACGGCAATAAATGTACTTTAATAATGGGCCTTAGATGCCAAACTTTAGTATATATCCGCTTAGATTTCTTCAAGCAATTGCAAAAAAAGCTGTGTTCAATGTTTAGCTTTGTTTTCACGCCCTAGTATCTTGTACCTTATTTCTTGTGCTTTGCTTTTTCGTGTTAAGTTTTACAACGGATTTTTATGAACCCGCGCTTTCAGGTGTAGGGGTATATCAAAATGTAGAATATATTTCAGGCTGGAGGTTATTTCCCTATGGTGAAAAAAACAATAAAAATTGGTCTGCTGGGTCTGGGAACTGTTGGAGGAGGGGTTTACAGGCTTCTGCAGATGAACAGTGAACAGGTTAACCGCCGGGCGGGAGCACGAATTGAAATTAGAAAAATATTGGTCAGGGATAAGCAAAGAAAAAGAGAGGCCGGGGTAGATCCTCTGCTGCTGACAACTGATCCCCGGGAGATCTTGCACGACCCTGCTATAGATGTCGTCATCGAAGTGATGGGCGGTGTACAGGAAGCACGTACCTATATTGAAGAAGCCTTGCGGCATAAAAAGTTTGTGATCACGGCGAATAAGGATCTGATGGCTACGGCCGGAGCAGAGTTGCTTTCCCTGGCGCAGGAACAAGGACTAAATATCTACTATGAAGCCAGCGTGGGCGGGGGCATACCCCTGATCCGCCCCCTGAAATTTAGCCTTGGAGCCAACAAGATTGAACGGATTATGGGCATTATTAACGGTACGACCAATTATATATTAACCAAAATGAGCCTCGAAGGGATGGATTTTGAAACGGCCCTGGCTGAAGCTCAGGCCAAAGGTTTTGCCGAACAGGATCCTGGCAACGATCTAGAAGGTACGGATGCCGCTTATAAGCTGTGCATCCTGGCAGGTCTGGCTTTCAACAGTCGCGTGCATTTTGAAGATATCTATATCCAGGGAATTGGCGGCATCAATCAAAGGGATGTCTTTTATGCCCGGGAACTTGGTTTTAGTATCAAATTGCTGGCTATCGGTGAAGAGATCGCTGCTCCCGAAATACGGGCCGTTGATCCTGCCGCTGGCGCTGACGGTATTCCCACCGTTGCTGCAGGCTCTGGTGGTGCATCTGCTTCCGCTGCTGATGTTGGTGCCGCTGCTACCTCATCCCCCGGGGTTCCAATTGATAGCGTTCCTGGCGCCGCCGGGGCCGGCGGGTTGGCCCTGCGGGTCCATCCAGTGCTTCTTCCCTTAAAACACCCCCTGGCTTCTGTTTTATATGAAAACAATGCCCTTTTTGTAGTGGGCAACGCTGTTGGGGAAGTGATGTTTTACGGGGCGGGTGCCGGGGCGCTGCCCACGGCGAGTGCGGTAGCAGCCGATTTAATCGAAGCTGCCCGCAATATCAACCACCAGGTGGAAAACGGAATTATGGAGGCCGATTTTCAGCGCAAAAAGGTTATCTCCATGGAGACGCTATCCTCAGCTTTTTATTTGCGCCTGCAGGCTGTGGACGAGCCCGGGGTTTTTGCCTCCCTGGCCACGGCTTTTGGCCGGGAAAATGTCAGCTTGGATATGATTTTACAAAAACGCAGTATTGCCGGCAAGGCTGAAATTGTACTGGTGACCCACGTCGTGGGGGAAAAGGTTTTTAACCGGGCTTTGGAGCAAATTAGGAGAACGCCGGCGATTAGAAAGATCAAAAGCGTTTTACGGGTAATTGATTGGAAATAAAAGTATGTTTATAATTCCATAGATCTGACAGGAATAAAGAGAGCGGTTGTGGAATAAAATTTTGTAACCGTTATAACAATTATCGTTTTGTCCTTTATATATCTGCCCTGATCCTGGACGATATCTGTGTTTTGCTCCCGGGCAACCCCTCCTGCCCTTACAAAGCAAGGTGTCGTCAGGGGGATGATAATAATTAAGCGTTATTTTTAGGATCGTTACAAAATTTTAGTAATGCTCTGCCTGTATTTTGCCTTTCAGCCCTAAACCATATACGAAATTGGGTGAAAAAAGACGATGCCTATTGCACAATATTTGGGCAGGCCTACCTGGGCGGAGATAGATCTTTCAAGGCTGGCAGCCAATGTAAGGAAATTCCGGCAGTTTTTACCGGCGAATGTTCAGCTTTTGGCCGTGGTCAAGGCTAATGCCTACGGCCACGGAGCCTTTGAGGCGGCCCGTGTTGCACTCCAGGCAGGCGCAACGATGTTGGGGGTAGCTTCCCTGGAGGAAGGCAAAAGCCTGCGGGAAAAGGGGATTGCAGCACCCATCCTTATTCTGGGCTATACGGATCCCCGGCAAAATCATTCTTTATTGAAGATGCAACTGACCCCCACCATTTTAAACTGGGAAACGGCCGTTGCCCTTTCCCGGTTGGCTCACTCGCAGGGCAAACGGATTGCCGTCCATGTTAAACTGGATACAGGTATGGGCCGGTTGGGATTAAACCAGCCGCGTGAAGCGTTGCATTTTTTGGAAAACACTGCTGCTCTTCCCGGCCTTATATTGGAAGGGGTTTATACACATTTTGCTACTGCTGACGAAGGAGATCCGGATTTTACTGATTACCAACTGCAGGTTTTTAAGGATATTCTAAAGGCCTGCCGGGAAAAAAAGATTGCAATACCCCTAAAACATGCCGCTAACAGCGCCGCGGCGCTAAAATTTCCTGCAACACATTTGGATCTAGTCAGGATCGGCATCGGCCTTTACGGCCATTACCCGGCTGGCTGTAATCCGTCACGAAATTTGCAAGAAAAGGAATATCTACAGTTGTTGCCCGTGATGTCCCTGAAGAGCAGGATTGTTTTTTTAAAAAAAGTTCCTGCCCGGACACCCATCAGTTATGGTAGAACTTACCGTTCAGCACAGGAAACGATGATTGCTACAGTAGCACTTGGTTACGCTGATGGCTACAACAGGCTTTTATCTAATAAAGGGGCAATGCTGGTGCGCGGCAAAAGGGCGCCCATTGCCGGAAGAGTATGCATGGATTACACGATGCTCGATGTAGGGGGGATAACCGGTGTCAGGGAAGGTGATGAAGTAGTTGCCTGCGGTTGCCAGGCAGCGGCGGAGATCAGTGCCGAAGAACTGGCCCGGGAGCTGGGGACGATTAGCTATGAAGTTCTTTGTAATATCAGTAAAAAAGTTCCCCGGGCCTATTATTGGCAGGGGAGGTTCAGGGATATAGAATTGTTTTAAACCAGAAGAGGTATATTATTAGTATATAAGGTAATGTATAAATAGGTAAAGAAACAAAAGAATAGGTGACGCGGGGCAAACATAATACTTTCATTTTTGGAGGTGCTATTCCTTGGCGCGGACAAAACGAATCATGATTAGCTTACCGCATAGTCTGTTGCAGGAAGTTGACGGCGTTGTTGAATCGGAAAAAAAGACCCGCAGTGAATTCATTCGCGAGGCCATGAAACTTTACCTGCAGGAAAGGAAAAAAAAACAAATACGGGAGCGCATGCAAGAGGGTTATTTAGAGATGGCGCGCTTGAATTTAACTTTGGCCAACGAGGCACTAGTAGCAGAGAATGAAGCGGACCGGCTTGCCAGGGAATTGATAAACGGAGAGTGAATAAGGTGGAAGTGAAGCGTGGTTTTATTTTTTTTGCCGATCTTAGCCCCGTGGTCGGTTCGGAACAAGGTGGGTTTAGGCCTGTTTTGATCGTGCAGAACAATGTTGGGAATAAATACAGCCCGACAGTGATCGTTGCGGCAATCACATCCCATATTGAAAAAGCCAAATTGCCGACACATGTAGAGCTATCTGCAGGTGAACACGGGTTGGAAAAAGATTCGGTTGTTCTGTTGGAACAGATACGGACGATTGACAAGCAAAGATTACAGCAAAAGATCACGGAGATGGATGAAAATATTATGTCCAAAGTTAATGAGGCCTTGAAAATTAGCCTGGGGTTAATTGATTTCTAGGAATTATCAGCGAAGTTTATCTTTTTTTCGATGAGGTCCTGTTTCATTTTAAATGTCCAATGAGAAGAAAGGCGGTGAAAACCGTTATAAAAAGCTGGCAATTGTTAGAAACTAGCGGGAGAGAGAAAGAAGAACGGCCGCGTTTTGATCGCCCGGGCTGGCTTTTGGTAACGGGAATAAGCTGCAAAGTAGAAAGATAAAAAGTAGAAAAACAAATTGGAAAAAAACGATCACCATCCAGGGCTATATTGAACGGATCACCTTTTATAATGCAGAAAATGGCTTTTTGGTGGCCCGGCTGCAAGAAAAGGGTAAAAAAGGGCTGACCACAGTCGTGGGCAAGATTGGCCACATCAATGCCGGTGAATCGGTGAAACTGGGCGGGTGCTGGGTGGAGGATAAAAAATATGGGGAGCAGTTTAGCTTTGACACTTGTGAAACGATTATACCTGCGACGGTGCACGGTATTGAAAAATATTTAGGTTCCGGCCTCATTAAAGGGATTGGCCCGGTGCTGGCCAAGCGGATCGTAAAAATTTTTGCAGAAAAAACCCTGGAGATTATCGATACCTCCCCGCGAAAACTTGCGGTTGTGCCGGGGATAGGCCCGGTTCGCCTGGCGATGGTGAAAGAAGCCTGGGAAAAACATAAAGATATCAAGGAGCTCATGCTTTTCTTACAGGAATATGGCGTGGGGGCCTCCCATTGTGCCCGCATCTACAAAGTATACGGCAAGGAAGCTGTGTCTGTAGTTAAGGAAAACCCCTACCGCCTGGCAGCAGAGGTCCGGGGCATCGGGTTTATTACGGCGGACAATATGGCTAGAAAAATGGGCGTCGAACCTTCCTCTATTTTCCGGGCTAAAGAAGGAGTCATTTATGTTTTAGGAACTTTTACCAATGAAGGCCATGTTTATTGCCCATACGAACTGCTTTTGGGGAGGGCGGCAGAGCTTTTAGAAATCGAAGAAGAGATCGTGGTTCAAGCGGTGAACGAACTGGTGCAAGTGGATCAGCGGCTTGTGTTGCAGGAGAGTGAAGGGGAAAACGGCGTCTATTTAAAAGCACTCTACATAACCGAGGCCCGTTTGGCGGAGAAGCTAATGGCCTTAAACCGGGAGCAGTTTTCTTTGCCTGCTGTGGATCTGCAGAAAGTTATCCCCCGGGTGGAGCAAAGGTTGGGTTTTACCCTTGCTGAACGGCAGCGGGAGGCTGTGGTTGCCGCTTTTCAAAGCAAAGTGTTGATCATCACCGGGGGGCCTGGAACCGGCAAGACAACGATCATCCATGCGATTTTAAAGATATTGTACGGTTTTCAAGCGAAAGTGGTGCTCACTGCGCCGACAGGCAGGGCTTCCAAGCGTATGCAGGAGGCTACCGGTCAAGAAGCCAGGACGATTCATCGCTTGCTCGGCTTTAGCCCGCGCGGTGGTTTTAGGTTTAATGAGGACAACCCTTTAGCTGCCGATGCGGTGATTGTCGACGAAGCCTCTATGATCGATATTTTGCTTATGTACAACCTCGTAAAAGCTATTCCCCCGCAGGCCCTGCTTATCCTCGTCGGTGATGTGCATCAGTTGCCCGCAGTCGGGCCGGGCAATGTATTGCGGGATCTAATTGATTCCGGGGTTTTAAAGACGGTGGTGCTCAACGAAATTTTTCGTCAATCCAGGCAAAGTGAAATCGTTGTTAATGCTCATCGCATCAACAGCGGCCTGCTTCCTAAATTCATCAACAAGCCGGTCCAAAGCGACCTTTTTTTTGTTGCCGAAGAGGATCCGGCAAAGGCGATTGCCAAACTGCGCAAGATCGTTTGTGAACGCCTTCCGCAACGATTCGGGTTTGATCCTAAAACAGAGGTACAGGTGCTTGCTCCCATGCATAAGGGCGTGACCGGGGTGGGCAACATAAATACCGAACTGCAGAACGCACTAAACCCGGCGGGAAGATCCATTTTACAGGGCAGCAGGCAGCTTCGTGCCGGTGACAAGGTGATCCAACTGACCAACGATTACGATAAAGAGGTTTTTAACGGGGACATGGGTATCGTGGAGGGCATTGACGAAATAGACCAGGAATTTAAGGTAAACTATGATGGTCGCCGCGTCACCTATGATTTTTCCGAAAGGGATGAGCTTGCCCTGGCCTATGCCATTACCGTGCATAAGTCACAAGGAAGCGAATACCCGGCGGTTGTTATCTTGCTGACGATGCAGCACTTTATTTTGCTTCAAAGAAACTTGCTTTATACGGCTTTAACGCGGGGTAAAAGGCTTGTAGTCATCATCGGGACAAAGAAGGCCCTGGCCATTGCCGTTAAAAATAACCGTCCGCTGCAGCGCTATACGAGGCTGAAAGAGAGAATAATAGCTTTGTCACCCTAAACGCGGTGAGGGGCCTAAGATTCTTCGCTAACGCCGGGGCGCCAACTTTGGTGGCCACTATATTGAACGGTTGCAAAGGCTAAAGTTCAAGACCCCGGGCTTGGTGGCACTTAGATGGACGACTGCAAATTTTATTGGTCTCCGGGTTGATGTTTTTTACACGACAGAAAAAGCAGTGACGGTTGAGAATATAGTATTTTTATGGCAAAGGAAATATTGCCTAACAATTGAAGTTGTGCTATATTAAAGCTGTACAATATTTAGAGATACAAAGTACAGTTTTAGATATTGTTTGTAGGAGGTAAACGCTGATGGAGGGTGCTAAACAGTATAAGATTCTGGTCAGTGATCCCGTATCAGAGGAAGGCATCCAGTTGCTCAATGGTATTGCGCAGGTTGATGCAAAACCAAACCTTTCTCCAGAGGAAATTGTTGAAGTTATTGGCGGGTATGATGCTCTATTGGTTCGCAGTGGCACGAAAGTGACCGCTGAGGTGATCAAAGCCGGGAAAAAGCTGAAAGTGATCGGCAGGGCAGGAGTGGGAGTTGATAATATTGATGTGGGAAAAGCAACGGAACAGGGTATTTTGGTGATCAATGCTCCTGATGGCAACACCATTTCGGCCGCGGAACACACCATGGCCTTAATGTTGTCTTTAGCCCGCAATATACCGCCGGCCTCCAGTTCCCTCAAAGCCGGACAATGGCAAAGAAATAAATTTGTGGGCCTGGAGCTCTATAAAAAGTGTCTGGGGATTATTGGGTTGGGCCGTATTGGCAGCGAAGTGGCTAAAAGGGCACGGGCTTTTGGGATGAAGGTTTTGGCCTACGATCCTTATATCTCGGCGGAACAAGCCGAAAAGGTTGGGGTTGTGGCCCTGGGTCTGGAGGAAATCTTGCCACAGGCCGATTTTATTACTTTGCATATACCAAAAACTTCTACTACTATGCATCTGCTGGGAGCAGAAGAGCTGGCCAAGATGAAACAGGGCGTGCGTATTATCAACTGCGCACGGGGAGGGCTGGTCGATGAGCAAGCCCTTTATGAGGCGATTACTGCTGGAAAGGTGGCTGGTGCAGCCTTAGATGTATTTGAGAAGGAGCCTCCTGCTAACGACAACCCTCTTTTACAGTTAGCACAAGTGATCAGCACCCCGCACTTGGGAGCTTCTACACAGGAAGCACAGGTCAATGTAGCTGTACAAGTGGCCGAGGAGATTACCCATGTCTTAAAAGGGGAACCTTTGCATATGGCTGTCAACGCGCCTGTGCTACCGCCCAAAGTTTTAACCGAAATTGAGCCGTTTGTCCCGCTTATGAAGATTTTAGGTAACTTTTATATGCAGATTTTTAACGGCAGGGTGGAAAACATTGAAATTACCTATAGCGGCAGTATCATCGAACACCCGGTGAACTCCCTCACGACAGCTTTGCTTATTGGCTTTTTGCGGGTGATGTTAAATAGCAATGTAAACTTTGTCAATGCGCCGCTGATTGCCAAACAAAGGGGTATTAAGGTGCAGGAGATAACCAGTAAAGGCGATACTATTTTTAATAATTTGATTAATGTCAGGGTAACTGCCGGTGGGAAAACTTCAAGTGTTGCCGGCACAATTTTTGGTCGCAATGATATTCGTATTGTTCAGATTGGTGATTACCGCATTGAAGTGGTTCCATCACGCTTTATGCTAGTTTGCAAATATACTGATAAGCCCGGGGTGATCGGTAAAGTAGGTACGATCCTTGGAAATAGCAACATCAACATTGCTGGGATGCAGGTTGGCCGCCGTGAGGTTGGCGGGGAAGCAATTATGGTGTTGCAAGTGGACAACCATGTCCAGGAAGAAATATTAGAAGAATTAAAGACGGTTGCACATCTTCTCTCTGCTAAAGCCGTAGAGATACAACCTTATTTTAGCGAATCTGCAATTTAGATATTATTTTTTTTCATACTAAAAAATAGGGAGAAGGGGATACTAAAATCGCCTCTCCTTATTTTTTTAGTTAAAGGATGAAAATATGTCTAACGTTATAGCGCTAGGTTTTCTTATTCTACTGCTGACTCTTCTTTATCTGGGCGCCCTGGAGCGTGTTTTGGCACGGTTACGCTTGACCGGGCGGCAGGCGCTTTTGGTGCTTGCTGCTATCATCATAGGTGGAATTTTGCCAGATATACCTTTAATGAGGGGTTTAAAAATAAATATTGGCGGGGCGCTCATACCCTTGGTAATAGTTATTTATCTGCTAGTTACTGCTGATAAAAAGGAGGAAAAGTACAGGGCTTTATTGGCTGCAGTAGTGACAGGTTTTCTTTGCCGGGGCGCAGATTTTCTTTTACCGGCAGACCCGGGGGCCGGCTTTTTAGATATCGATCCTCTTATTCTACCCGCGCTGATCGCTGCACCTGTAGCTTACTTGTTAGGTCGTTCCCGGCGAGCTGCTTTTTGCGGTGCTTTTTTAGGGGTGCTATTGGTTGAATTATTGGCCTGGAGCAAAAACCTGCGTCACGGTTTTAGCACAGGTACTTTTGTTCTAGGTGGCGGGGGGTTCTGGGGTGCCGCCCTATTTGCCGGGATTTTGGCTGTTTTATTGGCTGAGATAGTGGGGGAGATCCGGGAAAGGCTGCACCGGGGAGGATGAGCCGGTGCGGAACCGGGAAAGGCGGTACTAAAAACTATACCGATAAAAACGAAACTGTTCAAAGCAGTTAAAGGAGAACAGTTGGCGATAAGCGTTTGAAAAGTTATAGCTAAAAAAATATTTATTTGAAAAATAATTTAATCTAAACGAGGTACAATAAAGAATTAGTTACAGGTAGGACTGAAGAAAAGGAACAATGCGTTCCTTCCGACGGCTATGAATCTGGTAGCTGGACTTTATTACATTTAAATTAAACCCAAGGATGATACAGAAGATGACTGCTAAACAAATGCGTCCGATTTTTTTCCTGCTTATTTTTTTGTTAGTTTTCTGTGTTTTGAGCGGAAAGGGAATATTTTCAAGATTTTACGAAAAAAATGCCATGAACGTGCCTGCCAAGGATACATTTTTTTACCGGATACAATTTTTCAGCAAGATGAAAGGCCCTGGCCACAAAGATACAGTGGATATTGCACAGCGGGTAACTGGTGCTGGTTCTTCACCGCTCTTGACGGAGTTGGAAAAAGAAGAAATTGTCGCCGGTAAGTATTTCCAATTGGTTGATGAAACAGGAAATACAATAATGGCCACCGGTCACCGCTTGCGGCCGGGTGATCAGTATCTTGATGAAAGCAATCGTTTTTATGAAGTGGAACGAGTAGAAGACTACATTGCCCGGGCTCGTTATGTGCGTACCGAAAAGTTAGGGAAACCTTCACCCCCAAATAACCTATCCCCATCCCCGGCAGGCAGGGAGGCGTCTTCCTTTAGAGATCCCGGTGTTGTGCAGGAAGCCGGGGGGGGGAAATCCGGTTGGCCGCGGCACATCATTGCCATCTACCACACGCATAACGACGAAAGTTATGTGCCCAGCGATGGGGTGGAAAGCCTTTACGGGCGGGGCGGGATTCACGCCGTCGGAGAGGCTTTTAAGGAAGCCCTGGAGAAAAAAAACATCGATGTTGTTTATTCTGAGGATTTGCATCTACCTCACGACCGGGATGCCTATCTCCGGGCCAGGGGAACTGCTGTAGAGCTTTTGGAGCACGATCCGGACGCTATTTTTGATTTACATCGCGATGCAGCCCCACCGGAGACTTATACAACGGAGATCGATGAAAACAGGGTGACGAAGATCCAGTTTGTCGTCGGGCAGGAAAATCCTTCTTTTGTGGTCAACAGAAGCTTTGCCTATGACCTAAAGGCTCTGGCAGATAAAATTTATCCAGGGTTAGTCAAGGGGGTGCTTTTAAGTTGGGGCGATTTTAACCAGGACTTAACCCCCCTGAACCTTTTATTGGAAGTAGGAACGCACCTAAACAGCAAAGAAGAGGCCCAGGATGGTATTTCCCTTTTTGCCGATGTCGTCAGCTACTATTTTTATGGGGATTCTGCCGGAGTGGATACCGGAAAAGAGTCTGCCGTTAAAACAGGTGCCTGGGGTAATGTAATTTTCCGGACAATCCTGATTATCGGGGTAATCGTTGCTGTTATGTTAACCGGATTTTATTATCTAAACAATCCCGCGGCCTGGGAACGCTTAGTGCATCAATTAAGATTATATTTGGGTAGCGGGGGACTGGTTTGGCAGGAAGGCAAGAAAAATTTATTCCTGTTGGGCCGGGAGATCACCTCCGTGGTGCGGAAGATCATCATCTACCTTTACATCTTCGGAGGGGTTATTCTTACGGCTTTCCAAAGGATTAAACAGCGGCTCAAATCTTAATGATAGGCAAAAGTAGTAAAATAGGGGCTAGTTATGCTCGTGGTGCTTCATTTTTTAAATTCTTTTTGTATTTGTTGCTTTAAAAAGCAGTAATAAAAAAACACAATGTTAATTTCTAAATATTTATTAACATTTGGCAAAAATAGCAACATTTTCAAATAAATATTTAACATTGATCTGTCCGGTGGGTAAGGACACAAACCTCCAAATTTGGAGGTTATTTTATTAAATATATTTATCCGGCGAGGGCTGGTAAACGAACGCTTTTGTTTCCAGACATTCAAGAAACTGTTATAATGTTATAGTAATGGAATGAACAGTTCATGAAGCGGTTCGGGCAGAAACCAGATGTGTTTTACGGACGATCAAGGAGATTGACTGGTGTTACTGAACCACTAATAGGGGGGAAGACCAATAACCATGTTAAGTCATTTGGATGCTTGCCGGGAACGATTTTTTAACTGGTGTGATCTTGTTGTACAAGCTCATACCAGTCGTGATAAAGCTGTGTTTAAAGCCTGGTGGCCGCGCAAAAATCTGGACGGCAGCTATGAACTGGTTCTTGAACTGGTTCGCCACGAAAAAGCACCGTTTCTTGAACCAGATGGTCGCGAAAAGGCACCGTTTAAATTGAGGATTCCTATTCCGGATGAATACCATGAGCTTCTGGAACGGGAATATTTTATCGATCACCCGCCGGATAAAGATGAGGATGAACACTAGCGGGCACCGCTGCCGCCCTTTTTGGGCAGTAGCAGCAGAAGGATGAAAATATTTCTGTAGCGGCTTGCACTAGTAGGGGTTTGCACTAGGCGTTAACGTATAACGCATTGATCAAGTAGCAGCAGAAGGATGAAAATATTTTTGCAGGGGCGGGGTTCTACCCCGCTCGCTTTTTACAGGTTTTCCAGCATATTTTATTTCCCCGGACATGTATTTGCAGGACAGTATGAGGAGGTTTTGTTCAATGAGAAACAATCTGACTAGAAAAATAATAGCTGCGCATCTGCTGGCAGGTGAGATGACTGCGGGCAGTGAAATTGCCATCAGGATTGATCAGACGTTGACGCAGGATGCTACCGGAACTATGGCCTATTTGCAATTTGAAGCAATGGGCGTGCCTCGCGTCCGGACGGAACTTTCTGTTTCCTACGTTGATCACAACACGTTGCAGACAGGTTTTGAAAACGCCGACGATCACCGTTTTTTGCAGACTGTTGCTGCTAAGTACGGTATATATTTTTCCCGTCCCGGTAACGGTATTTGTCACCAGGTACATCTAGAACGCTTTGCCATTCCCGGAAAAACGCTGCTGGGCTCGGACAGCCATACCCCTACCGGTGGCGGTATTGGTATGCTGGCCATCGGAGCCGGCGGCCTCGATGTGGCGGTGGCTATGGCGGGTGGACCTTTTTACCTGACGATGCCAGAGGTTCTAAGGGTGAAACTCGTCAATAAATTGCGGCCCTGGGTATCGGCTAAAGATATTATCCTCGAGGTGCTGCGCCGCCTCAGTGTCAAGGGCGGGATGGGCAAGGTGATTGAATATAACGGGCCCGGAGTGGACAGTCTTTCCGTGACGGAGCGTGCCACGATTACAAATATGGGTGCAGAGTTGGGTGCAACCACCTCTATTTTCCCTAGCGATGGGGTGACAAAAGACTTCCTCGTTGCCCAGGGTAGGGGAGAGCAATGGGTAGAGCTTTTACCCGCGCTAGATGCTGTTTACGATGAGGAGATAGTCCTCGATCTCGCCATGCTAGAACCAATGGCTGCCTGCCCGCACAGTCCCGATGCAGTTAAAACAATCCGGGAAATAGGTGCAATGGAGGTCGATCAAGTTGCTATCGGCAGTTGCACAAACTCTTCTTATGCCGACTTGATGCAGGTGGCTGCTTTGCTGCGGGGCAAGAAGGTTCATGATCGCGTGAGCCTGGTGATTTCCCCGGGTTCGAAGCAAGTTTTGGAGATGCTGGCAAGAAATGGTGCCCTGGCTGATTTGATTGCTGCGGGGGCGCGCATCCTTGAATCTGCTTGCGGGCCCTGTATCGGTATGGGGCAATCGCCTCCTTCTGGTGCCGTTTCCGTCAGAACCTTTAACCGCAATTTCCCCGGGCGTTCCGGTACTGCAGATGCACGGGTTTATCTCACCGGCCCTGCAGCGGCAGCGGCAGCAGCCTTAACCGGCAGGCTGATCGATCCGGGGAAACTTGGCGAGTATAAAAAAGTGGAGCTGCCTTCAAAATATATAATCGATGACCGGATGATCATTTCCCCACCGGAGAACCCGGAAGCGGTGGAGGTTTTGCGGGGCCCCAATATCAAAGCGTTGCCTGTAAACTGTGAGTTGACGGAAGAAATTACAGCTAAAGTGCTTCTCAAAGTAGAAGATAACATTACAACAGATCATATCATGCCGGCGGGGGCCAAGATACTGCCCCTGCGTTCAAATATTCCCGCCATCAGCGAACATCTATTCAGTGCTCTTGATCCAGATTTTGCTGGCCGGGCAAAAGAGGCCGGGCCGGGGATTATTGTGGGCGGACATAACTACGGTCAGGGTTCCAGCCGTGAACATGCCGCGTTGGCTCCCATGTACCTTGGTATCAAGGCGGTGCTTGCCAAATCTTTCGCCCGCATTCACCGGGCCAATCTGATTAACTTTGGTATCCTTCCCTTAACTTTTATCTATGAAGAAGATTATGGCAGCATCGAAAAAGAAGACCTGCTGGCCATCAAAGCGCTACGCAGTCAACTGCAGGCTGGGGATCGGATTGAAATGATAAACCTTCGTACAGGCAGTTCCTTTCAAGTGAGCCACGGGCTCACTGCTCGCCAGCAAGCAATTATTTTGGAGGGCGGGCTGCTGAATTATACCAAAAAACAGAACGGGTAAGGCATCATTAGGCTATGATTGGCAACAGGGACTGTTTGGAACTGCTGAAAAAGATCGTTTTTGTCATCCCGGGCGAAGTGAAGGATCCGTCCTAAGCACCTGAACGACAAAATTCTTTGACTTTGCTCCGGGATGACGGATGTTAAAATTGGTTTTTTTGGTAGCCCTGGATTATTTTTTGGAACTGTCCTGACCCGGTCAGGGCAGCCTTTTGATAATGCTGTGCTCTGGTTTGCCCGGCTTGTGTCCGGCCTGCTTTGAACAAAAAAA